>CALGKA010000105.1 GCA_937927895.1 uncultured Granulosicoccaceae bacterium | reverse complement strand
CGCACTGCCGATTCCTTTACGCTGCAGGTCTGGCTGCACTGCAACAGGCCCAAGGCCATACCAGCCATGGCTGCTATTGCCAATACTAATGGGAGAAAAAGCCACATGGCCAACCAACGTATCGTTCTTAATGGCCACCAGTGAGAGCGTTAGATTGCCAGCTGCACGAAGCGCATCTATGATGGCTGGTTCTGTGCCATCACTGTACGACATTGGTGCGAAGGCATCAGCAGTTAACTGATGGATCGGCTGATGATCTTCAGGTTGTTCCCGACGTATTTCCATATTTTTGTAGCTTTGCTTCAACGGCGTAAAATTACCTGGTTTGTGCCTGTTTCTAATCTGGTAATAACTTCCCGGGGTTCATTATATTAAATGGGTCTAGTGCAGTTTTAATAGAGCGCATCGCAGCCAGTTGTGATGGTTCCTTAAGTTTTGCCATTACCGCTAACTTACTCTGACCAATACCGTGTTCGGCACTGAAAGATCCGTTTAATTCAGTGAGTATTGAAAACGCATGTTCTTTGGCTTTGTCTAACGGCAATGTAGCCCAATCTTGGCCAGCACCAGTGGTTAAGTTGTAGTGCAAATTACCGTCGCCTAAATGACCCAGGGTAATTGCTTTAAAGCCAAGCTGTTTACAAACGGTATCCATTCTACTTATAAAGGTAGAAATGTTAGATAGTGGTAGTGATATGTCGAATCCATAACGTGGGCCATTTGCGATTAACGCATCAAGTGCTGACTCGCGCATTTTCCATAGTTGTGCGCGTTGTTGTTCTGATTGCGCGATCATAGCATCAAGTACTAAGCCCGTATCCATTAAGCTGTTTAGTAATTTAAGAATCTCACTTTGTAGTTTGATACTGCCATCTTCCAATGTTTCTGCATCAGAAGGTCTGCTTGATGCTACCTCTAGCAGAATGCCGGTGGGTGTGTCTTGTTGTAATGGCTGGGTTACGCCATCAATCGCGTTACCTATTATATTGATCATGTCTTGCGGCATATACTCAAATGCCTCGACTGCACCGCCGGTTTGATCTTGAATTTGATTGAGAACTTCTAGCGCGGTATCAACCGAAGGTACGGAAAGAAAAGCGGTGCTGCGAACCAGCGGTTGCGGGAATAGCTTAAACACAGCAGCGGTAATAATACCCAGTGTGCCTTCTGCGCCAATAAGTAAGTCTTTTAGATTATACCCGGTGTTGTCTTTACGTAAACCGGCGAGGGAATTGACTATGGTTCCATTTGGCATAACCGCTTCTATCCCGATACATAATTCGCGGGTGTTGCCGTAACGTACAACGTTTGAACCACCGGCGTTGGTAGATAAATTTCCACCTAATGTGCAGCTACCTCTAGCGCCGAACGTCAGAGGAAAAACAAGTCCGTGTTCTAATGCTTTTGTATGCAACGTATCAAGCACAACGCCTGCCTCTACTACCGTCGTTCGAGCTACCGTATTTATTTCTCGAATATTGTTCATTCTAGCCAGTGACAGTAGCACGCAGGGTTGTCCGGCGACTGGTACGCCACCCCCGCATAAACCGGTTCTTCCACCTTGCGGCACGATAGCTAATTGGTGTGCTGCGCAAACGCTTACTATTTCTGCAACTTCAGCTGTATTGGCTGGTAATGCAACTGCCAGAGCATCGCCTTGTGGCGTAAACTGCTTAGTCCATTCTGTTGCGTACTTTTCAAGATCATTGGAATCGTTAAGAAAGTTTTTTGTACCCACGATCCCTTTTAGCCGGTTCAATGCAGTAGGCGCGTCTAAAGGGATTGTTGTAACGGTCACGTTTTATTCTCTGCTGATTCTGTGTTTCTAATTCGTATTAAGCAAGTTCATATTCGTACTAATAACGTTCATACTTGAGCAATGCCATTTTCATATTTTTGTTACGTGAGTTTATATTCTTGCTATCTAAGTTTTACAGGCAAATTTATTGGCCCACGAAAACCAAAGCCTTGCCAGATAACTGCGCTGGGGTCTGGTAGTGACAGTTTAGGGAAGCGTTCAAACAACATAGGCAGCATTATTTGCCCGACCGTGCGGCGTGATATATGCACACCGGCGCAATGGTGCGGCCCTGAACCGAATGCCTGGTGGTCTTTGTTTTCACGAAACACATTGTAGTTTTCACCGTCTTTGTAGAGATCTTCATCCCGGTTGGCAGAGGCTTGTATAGTCATAACGGTTACACCTTTAGGGATATCAATCCCACCTATGTCGGTATCTTCCAGCACACGTCTGGATGATGCCTGTATGGGGGCTACCCAACGTACACCCTCTTCAAACGCTTCACCCCAGCTTTCTGTTCGGCGTACTTCTTCAAGTTGTTCAGGATTCGTGAGTAGTCCATAGACAATGGTGGCCAGCGCATCACGCGGTTCGTTTATGCCACCGCCAATAGCAATTTTAATATTCGAGAATATTTGTGTTTTTTCTATTGGCTTGTCTGCGTTAACCATTTTTGATAGAGCGGAGTTATTGGGTGCTGCCATATGGCGCGGAATAATTTGATCGAACAATGCGTTCATTTGTTCGTTGGCTTTATCAGACGCTTCAAACGGTCCATCGGCAAAGCCAAAGTTGCCGGCGCCATTGATTAATTTTTGCGACCAGTCTTGCATCTGAAAATCAGTTGCTTCCTCTATGCCTAGTATGTGCGCCAAAATACGTGCAGCGACCGGCCCGCATAGGTCGGTAAACAGATCTATAGTTTCACCCTGCGGTAGCCGGTCAAGATACTCTGCTGCAATTTGGGTGTAGAGTTCAGCCCAATCTGATTTAACAACTTTTGGTATAAAAGCCGGCTGCATAGCCATTCTTTCTTTGCGGTGTTCTACGCCGTCTTTACGCATTAAAGTGTGTGCTTGAAAAGCGCGTGTCATGGGTGTTTTTGGATCATCTGAACTGAACAGCTCTGGCGTTTCTTTAACCATTTTGGTGTGAACAGCTTTGGTGAGCATTATTCTGTTAGCAGCCGGCACACTAACGATTGGCGTTTGCGCACGCATGCGTTGGTATATCGGGTAGGGATCATCGGTAAGCTGTTGCAGCGTTACAGTGTTGTCAATCGGTGCTGAAGCCATGATGATCCTTTGTTCGGTAAAGGGTAGATTTATCTTACTATAAGCGACACTTTTTGAATAATTTATACCGCAATTCCTACCGCTTGAGCAGGTAGAATGAAGTATTCAATTCATTCGCGAATTTAAGTATGGCTAAAGCACGCAATATTCTCTTCATTATGTACGACCAGCTACGCCATGATTACTTAAGTTGTACCGGGCACCCGCATTTGCACACACCGCACTTTGATCGGGTGGCGGCTATGGGGGTTCGATTTTCGAATTGCTTCGTGCAGTCAACCATTTGCGGTGCATCCCGCATGAGCTTCTATACCGGTCGTTATGTTCAAAGCCACGGCGCCTCCTGGAATAACTTTCCCCTGAAAGTGGGTGAGATCACCATGGGTGATCACCTGCGTGACTGTGGTATGGATTCCTGGCTAGTGGGTAAAACCCACATGAAGGTAGATCAAACGGGTTTAGATCGTTTAGGCATCAATGCTGAAAGCGTTATTGGCGCGAGAGTAGCCGAATGCGGTTTTGATATATTCGTGCGCGAAGACGGCATATACCCGCAAGGCCCTGATGGTATGTACGATTCCAAACCATCCCCGTACAACGCCTACTTAAATAAAAATAATTATCCGGGTATTAACCCATGGCACGACTACGCAAATTCTGGCGTTGAAGATGATATGGCAATAGCCTCTGGCTGGTTGTTACAACATACAGATAAACCTGCGAATATTCGTGAGCACGATTCCGAAACACCGTGGTTAACCCGCTGCGGAATAGATTTTATAAAAACTGCCAAGCCTGACCAACCGTGGTTGTGCCACTTGTCATACATAAAACCGCACTGGCCGTATATTGTGCCAAAGCCATACCACAATATGTATAACCAAAGCCATGTGTTGCCAGTTGTACGTAGTGAGGCCGAAAAACAAAACCCCAATGCGGTATACGAAGCCTATTTTACCAATGCTATTGCAAAGGCCATTGCCACTGATGGCATAAGAGAAAAAGTAGTACCGGCCTACATGGGTCTAATTAAACAATGCGATGATCAACTGGGTGTATTGCTTGACTACCTGGACACGTCTGGTCGAATGGAAGACACCATGATCGTTCTAACCTCAGACCACGGAGACTACCTGGGGGATCATTGGTTGGGTGAGAAAGATTTATTCCATGACTGCTCTGTCAAAGTACCGTTAATAATTTATGATCCCTCTGCAGAGGCAGACAATACCCGAGGAACAGTTTGCGATGAACTTGTAGAGAGCATTGATCTAACCGCCACTTTTATAGAGACTGCCGGTGGTGAAGTCCCCGATCACATCGTAGAAGGAAAATCACTGCATCCGTTCCTGCGTGGTGAACAAGTTCGCAACTGGCGCGAGTTTGCCATAAGTGAGTTCGACTACTCCGCCACCATGATGGCGGCCAAGCTCGATATCTCGCCAAAAGATGCACGGCTATTTATGGTCGCTGATAAAGAATGGAAATTTATGCATTCTGAAGGTGGTTTTCGCCCCATGTTGTTTGATCTAAAAAATGATCCACAAGAACTGAATGATCTGGGTGATTCCAAAGAGCATCAAACTACAATAGAGTTAATGTATGAACGGTTAGGGCAGTGGTCACGCCGGGCATCACAGAGAAGCACCAAGTCCGATGCAGCTATTGTAGCGATGCGTGGTGCATCCCGGAAAATGGGTGTGTTACTGGGGGTGGTTGACGGCAGTGAGCTTACACCCGGTATTATGAAGCCTATAACCGGCAAAGTTGAGCATCGCTTTGTTGATGAAGAATAGTTTATATAAACTGACAAGCGGCTAGGTTGTGATGGTGTGTCTCTTTATAGTTGTGGTTCTTGAATTAGAGTTTTTGGTTCTAAAGTCCCTCGCTCACGCTGGCGGGCTTCTTTGCCGAGCTAATATTGAAGTGCAGCTTTGACATTGATCTCAAGTAACGCTCGTCAGGAAGCCCGCCAGCGTAAGCGAGGGACTTAGTGCCGCGATGTTATCAGCGTATGTAGTGGTTAAAATAAATACCGGAACTGTAGTGTGACTTACTCAGGCATGATGCAAGAATAAGGTATACAGTTTAAAAGTCCCTCGACAACGCTAGCGGGCTTCCTCGACCAGCGATGACACTGCGCTGTTAAGCGATAGTTAGGAAGCGCTCGTCAGGAAGCCTGCCAGCGTAAGCGAGGGACTTAGAGCCGTGATGTTATCAGTGTATGTAATGGTCAAAATAAATACCGGAACTGTGGTGTGATTTACTCAGGCGTGATGCAAGAATAAGCTATACAGTTCTATAGTCTCTCGCTAACGCTAGCGGGTTTCCTCGACGAGCGATGACACTGCGCTGTTAAGCGATAGTTAGGAAGCGCTAGTCAGGAAGCCCGCCAGCGTAAGCGAGGGACTTTATGCCGTGATGTATTTTGTATATGTGATGATTAATTAAAAATACCGGTGCTGTCGTGTGATTTTCTCAAGTGTGATGCAAGAATATGCTTCACGGTTCTAAAGTCCCTCGCTGACGCTGGCGGGCTTCCTTGATGAGCTGTTTTTGAATAAGTGAAAGATTAATGACACAAACCATTGCCACCCTAACCGTAGACAGCCTAATCCAAAACGGTATTAGCACACTGTATTGCGTGCCAGGCATTCAAAACGATCACTTCTTTAATGCACTATTCGATAAGCAAGACAAACTAAAACCCATTCACGCGCGCCACGAACAAGGCGCTGCCTATATGGCATTAGGTGCTGCATTGGCGACAGGCAAACCACAGGCTTTTTCTATAGTCCCCGGCCCGGGCTTCCTGAATGGCTGTGCCGCACTATGCACCGCCTACGCTCTAAACGCACCCTTGTTTGGTGTCATTGGCCAAATACCTTCAGGCGCTATCGGCAAAGGTTTGGGCCTGCTGCATGAAATAGAAGGTCAGCTGGAAATATTAAAATCATTAACCAAACACGCCGACCGAATTGTTGATGCAAAAACCGCAGAAGCACAGTTAGCCACAGCCTGGCAGAGTTTGCTTTCCGGTCGTCCGCGCCCGGTTGGCGTAGAAATTCCGGTAAACAAATGGCTGGATGAAATCAGTTATTCAGAGGCGAAACTTACAGTGGCGCCAGTTGCAGCCAGAGCGCCAGGCTCTGAGCAAATAGCCGCCGCCGTAGATCTTATAACTGCAGCAATAGCCCCATTAATCGTTGTAGGCTCTGGCGCACAGGATCAATCAAATACTATACGCACACTTGCATCCACCATTGGTGCCGGGGTAATCGCGTTTCGTACCGGTCATGGAGTAATGGATAGTCGTGATCCACTGTCTATCCCGATGCCGGTTGGCCATAGGCTCTGGAAAGAGTGCGATCTTATAATAGGTTTAGGCACGCGCCTGACATCGCAGAAGCTTGATTGGGGAATAGATAACACCATCAAAATACTGCACATAGATATTGATGAGACCACCCTCGGTAAAATCACACCACCCACACTGGGCATACATGCAGACTTAGGCGCCACCCTTAAGCCAATACTGGAAGCATTGCCCGCTCAACCAGATAGAACCGCTTGGCGCACTAGAGTGGTTGATGAAAAAACCACGTTCGAAGAAGAAATAAAAACGAACCTTGCACCACAACTAAGTTGGCTAAACGCTATAAGAGGCGCCTTGCCGGAAAACGGGATATTTGTAGATGAACTAACGCAAATTGGTTATGTCTCAAGGTTCGCTTTTCCAAGCTATACACCCAGAACGTTCTTATCAACAGGTTACCAAGGCACACTTGGCTATGGCATTGCCACAGCATTAGGTGCAGCGCACGCACGCCCTGATGTACCTGTAGTGTCAATAGCAGGTGATGGCGGTGCCATGTTTACTATTGCAGAACTCGCTACAGCAGCGCACCATAATATTCCACTAAACATAGTAGTAATGAACGACAATGCGTTCGGCAATGTAAAAGGTATACAGCGCGATAAATACGATGCACGATATATTGCCTCTGATTTAACCAGCCCTGATTTTGTAAAGCTAGCCGAAGGCTGTGGTGTGAGTGCGGCACGCGCACATACACCGCAAGAGCTGGAAGCCTTGTTAAAAGAGGCAATCGCAAACCCGGGTCCAAACCTTATTGAAGTGCCGGTGGGCGATTTCCCTTCACCGTGGCAGTACATTTTAATGCCCAGGTTGCGTGGTGTTACGTGATTACCCGAATAACATAGGAATACCCACACCATGGCTATCTTAAAAAAAGCGCACGCACTTGATCGAGTAGAAGCCCCGGCCGCTATTCTTATTACTGAGCTTGGTCGGAAGCTTCGAGCTGAAGGGCGGAGCATTGTATCGCTCAGTATTGGTGAGCCAGATCTGAATACTCCGGCACACGTAGTGGAGGCTGCGCATCAAGCAGCGCTAAGGGGTGAGACTACTTATCCACCGATCCCGGGTATACCAGAGCTAAAGCAGGCCGTGCGTGATAAGTTTCAGCGTGACAACCAGCTTAGCTATGCAGACAACGAAGTCATGGTTAGTGCCGGTGGCAAACAAGTGCTTAACAACGCATTGTTTGCCACCATAAACGCCGGCGACGAGGTCATTATTCCCGCACCTTTTTGGATAGCGTACTCACAGATGGTACGTTTCTACGATGGTGCGCCCGTGGTAGTAGACACATCGCAGCAATCCGGCTTTAAGCTCGGCCCGGAAGCGTTAGATGCTGCCATTACTGATAAAACCAAATGGGTAATACTCAACAGCCCGGGTAATCCATCGGGTGCTGTGTATTCAGAGGCAGAGCTCAAAGCACTGGCACAAGTACTGTTGCGCCACCCGCATGTATGGGTGTTGTCTGATGATATGTACGAGCATTTAATCTACACAGATGCACCTTTTAGCACCATGGCCCAGGTAGAACCCGCACTGGCAGACCGAACCCTTACCCTTAACGGAGTCTCTAAAGCGTATGCCATGACTGGCTGGCGACTAGGCTATGCCGGTGGCCCTGCAGAACTAATAAAAGCTATGCAAATGGTACAAGCGCAAATGACCAGTGGTACTTGCCAATTGAGTCAGTGGGCAGCGGTTGCAGCACTTAACGGACCACAAGACTCTTTGGCCGCAAACTTAGAAATTTACCGCAAGCGGCGTGCAATTGTAGTGGAAGGTTTGAATGCGATTGAAGGAATAGATTGTCTATGGCCAGACGGTGCTTTTTACGCGTACCCGTCTTGTGCTGCGTTTATAGGCAGAACTACTGCCGGTGGCCAAAAGCTACACTCAGATATTGATTTCAGTATGGCATTGTTGCAAGAGCAGGGTGTCACTACTGTGCACGGAACGGCGTTTGGGTTAAGCCCGCACTTTCGTGTGTCTTATGCAGCTTCTGAAGCAGACTTAAAAGAAGCGGTGGCTAGAATTGCGAGTTTTTGCGGCGCTATAATGTAGTGGCGCATTAGCTACTAAAGCGGGCTAATAAGCTGGTAGAACATCAGCTAAAAAATACTGTTATCTTCGGCCCCCACTAATACTAGTATTAGTCTAATAATTATTAAAGTCTCCAGGAGATACTTTTATCAACTCCCGTGTATTCACCTTGCAATCAGCTGATGGAAACAACCTATCTTGCACGTGCTATGAGCCATCCGGCCCTGTAAAGGCAGGTGTGGTTATCGCCCCCGCAATGGCAGTAGAACAATCATTCTATGCACCCTTTGCGAAGTACTTAGCTACGCAAGGCTACAGAGTTTGGACCTTCGACTATTACGGCATTGGTCAATCAAAGCCAAGTTCTATGCGCACGTGCGATGCAACTATCTCAAGCTGGATTAATGTGGATTATGAAACGGTAGTAAAGAAAGCCAGTACCGATATGAACCAGCTACCGATCTATATTGTTGGCCATAGTCTGGGTGGTTTGATAACACCGTTTCTACCTTCAGCC
>CALGKA010000104.1 GCA_937927895.1 uncultured Granulosicoccaceae bacterium | reverse complement strand
CTGTATCAAATCGACTTTACGGGGTGGCCTAGAGTATTGAGGTTTACTTAAGGGGTAGGAGCCTTGGTGGAGTAGGGTTTGTACAGTTTAGCAGTAACGTCTCGCCACATGAGTAGCGAGATTTGAGAAATTAAACTGGATTATTGTGAGGAGAAAACCATGCGACGTTTTTTACAGAAGCTGGCTATTGCAACAGTAGCTATTCCATTGGTGTTAGGTTTTTCGGCGTCCTTAGCGCACGCAGAGAAAATAAAGATTGCACTGGCAGAAACACCATCTGATGAACTTGCTGCCTTTTTTGTAGCGTTAGAGCGCGCTAAAGCTAACGGGCTCGACTACGAATGGACTGCATTCTCTGATGAAGAACTTGCGATTCAAGCAGTACTTAGTGGTCAAATGGATATTGGTTTCGGCACACCTTACGCTGCCATGCAACGTTCAAAGGCCCCCATCAGAATTATCTTTCAGCTTTCAAAGCTTAAATTTTTTCCGGTAACCACCAAAAAGTACAGCTCGCTGGAAGATCTAAACGGTGAACCTATTCTTCTGCATTCACGCGGCGGTGGTACAGACTCTATTGCCAATGTAATTGAAGACAAAATGGGCATTAAGTTTGGCAAGCGATCTTATGTGCCTGGCTCTTCTAACCGGGTTGTGGCATTGGTGGCGGGTCAGGCTAATGCAACCATTATTGATCTTTCCAATAAGAACAAAGTGGTGCGTCAGCACGAAGACAAATTCAACGTGTTGCCAATGTTTGAAGTTGAAGCAAGTGATGAGGCGCTGTTCGCCAACCTTGATTGGATTAAGGAAAATCAAGATGACGTACAAATTTTTGTAGATGCGCTCGCGGGAACTTGGAAAGACATGAGTGCAGATCCTTCGATCATTGCAAAGGAGACTAACCCTGATGGACCGATTGGTCAGTTGCCACCGGAAATTCTAGGTAACTTAGATGATTTCTACAGCGATGCCGTTGAGGGTGGCCTTTATGATCCGAATGGAGGTGGCATGGTAGCAGCGAAAGCAGATTTGGAATGGTATAGCGCTGCGGGTCAGCTCGAAGGTGATATCGATAGCCTCAACATCGATGACTTCTGGTACATGGATCCACTCAATAAAGCGATTGGTAAGTAGTACAACGTGCACCAGCCATTGGCTGGTGCACTTTTGTTTGTGCAGAGGAAATTGCATTCGTGAATAATCGTTCGCTTGTTCTCAAGCTGTTGTCAGCTGTCATTGTATTTGGCGCATGGGAGATTGCCGGGCGCATACCCGTGAGCTATGCGTTTCCAACTTTTATAGAATCGATGAAAGCGCTGTATACAATGGTGGTCGATGGGAGTTTGTTTCAAGCTTATGCTGAGACCTTAAAGCCATTGATAATAGGTGTTCTTATATCAGCGGTGTTGGGTATTATTATTGGTTTGTGGATTGGCTTGAGTGAATGGTTTGACTGGCTGTTTTCGCCAATTTTTATTGTTATGCAAGCAGCGCCACTGGCAGCCCTTATTCCGCTGTTGGTTATGATTTATGGGATCGGTCTAACATCAAAAGTGTTTGTGGTGTGCATTATGGCCATGCCAGTTATTGTATTGAATACCTCCAGTGCGGTCAGAAACACCCCTTCATCCTTTATAGAAATGGGCACTTCCTTTTTAGCCAATCGTTGGGAGGTGTTGTTTAAAATTATTATACCGGCCGCATCACCGGTAATTTTTTCGGGCCTTAGGCTGGGTGTTTCAGCAGGATTTATCGGTGCAATACTCTCTGAACTCAAAATTACTCCTACAGGCGTCGGCGATATCATTACTTACAGTCGATCAATTGCGGACTACGCCAGTATGTACGCGGCAATATTTTCGATAATTGTACTTGCTGTTGTATTTCTTAATTTACTAGAGATGCTTGAACGCGTCTTGTTCGAAGGGAACGTACGTGGCTATGCTTCAGACTAACGCACTTGCAGAAGATACTGTACTCACACAAACCGATAACGCGGTTTCGGTAAGTGGTGTGTCAAAAAACTATGGTGAAGTAGAGGCGTTAAAAAACCTCACGCTAGATTTTCCACGTGGGCAGCTCACTTCATTGCTTGGTCCATCGGGCTGCGGAAAAACCACGCTGTTGAAAATTATTGCGGGCTTACTAGAGCCAACTGAAGGTAAAATATTAGTTAATGGTTCGCCGGTGACAGGCCCCGGTGAAGATCGCGCTTTTGTGTTCCAGGATTTTGCATTGCTACCGTGGGCATCTGTAATACGCAATGTGGCTTTTGGTTTAGAGCTTCGCGGCGTTGCCAAATCAGAACGCGAAGATATAGCCAATAAATACATTAAGGAAGTCGGGCTTGAAGGATTCGAAAAAAGCTTTCCGCATGAACTGTCTGGGGGTATGCGGCAACGGGTAGGGCTTGCGAGAGCCTTGTCAGTCGATGCTGATGTATTGTTAATGGATGAGCCATTTTCGGCCGTAGATGAACAAACGCGGCGCAAGTTCCAGGAAGATCTGCTGGCACTGGTGGCGAATGAGAACAAAACATTCATATTTGTTACTCACTCCATTGAAGAGGCGGTATATGTTTCCGATCAAATAGCGATCTTGCTACCGCGGCCAAGCCGTGTGGCAGATATTATCAGGCCGACCGGTTTACGAGAGAAAGATGTAGCCAGTATTCGTAGGGACTCTGAGTATCTCGATATAGTAGATGAGATCTGGGCATCGTTAAAATCTTATGTGGAGTAAGCCATGCAGATAAAAGGGGTTCGTCTACCGGGGATGTCTTCACTGCTTCTGTGGGGTCTACTATGGGAGATAGTCGGTCGAACAGGCTTTTCTTTTTTTGTACCACCGCTGTCTGAAGTCGTTAAAACACTATTTGAAATAATTGGTACTACCGCTTTTCAAAAGGCCCTGTATGAAACAGCTTATGCGTTTTGCTCTGGTGTTTTCTTTGCCATAGTTATTGGTATTCCCACCGGGATCATGATGGGCAAAAACAGACTAATAGATGAGCTGTTGTTGCCGTGGGTAAATATTTTTCTGAGTGCCCCGCTTACCGCTTTGGTGCCAGTGTTAATGGTGTTGTTTGGCTTCGGGATGAAGTCAATCATTATTACTACCACACTTTTTGCAATCTGGATCATTATTCTAAACGCACGTGTAGGCGTTATGCAGATCAACCGTTCACTAGTCGAAATGGCCACTAGTTTTGGTGCTTCACCTTGGGCGGCGTTTACTAAAGTTTATTTCTGGGCGGCCTTGCCAGAGATTCTTGGTGGCGTACGGATTGGTATTATTCGAGCTGTAAAAGGGGTGATTATTGGTCAGCTGCTTATATCATTGGTTGGCTTTGGTGCGTTGTTTGAACTCTATTCGAATAACTTTTTAATGAAGCATTTCTGGGCGGTGCTGGTTGTCTTGTTTGCTCTGGCGTTCAGTATTTCAGAGTTTCTAGCGTACCTTGAGCGTCGTGTTTCCTATTACGCAGCTAAGCGTTAGTTTTAGTTGCCTGTATAAACAGTAGCCTCTTATAAAGGAGGCTCACATTCGCTATCGGCATCAGCGATATCAGTGGGCTTCCTCTCTGTTTTATAAAATACAGCTTGGCCGTATGTCGGGTCACTTGCCTCCATCACTCGAACTCAGAAGAGCTGGGTTGCTAATAATTCTGTCTAAAAGCCCTTTAAAGCGTCGTTTCGCGTTGATTATGCTTTGATTCCTATGCGGAACGTGTCAACCTGTTATGGACAGTTAGTTAAAAGATAATGTAGATTTCTCTTTGACTCTGTTGAGCGTTGGGAAGTTTACCGAGTCGATAGCACCGGCTTGTATTTCTTCGGGCGTAATCCGGTTGATGAAGACCTCTAACGGTGGCATATGAATTTTTGGCGTTCCATTTACAAAGCGTTCAGGGTTGAGTTCGTAGCGTTTGTCTAATGCGGCTTGCTTAGTGCTTGCCACCATTTTATATTCACCAGTGAATACTTGCGCTGGTGTGTAGCCATTAAGGCCTTCGTGATGGTGATGGAAATTGTACCAATCAAAGTACTCCTCACACCACTGGCGAGCGTGGGCGATGCTGTCAAAACGTCGTGGGTAGTCTGGTTGGTATTTCATTGTCCTAAATTGCGATTCGCTAAAGGGATTGTCGTTACTGACTCGGGGCCTGCTATGGCTAAGCGTAATCCCGAGTTCGCCCATGAGATCAATATATCGATGGGCAATCATCGGAGACCCTCGGTCTTGATGAATAGTCAGCTCATCAGCTGCAATGGCGTACCTGACGCTGGCCTCTTCCATCAGCTGCATAGCCAGGGCTGCGTTCTCTTTTAGGGAAACCATCCAGCCCAATGCGTAGCGACTGTAAAGGTCTAACACGACATACAACGTTAGATACTGACTGTGTTTAACAGTCGCTAATTTACTGCAGTCCCATGTCCAAACTTTATTCGGTTGATCGGCGAATAGTCTGGGTTTGGAATGTGACTGTGGTTGTCGTTGTTGGCGTCTTTCACCATGTTGTTCTCCCTCACGTAGCAGCCTGTGCATAGTACGGATTGAGCAAAGGCACTCGCCACGTTCCAAAAGGGTGTGATAGACCTCTGCTGGCGGTTGATCCACAAACTCAGCGCTGTTAAGTTGTTCCAAGGTGGCTTGCCGCTCTTGCTCGCTTAATGCTCTGGGCTGCTGCGAGTGTTTACGCGAACGCCTCTGAGCTCTTTGTTCCTCATCGATTGGCTCAGACGACATGCTCCGATAGATGCTGCTTCGATTCAAGGCTAGTGCACCGCAGATACGACTCAGTGGGATTCCTTCAGAGTGCTGTTCTATTGCTAAACTCATTAGTCGTTCTCGTTTTTCTGCAGATCGAGAATCCGGAAAGCTTTTTTTTGAAGTTCAATACAGCTGTTTGAAATTTCCAGTTCACGTTCCAGGCGTTTTATCCGTTTTTCCAGTCGAGCGATTTCTTTATGCTCAGTGCTGTGTTTTGCTTTTGGCCCAGGCGCTGACTTCGACAGCTTCTCCACATCACCATTATTGAGTTCTTTACGCCACTGGATTACCTGCCCACTATAGAGCTTCTCTTTTCTTAAAAGCACCCCCAACTCGCCACGCTTACAGTTATCTGCCTGTGCAACGATTCGGGTTTTGTATTCGAGTGGAAAATCTCGTCTATTGCGTTTTTCCAAAGCCGGGTCTGGTGTGACCTGTGTGCTATCATTTTCTCTTTTTGATTGCTTAGGCATTGCTGTGTTCCTGCGTTTGCTAGCCCTGAGTTTTCTATATTAACTCAGACTGCTTATGTCTGACTGCAGGTTGACACACAGGGCATCAAGCTCCGTAATAGGGTTGAGCCCCTACTATGTTTTTTATCGAAACTAAATGTTAGCCGATAATATCGGCCTGGAGACTCCCCTAATGTCTATATGACCATCAGGTGTGGCAACGGCTGCCGATTCTTAAAAACAAAAGGCCGCGTACTGCACGTACTGCGGCCTTTCGATCTTAACGACATTCAGCTTTTGTATTACAGATCTCGCTAGTCACTGAGTGTAATGGTGCA
>CALGKA010000103.1 GCA_937927895.1 uncultured Granulosicoccaceae bacterium | reverse complement strand
GGGAGGTGCCTGGTCCGTATTTTCGATCATGATTCCTCTACAATACCGATGAACAAATTAGTTTTTATCTAGTTGTTTTTCGTAATGATGTATTTCTTGTGCTCCTGCCTTCATCTCTGCGATGGCTTTTCCCGCACTTCTTTTGCTTATTATAATCATGCGCAGCGGGCTCAAAGCGCGGCGCTTTGACCGCTGTGCACATGGATGTGCATACCGCGCGACCCCACGGAGCTGGACTTCAAAAAATGGCGCAGCCCCCCCTTCCCAATCAAAAAAGGGCAAACAAAGTAGCAAGAGAGACCTTTGCTTCTGTTTGGGTCTTTCCAAATGAAGGCCGCCGGCAGGCATGCCAAGCTCGTAAGCCGTCCGCAGGACAAGTCAAAACGACACCACCGGCAGACAAAGCCACACTCAAAAGTCGTCCGAGGGTAAAAGATAAAGAGCGATCATTGCGATCGCTCGCAAAAAAACTACCTATACATGCTCTCTTTCTCTGCTCCATCTGCAGGTCGCGCCAAGCCCGCAACAATCTGATCTAAATTAATACTGCCAACCACTTGATTGTCACGATTAACAACGTTAGCCGCACGTGTTGCGGAACCTGCAGCAATCTGCAGAGCTTCCTCCAACACTACCTCTGCTGGTATATCAGGGCCGTCTACCGCCACACCCACATCCATGATGGTCTTAACCTGAAGTACGCGACCGCGATTAATGTCTTTAACGAAGTCAAAGATATAATCATCCGCAGGATGCATAATGATGTCTTGCGGGTCACCTTGCTGGATCACTGCACCATCACGCAGAACAGCGATTTTATCACCGATGCGAAGCGCCTCATCGAGATCGTGGGTAATAAAAACGATAGTCTTATGCAGTTCAGTTTGTAGATCAAGCAATACATCTTGCATATCAGTTCTAATGAGTGGATCAAGTGCTGAGAACGCCTCATCCATCAATAATATATCGGCATCGGTTGCAAGCGCTCGCGCTAAACCCACACGTTGCTGCATACCACCAGACAACTGTGAAGGAAAATGCCCTTCGAAACCTGCAAGCCCTACCCGCTCAAGCCACTTATGGCTTTGCGCTTTGGCTTTCTTTAATGACATACCCTGCATGGTTAAACCATAAGCAACGTTACCAGCGACGGTACGATGAACATGCAGCCCAAACTTTTGAAACACCATCGATAACTTGTATCGTCTAAAATTGATCAGCTCTTTTTTAGTCATGGAGAGGACATCATCGCCGTCTACGATCATGCGCCCGGCAGTCGGCTCTATTAGACGATTGATATGACGAATAAGCGTTGATTTACCACTGCCAGATAAACCCATAATCACCGTTACCGCACGATCAGGGATATCGATATTGATATCTTTTAAGCCCAACACATGACCATGCTCTTCAAGCAACTCTTGCTTAGGCATGCCTTCTTGAACCATAGGCAATACAGACTGCGGGTTTTTACCAAAAATCTTATAGAGATTTTCGATACTTATTTTTGTATTACTCATGGTTAGCACCCTGACGATGGCGTTGTAGACGCTTACCGTAACTTTGCGATACGCGATCAAAGATAATAGCAAGCGCGACAATGGCTAAACCATTCATCATACCAAGCGCTAAGTACTGATTTGATATTGCCCTTAGAACCGGCACACCAAGCCCTGCTACACCAATCATTGAAGCTATCACTACCATGGCAAGAGCCATCATTATAGTCTGGTTCACACCGGCGAATATGTTGGGCAGCGCTAAGGGAATCTGTACACCGAACAATCGTTGGGTGTAACTGGCACCAAAAGCATCAGCAGCCTCTAGTGCTTCTTTATCGACCAGGCGTATGCCTAAGTTGGTAAGCCTCACAATGGGTGGCATAGCGTATATACACACCGAAATCAGGCCTGGCACTTTACCGATACCCAAAAGCATTACCACCGGTATTAAGTATACGAAGGCCGGTATGGTCTGCATAACATCAAGCACGGGTGTGACCACCGCCTGCACTCGCTCTGATCTGGCCATTAATATGCCTAACGGAATGCCCAGCGAGATACACACAATAGTAGACACTGAAATGATGGCGAGTGTCGACATGGTATCTTCCCACATGCCGAAGTAGCCAATAGCCAGGAATGACAAAATAGCACCAACAACAATGCCGATACTTCTAGCACCAAGCCATGCAAGCAAAGCTACTATTATAATAATTATTGGCCATGGCGTTGCTAGTAAAAGTTTTTCTAACCACACTAAAAACTTTAGCAATGGATAAAACATATTTTCGAGATCTTCACCGAATGCACGGGAGAAAGTTCTAAAGCTAGCATCGATGCCTTTTTTCAGGTCACGCAGTTCGGTGCGACCCATCTCGGGAAATTGTAAGGCCCAAGCTGGGAGTTTGTCTGTCCAGAAGTCCATTGATAATCCGCTTGTTAGTGTTCAGTAGGTAGTGTAATCAAATTCACAAAAAAAAAGCCTGCCTGCAACAGTGCAGGCAGGCTTTAGGTCACCTATACGATCATAAGTAACGTAGTAGTAGAATTACTTAATAGCCGCTTTGATTTTTTCTGCAGCATCAGCGCTTACCCATGATTCCCATAAATCACCTTGAGTCATAAGGAATTCAATCGCAGCATCTTCACCAGCAGCTTGATTGTCGCCCATGTACACCAACATGTCGTTCATTATTGGGCCAGGGAAAACACGGCTTGAAAGGTAAGACATAACCTCGTCACCCGCTTTGTTTTTGAAATCATCAGTTACAACAGTGTGTACTTCAGACTCAGTCCATGCAGATGGCTTTGGATCTGCACAGTCTTGCTCTGCTTTCACGATGCAACCATCCCAGTTTTCACTACCTGCGAATTCAACACCAAAAGGAAGCTTAACCATTTTGTGCTTACCAATCATGGCAGTTGGTGACCAGTAGTAGCCAAACCACGTTTGATCTCGTTCAACGGCTTTAGTCATAGAACCGTCAAGACCTGCTGCAGAACCTGGATCAACCAGTTTCCAACCTTTAGCTTCCATGTCAAAAGCACGGAAAAGGTTAGCGTTAGCTAGCTGACAACCCCAACCTGCTGGACAACCTACGAAAGCGCCTTTAGATGGATCTTCAACATCAGGGAAAAGCTCTGGATGTTCTAGAACGTCTAAAACCGTTTTTAGTTCAGGGTGCTTTGCAGCTGTGTGTGGTGTGATCCACCAGCCTTCACCAAGATCAGTAATTGGACCACCGTTAGCAGATATCAAAGAACCCTCATCAAGTGCTTTGTTTAGTGGCTCACGTACGGCGTTAATCCAAAGCTCACCAGCGATGTCTGGCTGACCTTTTTCGTTCATTGATGCGAATGTAGTAGTGGTAGCGCCAGGCACTAGTTCTACGTTGCAGGCGTAGCCTTCTTCAAGGATGACCTTGTCAACATTGGCCATCAGTTCGCCCGATGCCCAGTTCCATTCTGCGATTTGAATATCACCACAATCTGCTGCGGCAACACCAGAACCTAAAAGTGCCACGATTCCGATTGATACTTTACTAAGAGTATTCATGTAAATCCTCATGCTTGTGCGTAAATGTCGTTGTATGTGACGAGCGTATTTACCTTGTTTTGGCAAACCCCCTCCAACACGTCAATTATAGCGCGTGGAGATGTACTCGCTCTGCCGATCACGACATGTTTACATTTAATCCCAACGCTGAAGGAAACCACACTTCCACTTAACTTATTGTTTTAATGAGCTAAATGATAATTCAGTAGCTTTACAGTCGATTTTCTTAAATGAGGCAAACAATGTATCACTGGTAACATTAACGAGCCCTTGCTCGTTGTACTTTAGAAAGTGTCTAAAAATGGTTGTTGCGGGCGACACAGACTCTGCTTTAATCGCAATTTTTCGATTGGGTGCAAAATGTGGAAAGGGACATGGATCGGTCACAAGGACGTTACATCTGAAAATCAATATTCGCCCGTTACACGCAAGTGTCTATTTTTGTAATAGTAATTTGCTTGGACATTTTTCATTTTTGTGCCATTTTTGTAACGTCAATTTTTATAGCGC
>CALGKA010000102.1 GCA_937927895.1 uncultured Granulosicoccaceae bacterium | reverse complement strand
ATAAATACCATCAATCACCCTTTGATTAGCATAAGAGCTTTCAAGCGAAAACACTTCCTGCTTACGCCCAGCAGCCGCGCGCGCAAAAGCCTCTACCTGTAGCTGATACTGATTTACACCCGTATATCGAAACACCTTAGTTTCACTGTGCCCACTATTATGCAATCGCACTTCATCACCTTCATATAGATTTGAATTAAACGGTGCAGATATATCTATAAAACCCTTATCTCCATGAAAGACGATGCTTTGCCGCAGCGCCATTTGCGTAGATACATAAAAGTTCATGTCAAAACCATCAAACTTTGCTTGAACATTGGCGTAGCGATCGGTTTTAAACGTTGGATCGAACTCTACTTCTGCTAGTAGTTTTTTGGGCTCCAAACCGGTTGCGAAACGAGTGGCCACAATAGGATAAACCGCAATATCAGGTATTACTCCGCCACCAAGCTTCGCAATGTTTCGCATATTTTCAGGGTCAGTATTAAAATAGGTAAACGCGGCATCAACCTGGCGCAGCTCGCCTATAGCACCCTTCGCTATTAACTCACGAACCTTAAGCCATTGCGGATGATAGGTAACCATAAACGCTTCAGATACCAGTACCTTGTTTTTATCACGCGCTTTTATTAACGATTTAATCTCACTGGCTTTTAGTGATATGGGTTTTTCACACAGAACATGCTTACCTGCGGCAGCCGCTTTTAAAGACCATTCAATATGCTGCGAGGTGGGAAGCGGAATGTAGACGCCATCAATTTCATCTGATGCCAGCATTTCATCATACGAACCGAAGCTTAATGCTGCACCAAAACGACTGGCCAACTTCTTAGCCTTTTTCGCATCGCGTGATGCTATCGCTGCAACAATACAATTTTCAGATGCCTGTATGGCAGGGATAACATGTTCTATGCCTATCTGCGCGGTTGACAATATTCCAAATCTAAACAATTTAATCCCCTTTAACCTTATTTATAAATAATACTTTTACGCCTTACTTTACAGCCAATGATACTCCCGGGCGCTCAGATACTGTTGATTTAATCTCGCTAAGATTCTGCAGATTTTTCCAACAAACCCTGATAGGAAAACAACGACCCAACAAGGGGCAATGAAACTTCGACGTAAAATCGGTATTTACCACCCTCTACCAATTTATAAGCGGTTGTTTTCGGTACCAACCAAGAGGGTATGGATACACCACGATACTTTACGCTTAAACAACGCCAGTACCACCCGGCATCTTTGATTTCAACTGCAAGCTGCATTGATAAATTGCCTGTCTCTTCAACCCAGTAACCGTCAGCCATGGTTCCTACAGGTTTGAATATTGAGTAGACAAGCGTTTGATTGTTAAAACTTCGCCCCCAGAGCAAAGCCTGTTGATTATGCGAGATGTCAACAGTTAAACGATGCTTCCCTGCAGCTGGCAAATTCATTTTACGGGCAAATCTAGCACCGATAATGTGGGCTAAGCCAATCCCATACGATATCTCTACATCACCTACTAGTTGGCCACCCGTTAAATGCAGCTGTTGCAACAATGGATCAAGATATTCAAATTGTTCTGCAAACCAGTTTTTAACTATTTCACTAGACATGTTTTTCACTTGCTGGTTTTTCACTTGCAGGTTTTTCACTTGCAGGTTTTTCACTAGGCATGATTCATCCACTAACACACTAAAATATGCTTAATTGATGTAATCATACTATAGTGCGGCGACGACTGAACGGTGGTTCGAATTGCAATTCGAATGGCAGCTAGTATGGCGGCTAGAGTGGCTACGTGTCGACTAAAGACTTGTCGATATTCGACTCGCACTACGCAGGTAATTTTCTGACCAACTCACTGTACAATAAGCGCTATGAATGAACCCAATTACGGCCAAGGATATCACTCGGTATACCGCAAGGGGCAGCTTAGCTTAGGTATAGGGGTACCGATTGAGGCCTACACAAGCCCTGTCCCTACTATGCAAAACCAAGTGGCGTTGATCCAAAAGGCAGAAGCATTGGGCTTTGCTGCCGTCTGGTGTCGCGATGTGCCGTTGCTTGATCCAACATTTGGAGATGCAGGTCAAATCTATGATCCGTGGGTATGGCTAGGCTTTATTGCCGCCCATACCAAAACAATAGCAATGGGCACCGGCTCGATTATTTTACCGTTGAGGCAAGCAACTGACCTGGCCAAAGCGGCGGCATCTGTTGATCAATTATCACAGGGTAGACTAATTATGGGAGTCGCCACTGGTGACAGACCGGTTGAGTACAATGTTTACAACGTGCCTTTTGAGTCACGTGACGAGCGCTTTAGAAATGCATTTGAATTTATTAAACAGAACACCCACCGCCCTGCCAACTGGAATGACCAACAAGCAGTAATGGCACGACAACTCGATCTGCTGCCAAAGAGCTATACCGGTGATCTGCCGCTATTCGTGACGGGTAATAGCCGACAATCGTTAGCGTGGATAGCAGAACACGCCACCGGTTGGCTGATGTACCCAAGGCCTGTCGCACAACAACGCACCACACTTGCGCAATGGAATGAGGCTCTAGATAAAACATCACAAAGCTGGAAACCATTCTCACAGTCTTTATATGTCGATCTAACAGAAGATCCAGATGCCGCGCCGCAGAATATCCACCTGGGTTATAGATTGGGTAGGAATCAACTTATAGAACACTTACAAGCTCTGCGTGAGATTGGCGTGAATCATGTGACATTCAATATTAGGTTTTCAACAAGGCCAGTTGAAGAGGTACTAGATGAACTAGGCACTTACGTGATCCCGGAGTTTCCGGCAGCCATATAAATAGTTAGACGCCAGGTGCCTGTCTGAGAATGAGGGTCGTAGCAAAAAAGGGAGATTTTGAGTCAGATATTTCGATCGATTGAGGCGAATAGTCATTCATATTTAACGAAATCGATCGAGACAGCTGGCCAAAAGACCGCTTTCGCAGTAGATCATTCATTCTCGGACAGGCGCTTAGCGTCTATGCACCAACAGCAATACCCGACGCTGCCTCAAACCAATGGCAATGCTCTGGCTGAAACCGTATCCCTATAGACTGATCGAGAGACTGCAATGAGTGCAGCCCTGGCAAACTCACTACCAGTGGCACATCTGAGCCGTGCAAGACTCCATGCACCAATGTGTTCGCACCGAGCTGTTCGGTCATGTCTATTGATAATCTAATCTCACTACTTTGATCCAGCTCAATATGCTCAGGGCGAATACCTAAGCACATCTCTTTTTTGTTACCGGGTATAGGGGCTGCATAATACAGTGCTTCGCCGCTTGCGAGTATCGCTTGATTCTCGTGGATGGTAAGCGGCACGATATTCATCGAAGGGCTACCAATAAACTGTGCAACAAAAATGGTTCTTGGATTTTGGTAAAGCTCTACCGGTGTTCCAAACTGCTCTACCCGACCACCGTTAAGCACCATTAGTCTATCGCCAAGTGTCATTGCTTCTACCTGGTCATGGGTTACAAATACCGAAGTAATACCAAGTTGCTGTTGCAGGCGTTTTATTTCTAAACGCATTTGCACTCTAAGCTTTGCATCAAGGTTTGATAACGGCTCATCAAAGAGAAAAATAGACGGCCGGCGCACGATCGCGCGGCCCATGGCCACCCTTTGACGCTGCCCACCAGAGAGTTGGCGCGGCTTGCGCTGTAGTAGCTCACTGAGCTGCAATAGCTCTGCAGTTTCTTCTACTTGTTGCTTTATTTGTGCCTTGGGAATCTTCGATATTTTCAAACTATAGGCGATGTTGTCAAACACACTCATGTGTGGATACAAGGCGTAGTTTTGAAACACCATCGCGATATTTCGATCCATCGGCTCAAGTTTGTTGACAACCTTGCCATCAATGCAGACATCGCCTTCGGTGATATCTTCAAGGCCCGCGATCATTCTTAGCAGCGTGGATTTTCCGCAACCAGATGGCCCGACAATCACAATGAATTCGCCATTGTGAATATCTACACTGACACCATGAATAACAGGTGTTTTGCCGTAGGTTTTTTTAACGTTTTTTAAGCTAATATTTGCCATTGAAAAACCCGTTACCCGCCAGTAGCCACAAAAAGACGCATACTTACTTTAGTTATTGCATTACTTTTCTGCATCTACCAGACCTTTTATAAAGAGGTTTTGCATTAATACCACCACCAAAACCGGTGGTAACATCGCAAGAATAGCCGTGGCCATAATGACGGGCCAGTTGGCTAGATCATCGCCTGATGGAAACATCTGTTTAATGCCCATGACAATGGTGTTCATCTCAGGGTCTGTTGTTATTAATAAAGGCCACAAGTATTGGTTCCAACCATAGATAAACAAAATAACAAATAACGCTGCAATATTGGTTCGCGACATTGGTAGCAAAATATCGATGAAAAAGCGCATTGGCTTAGCACCATCAACCCGTGCCGCCTCTGCTATTTCATCAGGCACCGTCATAAAGAATTGCCTGAATAAGAAGGTCGCTGTGGCCGAGGCAATCAGTGGAAGAATCAGCCCCGTATAGCTGTTCAACATGCCAAAATTCGCTATTACCTCAAAGGTTGGCACTATTCGCACCTCTACTGGCAGCATCAGCGTTAAAAAGATCATCCAAAAGAAAAAGGTTCGTAGTGGAAATTTAAAATACACAATCGCAAAAGCCGACAACAACGAGATTACAATCTTACCTATCGCTATGCCCATAGCCATAATCGTCGAGTTAAGCAACATACGCCAAACGGGAATATTCACACCCGATAACAACGCCTCTTTATAGTTTTCTATAAAGTGACCGCCCGGCAGCAATGGCAATGGTGGTGAGACAATATCTTGCTGTTCAACTGTCGAGGCTATTATGGCGAGATAAATCGGAAAGCACACAATCGCAATACCAATGATTAAACCGACATGTGAAATAACGGTTCCCACGCCATTGCGCTCCACCATGCTCGACATCAGTAGTGCACCTTCTTTTCAATATAGCGAAACTGTAGAATCGTAAGAATACCCACGACAAACAACAGCACCACTGACTGCGCAGCAGACGAACCTAAATCCTGCCCGACAAAACCATCGCTATACACCTTGTACACCATAATATTGGTTGCTTGCTGCGGGCCACCACCGGTAATGGTATGGATAACGCCAAAGGTTTCAAAAAACGCATAGACAATATTGACCACTAATAGAAAGAACGTGGTGGGCGATAAGAGCGGAAACACAATGGTTCTAAAGCGATACCAAAAGCCTGCTCCATCCATGGCCGCGGCCTCAACAAGACTTTTCGGTATTGACTGCAAGCCTGCTAAAAAGAACAGAAAGTTATAACTGATTCTGGACCATGCAGAGGCCAACACCACCAGCAACATTGCTTCATTAGAATTTAATACGTGGTTCCAGTCATAGCCTATTTTATCTAAGTACCAACTGACTACTCCTATACGCGGGTTAAACATAAACAACCACAACACACCCGCTATAGCAGGTGCGACTGCATAGGGCCAAATAAGCAGAGTTCTATAAGTACCGGCGCCCTTAATAATGCGATCAGCCATTAGAGCCAACCACAGCGCTATGCTCATTGAGACAACAGTAACCGCTATCGAAAAAAGAGCGGTTGTTTTAAAAGAGGCAAGGTAATAAGGGTCGGTAAACAGGAACTCAAAGTTACCCCAACCGACAAATTGAGACTTCAATCCAAATGGATCCGGGATAAAAGCCGATTGATAGATCGCCTGACCGGCTGGCCAGAAAAAGAATATGACAGTGACCAGGACCTGCGGCGTAATGAGTAATAACGGTAGCCACCAGCCCTTGAACGTTACACGTTTTTCCATAGCAGACTATGTACATACCCGGCGGAGGTGTCGACCACCTCCGCCACGTACACTCTAGCTCTTATTTATTCGCCTGTTCAAAGCGACGGAGCAATTTATTACCACGATCAACGGCGTTATCCATTGCTTCTTGGGCTGTTTTGTCACCCGCCCAAATACCTTCAAGCTCTTCATCGATAAGCCCGCGTATTTGATCAAAACTACCAAGACGCAAGCCTTTTGAGTTTCCGGTAGGTGCTTTGCCAGTCATTTGAATAATGGCAATGTCAGTGCCCGGGTTTTTATCGTAGAAGCCTTCGGCTTTGGTCTGCTCATAAGCCGCCATTGTGATGGGTAAGTAGCCGGTATCCTGATGCCACTTTGCTTGAATATCTGAAGTAGATAAGAACGCTAGTAACTCAGCGACACCTTTATATTCTTCATCTTCGTGACCCGACATTACCCACAACGATGAACCACCAATGATGGTGTTTTGCGGAGCGCCGGAAGCTGCTTTCCAGTACGGAAGTGGTCGGATATCAAATTCGAACTGCGCTTCTTTTTTAACACCCGCATAGCCGGCAGATGATTCCGTCATTAGCGCACAGTCACCAGCACGGAAATTAGCACCACTTTCGTTACGGCGACCGGTATAAATAAACTTACCGTCTTTGGCCCACTGGCTCATTGCATCAAGGTGTTTAACTTGTAGCTCACCATTAAAAGCAAGTTCTGTATCAAGTGCTGAGAAGCCGTTGTCCTGGGTTGCAAACGGAGTGTTGTGATAGGCTGAAAAATTCTCTAAGTGCACCCAGCTTTGCCACGCTGTGACCAACGGGCATTCACTACCACCCTCTTTAAGTTTCGCTAAAACCGCATCTACATTTTCCCACGTACTGATATCGGTATCTGGATCAACACCTGCGGCAGTGAAAGCATCTCTGTTGACGTAGATCACAGGCGTAGATGAATTGTACGGCAATGACAACATTTGCCCTTTTGGCGTGGTGTAGTAACCCTTTACCGCACTAAGATAGGCATCAGGGTCAAAATCTGCGTCACCGGCCGCCATGACTTCATAGACTGGTTTAATTGCACCCTTGGCACCCATCATGGTGGCTGTACCAACCTCAAAGACCATTAGCAGATGCGGTTGTTCTTTAGCACGAAACGCTGCTATGCCGGCGTTTAATGTTTCGGAGTAATTTCCCTTGTAGCTCGCGACTACTACATAGTCACTTTGCGAGCTGTTGAATTTTTCAACCTGTTCATCAAGCAGTTCACCCAGACGACCCGTAAAGGCGTGCCACCATTGAATTTCGGTTGCAGCATAAACGTTAGTAGTCAGGCCCATTCCAATGGCGGCTGCCGCCAATATGGATTTGATCTTCATTTTCCTCTCTCCTTTTTATGACAAGAAGGCGCAATACAACAGCAGCACTGCTGCCTGGGCCTCTTAATAGGCATTACAATTTCCGCGAACCCCCGTCCGCTAGCCACTTGAAACGTAACACAGTTAGCTAAACAATTCAGTTCAGGAAAAGTATCTTACACGGGTAGTTTTATTGTCAACTAAAGGGCAAGCGAAAACCACGGGCCGGGCATCGCGACTGCTCATCTACTAAAACGATAAGCATATCTATTCTTCAGGTTAAAACCGTATTTTCCACATTAGCCCGCAAACAGCAGCATTCAAGCAAGTCCTGTAGGATTTCACCCTTTTAGTTATACACAGCCCCACTACCACCCCGACCATAAAGAATGATCTCAATGCGCCGGATTAAAGCGATTATCAAAACCCTATTTACGCTTGTGCTATTGCTATCGTTGGCAATCGTCGCGTTTCTTTATTTGGCCCCTACTTTCGGTGCGCTGCCAAGCGGCGCTTCCCTGGCAAGAATTCAGTCATCCGTTTATTACAAGGATGGGCGTTTTTCAAATATAACCGATACCGTTATTGACACCTCTGATCCAGAGCACGCCACGTCTCTTGCCTCTTTCTTTTTTCCTCCTGCAGGCAAAAACCCGCAACAGCCTTTGCCTTCAGCTGCTCTGAATTTATCAGAGCTGACCAATGGTAAATTTGCCTGGCTCGGGCACTCAACTGTTTTATATAACTCAGCTGGCAAGTTTATTTTGACCGACCCTGTGTTTAACCGAGCTTCACCGGTACCACTGGTTGGTAATCCTTTTCCGCTTAGCCACTCAATTACTGTTAAGGATCTACCAGTTATAGATGTTGTGCTGATTTCACATGATCATTACGATCACCTGGATCACTTGGCTATAGGTGCACTTAACAATAAAACCACACGTTTTCTGGTGCCACTGGGGATCGCTGCACACTTAATAAGATGGGGTATAGACGAGCAACAGATAACAGAGTTTGATTGGTACGAAAGTACCAACCACAATGGTATCGACTTCACTTTTACACCGTCACGTCACTTCAGTGGCCGCGGATTTACCAATCGGTTTTCCACTCTATGGGGTTCCTGGGTGATCAAGTCGCCCGAGCTTACGGTCTGGTTTAGCGGTGACGGTGGCTACTCTAAAGAAGTAAAAAAAATCGGAGAGAAGTTCGGACCCTTTGATGTTGCTTTCATTGAAAATGGTGCCTATAGCAAAGACTGGATGCAAATACACATGACACCCGAACAGGCTGTTCAGGCAAGTAGGGATTTACGCGCTAAAGTTTTTGTACCCATTCATTGGTCTAAATTTGATTTAGCGTTTCACACCTGGGAAGAGCCGATTGAACGGGCAAGCAAAGAGGCCGCGCTTCAAGGAGTCACAATCGCTACTCCTAAAATAGGAGAAATATTCTCAGTGGAACAAGTGCCTGATGATACGTGGTGGAAAACCGTGGAATAGCAGTGTGACTTGTTTCGGCATCAGTGTGCATGTGAATTTCAGATGGCCTAAACCTCTGGCAAAGTGCCAGAGGTTATTTCGTTTAAGCCCGGCGTCTGGCTGCAGCCATAACTACTAATACAAATAAACCCAGCGATCCACCGCCACCGCTTGAAGATCCGCTGTTGCCAGAGCCATCTGTGTCGCCAGACCCATCTGTGTCGCCAGACCCATCTGTGCTGCCATCACCGTCAGTGCCACCAGTCGTGTTATCTGTAATACCAGTACCCGGTGAACCGAAAGATGCTATTTGAAACTCCCGCTGAGTATCTACTACGGGTAACCCCGCAGCTGCCGTGACCTCAAGTTTCCAACTGGCATCTTGTTGGATAAGAGGTGCTACAAACGGGATCGGGCCAATGGTATTAATAACTACTTCATCGGTACGGCCGGTACCCTCGCCTAGTTTTAAGGTCCAGTGGTTTTCATCGTCTATACATTGCGAATTAAGTGTTGCATTGCGATCAAGCTGCTGATCCCCCATATCACTGTTGTACACAAACGCCGGGTCTAGAGTCATTTCATCAGCTGACAACGTTGTGTAAAGCCTTGTCATGTAACGATTACCACCAAGAACATCGAGCGATGTTTGCAACGAATCTATGACATCTGCTTGTATCACAGCATCAACCGCTGAACGCGCAGCCGATAATTCGGCAGCTGTATAGTTGGAGGTTAGAAAGTTTTGATCACGATACTGATTAGCAGACTGACCATCTCTGAGTGGCAAGCCATTCGTTAAGGTATCTACCACTACCGGGTCGCCAATAAAGTTTTGCACCAAGCTTATAAACTCTGCATCAGAAGAACCATTTAGTCGATCCAATTGCGCCTGGATATCAGCGGGCTTTGTGAGGCTATCGAAAAGATTAGGAAAGCGCCCGGCATAGTCAGTGGCAAAGCCTTGCCCACCGGCTTCATTCATAGCCTCAGTAACCAATGCCTGATAACTTGCATAAGCGTTATTGCCAAAGCCTGAAAACCAATCTAGACGAGTATAGTTGGGTGTTACATGCAAATAGTTTTCAGGCACTGCACGTGCATCGCCCAACACCCATACCAACACACCCATATCTTCAAGGGCCGCGACTGCGGTTAAGCGAATGGGGATCATGGGGTTATCACTTTGATATTTCATTATAAGCGGTTTAATACTGCCAAGCCCCCTGTTCTGCTGTAGCTTCGCCGCCACAAACTTCATTCCCGCTTCGACATACGGTGCGAGTAATTCACGACCCTTATCGTTTAAATCATAATTATTATCGACTAACCACTGGGCCACGGCGTCTGCATTGGTACCACTGATGAGTGTAACGGTATAACCGCCGACATCTTGCACGCTTTCTATTGTTACGCCACCACCTGTATCTCCACCTTCGGCACTATCAGCCACTGCAGTTGGTGAGGCGAGGAATTCCGGGACCGCGCACTGTTCACCGGTTCTTTGTAAAATAAATTGCGGCCGCGTAACACGCTCAAGATCAGTAAAGGCGGTATTGCTGCCGATCTCATATGTCGGTGTATTAGGCACTGGTACGACCCAACTAAAATCTTCAGCATTACCTTCAAACTGAATTTGTACCATCGCAGTCACTTGACTGCCATCTTGACGAAACACAATTTGCTCTGCTGCCTGATTGATAGGCAAGGTTTGGCAGAAAAACCCACCACACGCTGATACCACGCCTGGTAGCGTGCCCGCTAATAACACACAAGCGGCAAGAGCACCGCGCCATAAACCCTTCATAATTTCATCTCCATGATGATCACAAACTATTGATTAATCACTGATTTCATACTTTTGGGACATTATTCCCAATTTAATAATGGATTAAAAATGAGCAAACAGCAAGCAGAAATATCATACCGTTCATTTATAGAATGAAAATTGCCCTGATGTTAGATGCTGGAGTGTAGTTCAGTTGGCTCTTTACACAATGTGCAGTCTTGCCCCCGGCGAAAGTCTTCCCCGGATTTCCGGCTGAATACCTTACGGTTATTCTTTATAGCGGCTCTCTTAAGTACTTCGCCTAAGTACTTGCAGTATCCGTCTGGAACGCGAGTACTTGTCGCTGGCCGTGATCCTAATCGCGCTAACAGCAGGAGAATATTATTTCAATCATTCATAGCTACTCTTTCATTTGCCCCACTAATCAAGTCAGGACAAACGCGCTTGCTCAGTCTCAGCGCAGGTTAATACTTACCCACTAAATTAAAGAACCAGCCTTTAACGTCGTAGTCATCATTGGCCAGATTATCGTCGAAGGCTGTAAAGTTATAACCTACAGAAAACTGAAGATTACTACCAACATTATGGCCGACTGACAACAACGCGCCATGACGTACGCTGTCGGTAGCATCAGAGCTCAGCCAATGATACGAACCCATGGCATCAACACCAAAAGGTGCCTTATAGCGCAGCCTGACCGCAGCGAGACTCGCGTCGTTAGCAACCCATTCCCCTGTTTGTCTTGCCGTACGAACTTCACTTTCGCGATGCGCAAGCTTGCCGCCGACTGTCCAGCGCTTACCAACTTCGTATAGGCTTTCTAAACTAATTATGGATGCTCTACTATCGGCGTCATCACTCTGTGACAGAGGTGGCAGATCATGCAGGTAAGTGTAGCGCCCGAGGAGATTCAAACGATCATTCGACACTGGTCTGTAGGAAAAACCAAGACCCGCCTCTGTGAACATTGCGTTTTCGAGTCCTACAACCGATGCATTGTCTTGCGTTACGGAATGATTTAAACGCCCCTGAACTCTGAGCGCAGGTGAATAGCGATACTCTATGCTTGTCACACTGACCCACTGGTCAGTATCGACTGTTGCAGATTTGTCTTTTCTAAATTCAAGCTTGGTTGAAAGACGGCTCTCTTGTCGCTTAAAACTAAGGCCGGCTGTTAGCGTATCGCGTTCGGTAATATCGTCAGATTCATCTTCGATTCGCGATGACTGGAAAGACAGCGTACCGGTAGCATAGCGATTAAACGTATTAGACAAACCAAAGGTATTGGTAAGTCCCGTGCGGGTATCTTCAGAGCTGAACTGATGCTCTGTGTATACTTTAAGCTTGTTCGATATTGCCTTACGCTGCCCTAACGTGATCAGTCGCTCGAAGGAATCGCTCTGATCACTAAGGAAATTCATATTCGCGTAAACGCTATAGGTGTTGCTGAATGTATGCTCTGCACCTAACAATAGATTGGTGCCACGATCACCAGAGCTCATTTCACCGTTTACTTTCATGCGGTCATTTAGCTTCGCTCTGACACCTGCGGTGAGCAAGCTATTACTTTGATAATCGCCACTACTTTCCAGCACACCTTGCGCTATACCATAAGCCTCAAGTGTGTCTGTAACCTGGACGGCAACTCTACCGGCAGCTAAGGTCGCTGATTCTCCGGTATCATTGCTTAGATCTTCATTTTTAACATGTCTTACTTCACCACTGACAATGGTTCTTTCTGAATATCGATAGTCTGCCTGCAAGGCATAAACTGATTCACTGCTTTCTAATCTTTTTTGCAGATTAGTGGCCCGCGCTGAGAGGTCTAGCACTTCACTGACTTCGGCCACCAATTCAGCACCAGTGTCTGTAGTTTCGATACCATCATCTAAACTGGTTGAGTTAAAACCTGCCTCCCTTTTTTTGGCCCATGCCGCAATCGTAACAGGTACATCCAGATCAACAATTTCATTGGCAGACACTCTGGCTTCAATTCCGACAGCATTTCCCGATGCCGAGTCTGATGCTGAATTATTAGCTGAGAATGTCAGACCGCCGTCAGAAGACTGAAAACTCCCGGCTGTCTGCTTTGATTCACTTTGCGCCATTTCGAGCCGCACATAAGTGTTATCAGACTTTTTAACAGTGACATCAAACGCTTTAACATCGTAATCATCAGACTCGCGATCTTCATGTGCCCAGGTACCACCGATAGCCACATGATTGTTGATCCAACGCTTGGCTCGCACCCCCGCTGTCGCATCACCACCGGTAAAATCTGCTGGCACATATTCATAATCAACCACTAGAAAAGTGTTATCACCAATATCGGGCTCATCACGAATAATCGATGGCCCGTTCTGCGCAGATACACTTAATAATGGACGGGTAAGAATTATACGCCCCTGGAATTCATCGATCTCATAGTCGCGCCCGCGTTCCAGTGGCATTTTCTGCAACACTTGTTCAGAGTTATCACGCCTGACTTCAACCCAGACCTTCTCTGAGCCCAGTACGATATCCTGGTCTCGCAGATAATACAGACTGCCACCGGTACCAGCGAATTCGTTATGCCGGAAAACCGTTTGCGCCTCTGAGACAAAGGCAGATATTTCTGTTTTACGATCACCAAGCTCTGTCATTGCCAGACTGCTATGGCGCAGCTGTGCACCATATAAACTACGATTAAATGCTGCGAACTCAGTGCCACTAAATGCGGTATTAAAATTCCCCCACAGCGCGTGCGAGTTATCCCAGTCTACGCGCAGATAAAGCTTACCCTGGCTATCGGTATCATCGACTATAGTCGAATCATCACCGTAGACCAGATAGTACTGATCCGGATCGACTCTTCTAAATACACTGCGTGCATCTTTGCGATGAAAGTCATCAAATAGCTTTGATACATCTTCGGTGCCGGTATCCATTTGCGCAGTCAGTAAATACTTACCTTTGACTTTACCCTTTAGATAAAACGCAAGGCGGCCATCAACGAAGATATCGTCGCCATAATGATGCTCATCAACTGCTAACGGTTCAATACTACCGCTGACTTTGTTTTCCCCAACAGTAAGATCAGCCAAACCGACTATAAAAAAGTATCCGGGCTTCACTTCTACATCAAGCTGTCGATTAATGACGTCACCTGATTTTTGTTCTGCACTGATATCAAAGTCGTGCTGCCCTGGTGGCAAAATGTATTCTGCTACAAATTCGCTGCCAGCAATTAGCGCGACTTCTTCACCGTTTACCTCTACGGATTGAACGTCTGTTAGTTCAGTTCCACGAAGCACCACCGTACTACCAGAGACTGCTACCGATTGAATTGCAAATCCTTCGCTGTAATCGCCATCAACTTCAGCAAGGCTTTTTATTGATAGATCTTCAATAGCCTGTACAGAACTGGCTGTTGTATTGCTCTCTAGCGCAGATGTAAACTCAATAGTTCTTGCGACTGCCTGATCATAGTTACCTGCTGCATCATAAACGCGAAGTACAAGATCGAACTTATCACCGGGCTTGATTTGCGCACCCGATGCCAGTGTGGCATCCCATTCGATAACCGACTTCATACCTGCCAGATTGCCTTCTTTTATAAATAGTGGCTCACTATCAAGTGCACTACCTTGTGGCAATACCCGCAACTGCCAACGCTCTAAGAAGGCGGCGTAATTGCTACCGAGTGATATTTTTACCGGATTCTCAAGCTCGCCGTTAGCGGTGAGTTTTACAGAAGACGGCACTTTCACACCTAACACTTTTTGCAACGACGTTGGGTCTCTCGAGATCCAGAACTTGCCACCACCGGTTTGTATTAACGTGTCACCATCAAGTGAAACACCGGCGGCCTTTGCCGAAGCATCAATCACTTTGACAGGGACTTCTTTAGAAATACTGACATCAACCCTTCGGTTTTGCTGCAATCCCTCAGGCGTTTGGTTGGCAGCCTGAGGTGCGCCCTCTCCGCGAGAGATTATTTTAAGCGTGTACGGTGCCTGTGCTTCGCATTCACCCGAAGCACAATCTACCGCTTCTGCAACACTGTCAGACTGCATGCCAATAACACCACTGCCCGCCAGAACCAGCGCTATAGACCAACTTAATGAATTCATTTTCATTGATCAGACTCCTGGTATGCAGCCGGATCGACCATTACCGTGACGTCGGCCATAAGTTCAGCGCCCAACGCCCGGCTAATTACATTACGAATCGTTGTAGCTCTGCGCTCTGCAAGTGTTATGTTGTATTCAAATGATGCGCGACTGTCGGTATTAGCGCTGATCGTTATCTCACCACCACCATACTTTCGCAGTGCGTCGATAATATCTTCCACAACACCTCTTTGATCGTCTCTAACAGATGCATCATCAGTATCAAAGAAAACGGAACCTAACTTTACCTCTACTATTTTGGTAGCAACCGCTGCGGCCATCTGTGGCTCACAGGTATTTGCAAATCGCTCAGCAGATTCAGGCAACAAGACACCGAAGTTCATTTTATTAAGTGCGTTACTGTCTAGTCTTAGTACGTAGGGGTTTTCTGTGGTAAAGGTCGCACCGTCGGCCAGTGATGCCGGATCAACTTTCAGAATGTAGTTCTGGCCTATACCAATTGAGCCCGCGTCTACGTCTGGCACGTGATAACGCCCGTAGCGGTCTGTCTGTATTAACAAACCGCTAACAGTCGCGAGTCTTGCACCGGGAATTCCCGGCTCACTTATACCAAGATTACTCAGAACAATCTCGACCACTTCAACTGATTCTGTGCCAACGGAGCCATCTTTAAGTGTGGGAGTTGCGGTTGTAAACCTTGTACACACGAGTAGATCTTGAGCAGTAGTACCGCGAGCACGCTCACCAATATGAGCTTCTGTCACAACACCGTCAGGGTCTATGTTAATCCTCGTGCCTTCACGAGTCGCAATAGCTATTGTGTTGTCTGCCGTGCGTGGCATATTGATGACAATAGCACTGTGCCGCGGATCAGCCTCGACACTATCGCGCGCTGGTATATCCGGTAGTTCAATCGTGCCGTAGTAAGCGCTGCTCAGCTGCACATCAGTAACATCTGCTGAATCTTGTATACCGTCGCGATCGCGATCAACAAATACCTTACCTATCAGGGTTGCCTGACTCAGTACCGGATCAGCCACTACTTCAACACTTGCCACAGAGCTATTACTGGCCTCGCCGTTCGGACCACTTGCCACTACACGGTTAACATGACTACCACTGATCACACCTGCACCTACTTTCATTAAGTAGGTGATTTGTATGGACTCTTCCGGTTCAAGATCTAGTGCATTAAACGTTAGATCATCATTCATTACCGCTGCAAGTGGAGTGACGACATCATCAATGGTGTTCAGTTCACCATCCGCTCCACGACGACTCAGTAGCACGCTGCTTTGATCGTAGGTAAATCCTGCCGGCGGGGTATCCACTATTTCTATCGCAAATGCTGGTACCTGTTTCAGGTTCTCTGCGGTAATGGTGTAGCGAACCAAAGAGCCGACCGAGGTCTCTCTTTGATCAACACTTTTTGTCAGCAGAATTTCCGCATCATTAGCTCTGGCATCAAGTGGAATATGATTAAAGATCACGTTCTGGTCACCTGAGGCAATTTCAAACTCAACAAAGTAACGAGTATCTTCACCCAGCTGCGGTGCGTCGGGTTGTGGCTGCACCTCACAGGCACGGGTATCGCTGATCGCATCAACTGTACAGCGGGATTCCAGCGGATCACTATCAAATGTACCCGACACGGCACATCCAATGTCAGGACTACCGCAACTGCCCGCACCTTCCTGACGAATGATCGATGAGAAATTAGGATGAAAAGCATCCGGCACAGAAGCGATTTGAATTTTATAGATATCGGTCAAAGCACAAGATGCATGTGTACCCGGGTATAGATCAAACGCATACAAGCCGTCTGCGAGTGTTACCTGCCCCTGTTGCTCCTCTCGAAGGCAGGAAGTATCAACCAACACCCCGGCTGCATTCACAAGATTTAGCGTGACACCCTCTACCGGTACACGCGCAATACTGTCGTAGACAACACCACTCGGATCAACCGGTAACGGCAACACGATTGTCTCACCGGCGATCAACGTACCGTTTGTCTGTGCGCTGTCCATAAACACGCCGTTTTGATTGTAGAATTCAACGGTATATTCTGCGGGCACCAACCCTTCAAAGACGTAGTTACCTTCTGCATCTGTGGTTGTAGTCGCTACTACATTGCCGTTTGCATCAAGCAGCTTCAGCTGCCAACCAGACTTGCGCTCTTCATTGGAATCTATTTCACCGTCTCTGTCTGCATCAAGCCAAACAGTGCCCGCAAGCCTTGCTGGCTGTTCAAACGTTATAGTGATTGTGGCGCGGTTTGATTCTAAACCTGTGGAGTCAGAAACCAGATATTCAACCGGCGTAGGGTTGGTGATGAACCCTGGATCTGGTGTGAAGGTCACTTCACCGGATACTGCATCAACCCGCCATACACCCTCACCTGCTACTGGCAACACACTGACGGGCGCATCGGTTACAGGGTCAATGAGCACAACGGTTGTTAAGTCCAGGTTACCTTCAGGGTCGGAATCATTTTCAAGCACAGATACAGTCACAGGCTGCGCTAATGGCTGATTGAGCCGCTCATCATTAACCGCAAGCGGTGCTGTTTGCGGGTAGTCAATTGTAATCGTCGCTTCGTTAGAAACCAGACCGTTGGCATCAGAAACCGTGTAGTTAACCGGTGTTGGGTCTGCATAGAACCCCGCTTCAGGAGTAAACGTTACATCACCAGTGGCGTTGTCTATTTGCCACACACCTTCACCAACCACTACTACGTTATCAGCATCGCCGTCACCATCTGTGTCGGTAGCATTGGGATCAACAAAAGCTATTGTGCTTACTAGCAGATCATCTTCAGCGTCAGAGTCTATACCGCTACCGTTGTCGGCAAGCACATTAACGATAGTCGGGTTAGTCGGAGATGGAACCGCCGGATTCACTTTCAGATCATCTTCCGCTACTGGTGCAGTCTGAGGATAATTAATGCTCAACACCGCAACATTTGATACCTGCCCGCTAAGATCGCTGATGGTATAAGTTACCGGTGTCGGATCTGCAGTGAAGCCCGCCTCTGGAGTAAAGGTGACGTTGCCTGTGGTGTTATTAATTATCCAGCTACCTTCGCCTGCAACTATCAGCGAGTCTTTGTCACCGTCAGCATCGGTATCTTGTGCATCGGGACTGGTAAACGATACACTAGCAATGTCTTTATCACCGTTAACGTCAGTATCATCAGCACCACCCGCAAGCGTCACTGGCACTCCACTGTCTGGCGAGTTAAAGCTGTTATCAGTCGCGACCGGCGGCATAATGACCATTGGCACACTGATTAGCGCGCTCTCTGCAACGACTTCATTACCCTGTGGATCTTCTGAACTGACCGTTGCTTGATTGTCTACACGCGTGGCTAGTACATCAGCCACTGTCACGGTTCGCTGTGCAGTACAGTTCATCAGCTGACCCGGTGCCAATACAAAAGGACCACTTGAAAGCTGCGCCGATGTTGGCTGCCCCGGCGGCAGACAACGAAGGGACCCTGCATCGGCAATTGGATCACTGATCACAACATTGCTTAGCAACAGGTTACCGGTGTTCTCTATCAGGAATGCATAGTTAATGATGTCACCAGCTTTGGTATATTCAGTTTCGTTTGCAGCCTTTACAATCGCGATGCCCGGTGTTTGCTGAATATCGGTGGTCGCTGCGTCTGTATGAGTGCCAGCTTCATCGGTTGAGACGGTCACGCTATTCACTAACGCCACACCCACATCAATATGATCTTGCAGTGCCGCATATGTGGTGGTGTAGGTCCATACTTCACCAACATCTAAAGCACCGGCAATGCCGACGTCACCGGTTGGGCCTGCTAATACTGCTTGCGTGCCGTCTGGCAGTGTGTCATCAACGGTGACATTGTTTAGCGTTATGTTGCCAGTATTACTAACAACAATGCTGTAGTTCAATGTGGAAGGTGCGGTGATCTGTGTTTGATCTACATTCTTTTCAACCATGAAGCCTGGTTCAGAGACTATTGTTGTGGTCGCTACAGCGCTGAATAGATCGTCACCTGTTTCATCGGTAGTGACTGCAACGGTGTTGTCACGCGGTTGACCTAAATCTATTTCTGTCTGGCTTACGGTATACGCTGTTGTGTACTGCCATGTTTCACCCACATCTAAAATATCAGTAGCACCTGTATCTGTAGTGGGCCCGACAAGTGTTGCTATTGTTCCGTCTGGCAGAGTGTCAACAGGCGTTACATTACTCAGGCTCACATTGCCTGTATTACTCACTTCAATAATATAGCTGAGCGTGCCCGGCGCATTAACAGATGCCAGATCTACTGTCTTAGTCACTTCAAGATCAGGTGCACTGGTGATAGTCGTTACCGCTGTATCTGCCTGCGGGTCAAGCTCTGCAGTATCTACTGTAATGGTATTGGTGAGATCTATACCTGAATCAATGTCATTCTGAGTAACACTGTAGGTGGTCGTATATTCCCATGTCTCACCGACATCAAGCGCGCCAGTTGTACCAACATCAGCTGTAGGCCCTACAAGCGTTAAAGCCGTGCCGTTAGATAATTGATCACTTACGGCGACATCTGTCAGCGTGACATTACCTGTGTTTTCCAGAACAACCGCATAGCTTAGCAATTCAGGCGCAGACACCGTTGCCTTATCGACAGACTTAGCAATAGTAAATGATGGTTCGATTTCAATTTCAGTACTTGCGGTATCACTAACAGGTGTATCACCGGTTTCATTACTCACTACTTCAACAGTATTAATCTGTGTTGCACCGGTATCAATTATTGCCTGAGAAACCGGATAGCTAATGTTGTAGGTCCAGGTTTCAGCAACATCTAAGACACCTGCAGCACCAGTATCAGCAACCGGCCCTGTTAAACTACCCGCTGTTCCATCAGGTAAAGTATCAACCGGTGTTACACCAGTGAGAGATACGTTACCGGTATTTTCAACAGTAATGGTGTAGGCAAGCGTACCGGGCGCGGTTAAATTTTCTTGATCAACTACCTTGCTCACAACAAACTCAGGCGTCGCCTGAACTTCAGTTTCAGCAGTGGCTACCTCGGCATCAGTGCCGGTCTCAGCCGCAACCACAGAGACACTGTTAGTCAACAATGCGCCTGCATCAATATCTGCCTGACTAGCAGCGAACGTTGATGTGTACTCCCAGGTTTCACCGGGATCAAGCAAACCTGCCTGACCGATATCGGCTATTGGACCGGTAAGCGTTGCTGCACTGCCGTCTGGCAATGTATCAGTCAGTGTCACTGCACTTAGTGTTTGGTTACCGGTGTTAGTAATACTGATTTGATAGCTAAGCGTTGAGGGTGCAGCAATAGACGTTTGATCAACAACTTTTGCAACCGTAAACGCAGGCTCTTGTGTTACTGGTACTTCTACGGAATCTGTCAGCGGTGGTAGTTCATCAGTGCTAACCGTAACGGTGTTATCTATATCGCCGTCACCACCACCGTTGGTGTCAATATCCGATTGGGGCACGGTGTAGATGCCGTGCCATGTCCAGAGTTCGTTTGCATCTAGTATCTGATCGGTATTTGTATCTCCGCTGATTAGTGACACATTGGCTGCGGGAACAATAGTATCGTTAACAGTGACATTCGTAAGCCCAAGCAAACCGAGATTTCTCGCGGTGATGACATAGGTGATCTGATCACCAGCCGCAATGGGTGTAGACAATGCAGAGACATCTGCGGTTTTACTTATCTCAAACGCTTTCGGCAACACCACCACAGACGATGTGTTATTCGCCTGATTATTTTCAAACTGACTCGGTGACGGAGCTATCGTGGCAGTATTGGTAAACTCAACAGGCGTCATCCCGTTTACAGCAGAGTGTGCCGAGCCCATTATCAACGCACAGCACAGCCCGACCATCACGCCTGGAAACCGTGATGGTCGGTAGTGTGAGCGTATTAAGGATTTAAATATCAAGGCGCATTAACCACAACATCAAAAGACAAGGTAACAGGTGTGCCAACAGGCACACTTGCCAGATTCCAGCTAAGACCTGCACCGGCAGGATCCGTATCATCACTAGATGTTCCACCGGCTATAGAACCCGCTACGTAGGTAAAGCCTGGTAATACAACATCGTTAACGGTCGCGTCAGTTGCAATGTCTGGTCCGGCATTGGTTATAGTCAACGTAAAAGTAATGGTGTCGCCTATATTCGGCGTTGTATTACTAACCACTTTGGCAATCGCCAAGTCTATTCCTAGATCGTTATTAGTAATCTCACAGGTAACATCTGAACCTTGCTTCACCGTTACCGTGGTGCCCGTTGCATCACCAGCAGTTGGCAAGCCAGTGGTCAGACTATTGGCATCTGTACATGACCACGTGCCTTCGGCATAAGCTGGAAGATCAAGCTCCGATATAGTAAGCGGTGTATTCGCCGTAATAATATTCGGCGCACCACTGGTAACTGGAGCACCATCAATAGATATTTCAAAATCTTCAATAGTCTGGTCGCCACCGTTGTCATTAACCACTATCTTGGTTAATGTAAGTGTCGGTGCAAGGTCGTCGTTGGTAATCTCACAAGTGACATCAGCACCTGATGCAAGTGTTATAGATTCGCCACTTGCGGCGCCCGCTGTTGGCAGGCCGGTAGTTAAACTATTTGCATCAGTACAGGCCCACGTGCCCGCTATGTAACCGTCAGGCTCAAGCTCCGAAATCGCAACAGCAGTATTAGCAGTCACTGTCTGTGGAGTGCCACTTGGCACTTCGGTAGCATCTACTGAAATATCAAAGTCATCAATAGTGAGATCACCACCGTTATCGTTGACAAGCGTTTTAACCAGAGTCAGTTGTGGCGCGATATCGTCATTGGTGATCACACAGGTTACATCTGCACCAGGTGCAAGTGTCACGTTATCACCTGTTGCAATACCGCCGGTAAGCAAACCGCTGGTTAGATTGTTAGCATCAGTACATACCCAAACGCCTTCCGTGTACCCGGGGAGATCAGGCTCTGCAATATTAATGAGAGTATTGGCTGACACAATATTGGCTATCGCACTGGCTGTCGCGATTCCACCGTAGGTCAATGCAAAATCTGCAGGGGTAAGTATCCCGCCGTTATCATTGATCACATTTGTGATCAAGGTTAGTTGCGGTGGGATATCGTCATTGGTAATTGAACACGTTACATCAGAGCCCGGAAGAACAGTAAGACTTGTCGATGTTGCAGCGCCAGCGCTCGGCAGTGTGGTGGTAATGCCATTGGCGTCAACACAAGACCACACACCTTCCGTATAGCCGGGAGCTATCAATTCACCGATTTCAATTGTCGAATTGGCAGTGACCGCTTGCGCCACACCACTTGGTACCTCCGTACCATCCATTGAGATATCAAAATCATCAATTGTTAGCGCACCGCCATTGTCATTGATGAGTGTTTTAGCAAGCGTGAGCGTGGGCTCGATATCATCATTAGTGATAACACATTCAACCTCAGAACCCTCTTCAAGGTTAAGGGTAGTACCTGCTGCATCACCCGCAGTAGGTAGTGTTTTTGTTAGTCCAGTTGAATCAGTACATGCCCAGCTACCTTGCGCATAGCCTGGTATAACCAGCTCACTGATTGCTATATCAGTGTTAGCTGAAACTATATTCGCAACACCACTGGTGACTTCTGTACTGTCGATAGATATATCGAAGTCGGCAATAGTTTTATCACCGCCATGGTTGTTTATCAGTGTTTTAGTCAGCGTTAATGTCGGCGCGATATCAACATTGGTAATCGAACACGTAACCTCAGCCCCCACTTCAAGCTCGAGAGTAGTACTGGTTGCAGCACCCGCTGTCGGCAGACCCGTAGTTAGAGCGTTCGCATCAACACACGACCAGTTGCCTTCGGTATAGCCAGGCAAATCAAGCTCTGAAATTTCTATCGCTGCATTGGCAAGTACTGGTGTAGCCACACCGCTGGTTACTTCAACTCCATCAACTGATATGTCGAAGTCTGCAATAGTCATCGTGCCACCAGCATTATTGTTAAGCGTTTTAACTAGTGTAAGAGTTGGCGGAATATCGTTATTAACAATAGTACATTCAACTGCTGAGCCCGGTGCCAATGTCAGGGTTTCACCGGTTGCGGTCCCTGCTGTGGGTAAGCCTGTAGTCAGGCTGTTTGCATCCACACAAGACCATGAACCTTCTGTGTAGCCATTAACATCTAACTCACTAATAGCGATTGCGGTATTGGCCATAACCGGCATTACCTGCCCGCTTACGACTTCAGCGCCATCTATTGAAATATCAAAATCAGTGACATCAAGCTCACCACCGTTATCATTCACCACCGTCTTCGCAAGGGACAGGGTTGGCTGAATATCGTCATTGGTGATCTCACAGGTCACGGCTGATCCCACCTCAAGCGTTAAGGTTGTGCCAGTTGCTACACCTGCAGTGGGTAAAGTCGTTGTCAGTCCGTTTGCATCTGCACAACTCCAGGTACCCGCGGTGTAACCGTCAAGGTCAAGCTCACTAATAGTGATAGCCGTGTTCGCAGCGACTGTCTGCGCCGTATTGTTCGGCACCACGGTACCGTCTATAGAAATTTCAAAATCTGCAACGGTGAGATCACCGCCATGATCGTTCACCAGGTTTTTGACCAGTGTCAGACCCGGCGCGACATCATCATTGGTAATGCTACAAACAACATCTGAACCTGGGGCAAGATTAACGGTTGTAGAAGTCGCAGCACCAGCAGTTGGTAAGGTCGTGGTTTGAGCGGCGCTGTCTACACAAGACCAAGTGCCTTCTGTGTAGCCATCAAGATTAAGTTCGCTAATGATAATGTCGGTATTGGCCACCACCGTTTGTGCGACACCTGCAGTTACCTCTGTTCCATCTATAGAGATGTCGAAGTCATCAACCGTTAGCAAACCGCCGTTATCATTCGTCACCGTTTTAGCAAGCGTCAGGGTAGGTGCGATATCATCATTGGTTATTGAACAGGTAACCTCTGCACCTTCAGCTAAAGTCACACTAGCACCTGTTGCCGTTCCAGCCGTTGGTAGTGACTTGGTAAGCCCGGTTGAATCTGTACATGCCCACGTCCCTTCGGAGTAGCCACCGCTGTCTATTTCACTTATGGAGTACGCTACACCCGCTGACAGCACATTGGGTGTACCGTCAACTACTGGTGTGCCGTCTATAGACAGATCAAAGTCGGCTGATGCCAATGCACCACCGTTATCATTAACAACTGTTTTGGTTAACGTTAATGTAGGCGCTACATCATCATTGGTTATTGAACAGGTAACGTCAGAGCCGGGAGGAAGTGTTAAATCAGTATTAGTCGCAGCCCCTGCAGTCGGAAGACCAGTTGCAATACCATTAGCATCAACACAAGACCATGCACCCTCAGTGTAGCCATCAATATCTAGTTCACTGATGGTAATAGTGGCATTTGCAACCACAGTATTAGCCGCGTTGTTGGTCACTTCTGTGCCGTCAACTGAGATATCAAAATCATCAATGGCAAGCGCCCCACCATTATCATTGGTGAGTGTTTTTGCAAGCGTTAACGTTGGTGCAATGTCATCGTTGTCAATTGCACAAGTTACTATGGACCCCGGCTTAAGCGTTACATCTACACCGGTAGCAGTACCCGCAGTGGGCAGTCCAGTGCTTAGTGACTGACTATCTATGCACGACCAGGTACCAGCGATATACCCGGGCACCGCAAGTTCACTAATACTTATGGGCGCATTAGCGTCAACCGTCTGCGGCGTATTACTAGCCACCACGGTACCGTCTATAGAGAGATCAAAATCCGCCGCGGTAAGGCTACCGCCATCATCGTTGGTTAGATTCTTAACCAGCGCGAGTGTTGGTGCTATGTCGTCGTTGGTGATTTCACAATTAACATCAGCACCTGGATGCAGATTGATTTTGGCACCATCAAACGCACCGGCAGTTGGCAATCCTGTCGTTAGTGAATTTGCATCAACACATGCCCACGTACCTTCAGTGTAACCGGGCAGATCACTCTCACTAATGACAAACGCTGTATTCGCCGCCACACTGGTAGCGATCCCACTGGTAACTGTAGTGGTGTCTATTGATAGATCAAAATCAACTTCGGTCAGATCACCACCGTTATCATTAACAATAACTTTTGTCAGTGTTAGTTGTGGTGCAATGTCATCATTGCTAATTGTACAAATAGCCGACTCACCGGCCGCAAGTGTTATTTCTCCGTCATCAAAAGCGTTACGGCTAAGAACCCCATCAGAACAAGCCCACAATCCTTCCGTATAACCATTAACATCTGCTTCTGCTAATGCGTACGTGCCGGGCGCCATATAAATCTTTTCAGAGGTATAGGTAGTGGTAGTGCCGACCGTAGACCCCGCATCCCAAACAAGAGCACCTGCATTAGTGGTTAGCCCAAAGTCTGCAATGACAAGCGCACCACCATCATCATTGATGACTTCCTTAAGCAATATGATCTCTGCGTTCGGTGTGACTTGCACAGTGCTGCTATTGTTTGACAGCTCCGCTTCGAATTGATCTGATGATGCACTAACAGTTGCAGTATTTTCATAGTCTGCAAGCGTTTGTGCGTAAGCCACCAAAGGCACAAAGAGAATACCCAGGACACCCAGACTTGGTCCGCTAAACTCCTTTTCAAAAAAGAAGTATCTCAAACGTTGCGCTAAGTTTTTACGTGTATATTTATTCATAATATCCAACCAAAAGCTCAAGGCTTCCTGTCTATACCGAATCTACGGTGGCAATACAGTCGTTTGGAATGTCAATGATTCAGTCACACCTACTGCAATATTGGCAATTGTCCATTCAAGTCCACCACCTGAAGGCGCGGTGTCATCCCTGATACTTCCGCCGGTAATAGAACCGGCTACATAAATAAACCCGGGCTTAACCACATCGGTGATTTTCACATCAGTGGCTATGTCCGGGCCGTTATTAGTTACGTCTATAGTGAAGGTGACAACATCACCGACGTTTGGTGAAAGATCACTAACACGTTTTTCAACTTCAAGATCAACACCGTTGTCATCATTCACAAAGGTACAGGTAACGGTTTCGCCTATTGCTATGGTCAGACCATCGGTAACGTCTGCGTCCAAACCATCACATGAAATTTCTTGCAATGTATAGCCTGTTACCTGTGCCTCACCTAGCTTGTAATCACCCGGTGGTACCACTACCGCTGTAATGGCAGCATCACCCATTGCCCCAGTGCCGCTACTTCCCGTTCCATTGTCAAATGTAAGTTGAAAATCAGTGGCCACAGCAGTACCGCCATCGTCATTGATAACTTTCTTTTCCAGCGTCAGGTAGGAATCAGGTGGTGGGATGTAGACATCGTCGTTAGTGAGCGTACATATCGCATCATCACCGGTATTCAATGTCAGCGTTGTGCCAAGCAGCGTGCCGTCAGTGCAACTCCAGGTGCCGGTATACCCCGCTGGCCCGCCCTCAAGAAGGCTGTAGTCTCCAGGGCCAACGGTTGCCCCGGTAATCGAAGGATCACCGGTAATACCCGAAATACTCGCAGGGCCGTTAGCGCTAAGCTTAAAGTCAGTAACAAGCGCTGTACCGCCGTTATCATTCACTACTTCTTTAATCAGTGTTAGTTGCGCTGTTCCAAAGACCCAGTAGTCAACAATCTCTGCGGTGTGGCCTCGCGTTGTATCTCCTTCAAATGTCTGTTCGTCTACTGCTAAAACTATTTGATTGGCAGGCAACGGATCTGCTCCATACAATACAGACCACGAACCATTGCCACCGTTTTCACCCACTTGCGATGTAACACCAATGGAATAGTCAGCAGAAAGCCCGTAGCTATAGCCGGTATTTGCGTTATTGTTTCCACGTATTGAGTTGCCACCTCTGGCGAGCTCAAAATCAATGTTGCTAACTGTGCCGCTACCTTCTTCAGCAACTATAAAACCTATCGTTTCGGAATTTCTACTCCCGGTAATTTGACCAATATGCTTACCTACACATATGCCATCTGCATGGCCACTAAGATAAGGCTCATTCCGCCGCGATTCACAATCTGTTGTATGGAATACACTTGCGCGATTATCGTTGTAGCTAATAACCTGCCCTAACACCACGTGATTGGTATAGGTCTGTGTTATGGCCGCACTAACGTTTTCAAGGTTTGCCTGATCCCAACCACCGTCAGTAGAGTACTGACCGCTGGTTCTATCTGAAACGACGGTGCGCGCTTCGTATTTTGTGCCGTTAGGTAGAGTAAAGGCACCTTCATCTGAGACAAGACAATGAACATCACCCGCGACAGCTGCGGAGTCTTCCCACCCTTGAATTCTAAGGTCGAACGAATTGGCTGTTATGTTTCTTATCCGCACTGCCGCTGGTGGATAATCGTAATTTGGGTGTGCACCGGAAAATGAAACAAGGTTATAGTTACAAATCGGTATCGCGTTACTGTAACTATTAGTAAGCGTTACCGTCTGCCAGGTCGTTGAGACATCTTCGATCAGATGGACTTCAAGATCAGCGGAGAAAACGGCAGCCGACGCGGTGCCGGGTGCGAAGCCTGCAAGCATTAGACACAGCAACGCAATCAGTCGCCTAAGCACCGATACATATCTATAGGTTCTGGAAAACCAGTGAAGCAATGTCATATCCCAAGCAACGGACAAAGCGATCAACCAGCAATTGAATTTCGGTCTTTATGTAAACGATAACATCGAAAAGACCCACAGCTGGAAGTCGCGCCTGAGCATTGAGGGCTACAACTCGCGTACCAAAATTATGCATTCCTAAAAACTTAAAACAATATTTAAAACAATAACAGCGTGGCATTTTAAAAAGGCATAAACGTGCATTAGTGAGGAGTAGAACACTTCACCACGTACTACCACGGACAAGGCAGAGGCAAAATCTCGTGCCAGAATGCAGTCAACGTCAATATTTAAGCGCCACTGATCACACACACCGATCACTCCGTTGATAATAGAGTCCGGCCTTTTTCTTACCCTGATGCATCCTAATTGGGCGATTAATACCGTAGAGACAGTGCTTCGACGACTAGGCTCCATACAGGCATCGTCAGCAGACACAGCAGCGGAAAGGAGAGCGTAAGTGGCCGTATGCAAAAAGCCAAACCAAAAAAAAAGGCCGTCTGGAAAGACGGCCTTAATTTCTAATATGGTGGTCATGGGTGGACTTGAATAGACGGCCTAATCAATTGAAATTATGGCGAAATACTCCACGTGGGTATCTCCGGTACCCTGCGCCGGTACCCACACTTTGATTCGATGCCCTCATTTTCGAAGTTACCTGCTCGATAGGCTTGCGTGAATTTCAAGAAAGCCGGTGTGGGATCAGGGCGGCATTGCACCGCCCCGAAACCATCAAGCCACAGCCTTAAAGGCAACACGCCCCCGACTATCACGACTAAACCTGTCGTCACTATCAACGGCCTTTGCGAGTATTGAGCTCGCTGTGCGAGTGCTACAGCCAACCGTTAAAGATACTGGCTTAACCTCTGGTCGAATGTCTCCGGTTTCTATCGCTTTGATAGCTGCTGCATACTTGCGCTGAAAGTTACTCGATCGTTTGCTGCCCGGTACCCGATCAGGTATCACAGGTTTAACAGATTTTCCTGGTACGCTGAGCACTTCGGCTGCTTGTGTACGGATACCCTGCAAATTGGCAATACTCGCAGGCCCTGGTTCAAGCTTCACAGTTTCAGCCACGAATGCGCGTTGCGGCTGGCTCGATACCTTTTTTGACTTGCGAAAAGTCGCACCACTCAAGCGGCTAGCTATTGCTGATAACATCATTTGACCACCCGCAATGCCGCCGCCTCTGGCTTTTTTCCGGAGCTCTCCCGGCCTTTCATCATCTCAATACCAATAGCCGGCACCAGGGCAATGACTGACAACGTAAGCGCCACCAGTAAGCACCATAGCTGCTGCTTAGTTCCCATCACTGCCCCGCCGCTGGCTGACAGCATTGCACTGTAGTAGCTGGTCATGATTGAAACACCTTCTAGAAAACAAAAGCCCGCACCCATCACGGCCATACCTTTCGGCATTGAACGTTGATAGAAATGGCCCCACATGCGAGCCATGCAGAAAGACCCGCTAAGTAAAGCCGCTGGCCATAGGTACGTTATAAACTGACCACCATATGACACTGACGCATTAGTGAGCATTTGAATCAGCATCACATAGCTGCAACTCATTGCTATACCCGATGCCGCATAGGCCATGCCCTCAATCTTTGAGGCTGCCGATACTTTCGGTTTTGGTGGTGCGCTTTTTTGTGTTGGTCTAACGATATCTAAGGTAGCCACTATTCGACCTCCCCTAGCACTTCATCTGCTGCCTGATCGACAACCTGGGCGAGTACGTAAAGACCGGCACCGACACACAAGCCGCCTGCTATTCCAGCGTTGATAAACAACCCTATCCATGGTGCTACTGATAACAATACCAACGGGATCGGATGACGCCGCGCAAGGTCATTAATGCTGTGCACTATGGAATGGCGCTGTGGTTGTTGCGGGATCTTTTCAGGCTCGCCGCTGGTGTCGTCTATTTCTTCCAAGTCGATTAAATTCATAGCATCACCAGCATGGTTACTAGCAGGCAGGCAAAACCGGTCATCACCATCACAAAGATGGTTTTATCTAGTCCACTCATAGCGCCCCCCGATAACCAGGACCACCAAAACAAGGCAGACAACGGTAACAATTAGCGCGGTTACTTCGCCGGTATCTAATGGCGCTGTGGTGCGGTTCTTTGGGTTACTCATGACTTGCCACCCCGCACAGTTGCTAAGTGGTTGGTCGCAGCAATCAGGGCGATTGCCCTAGTGTTTACGATTGTCTTTTTACGCTGCTTGATTGCTGATTGCCCTAGGGCAATCGTGCGCCGTGGCACGGTTTCGGGCTTATTAGCCTTCGGTAGGGTAGGCGTGTTTTGAGTGGGCGCGAGACTGCTGCCCACGGTATCATGGTGTTGCATTTCATCATTCCTCATACGTTTGATGATTTGAAGTCCTCCGGTTGGTGTTGGTAGCACCTCCGGGGGGCGACTCATTGTGAGTCAATAAGGCTATCGGCAATCAATAGCCTTATCTTCAAGTGTAGGCGATAATCAGGCCATTGCAGCCACTCGCCCTCAAGCGCAGAGTTGCTCCTGCCACTCACCCTCAAAATTCTTAAACTCAATTCTTCGGGCGTGAAAGTTATCGCAGTCTTCATCAGCGAATCTCTCAAGTAGCGAAGTTACGTGGGTTGATGTTCCACTTTTAGCTTCCATATAAAAAGATCGCAGCAAGATTTCGGCTTGTGCAGGTATAGCTTCTAGCCTCCTCTTTTCCCAATTCGCAACCGTTTGTGAATCTGCGTGCAGAAATAAGCTTTCGCCCATAATTTTTTGAGTCATATTAAGTTGCGTACGCAGAAATTTAAGCATCTCACCATCAATTCTACGAGAGCATGATTTAACTATGAACAGCCCGATAGCTTCGTGAAGCGCTTCGACATGTTGGATACGAACACTCTTACCGAACGAAGTTTCAATTACATCAAACCCATTCTTTAAGAAAATGTTGCTCAAACCGCTTTCGCGATAGTGGTAGTAATTATCCATAGCAGCTTGTCCCTCCAAAGACATGAAACAAGGAAATATTAGTCATAAGTTATAGGTATTCAAAATGGATCAACGATAGTTGTTCAGGGTAAACGCTGTGATGATCACAACTATCGTTCCATCCACTCGTGTATCAAAACCAACAGGTATACCAATGCCTTGCCCAGAATGCCTTCCTTCAAATTTGCAGCTCCACCGACCGTATGCATCCCGTATCGGTTCTTCGACCATTCGATTCTGCTTCAGCACTGCTCGAATTTGAATTTCATTGATATTATCGTCAGCCATTTCGTCACGGGCATGTGAAGAAATGAATAACAGGTCGTCATCAAGTGCAGCTTTCAAATAACCCTCTGCATCTTGCTTCGTTATGTTAAGAATCTCGACCTTTTCTGATTTGCGAACGAGATCTAGTTTATCGGTCATAGGACTTAAGCATTTTTCGGCTCCTGACCTATAAACTTTATAGGTCCGTCCCGTGGTTTGTCAAGGAAATGCTCATAAACTTAACTGGTTTGGACAGCTGGTATAGCCAAATGTTGCAAATCGGCGCAACCACGCTGCGCCAATTCACTCTGCCCACCGTTTTAGCCGACGGTTTAGGCCATGGAAGGCTCGATCACTTCCACCTCTGCAGCCTGCCAACCTTTCTCGCTTTTAGTCTGAATGAACTCGACGTGCTGGCCTTCGTGCAGGTTCTTGAAGCCGTCCATTTGGATTGAGCGATAGTGAACCATCACATCATCCCCAGCTTCGTTAACAACGTTGTAAACGAAGTAGAGGTAATGCAGTGAGCAATTCAACTAAAACAATCGGCACCGTCAAATGGTTTAACACCCCCAAGGGCTACGGCTTTACAGAATAAATTGCCTTAGCCTTGCATTACCTGATGCGGTTGAACCAGGCGTTCACCTCATCCGTAAACCATCGCTTGTCCGTTTCTCTGAATTGGTTTCCCACTCTGTATGTAGCACCTTTACAAGGCGCGGGAAACTTCTTGTCATCTGTGTAGCGCTTCGCTGTTGATTTGGACACCTGCAAGTTATTGGCTATGTCCTCGATCGTTACTTTAGCGCGTAGCAGTTCGGGCTCACTGTGGCGTGCTTCCAATAAGCTGATGAGTGTATCTAATCGCTCTACGAGCTCTTTTTTACTACCCATTTGACACCTCAGCGAAAAGCTTTCTGTTGGTCAAATGTAAAAAGGCTGCTGCAATATGCTCCATCGCTTCATGGTCTGGGCCTAGGCCTTCTTTGATAAGCATGTCCGCTGCAATATACAGGCACTCTATGGCGGGGAAATTGTCCTTAAACTCGTCTCCTGAAAGATCGAGAACCGTTCCTAGTTCACCTATCCCAAGATCATCGGATGTAGCTAGCACCCTTTGTGTGATGTCTCGAATGACAGCAAAACGGTATGCCGCTTCAGTTTCGGCATTAAATGGACTATGAGCGGGAGCTATTGCGCTAGAATCATTGTGCATCGTTGGACCTCCTAGGGTCTGATGTTGAAGTGCCAACCAGATGCTTCGAACCATCTGGTTGGTGCGAACCACCCTATAACGATTACCTGGTGGTTGCAAATTCTCACCTCGGACACCACCCTTGATCATTACCGCAGTGTTATTTGGTTATATCAAACCCTTTTGAGTCAGACTCAATTAGAGCCTCTGATTCATGTTTTGACATTCGCCTTGATCCTTTAAATTGAACCCCAGCCTTTGGGGTAGTGGTTGGTTAGTGCTTCAGTTTGAAACTTATCGTGGGCCTTAGATGCGCTTGCTATTACTTGTTTACCTGGTTGAATCGGTTGTTGAATCCAATCGCGAAATTCTGCTTCAGATGCAAAGCCCGCGAACTCTAAAAAACAATCCTTTTTGCTGGCCGTAATTCTCAAGCCATGGCACCACTTCGCGACAGTTTGTGCACCGATGCCAAGACGATCAGCAACTTGTTTACGGTTTAATCCGGATGGGAAGTAAATAAACTTTCGCCCGCGCTTTGTGGGTGGGTGGTCGCTTTCGTACGCATTGGATAAGTCGATCATATTGTAAGAATTGTACATGCCTTTGAAAGCTGATCCCTGCAACAGACTAACAACGCATATTCAAATACCAAAAACCCTATAAAACAAGGTGGTTGAAAATACGACCGATGTAAAACTTACGAAACAGCACCAGCCCCGGCGCTATATATATCTAGACCCTTGGGCGAAACCCCCTCGACAGTATGGCGAACCCTCTTAAAGTACCTTGGCTTTTCTGGGAGCTTTATCAGTTACTTACAATCACTGGTGGCGCTACATCAGTATTATCAATGACGGTTAATCTCTTGGCATTGTCTCAGCTTCTCGTTATTCCCATAAACTAACGCGCTACGCTTGTTGTCTGCGATGCAGAGTTACCCTAGTAAATACAATATAGATTTCCATGTAACTTAGTTATTGGCTTGGTGTAGACAATGACTTTCCTATAACCCCTTGGTAAATTTATAAAGGGTCCCTGTTCGTGTGACTCCAACATAGTGAAAATAGGGTGCTGGTGTCCCTTAATGAGGGATACCACTGCTGGAATAGTGCCTTTAGTCCCACAACAAGGGACACCAATTCCCACAACAAGGGACACCATTTTAACTTTCCTCGAGATAGTCTCGCGAAGCTTTCATTGTTGGTTTTATGTATCCCTTGTCTTTTATTTCTGAGATTGGGAAACACGTCACCGCCCATAAGTGCGGTTGATTGCCTCCTCTCCGTTGCGCAGTCTGAACTATAAAACCACCGGCCTTTAGTTCCTTCAGGGCTTTCGTAACAGCGTTCTTGCTTGGCCCTCCGAACTTCTCCATCATCATTGGGCCCGCGGATAAGTCGCCATTGTTTACCGCCTGCGGGGAACCGTTCTTCGTTGGCTTCATCCGGATCTGTGCAAGTAGCACAATCATGACTTTTGCTGCTGTACCGCTTAACTTTGCCCATGCAGGTGTCATTGGCATCTCGTGGAAAAACGGCGTGTACCGGCTTGCTGGTTGGCGTGAGTTGCGCCTGTGGTTCTTGTCCATACATTAGACCGCCCCAGCTTGGAGCTCGAGCGCGATCGCCGCTAAGCCTTTTGAAGTTATCAGCACCTGCTGTACGGACTTATACGTGTGTTCATCAACCTGAATGTTTCGCACTCGTTGCACTAGGTGGCCAGATTCAATGCGTGACTGGTAAGCCGTCCAGGCACTACTACCACCGCGATAGATCCACTTTTCTTTATCGAGCCATAAGAACAATCGTTTCGGCTGAATCTGTAATGACTTTGCAGCTTGAGTTGCGGTGAAAGCGCCTGAAGCACTGGTCAGTTGATTAAGTGCATCATGGGACAGCTGCAGGTCTTTATTGCGTTCCGCCAGATCAGCAGCCAGCCTTAACGCTTCTGGTAGTGATTGCGGTGTCGAAGTTGCACGCAAGTCGAGGAAAGCTTGATTGACTGCTAATTGAAATACTGGACTTAAGTAACCAGCGTAAGAAACTGCCAAAAGCTCATGTGCATAAATGCCAGGGGACTTGCCACCTCGAAGAGTATGCACAGCACCAAAGTCCTTTTTTGTACTTTGGCATAGAACCGTCGTTTCGCATGTTGCAACAAGGTCTCTAGTGCCGTCATTTGCTAGCCACCGACTCGGCTTTTTTGAACCGGCAGCGCCACTAAGTCGGTGCAGGTCATTCAACCGATACCGATTACGTTCATCGCGTTGGATCTCTATTCCTGCAATAACAACGGGTGATATACTTTTGTCGTCAGTTGCTTGGAACGGTGACTTGGCAATATCTGCGTGTGAAGAACCCCGGGCAAACGGGGTTTTTTTATGCCTACGTTTTAGATGATCGCTCACGATACTGACACCTCCGCAGAACCACCACCCGGTAGCGCTGCGATAGCCGCCCGCAATTCAGATTCAGGCCATACACTGGTTCTTCCTATTTTTTTTGGTTTGGGTAATTCACCCCTATTAATCGCTGCGTAAAACGCTGTGCGCGATAAAGGAATTAATCGCGACTTACCGGTGATGATCTCCTCGATCCTGAGCAATCTGTCTGGCTGGTTTGTTTGCACTTGTTTGGTTCCGTTGTTTTGGAACCTTTATCGTGTGGCAACTACTCTATTGCTTTTCGCTTTTGTAAAAAAGCGCTGCGCTTTTCTGCATCAAACATTTTTCTAGCGTTAGCAATTGCTAGTTCTAGATCTTCAGTTTTGTCGAGAAAGCTGCGAGCAACTGAAACTTCAAATTGAATCTTACCAAGCCAATTGGTCTTTATCGTCTCACGCCTGGCTGGTAGCTCCGCCGTGTAGTCAGGATCAGCCGGATTATCTGGATTGATTGCTAGACACTCATCGTTCTCGAACTTTTCAAGCAAGCTGCCTATATTCTGCTTGGTCACCGGATCCGGATAATCAAACACAAACCACCACAACAATTCATAAGCGTGTTCATGCTTTCCTGAAATTGGTCTTTTTGGCCTCTGCTTGCTGTGTATAGATCTCTGCAGATGCCAGATTGAATTGCAAGCCAACTCATGAGTTACCTGATAAGTTTCACGAATCAGCTCGATATTTTCGGGTGTAACTTTTCGTGCAATTTTACGCAATCGGGCTGCATAATCAGCCACGCACTCAAAGTACTCGGGCTCAAACTCACCAGAAGCTAAGTTCCTGATACCGAGCTCCCACTGATCAGCCTCTTCGATCAGATGACTGGAGAAAGATTCCACCTCACAATCACTCACCGACGCACCGCACCCAACTCTACAACGTCAGCACCATCCCGCAGCCGTTCGCAGTAGTCGGCCCATGCCTGCATCATCTGCGTGCGCTCTGGTAAGAATGTCGTACGGTTATAGGCGCGCCCGTTAACGTCTTTCACATCATGGGATAGCTGCGCCTCGATGTAGTCCACACGAATACCTAGTTGTTCATCAAGCATAGTCCGGGCAATCGCCCTGAATCCGTGACCGGTCTGTTCATCACCTGAATACCCAAGCGCCTTTAGCGCATTAAGAATAGCCCCCTCTGACATACACCGGCTGCCGTTCGGCGTTCTCAGGTTTGGAAACGCAAACCGACCGCTACCAGTCAACATTTGCAAGTCGCGCAGTATCGACACCGCCTGGCTCGCTAGAGGGACAATCAATTCCCGACCAACCTTTGAAACTATAAATCGCCATTGCCCAGCTTCTAGATCGACATGCGCCCACTCCATACGCCGCAGCTCACCAGGTCGAATAAAGAGCAGTGGTGCAAGTTTGAGTGCTGCAATCACCGGTGCGGTTCCTGTGTAGCCGTCTATCGCTCGCAACAGATCACCAAAGGATTCCGGTGTCTCCACCGCTGCAAAGTGATTGGCTTTACGTTTATAACTTGGCAACGCGCCATCCAGATCACGACAAGGGTCTGACTTCACCCAACGTTTAACCACACCAAATCGGAAGATTTGACCACACAAGCTCCGCACCCTATGCGCAGTTTCAACATGACCTTTTGCAACCACACGTTCCAAGCAAGTCAGGATCTCATGCGCTTCAATGTCACCAAGTAAACGTTTTCCGAGATACGGCAACAAATGACGCTCAATCCGGCTGACCACCTTGCTGTAGTGCTCCGGCACCCACTCTGGTTGTTTAAGCGCTAACCACTCCCTTGCAGCAATCTCCAAGGTAATCGCCCTAGCCTGCTCTGCAGCCACGGCAGCTTTACGATGGGCAACAGGATCAATGGCCTGCGCAATTAGTTTGCGTGCAGCATTCTTTGCCACCCGGGCCTCTTTCAAGGTGACCTGCGGATACACACCAATTGCGAGTGTTTTCGACTTACCTGATTGCCGATAAGACAAACGCCAATAGCGGCTACCGTTAGGCTTCACCAGTAAGAACAAGCCCTCTCCATCAAACAGCTTGAACGGCTTGTCTTTAGGTTTGAGGGTTTTTATTGAACTGTCACTAAGCTTCATTCTGTGGGTACCTGGTTGAATTTGAGCTTGGATTTCTGTGGGTACCCCGCATTAGTACCCACACATTAAGCCACTGTCAACGAACAGTCATGAATTACAAAGCACCGAAAAGAACGATAAACCGTTGTTTTGCTTTATTCCAGACACAAAAAAGGCCGTCAACGGACGGCCTCAGATGTTTATATGGTGGTCATGGGTGGACTTGAACCACCGACCCCAGCATTATGAATGCTGTGCTCTAACCAACTGAGCTACATGACCATAAAAGGTAATCGCGTATTCTGGATAGTTGCTTCATAACTGTCAAGCGTACGGTTTCAGGGATTTGAAAAGTAATAATCAAACATTGAAGCGAAAGTGGACAACATCACCTTCGTTCATTAGGTATTCCTTGCCCTCCAGGCGCCATTTTCCTGCATCTTTGGCCCCCTGCTCACCTTGAAACTCGATAAAGTCGCCGTAGGATACAACTTCTGCACGGATAAATCCTTTTTCAAAATCAGTGTGGATCCGACCGGCACCGTTGGGGGCTGTTGCGCCTTGTTTGACTGTCCAGGCGCGGACTTCTTTCTCACCGGCTGTGAAAAAGGTCTGTAAGCCTAGTAATTCATAGCCACCTCTGATCACGCGGTTAAGACCCGGCTCGTCAAGGCCAAGCTCTGTCAGAAACTCTTTTTTATCAGCTTCTTCCAGCAGTGCGATCTCAGATTCAATCGCGGCACACACAGCCACTACCACCGAACCTTCAGCTGCGGCATATTCCTGTACGCTCTTTAGTCGAGGGTTGAGTTCAAAACCTTCTTCATCAACGTTGGCTATGTACATCACAGGTTTAGAGGTAAGTAGATGCAGAAGCTTCACTATGCCTTTTTCGGTATCACTTAAGTCCATGCTTCTTACAGGCTTGCCCGCATCAACATGAGCAATTATTTTTTCTACCAAGGCTTTTTCAGCAATTGCTTGTTTATCACCTGACTTGGCATTTTTAGCTACTCTGTGCAGCGCTTTTTCTGCGGAGTCCATATCGGCAAGCATAAGCTCAGTGTTGATCACTTCAATGTCAGAGATGGGATCAACCTTACCGGATACATGGACGACATCGTCATCGCTGAAGCAACGCACCACATGCGCTATGGCATCAGTCTCGCGAATGTTGGCCAGAAACTTATTGCCTAAGCCCTCGCCTTTAGATGCACCTTCTACTAAACCCGCGATATCAACAAATTCCATTGTCGTGGGTAGGATCTTTTCCGGGTTAACAATTGCTGAAAGCGTTTCTAACCGAGGATCTGGAACTGGAACAATGCCAACGTTCGGCTCGATGGTGCAGAACGGATAATTTTCCGCTGCAATCTCAGCCTTGGTCAGGGCATTGAATAGCGTCGACTTCCCTACGTTTGGAAGACCTACTATGCCGCATTTAAATCCCATGTTTTTTGCCTAATTTTTTGACAAGAATAAGCCTGTTAAGGCTATTCTATTTTTTGGTATGCAGGTTCTTGGTAGCTTTTTCCATTTCACCTGAGACAATATCGGGAATTTCCCGAACCACATCATCAATACTAATTTGCAGTAAATCGGTTTCTGACTTTGGCGCGCGCTGCAGTACAAAGTTAACCACTTGCTTTGCATTACCCGGATGACCTATGCCAAGCCTTACACGCCAGAAATCACGACCTATGTGATTAATAATATCGCGTAAGCCATTATGGCCACCGTGACCACCGCCTTGTTTAAGCTTTACGGCACCCGGCGGGATATCAAGCTCATCATGCGCTACCAGAATCTGTTCAGGCTCTATACGAAAAAAGCTCGCGACCGCCTGTACTGATTCACCACTTAGGTTCATATAAGTGGTTGGCTTCAGCAACCGCACATCGCAGTTGCTGATAGTTGCTCGTGCTACCTCACCTTGAAATTTTTTTTCAGGTGCAAAGTTAGTTGAATAGCTTCTGGCTAGTTCATCAAGTAAAAAGAAACCCGCGTTATGTCGGGTTTCATCGTACTTTGAGCCCGGGTTACCGAGCCCGACAATCAACTTAATAGCACACACAATGGTAAACGTCTGCCCAAACGGTAGTGGCCGTTAGGACTCACCACCTTCATCAGCAGGCTTATCGTCCGCTGGAGCATCTCCACCTTCCTCTGAAGTTGCATCTTCTTCTTCAGACTCTTCAGCAGCTGCACGTGGCTGGAACACCGCAACAATGGCGCGGTTTTGATCATCATCGCCTTCAGTGTAGTCAGTTGCAGTTGAGCCTTCAGGAAGCTTCACATCTGACAAGTGCAAGGTTTCACCGAGCTTAAGCTCTGCAAGATCAACTTCAATGTACTCTGGTAAATCACCAGGCAAACAGCTAATACCGATATCGTTTTCGATCTTGTTGATCGCGCCACCTTCAATCTTGACACCATGGCAGGTATCTTCATTGACGTAGTGAAGCGGCACACGAACCGAAATGGCCTCGTTCATTAAGACACGCTGAAAATCCATGTGCAAAACAATTTGCTTGTATGGATGACGCTGGATATCTTTGATAATCGCACGTTCTTCACCACCACCTTCAACTTTCAAAGTTAAAATGTGCGAGAAAAATGCCTCGTTCTGGAAGTGGTTTAATACTTCGTTGTGATCGAGTGTTAATGGTGTGGGATTACCACCACCACCGTAAATAATGCCCGGAAATTTATTTGTTCTACGCAGACGGCGGCTCGCACCTTTACCATAGTCGCTGCGTATTTCCGCGCTCAATGTGAAATCGTTGCTCATTGAGAATCCTTTAAAGGCCTGTGGCCATATTAATTAAACAGCTAAAAGAGCGTTTCGCGACCAAAACACTCCCAGCCGAACAGTATAACAGGGATTTAACTAACCGCCACAGGAAATAAGCCCTGAAAGGCCAAGCGAATAAAAGGCTTTTGGTGTTTTCCGGGTGCGGAAACCGCCCTGTTTGGGCAGCCGGATTGTTAGTCCATATAAATGGAGCTAACCGATTCCTCTTCGTGAATTCGGCGAATGGTCTCAGCCAGCATGTTTGAAACCGACAACTGACGAATCTTAGGACAGTTGGCTGCCTCTTCAGATAGCGGAATGGTGTCGGTGATTACGAGCTCATCCACTTCAGATGCAGTAAGATTTTCAAGCGCCTTACCCGACAGTACAGGGTGCGTGGCATAGGCAACTACCTTAATGGCACCGTGCTGCTTTAATGCTTCCGCTGCTTTGCATAGTGTGCCAGCGGTATCGACCATGTCATCAATAATGACGCAGGTTTTACCACTGACATCACCAATGATATGCATTACTTGTGCTTCATTGGCTTGCGGTCGACGCTTATCAATGATCGCAAGATCGGCGTCATCCAGTTGTTTTGCAACGGCTCTTGCGCGCACTACACCACCAACATCAGGGGATACAACAATCAGATTTTGGTGTTTTTGTCTCCAGATATCACCCATTAACACTGGTGACGCATAGACGTTGTCTACCGGAATATCAAAAAAGCCTTGAATTTGCTCAGCGTGAACATCAACGGTTAACACCCGATCAACACCGGCTATAGTGATCATGTTCGCCACCAGCTTGGCTGATATGGCGACTCTAGCTGAACGCACACGTCGGTCCTGGCGTGCATAGCCAAAGTACGGCATCACGGCGGTAATTCGATCAACCGATGCGCGGCGGAATGCATCTACCATGATCAGCATTTCCATCACATTGTGATTAGCTGGATTACAGGTAGTTTGAATAAGGAAAATATCGCGACCGCGAACATTTTCTAGAATTTCTACAGCAGTCTCACTGTCTGAAAATTCAGAGACGGTGGCTCTACCGAGTGGAATACGCAGCTGATCTGCGATTTTTTTTGCCAATGCTAGATTAGCATTGCCCGAAAACACCATCATGTTAGATTCAGACACTGCTACCCGCCTAGCTGTATGAATTTGGTTGTCGCTGACCATCCAAAATGGACCATCTTATAAAAGATGGCTGGGGTGGTAGGATTCGAACCTACGAATGCCGAGATCAAAACCCGGTGCCTTAACCACTTGGCCACACCCCATTCGGACTAACTTTACTATCTTTCCACAGCACCTAAACGCTATTGATCAAACAAACCTGATCGATCAACACCCCTGGCAATAAAACAATCAGCCGTTGCGGGCAAAGCAGAAAGCACTTTTTGTGCCTGTGCTTTGGTATCGCAAGCAAGGAACACACACGCTCCAGTGCCAGTCATTCTTGCTTGCCTTACTTCGCCTTTGTTGTTTTTGACATCACATTGAACCGCCGCTTTTGACAGAGATTCTAGTGCCGCAGCAACTGGCGGGTAAAGCTCACAAACCAACGGCTGAAACACGTTGCTCAACACAACACCGCTGTGGAAGCCGCGTATTGTGATTGCTGCACAATCACGTGTCAATTGCGAATGCGAGAACAAAGCTGCCGTACTGACCTCAACCTGGGGGTTTAGCACCAAAAAATGTTGCTCTGGCAATGACATAGCTTGCAACGTCTCACCGACACCTTCTGCCCACGAAGACTGGCCACGAACGAAAACTGGCACGTCTGCGCCCAGTTTGAGGCCAAGATCTGCCAAATGATCAGTTGAAAGTCCGGTTTGCCAAAGATTATTTAAGGCCACAAGTGTTGTTGCTGCATCGGAACTTCCGCCACCAAGACCACCGCCCATCGGCAATTTTTTTTCAATGCTGATTTCAGCACCCATACTGCAACCCGTTTCAGTTTGCAGCAGTTTGGCGGCTTTGACTATCAGGTTGTCTGCATCGGGCACGCTCGCCATGGGGATATCCAGGCCAACAGCGCCCGATTGGTTTATGTCAAACGACAGCTCATCACCGTAGTCGAGCAGCTGAAATACGGTTTGCAGTAAATGGTAGCCATCGGCGCGACGGCCAACTATGTGTAAAAACAGATTAAGCTTCGCCGGCGCCAGCCACTTTCGATTCGAGGTAATGTTCAAGCGATCTTGACTTACGTTCTTGGATAGATTTTATGTATTGACACTATGTGTCAATACCCGGAATAACGAGTCGGTTATTGTTGTTATTGGTAGCCCCGGTGCGCAGCCATTTTTTAAACGATAGCCTTATTTGGATATCGTCACTATCAACATGAACTGCCTTTGGTAAATCAAGACCATCTACGTTGGTATAGTGCTTAAAATCAACATTCCATTTAAAGCTTTCATTTTCAGCCACTACCATGCTGCTAATCCTACCCATGTTATCCCGTTGGATTTGAATCGCGTTGCCTGGTAATCCTACGGCCCATGTTTGCATTTTGCTAATAGGTACCGGCACACCCAAAACAGCGTTAAGGAGTTGATCTGCGGTGTCTCCGCTGACTTGACCTTTGCGATCAATTAGCTGCGCTCCAGTGTTATTTTCAATCAAATGAAACGCTTGCACACCCAGTGGTCCGAAGAGTTTTATGTCATAGCCTTGCGAATTAGTTTCCCATGAAAAAGACGCATTAAACTTACCCTGTTTTTCAGATTCAACCGCTATGGAACCGAGCGCGCGCCAAGGTGAAAATGCCGCAAGCCTGGCTTCGCGCTCAGCTATGGTGGCGGTAGACACCATTGTTTCTTCCGTAGGCTTTACATTGCTGCAGGCAGCGACACTTAGCAGCACAGCCAGTAGAACTATTTTTTTTAACACGTACGGTTTAATCTTCAACGAATGTATTTTTTCATAACGGTGTTTAGGAGATCGTCGTCAGGTGCTTCACGAAGCGCTTCTTCCCAAACCTGTGTTGCTTTGCTTTGATCACCAGAGACCCACAGAACCTCTCCAAGGTGGGCTGCAATCTCTGAGTCTGGCATTAACGCATAAGCCTTCTGGAGTAGCTCTATAGACTCTTCAAATCGAGCTTGACGATAGTACAACCAACCCAGACTATCAGTAATGGCTGCATCCTCCGGATGCAGTTCATACGCGCGTTTTAAGTACTTTTCTGCCTCATCCAGGCGCTCATTGCGGTCCGCTAAAAAGTAGCCTAATGCATTCATGGCATAGCCGTTATCGGGTTGTACCTCGATCACTGTTTTTAAATCTGATTCAAAGAGTTCCTGTTGATCTAAGCGCTCTGCTACCAGTGCACGAGAATACAAAAGCTTTGGATCGTTTTGGTATTGATCAAGACCACCGGTTAAGACTTGCAGCGATTCTTCATACTTATCATTAACGTTTAACATTCTGCTTTCAGAATTGATCATCTCTATTTGCAGAGATTTATCATCGGTGTAGGTTCTAAGCGTTGCGAACAACTTACGGCTGTTGTCTATATCGCCGACCAATCCATATAACTCTGCTGCTCTGATTTGCGCATCAAAAAAGTTATCACCTGCCTGCACACCCTGATAACGCAATATCGCTTGCTGATAATCACGACGGCTATCAGAGATACGACCCAAATAGTAGTAGGCGTCATCCTGGTATTTATCTAATGACACTACTGTTTCTAAATACGATTCAGCGCTATTCACACGTTTTATATCTAGCGCCAGTAAGCCAATGGTATACAACGCGTCGGCATCGGTTGGAAACTGCCTGGCAACCACATCTAAGTGATCAGCTGCACGGTCAACTTTGCCACTATCAATTAGCAACCGTGCATAACCAAGCTGCGCGCTTAAGTCATCTGGTGTGCGATCGATATAAGCGACAATCGGTTCAAGGGCGGCATCACCTTCACCGGCAATCAGCTTTAAACGTGCCATTGATAACAAGGTATCAACGTTGTTCGGATCAATTACAAGCGCGCGTTCAAACGCTTCGAGAGCTAGATCGCGCTCACCTTTAGACATGGCAAATCGGCCAATACCATAATGAGCATCAGCACTACCAGGGAATCTGTCTGCCAGTTTCTGAAGCAACTCTGATCCCATCTCTGCATCGGACTGACGCAAAATAGAATCAACCAGAGACGGTATCACTTCACCGGGTTCGCCATCAGACAAGGTCACCACCTGCTCCATCGCGGCCGAGGCAGTTTCGATATCTTTTTGCTGCATAGATGATTGCGCGCGGTATTGCCAGGCCTCTACATTTTCGGGCGCAAGCTGAACCCAACGAGCCGAGGCTAGATCTGCAAGTTGCCAGTCTCTGCCCACTAGCGCGAGCTTTACTGCTCGCTCGGTGACTCGCGGGTCATCGGTGGCAGTGGCAGCTTCAAAGTAGTTTTTTGAGGCGATCCCGACTAATCCGCGGCGACCGGCCATTTCTGCTGATAATATATTGAACAATAAATCCGATTCTTCGCTCATGCTCAACTGCTGAGCGTAACGACGAGTCGCTACCTCTGCCGGCAGCTCTTCGGTCATTGAACTGCCCTCGATTTGCGCAACCGTGGCCGTGCTACAGGCACCGAGGGCGGCACTCAAAAGGGCGGAAAAAGTAATTGTTTTCACAATGTTTTTGCTACTCGTAGTGTCCAATCAATAACCAACCTATAATAACCTGACTGCTTTGCGCAACTTTGCGGCCAATAACTGCGCAAATTGTACTGGAATACTGCCAATGCGAGTCGCATGAGCTGCTATACCACCCTGGAAATCTTTATTTACGCCTTTTTTTCAAGACTCGGAAAACACATCTCAGCGAATCAAATGCATAATTTGCTACCATCTGCACAATGTCACTGCTAGCCGTCGGCCTCAATCATCTCACTGCGCCCGTTGATATCAGGGAAAGGATTACCTTTGCCCCTGAATCAATTACCGACGCTTTGCGCCAAATGCGCACAGACCTGCATGTGCCGGAAGCGACCATTGTGTCTACCTGCAACCGTACTGAAATTTACTGCGGTATGCACAAGGATAAAACCCACGAGGTAGTAAGCTGGCTTCACGACTACCACCAAGCGCCACAAGAATCGTTTTCGCCGTTTTTATTTACCCATTATGATCGTGACGCAGCGCAACACTTAATGCGTGTTTGCAGCGGTCTGGATTCCATGATTCTAGGTGAGCCGCAAATTCTTGGCCAGATCAAGCAAGCGTTCCGCGAGGCCGGAGAATCCGGCACAGTCGGGCGTAACCTGACCCTGCTATTCCAATCGGCGTTCAGTGTTGCCAAACAAGTACGTACTGATACAGAAATTGGTGAGAGCCCGGTATCGGTGGCGTTTGCGGCGGTATCGTTGGCCAAGCAAATATTTGGCGACCTATACGATCACACTGCTCTTTTAATCGGCGCAGGTGAAACTGTCGAACTAACATTGCAACATTTACATGCAAGCGGTATCGGTAAAACCATTATTGCCAACAGAACCGCCCTACGCGCTGAGCGTTTGGCTGAACGCTTTGGCAGTGAAGTGATCAGCCTTGCAGACATACCCGCACGCCTGGCAGGGGCAGATATCACTATTTCATCCACTGCATCACAATTGCCAATACTGGGCAAAGGTGCTGTGGAGGCGGCCCTTAAAGCAAGACGGCATCGACCGATGGCAATGATAGACATTGCAGTACCGCGTGATATAGAGCCACAGGTAAGTGAACTGAGCGACGTATTTTTATACACCGTCGATAACCTTAAAGAGATTATCGATCAAGGCCTTCAGGCACGCCAACAGGCCGCCATTAAAGCGGAGCATATAATAGAGCATCAAGCCAACAGCTTTATGCAAAAGATCCGCGGCCTGAATGCAGGCGCCACTATTAGCGACTTACGCTCGCACACGGCATCCCTTCAGCAAACCACCCTCAACGAGGCCATGGCCATGCTTAAGAAAGGCGACGATCCCGAGAAAGCGTTACAATACTTCGCACGAACGTTTACCAATAAATTGTTACACGCGCCCTCTGAACAGCTAAGACTGGCCAGTGAAGCGGGTGACAATCAAATTGCGGAGGCTACTCGCGCGCTGTTTAACCTCAACAATAAAGAAGCAAACTCACAGCAGGCAAAAAAGAACAGCAGCCCGCCTATTGATGCACAACCTAATAAAGACTCAGAGTAAGCCCAAGACCCGTGAAAGAATCTATAAAAACAAAACTCGACGGCTTAACAGAACGCCACGAAGAAATATCCGCGTTACTGGGTGACCCTGACACCATCTCAGATCAAAACCGCTTCCGCGATCTTTCACGCGAGTACTCACAGCTAGAGCCCGTTGTAAAAGCCTACAGTGACTTCAGCGCTGCCAGTGGCGATCTTGAAAGCGCTAAAGAGATGGCCAACGATTCAGACCCTGACATGCGTGACATGGCACAAGAAGAAATCGCCAGCGCTGAAAAACAAATTGAAGCACTTGAAATTGAACTGCAAAAGCTTCTGCTACCGACCGACCCAAGAGACGCAAACAACGTATTTTTAGAAATACGCGCCGGCACCGGTGGTGATGAAGCAGCTATTTTTGCAGGCGATTTATACAAAATGTATTCGCGCTTTGCAGACACCCAAGGATGGCAAGTAGAACTTATTAACCAACGCGATGGAGATCACGGCGGTTACAAAGAGATTGTCGCAAGGCTTATCGGCAACGGTGTGTTCTCAAAATTAAAATTTGAATCAGGCGCACACCGGGTGCAGCGAGTACCAGAGACCGAATCACAAGGTCGTGTACATACTTCGGCCGCCACTGTTGCGGTGCTGCCTGAGGTCGAGGCAGTTGAAGAAATAGAAATTAATTCTGCAGATTTACGCGTTGATACTTTTCGTGCAAGTGGTGCTGGCGGTCAGCACATCAATAAAACTGACTCGGCTATTAGACTGACCCACATTCCAACAGGCTTAGTGGTGGAATGCCAAGATCAACGCTCGCAACATAAAAACCGCGCGCGTGCCATGTCACTACTTCAAGCACGCCTTATGAGCGATGAAATCGAAAAGCGCCAAGCTGCAGAAACAGAAACACGACGCTTGCAAGTCGGTAGCGGCGATCGCTCCGAGCGAATAAGAACCTACAACTACCCACAAGGCAGAGTCACAGATCATCGCATTAACTTAACGCTTTATAAGCTAGATGAAATAATGACAGGCTCTATGGAACAGGTAGTTGACCCGCTACTCGCTGAACACCAGGCAGATCTATTGGCTGAAATGAGTGAAGATTAATTCACTTTGTTACGCACGCGGTTAAGCGCACATCTACAGTTTACTAACACTCAAGATATGCCAACCATAGCCACCTTATTACAACGCACAACAGAAAAACTTAAGGGCATCTCTGAAAGTGCCAGACTTGATACCGAACTGCTACTCAGCCACTGCATAGATAAGCCTCGCGAATATTTATACACTTGGCCTGAATCTGAAGTCACCGCACAACAAGAATTCAAATTTGACCAACTACTCAAGCGCAGACTGCAAGGTGAGCCACTCGCCTACTTAACGGGTGAAAAAGAGTTTTGGTCACACACATTTAAAGTCACTTCAGACACCCTCATACCAAGACCCGACACTGAACTTATGGTTGAGCTAGCCTTAAGCAAGCTCGATAGCACCGCCGGCCCTTTTCTTGATCTTGGGACCGGTAGCGGTGCAATTGCTATATGCGTGGCAAAAGAATTACCCGCCATTGATGTGGTTGCCGTCGAATACAGTGGCGCCGCCATGGCAGTGGCAAAAATAAACGCACAGACCCTTAACGCGCGCGTGCAGCTAATTAAATCAAATTGGTTCGAACAATTACCCGTACAATCTTTTGCGGCTATCGCCGCTAACCCACCCTACATAGCAGCAGATGACCCACACTTAGCCCGGGGCGGATTACCATTTGAGCCAATTGAAGCCTTACGATCATGTGACAATGGCTTTGCTGATATCACTGCTATTATTAAAGAAGCACCGGAATATCTCCAAAGTAATGGATGGCTACTAATAGAACACGGACACACGCAAGGTCAACGCACCCGAGAACTAATGTTAGAAAACCACTTTAGCCAAGTAGAAACGATCAAAGATTTGGCCAACAATGACAGAGTGACGCTCGGGCAAAAAGCATGAGCAAGGAGCACACCGCTGCCGCAGATAACTCAAATATGAACTCAAATATGGGCTCAACTAGCGACCATCAAGGCCCGGAGATCACAGCAGATAAAACCTTTGCAGCGATCGACCTTGGCTCAAACAGCTTTCATATGGCGGTCGCAAACTCTACCGGCGCGCACATAAAGTTGATTGATAAGCTACGGGAACCCGTGCGCCTTGGAGCAGGCCTGGATAAGAAAAACAATATAACACCCAGTACTATGAAGCGCGCTCTCGAATGCCTATCTATGTTTAGTGAAAGATTGCGCGATGTACCACCGCACCAGGTACGCGCTGTTGGCACCAACACGCTACGCCGGGCACGTAACGCTAGCGAAATTAATACCGCCGCTGTTGAAACCCTAGGCGTACCTATAGAGATTATCTCAGGGCGCGAAGAAGCACGACTAATTTATACCGGTGTGACATACGGTGTACGCGATGATAAAAAACGACTCGTCATTGATATCGGTGGTGGAAGTACCGAATTTATAGCAGGCAGCGGCACTTCAGCGCACATTATGGAAAGCGTTAACATGGGCTGTGTAAGTGCTAACACAAGGTGGTTTGATAACAGCAAAAAAGTGCACAAACAATTTGATAAAGCCATCGCTCAAGGGTGCCTTGAGGCTCAAGCCATTGTGCCTGAGTACTTAAAACATAACTGGGAGCTTTGCGTCGGTTCCAGTGGCACCATAAAAGCCACCGAAAGAATATTGCAATCATTAAACCCAGCAGCAAACGGCATTAGCCGTGAAGGCCTGGAAGCACTGATTGAAAAGATCTGCAAAAAAGGCCCTGACCTTCTAAATGATATCTCATCCGTTAGTGAAGATCGCAAAGCGGTTATTCTTGGCGGGCTGTCCGTTTTGATGGCAGCGTTTCAATCATTCAATATAAAACACATGCAGGTATCACACGCAGCCCTGCGCGAAGGTGTCATTATTGATCTGGCCGGTGACTCACTCAACGACCATGTAAGACGCAACGCTGTAGACGACATGCAACGCCGCTTTCAAGTCGATACAGACCAGGCAGCGCGTGTGTTCGGTACTGCAGAACTCATGTTTTTATCCGCTATAAAGCAATGGAATCTAGACCCCAAACGCGATTGGGGAACGCTGCGTTCCGCCTGCCACCTACACGAAGTAGGCTTATCAGTCGCTCATGTTCAGTACCATAAGCATGGCGACTACCTGTTACGCCATGCAGACATGCTTGGCTTTTCACGGAACGATCAAGAATTTATCGCAGCACTGGTACGCAACCATCGTAGAAAGATCGATAAAACAGTGGTGCAAACTATGCGTAAGTCTGAACAATCGCGCTACTACCGTTTACTGGTATTGTTACGATTAGCAACGCTACTTCACCGGACCCGATATTCAGGTGCCATACCGCCGGTATCTATAACGCCAACCGACAGTGTTATTACACTTAATATCTCAGCTGACTGGTTAGAGCAGCACCCACTTACGCGTGCTGAGCTTGAAGATGAAATTGCTACTTTGGGGAACGTTGGGTTTCACTTAAGGGTGCAAGCGGATTCGTAGCTTTGCGGGTATTTGCCAGTAGTGTTTTTTATGTATATTTGTGTCTACTGCAAACACGGACAACTGATTTCTTTTTAAAGATTGAAGGCTGTTAATCATCGCGGCACAGAGCTCCTCGCTTACGCTTAAGGGCTTCCTACGAGCGAGGCTTTCACGCACTGAACCGGGCTTGCTACAACACTTACATATCACTCTCTGACGATGCCACAAAAGATTCATAGGCTTCATCATCCATTAGCTCTTCAATCTCGGTGGCGTGCTCAGGCTGCATGGTGAATAACCAACCTTCATTGTAGGGGTCGGTGTTGACTAACTCGGGCTCATCGGCTAATGCGCCATTAGTGTCTACGATCTTGCCATGTATTGGTGCGTAGATATCGGAAGCTGCTTTGACAGACTCAACCACGGCCACTGCATCTTTGGCACTGACTGTTAAATCAATCTCTGGTGTCTCTACAAAAACCAAATCACCAAGTTGCTCTTGGGCGTGATCGGTAATACCGACAGTGACGGTTCCATCGTCATTTAGGCGCACCCATTCATGCGATTCAGCGTAGTACAGATCATTTGGTGTGTTCAAAGCGTTAGGCTCCTGCTTATATACTTAACTGCTAATCAGTTATTACTTATTCTGGTATAGCTTGTTCTGGAATTGCTTGTTCTGGTATTGCTTATTCTAAAGTTTAATTCTAACCGGTCAATAGAAAAGCCAATTTCATAGCTCGCTGCATGGTGAAGCTAGCGAGTACCCATTGACAATCTACACCAAACTCTCAAAAAGTTTATAGGTATTATCATAATTCATGGCAACCGGATTACCCCCCACACTAGGATCGCGCAGCGCAGATTGAGTCAGGCTATCAAGGTCCGGATTCTCTACCCCAAGCTCGGTCAGAGTCTTTGGTATATTCATAGACTGATTTAGCTCATTAACATAGTGGCAAAATCCTTCATACCCACCTTCTATATTCAGAAAAGCTGCAGCCTGATCAAATACTGGCTGAATAGCCGATTTATTAAACTGTAGAACCGCCGGCATGCATACCGCATTGGTGGTGCCATGATGAGTGGCATGCACCGCCCCTATCGGGTGCGAAAGCGCGTGTATGGCACCCAAGCCTTTTTGAAAGGCTGTCGCCCCCATTATGGCTGCAGACATCATATGTGCTCGCGCTTCTAAATTGTTGCCATTGCTATAGGCTGATGGAAGGTACTCTTTAACCAGGCGCATTCCCTCAAGCGCCATGCCTTGGCTCATGGGGTGATAGTGCGGCGAGCTATAGGCTTCAACACAATGCGCAAATGCGTCGAGCCCCGTTCCTGCGGTTAAAAATGGCGGCATACCCTGCGTTAACTCAGGATCACACACAACAATCGCAGGGAGCATCTTTGGATGGAAGATAATCTTCTTTTCTTGATTGGCAGTATTAGTAATGACACTGGCGCGCCCTACTTCTGAACCCGTACCAGCTGTAGTCGGCACGGCGATCACCGGGTGAATTGCATCGGCATCAGCGCGTGTCCACCAATCGCCAATATCTTCAAAGTCCCACAAGGGTCGAGTCTGTCCGACCATAAACGCCAGCACCTTACCAAGATCAAGCGCTGAACCACCACCAAAAGCCACAACACCATCAAAGCCACCGTCACGATAAAGCTTCAAGCCCTCTTCAGCATTGATATCATTAGGGTTGGAATCGACATCAGAGAAGAGTTGTCGGCCAAGCCCAGCCGCCTCTAAGTTATCCAGCGCCCGGTTGGTGATATCCATACCAGCTAAGCCTTTATCGGTTACCAACAAAGGCTTGTTGATTCCACAGGCCTTACACGCCTCTGCAAGCTCTGCAATGCGTCCTGCGCCAAATCGAATGGAAGTGGGATATGACCAGTTAGCAGTTAGCGTCATGCAGCACCATCTATTTAGTTAACGTGAAAATTAAAAATCCTTCAACAACAGTCTTCACTTACGCCTCTACGCTATTACTACGCGTAAGCCGCAGCCGAATAAGCTATATAGGTTTATGCCGACCTAACAACCATGCTATCAGTAACATGATGGTTGCAAGCGCCACTACAAGCCAGTCACCTATTTTAACGTACGGGGTGCTGCCTTGGCGCGGTGTAACTTCTACATCTATGGCTAACGCTTCAAACTGCGGCCCTTCAGAGACAATGTGCCCCCGATAATCAATCAAAGAGGTCACACCGGTATTGGTGACTCGCAACATCGGACGGCCAAACTCAAGCGAGCGCATAGCGGCTATTTCCTGATGTTGATGAGGTGCGGAGGAATCCCCGAACCATGCATCGTTACTAACATTTATAAGCACATTAGCGGCAGGAAACTGCACGCGCATTTCACCACCGAAGGCATCTTCATAACAAATCGACATACCGTAATTTACGCCATTCACTTCAATCGGACGCACCGGACCAGTACCGGGTGAAAGGTTAGACATAGGAATTGTGATCAGCTCCGACAACAAAGAGATCACACTTCGAAAAGGTATGTACTCACCAAATGGCACTAAGTGACGCTTTACGTAGACTTGATCTTCCGTGCCATTAAGAACCTTGATGCCGTTGAAGTATTCTGAAAAATCATCATTGCTAATAAAGCCACCACTAATTACTGTAGAGCCCGCCGCTTGCATGCTCGTCGCGAACTCGTGCTCCCACTCTGCAAGATCAGAATACAGCGTTGGGATTGCACTCTCCGGCCACACTATAAGCTCAGCACCTGTTTCACTTAACGTTGAATACAGATTGATAGAATCTTTAATTAAGTTTGGCTGAAATTTAAGCTCTTGGGCAATATTGCCCTGCACCATCGTGACACTGACTGTGCGACCTTCTATGGCTTGAGTCCACTCTTTAGATTTTAACCAGTACCCGCCTGCGCCTAATGCACCGATACAAACACAGCTCACTAACAAAGGCGCAACCCGTCGGCTGTGCAGAGTCCACGCAATGAAACCGCTGCAACAAACAAGCACCAATGAATTTAAAAACACACCACCGACAGGCGCGTACCCGGCAAGTGGCGAATGTATAGTGGAGTAGCCCGCACTTAACCACGGGAACCCCGTGAGAAACCAACTGCGAAACCACTCTATTAACAACCATAGTGCAGGTGCGGTAAGCAGAAACCAAAGATTATGCTTAGCAAAGCGTTGCGACAATAAAGCAAAAAAGGCGGGAAAAAAAGCCAATATAAGCACTATTAAAAATGTGCCTAGACCTGCTAACGGTGCAATAGCGCCGCCAAACAAGTGCAGACTAAAGTAGACCCAATACACGCCTGCCCCGAACAAGCCGACACCAAAACAATAGCCGACTCTGAAGCCATTGAAATTTGAATTGGCGTTAAAGAGCAGTACAAATAGTATGGCAAGGGTGAATGGAAATACGATCCACCAACCAAAAGGTGCGAACGACAACACCGATAAAGCACCACACAACAAACTGACAATACTGGTCAGCCATTTGTTTTGCATTAATGTATTTTGTTTCAATGCGGAATCTGTAGAAGATGAATGCTGCACGTATACCCTGTGAGACTAGCGCCGGACAGCAACCGCCCATTACCTATAAAAACAGTGGGCACAATAAGGGCCGTAAAAGTGAAAGTATTCCACAAAAAGGTATTTATAGCATCACCCTAGGTGGCAGGAGCATCTTCTGTGGTGACCTGTAGCAGATGAATTCTGCGTGACTCTGCCGATAACACCTTTATTAGGAATCGATCAATCCGTGTTTGCTCACCAGGATTCGGCATGTGACCGATCTTTTGCATAACCAACCCACCAATAGTATCGAATTCATCATCGGGTAGATCAGCGCCAAGCTCCTCGTTGAATTCTTCAATCGGTGTGAGCGCTTTTATGGTGTAGCCGCTGGTCTCGTGCTTTCTAATGTTGGCATCTTCTTCTGCATCGTGCTCGTCGTCGATCTCACCGACTATTTCCTCGAGTACGTCTTCGATTGTGACCAAGCCTGCAACGCCACCGTATTCATCGACCACAATAGCCATGTGATTGTGGTTGGCTCTGAACTCTGTGAGCAATACATTTAACCGTTTACTTTCCGGCGTGAATACCGGCTCGCGAATCAGAGACTTAAGATCAAACGCCTCTTTTTTACCTGGCAGGGAAAAGCGCAATAAATCCTTGGCCAACAAAACACCAATGACTTCATCGCGGCTATCACCGATAACCGGAAAGCGCGAGTGGCCACTGTCAATAATGGTGGGCAGAATTTCATCGAGGTTTTCGTCTATTTCGACTACTTCCATCTGTGCACGTGGAATCATGATGTCTCTAACGCGCATGGCGGCAACATCAAAGACGCCGTCTAGCATGGTCATGGTGTCATCGCTGAAGATATCGCGGTCTGCAGCTTCTCGCAGCACAAGCTTTAGCTCTTCGATATCGCGCGGTTCGTCATCGCCATTGAATGCATGGCGTATACGTTCTACCAAAGACTTCGGTGACTCGACAGGCTCATTGGCCATTGATTGGTTCTACTCTCTGCGTAACTGAATTAAGGTTTTCACAAACAGACTGGCTTGCGTTCATCTTAGATGATCGTGCAAATATGGGTCTGCAACACCTAGTGTAGCCAGAATTTCCCTTTCTCGCTGTTCCATTGTGTCAGCTTCTTGTTCATTTTCATGGTCAAAGCCCTGTAGATGCAATAGACCGTGTATAACAATGTGTGTCCAATGGTCGTTGAGGGTTTTGTTTTGCTCTGCACTCTCGCGCTCAAGCACTTCTGGGCATATTAATATATCACCCAAATAGGGAATTTGGGCCTCTGCGGGAAAATCCGCCGCAAATGACAATACATTCGTTGGCTTGTCGATCCCACGCCATTGCAAATTACTGGCTTTGATTTCCTGCAGGTCAACAACCCGTATAGTGACACCGTAATCTCGATTGCCTTCTTGAAGTGCCGCCCGGGCCCAGGATCTGATATCAGCGTCTGACGGATAACTTTCATGCGCCGCTACCTGCCACTGTATCTCTACAGAAGGGTCTGCTTCATTGGGGTCACATACCGTCGGCATAAGTGTTTCTAAGTAAAGGTAGTTGAGCTACTTAATCGCTTGAAGCTTCTTTTTTCTCAGCCACGTTATAGGCTGTGACTATTTTTTGAACCATTGGGTGACGCACAACATCGCGCGCTTTAAATTCACAGAAACCAATTCCCTCTACGCCATCAAGCACACCGCGAACATGCTTGAGTCCTGAGGTCACATGCTTAGGTAAATCTATTTGCGTTACATCACCGGTGACAATAGCGGTTGACCCAAAACCAAGTCGGGTTAAAAACATTTTCATTTGTTCAACAGTGGTGTTTTGCGCTTCATCCATGATCACACACGAATGATTCAACGTACGCCCGCGCATGTAAGCAAGCGGTGCTACTTCAATGACATTTTTTTCTATTAACTTGGCTACTCTATCGAACCCTAGAAACTCATAGAGTGCGTCATAGATTGGCCGTAAGTAAGGATCAACCTTTTGCGTAAGATCACCAGGTAGAAAACCCAGTCGCTCGCCCGCTTCAACCGCAGGACGCACCAATACCAGGCGGCGCACTTGTTCGCGTTCAAGCGCTTCCACCGCGCAAGCCACTGCAAGGTAGGTTTTACCAGTACCCGCAGGACCAATACCGAAGCTTAAGTCGTACTCACGAATGCTATCAACGTATGACTGCTGATTGTTACCGCGACAGCGAATACGTACATTGCGAGTGACGATATCCGCACCGCTGCGCTCGTTGTTTTCTGACTGTTCATCGTCAGCACTGAGATTAGATTCTTGCAAGTAGAGATGTATCTTTTCTGGAGTGAGTGATTCTTTTGCGGTTGCATCATACAAGCCCTGCAAAACACTAGTTGCATTCTTTACGACTTTATCATCACCTGAGACACGGAAATTACCCCCGCGATTATGCAACTCAACTTCAAGGCGCCCTTCTATTTGTCGTAAGTGCTCGTCAAATTGACCACAGAGATTTGCCAGACGCTTGTTATCGTCTGGGCTTAGCTTAAATTCTATGGTAGCCAAGCTTTTGAAATTCCTTGTTTAATGTAACGGATCATTAATGGTTAAAAATTCACCACGGAGTGAGTTGGGTCTGGCTTCGGTAATGGTCACATCAACGAATTTTCCAATCAATGATGCGTCACCTGCAAAGTTAACCACCCGATTATTTTCAGTGCGCCCTGCCATTTCTGTTTCATCTCTTGTGGAAGGTCGTTCAACCAATATGCGTTGAACACTTCCAACCATTGATTCACTGATTTTTGCCGCTTGTTCGTTGATCGTTTTCTGTAGTAGTGCAAGCCGTGCTTTTTTAGCATCAGTGGGAGTGTCATCCTCCATAGATGCAGCGGGTGTACCAGGGCGGGCGCTGTAAATAAAACTAAATGAGTTATCAAAACCTATGTCTTTTATCAGCGACATAGTTTGATCAAAGTCAGCATCTGTCTCACCGGGAAAACCAATAATAAAGTCTGATGATATTGATATACCGGGGCGCGCTTCTTTTAGCTTTCGAATTTTTGATTTATATTCAATGGCGGTATGGCCGCGCTTCATTGCTGCAAGTACTCGATCAGAGCCAGACTGCACCGGTAAGTGTAAAAACGATGCAAGCTCTGGCACTTCAGCATAAGCTTGAATTAGACGATCACCGAATTCAATTGGGTGGGAAGTCGTAAAACGAATTCTTTCAATTCCATCTATTGCTGCCACAACTGAAATTAATAACGCGAGGTCAGCGACTTCAGTGCTGCCGTCGTAATCCATATCACCACGATAGCCATTAACGTTCTGGCCCAGCAGGTTAACTTCACGCACACCCTTTGCTGCAAGCTGTGCGACTTCTGCAATGACATCATCAAACGGACGCGAGATTTCTTCACCACGTGTATAAGGCACTACACAGAAACTGCAGTACTTGCTGCAACCTTCCATAATAGATACAAACGCCGTTGGCCCGTCCATCTTTGGCTCTGGCAGTTGATCAAATTTTTCTATTGCAGGGAAGCTCACATCAACCAGTGGGCGTTTTTCACGACGCGTGGTTTCAACCATATCTGCCAGGCGATGAATAGTTTGCGGCCCGACGACTAGATCTACATACGGTGCGCGCTGTTGCAGTGCTGCACCCTCCTGGCTTGCCACACAACCAGCAACAGCTATCAGTACGTCTTTGCGCTTCTCTTTATAAGGGCGCCAACGTCCAAGCTGAGAGAATACTTTCTCTTGAGCTTTTTCACGGATTGAGCAGGTGTTAACCAGCAATATATCAGCATCTTCCGGGTTGTCTGTTAAGTCAACGCCGAACCGCTCGTCAAGCACGTCTATCATTTTGTCCGAGTCGTACTCGTTCATCTGACAGCCGTGTGTTTTGACAAAAACCTTTTGTCGCATTTATTGATTTATCTTTCAGGTAATTGCAGTTGCCCTTTGGGTGTTTTTGGGCATCTGCGGAATCGCCGAGCATACCTGTTTTCTTGGGTTTGTTCCAATAACCCTGTAGGCCTGGCCGGCGGCTTTTGCTTAGCAGCGGGCTTTTTGGTTGTTTTTTGTGCTTTCGCGCATTTTTTTCTTTCATTGCCCTGCCGGCGGCTGTCGTTTTGACTTGTCCTGCGGACGGCTTACGTGCGTGGCATGCCTGCCGGCGGCTATGTGCGTGGTATGGGCCCTGCCGGTGGCTACGTGCGTGGTATGCCCTGCCGGCGGCTGTCGCTTTGGCTTGTCCTGCGGACGGCTAACTTGCTGTTCATGCCTGCCGGCGGCCTTCATTTGGACAGGCCCAAACGGAAGCAAAGGCCTTCTTGCTACTTTGTTGCCCAAGGGTGGCTGTCGCCATTTTTTGAAATCCTCTGGAGTGGGGTCGCGCGCATTGTTGTCAACTATGGGCACATCCATGTGCACCGCGCTCAAAGCGCCTTCCATGGCGCTTTGACCCCACTCCAGAGGATTTCAAAAAACAACAAAAAGCGCGTTAAAAGATTCACTTCGTGAGTGACGGCACTCTACGTAAGTTTTTTTGGATTGGAGCAACTTAAAGGCTGGTGGTTCGCAACGCTCAGTTGGAGTGGTGTGGACTTGGAAGTTACGCGCTCGTGTCTGGTGTTATTCCGAATGTATTTTCCGACTAATACGCCTACTCATTTATAAGCTTACTCACTTATTCGAGAGCGTGCTCTTTACCTTAAGCATGTTTGTCATTTTTTAATCTTTTGATCTTTTAGGAAGCCCGCCAGCGTAAGCGAGGGACTTTGAAACCGTGAAGTTTAATTTTTATCTCACCTCAAAAAGAACACCACCATAAACCAAACCATTGCGCGTCTTCATTATCTTTTAAGGAAACCCACAAGCGTTAGCGTGGGACTTTAAAACCGTAAAGCTTAATTTTTATCTCACCTCAAAAAAGAACACCACCACACACCAAACCATTGCGCGTTTTCTTTATCTTTTAAGGAAACCCACAAGCGTTAGCGTGGGACTTTAAAACCATAAAGCCTAACTATTAACCAACCCACAATAGAACACTCAACCACATCACTACCTATCATAAAGAAAGCTTAATCACTTTAATAAAAAAAGGCCCCGAGCCTTTCGACTCGGAGCCTTAATTACTTACTTGCAAAGTAAAAACTAGTAACGGTAATGCGATGGCTTGTATGGGCCTTCGGTTGCCATTCCTAAGTACTTCGCTTGCTCTGTATTAAGCTCGGTTAGTTTTGCACCGATCTTGTCCAGGTGTAGTCTGGCTACTTTCTCATCTAGAATTTTCGGTAGTACGTGTACACCAATTTCATACTGATCTGCACGTTCCCATAGCTCGATTTGAGCTAGCACCTGGTTGGCGAAAGATGCTGACATTACAAAGCTTGGGTGGCCTGTGGCGCAACCCAGGTTTACTAGTCGGCCTTCTGCCAGAAGGGTGATTCGCTTGCCGTCCGGGAAGATCACGTGATCAACTTGTGGCTTTACGTTATCCCACTCGTATTGCTTTAGGCTTGCTACATCAATTTCGTTGTCGAAATGACCGATATTACAAACGATCGCTTCGTTTTTCATTTTTGCCATGTGGTCGTGTGTGATCACATTAACGTTACCGGTTGTGGTTACGAATATGTCTGCCATTTCTGCAGCTTCATCCATAGTCACAACACGGTGCCCTTCCATTGCCGCTTGCAATGCACAGATCGGATCAATCTCTGAAACCAATACAGTTGCGCCCATACCACGGAATGCTTGTGCACAGCCTTTACCTACGTCACCGTAGCCAAGTACCATACAAATCTTACCGGCGATCATTACGTCTGTGGCACGCTTGATACCATCAAGTAGTGACTCACGGCAGCCGTATAGGTTGTCGAACTTAGACTTAGTTACTGAATCATTTACGTTGATTGCAGGAACCTTTAGCTTACCTTCACGCGCCATTTCATATAGACGGTGAACTCCAGTGGTGGTCTCTTCTGACAAGCCTTTGATGTCTGCTAACATTTCAGGATACTTTTCATGGATGATCTGCGTTACATCACCGCCGTCATCAAGAATTAAGTTTGGCTTCCAACCATCTGGGCCTGCTAGTGTTTGCTCAATACACCACCAGAATTCTTCTTCAGTCTCACCTTTCCATGCAAATACTGGAATGCCTTGATCTGCAATTGCAGCTGCCGCTTGGTCTTGAGTTGAGAATATGTTGCACGAAGACCAACGCACGGTAGCACCAAGCGCCACTAGCGTTTCAATCAACACGGCCGTTTGAATGGTCATGTGCAAACAACCAACTATGCGCGCGCCTTCAAGTGGCTTGGCACCGTTGTATTCTTCACGGATTTTCATCAAGCCAGGCATTTCTGACTCAGCGATTCGTATTTCTTTATGGCCCCACTCTGCAAGAGACATATCAGCGACTTTGAAGTCACCTGTCATGTTGGCTGCTGCTTCTGCACTCATCGTTTATTCCTATATCTTCAGTATTTAATTTAAGTTGTCTGCTGCTTGTATAGCAGCAGATCGTGTTTTTACTAGACGGCGCTGCGTAGCGCGTCGGCTTTATCGGTATTTTCCCAAGTGAAGCCTTCGTTCTCGCGACCAAAGTGACCGTACGCCGCTGTCTTGCGGTACTTGATCTTGTCGGCGTTCAAAAGATCTAGCATGGTCAAAATGCCGTATGGACGAAGATCAAAGTGCTCACGCACTAGCGCTGTGATCTTTTCATCATCAAGCTTACCTGTGCCAAATGTCTCGACCATAATTGAAGTTGGCTCAGCGACACCAATAGCGTATGAAATTTGAATCTCACAACGATCAGCCAAACCCGCAGCCACAATATTCTTGGCAACATAACGACCAGCATAGGCGGCCGAACGGTCAACCTTTGAAGGATCTTTACCTGAGAATGCACCACCACCGTGACGCGCTGCACCGCCGTAGGTATCAACAATAATTTTACGACCCGTTAAACCTGCATCACCCATTGGACCACCGATTACAAACGCACCCGTTGGATTAATGTGATACTTGGTATCTGCGTGTAACCAACCGGTTGGCTCAAGAATAGGCTTAAGCACCTCTTCCATGATCGCTTCTTTTAAATCACTTTGTTTTGTTTCTGCAGAATGCTGTGTAGACAAAACTACGGCATCAATACCGGCAATTTTTCCATCAACATACTTAAAGCTCACCTGGCTCTTGGCATCAGGTCGTAACCAATCAGCTCCACCTCGACGATACTCGGCATGTTTCTGAACTAATAAGTGCGCATAAGTAATGGGGGCTGGCATGAGCACATCAGTTTCATTAGTCGCGTAACCAAACATCAAACCCTGGTCACCAGCACCTTGATCTTCAGGGCGCGAACGATCGACACCTTGATTAATATCAGGAGACTGCACACCAATGGCAGTCATAACAGCACAAGTATCGCAATCAAAACCCATGGCGGAATCGGTGTAACCAATCTCACGAATCGTTTCGCGAATGACTTTTTCATAGTCTGGCTTGGCCGTGGTGGTAATCTCACCGGCGATCATCGCCAGGCCAGTTTTGAAAACAGTCTCGCAGGCGACACGGGCATCTTTGTCTTCTGCAAGAATGGCATCAAGTATCGCGTCTGACACCTGATCAGACATTTTGTCTGGATGCCCCTCGGAAACTGATTCTGAGGTAAAAATGTGTTCCTTAGTCATGGATGGTTAGGTCTCTGCTGGAATTTAGACGATGGATTTAGCTACAGACACGCGCAACACGAGTTCGAAGCTCAATTTTCGGATTATAATTGGACTGCAATAATAAAGATATCTTTATATCGTTATATGCTTCTGAGGGACACTCAGATGCAATAAACTGCCCAAACTGTCACTAATATCCTGACTTAAAGGTATTCGCTGGGAATTATTACCCTAAAGCTTTAGCCGACACCTAGCACCAAGTAACACACAAATCGGCACAAACGACTCTCAAAGGACTCACATTCGCAATAATTATTTGACAGCGAAAGCCGTTAAGAACAGAGAAATCCGCCAATTAGGGGAAAATGGTGATTACTCTGAACACATCAGCACAATTTTTCATCGCACTACGATTATTACTTACTGCGTTAGTGATCTTATTGCCACAGCGCGCAGTCTTGGGCGTTGAGGTTACATGCGACTACGATAACAACGCAGAGTGGCCATGGACCAGCGAAAGAATGTGCCAGGCAAGCCCGCAACCTGGTGCATTGTTAGCCGATGACTCGTCAAGCAACATAGTCATATGCAAATTGGATTCATCTGATCCAGACGGTGACGGCTGGGGTTGGGAGAATAATAAATCCTGCAAGGTCTCAGCAGCAGCGGCACCAGTGGCAGCACCAGCACCAGCACCAGTTGCAGCAACACCAGGAATCCCAACATGCACTAGCGGAAGCAGCGATCCAGACGGTGACGGTTGGGGCTGGGAAAATAACAGATCGTGCCAAAGTAAAAATTTAAACAACAACAACAACAACAACAACAACAACAACAACAACAACAACACAACCACCAGCAGCGCACCCACACATGCCACTTGCAGCTACAGCTCATCAGACCCTGATGGCGATGGCTGGGGTTACGAAAATGGTAATAGCTGTGTTGTTAGTGCGAACACCTCTTCTCCGGTTACTAACACCACCCCTGCCACCAATACTCCGCAAACAGAAACCAAAAGACCAATAGAAACACAAGTTGATCTCGTAAAAAAACCAGCTGAGATTATTTTCCAACAAAATTTTAATGACACAGCACTTGGCAGTTATAGCGGCTCTGCACTTAATGCTGATTGGGATACACCCCTATGGCATATGGGATTTAATCAGGGGCGGGTTCACATCACTAAAGAATCCAGTCGCGGCAACGCAATGCGGGTAACTTTTCCTGCCAATAAGTATGGCGCTGCAGGAGCGACTGCATTTCTTACCGATGTTGAGTTTGGGCTAGGCCTACCGAAAAGCTACGATGAACTTTATATCTCATACGATGTAAAGTTTGCTAAAAACTTTGACTTTGTTAAGGGTGGTAAGTTGCCAGGCTTATGTGGGTATGACAACACCCAAACACCTACGTCTGGTTGCAATACCGGAGGCGGCTTCCCCGACGGATACGACGGTTGGAGCGCACGCGGCATGTGGCGTACAGACGGAGAGCTAGAGAACTACGTGTATCACTCGGCACAAAATAGTTATTACGGTGATGATGAATACTGGGGAGCTAAACCAATCCCCGGCCAGTGGCACACGATTCAGCATCGCGTCGTGCTTAACACGGTAGGCAAGGCAAATGGAATACTAGAAGCGTGGTTTGATGGCAGGAAGGTACTCGCTAAGAATAATTTTATCTACCGAAAAAACGACCAAATAGGTATTAACCTTTTTTACTTCAGCACATTCTATGGTGGTAATGATCCCTCATGGGCACCGAGTGAAGATCAATTTCTCTACTTCGATAACATTCGCATCAGTACAGAATCTAACAACGACTTGCAGGCTAAAGGCTTGATCTTTAACGACACTCCATCAAGCGCACAAACCACCAATACAACTTCCGGCGGTGGTGGCTTTGGCACTCTTTTTCTATTCCTGCTTTTCACAGCCAGGCAGCTACGCCGTTAATTTAGTTTCCGTCCATAAACAGTGCGTAGCGAGGATCATTCAGGTGCGTGAAATTTTGCATACCCTATATAGGCGTTTAGTCATTCTAAATAACTATATAGGGTCGGCGAAAGATCACGTGTCCTGGGTGGTCCGCAATAGCGTTGTTTATGGACAGCCACTAGCTAAGCAGTCATGCCGGTAACACTTAAAGATGTCGCGAAAAAAGCCGGGGTTTCCTGCTCTGCTGTTTCGCGTACATTTACGCACGGCGCATCTGTATCAGATTCGATGCGCGCGAAAGTGGAGAAAGCCGCTACTGAACTGGGCTATACGCCTAACGCACTGGCTTCCAGCCTTACTACCGGCAGGACCCGCCTGATCGGACTCGTTTCGAATAACTTTCACAATCCTATTTTCCTTGAGGTTTTTGATCGATTCACACGAGGATTACAGGAACGCGGTTTGCGTCCGTTGCTGGTAAATCTCAGTGACGAAACAGATCCGCAGCACTCAGTTAACATGCTGAAGCAATATTCTGTAGATGGTGTGGTAGTCGCATCCTCTACGCTC
>CALGKA010000101.1 GCA_937927895.1 uncultured Granulosicoccaceae bacterium | reverse complement strand
CACGATGCACTTGCAGACAATGGCATGTCTAAAGAAACCATGGAGTTTCACCACGACATCCACCACAACGCCTACGTTACCAACGGCAACAAGCTCATCGCCGGCACAGAGTGGGAAAACAAATCAGTTGAAGACATCATCACTGGCACTTACGACAAAAATGCCGTGGCGCAAAATGGTATTTTCAACAACGCTTCACAGCACTGGAACCACACTCAGTTTTGGGAAATGATGGGGCCGAACGGTCAAAAAATGCCTTCTGAACTTGAAGCACGTTTAAAAGATGGCTTTGGCTCTGTCGAAAAATTCAAAGAAGAGTTCGCAGCCGCAGGCGCCGGTCAATTCGGTTCTGGTTGGTGCTGGTTAGTCGTTGATACAGACGGCACACTCAAGGTCACTAAAACTGAAAACGGTGTGAATCCACTCTGCTTCGGCCAAACTGCACTACTAGGCTGCGATGTATGGGAACACTCTTATTACATTGATTTTCGTAACAAGCGCCCTGTATACCTGACTAACTTTCTCGATAAATTGGTTAACTGGGAAAACGTCGCGGCACGATTAGCCTCTACTTAATTGAGCAATTAGCGACTAAGAAAAACCCCGCACTAGCGGGGTTTTTTTTGGGCTATTAAAAGTACCGCAAGCTACATAAATCAACTACGCAAATTACTCTTTGTCTATAGATTGCAAAGCCACAGCCGTATCGTAGTCACGCAACACACTGTCAGTATCCACCTCAACCTCTATCACTTGATCGGGGTATTGCTGGATTAAATAGCGAGCACCACTATCCCCTTCGTGCTGCAGTAACGAATCGAAAAAAGTACGACCAATCAGAACCGGGTTACCACGTTGTTGATTATAGACTGGAACAACGATTTTATTTTTAGCACCATCAGCCGAAGCGACTATTTTGTTTATAACATCCGTACTAACATGCGGCATATCAGCAAGACAAACTAACACTGCATCATAAGTTTGTAGACGTGAGATGCCCATTGCTAACGAATGCGCCATACCACTGGAATATTTAACACTATGACAGACTTCAATATCATACTGTTTTATTGCCTCTTCTACCCTCTCACGCTGGTGTCCAGTCACTACAAGACTGGTCATTACCGAACTTTTCAACACCGTTTCAATCACGGCACCAACAAGTGTTTTGTCTTTAAAAGGGTATAGCAGTTTATTGGTTTCACCAGCACGTTTGGACGAACCCGCGGCAAGCACTAACGCCGCAACCCTATTACCGGGTGTAGCCACCACACGAGGTTGGGGTCGGTCATGCATTTCCCCCAATAAGCCACCAATACAAAGACTATTAAGCCAGGCATCAGTAATCTCTATATCACATATTATTCTATCTAATAACAGATCAAGACCGTTATGCTTGACTGATCTTGCACATCCCGGCATTCCAACCACTGGCATGCCGCCTAGCTCAGCTAACATTAATAAGTTACCAGGATCTACGGGTATGCCAACGCGTTGTACGTGTCCTTTGCAGCGCATAACCGCTGAAGGCAGAACATCAAATCGATCGCTGATCGCACTGGCACCTACTATCAGAACTAAATCGGGCTGCAAGGACCCAGCAGTTGCAAGTGCATCAGCGACATTATCGATGGCATGATCGCAGCGAAGCTCTTTTATTAAATCACTCGAACGTGCCTGCAGTCGCTGCGCGGTGGTTTTTGCTGTCTTGTCTAATGTGCTGGTTTTTATAGCTGAAAACGTTGTTTGAATAAGAACTGCACGCTTAGCGTGAGGTTTACATACCATTAAGTCACTAGCATAAGAAATTGCTTTGGTTAAATCTTCCTGTGCAACTCCATAAGGAATAATTTTGGCAGTACCTATCATGCGTCCTGCCAGCACCCATTGATTTTCTGCAATAACTGAAAGAGTTATGCTCTCAGTCACACTGTTGATGGCAATGATCGAGTCACGATCAAATACAAATAAACCATCACAGGCGGCATACAGATTAACCCGCCCGGTGTGTGCAGTTTCGACGCGTACCCCGCTGCCACACACTGCGATACTTAGTCTTGTGGCAGCCTCATCCTCTGGTATGTCAGATTCTTCTAAACGCGCCACTGTTAGCGAATCATAACCGTGCTCTGATAGCTCTTTCACCATCGAGTGATCAAGTAGTGTGCCTTTAGAAATTTTCTTACCACTCACTTTCAAACTGTGCGCGAGAATACAAGCTACACAGTCTTCTGTTTTGAGTTCACCAAACCACATGATCTGAAATTACCGTTGATAGTTGAATAGTTCGCATCTATTTAATCTAAAGTCGCACATGTCAGTGCCGAAAGTAGTCGCCATTGGAACAGAATTCAAGCAAGCAGACTAGGGCTAAGAATAGAGCAGTGGCACTGGCTAAAACTGATCGCATGCGCAAGAGAGAGAAACAGAGAACATTTTCAAATAATATGATAAATCCCAACAGTTGACACAAAACCGGTCGCTACTTTCTAAGTAAGCCATGGTCGAGCGGTAGCGGCAAATTGAGATGTTGCACAAGTTCTACTGGAAATCTAAATGTCGTCGTCAGTTTCTATCTGCAAAGCCAAACTCCCTATAAATTCCAAACATGGTCTATTTGCACTCTCCATTGTACTGGTCAGCCTGCTGATACTACTCACGTGGGTGATCATTTCTAAAAGCCAAAACAAAATAATTGAATTTAAGTCGCTTAATGTGGCGAATGTAGTTGCAACGCAAGCCACGATGGCACGATCAGTCTACACGAAATCTGTAGTTTCAAAGCTCACAAAAGAGGGCTATGGCGCAAGTACAAACTCCGCAAACATACCAGGTGCAGTACCAATTCCTGCACAATTTCTCAAACAGCTTGCTACTAAATCTAGATCACAAAATGATGGTCTCTATTCATTTGCACCCCTCAGCAAATGGAATTTGAGCCCGGACCAAGGCCTCACAGATGATTTCCAGATATGGGCCTGGGAAAGACTAGAAGCACAAAATAAAAATTTAACTGGAGAGGCAATCAAGTGGGAGCCAGTTTGGCGTATTGAAACCATTAACGATATGAAGGTACTACGCTACTTATACGCAGACCCTGCCGCAAGCCAATCATGTGTCAATTGCCATAACAGAATGGAACTACTGCCAGAGACAGTAGCCAGACGTGAAGCCGCGGGAGTTGAAACAGGCAAACAATGGCAATTGAATGAACTTATGGGTGCGTTGGAGGTTGTGGTTCCAATGGATGAATCTTCAGCACTTGCGCATGCTCAAACCAAAAGCGGCCTAACAATACTCGCTATCGTAGGGGTGGCTAGCGCCCTAATCTTTGCAGTATTTTTAGCGCTTGATTCCGCACGCACTAACAAGATGACAAGCGAATTGCAGTATCAGGCGAACCACGACTACCTAACAACACTGCCCAATCGTTCCGGCTTTGAAAAAGCGCTTGAAGAACTACTTGAAGAACATAGTGCAGGTGATTCTCATACACTCATGCTGCTAGACCTTGATGACTTCAAAAGAATAAACGATACGCTTGGTCATGAGATTGGTGATGAAGTGCTAAAGGAAGTATCACAGCGTTTACTTAACACACTGGGAGAAAGCAATCTTGTAGCTCGATTAGGCGGCGATGAATTTGCAGTCTTACTGCCAAATTGTGATGAAGAAAAAGCAAACAGAACTGCTAAGTTACTTGATGACACCTTGGCTGAAACGATGTCTATCGGTGAATATCAGCTCAGATCTGCGGGTAGCATAGGCATCGCTATGGCACCAAAGAATGGTACCGACTCTAAAGAGTTATTGCGATGCGCTGATGTCGCGATGTACAACGCTAAGAATGCTCGAGCACCGTTTGCGTTTTACAACACAGATGAAGACACCAACCAGCTTACTACCCTATCAATCATTGCTGACTTCAGACAAGCTCTGGAACAGGGTGATTTATCTTTAGTATACCAGCCTAAATTCGATATTAAAGCCGGGTGTATTAGTGGCGTAGAGGCATTACTTCGATGGAAGCACCCAACACTCGGCATGATCTCACCAATTGATATTATACCTGTCGCTGAACAATGCGGCTTAATATCTCAGCTAACTCACTGGACACTGGTCACTGCACTTTCGCAACTAAAAGAATGGCACAAACTAGGTTTCAAATTCAGTGTTGCTGTGAATATGTCAGCGCAGATGCTACATGACCGAGAATCAGTTGATCTAATTATTAACGATCTTACCAATAGTGGCGTCGCAGCTGAATTATTAACAATTGAAGTGACAGAAAGTGCAATGATGATGGATCCAGAATGCGCCGGTGAAATACTTGCCCGGCTAAATGAGCAAGGGATCATATTATCAATTGACGATTTTGGCACCGGTTATTCATCATTAGCCTATATTCACACGCTGCCAATAAAAGAACTCAAACTCGATCGATCTTTCGTTAGCGATCTTGGGCTAGAGGGTAAAGATACCGTTATAGTCAATACCGCGATAGAGCTTGCGCACAATCTAAATTTAAAATTAGTAGCAGAGGGAGTTGAGCACGCACACTCTCTTGATTACCTTGCGAGTATCGATTGCGATATTGTGCAAGGTTATTATCTTTGCAAACCAAAATATGCAGATGAGCTAACCAGGCTATTGCCATCTTTAACAGCACTGGCAGCTAAAGTAGCTGCACCACCACCGTTCAAAAAGGCGGCCTAAAACAACCACGAAAAATAGAGTATGCAGCTCTAGCTGCATACTCTCCTTCTACTTAACGCTAGAACAGACCTTCTATTTCGCCTGCATCGTTTAGCTTAATGACTTCAGCCGCTGGTGCCCGAGGCAAGCCCGGCATTGTCATAATGGCACCACAGACGGCTACTATAAAACCCGCACCTGCTGACAATCGCACTTCGCGAATGGGAATACTGTGACCGGTTGGCGCACCTCGTTGCTCTGGGTCTGTAGTAAACGAATACTGAGTTTTTGCGATACACACTGGTAAGTCACCGTAGCCTGCATCTTCCCACTCTTTAAGTTGTGTGAGTACTGCAGAATCGGCCACTACATCATCAGCACGGTAGATCTCTTTAGCAATGGTTTCGATTTTCTTAAACAACGGCATGGAGTCCGGGTAAAGTGTTTTGAAGTTAGCTTTCCCTTCATCAATAATACTGACGACTTTAGTTGCCAGATCTTTAGTGCCTTCAGAACCACTAGCCCAGTGCTTACACACAATTGCTTCAGTACCCTGGGTCTTTACAAATTTCTGAACAGCCGCAATTTCAGCATCGGTATCAAGGGTAAAGTGGTTTATAGCAACCACAACCGGCACGCCATACTTATTGAGGTTTTCAATATGACGACCAAGGTTGGCACAACCTTCCTCTACTGCTTTAACGTTCTCTGCATTTAGATCTTCTTTGGCGACACCGCCATTCATTTTCATTGCACGAATGGTGGCCACCAGCACTACTGCAGATGGTGCGATACCGGCTTTGCGACATTTGATATCGAGGAACTTCTCAGCACCTAAATCAGCGCCAAAGCCTGCCTCAGTAACCACATAGTCAGTAAGTTTTAATGCTGTTTTAGTAGCTATAACAGAGTTACAACCATGCGCAATATTAGCAAATGGGCCACCGTGTACAAATGCGGGGTTATTCTCAAGCGTTTGAACAAGATTCGGTTGCATTGCATCTTTCAGTAAAACTGTCATTGCTCCATCAGCTTTAATATCACGACAATAAATAGGTGATTTGTCACGGCGGTAAGCAACAATGATGTCACCTAAACGCTTTTCAAGATCATCTAAATCATTGGCTAAACATAGTATAGCCATCACTTCAGAAGCAACCGTGATATCAAAACCTGCTTCACGAGGAAAACCGTTGGTCGCACCACCTAAGCTTGTGGTGACTTGTCGCAATGCACGATCATTCATGTCTAATACGCGGCGCCAAACAACACGTCGCGAATCAATCTCCAACGAATTACCCCAGTAAATATGGTTATCGATCATGGCGGACAATAAATTATGCGCAGAAGTAATGGCGTGAAAATCACCAGTGAAATGCAGGTTCATCTCTTCCATCGGAACTATTTGTGCGTAACCACCACCGGCGGCGCCACCTTTCATTCCAAAACAAGGACCAAGCGAGGCCTCACGAATACAGACCATGGCATTTTTACCAATAGCATTTAAGCCATCACCAAGGCCCACTGTAGTAGTGGTTTTACCTTCACCTGCAGGTGTCGGGTTGATAGCAGTAACTAGAATTAGCTTGCCATCTTTTTTACTTTGCTGTGCCTTTATGAACTCAGCGGAAATTTTCGCTTTGTCGTGACCATAAGGGACAAGAGATTCAGAGGCGATACCAAGCTTTTCACCAATTTCTAAAATTGGTTTTTTGTTCGCTTCACGTGCAATTTGAATGTCAGTTTTGACTGCCATAATTCTTCCTGCTTTTTAATAAGTAAAATAAGACAACAATACGTCTACCCCAACGAGACTGTAGCTACTGTTTATTGCAACTACACTTATTGTAACCACCCTTAGAAACAGTAAGTACCTCGAACTCGCAACGTCGTATCAGAATGTCGACATGTTGTCAGCCCTAACTCGCTCGCTCCATCTCAGTAGATTTCGCTACACGGCAGGCTGAAAATTTAAACTCTGGAATCTTACCAAACGGATCCAAACTAGGATTGGTTAATGTATTAGCAGATGCTTCAACATAGGCAAAAGGTATGAAGATCATATCTTCAGATACTGCACGGTCTGCTCGCGCCATAATACTGATAGCTCCGCGTCTGGTCTCAACCGTTATCATTTCACCCGGCTTAACATTCATTTTCCGAAGTGTTTTTGGATGTAATGAGGCATTAGCTTCAGGCTCTGCCCAATCTAGAACCGCTGCTCGCCGAGTCATAGAGCCCGTGTGCCAATGCTCTAGCTGCCGCCCTGTAGTCAGTATCATTGGGTAGTCAGCATCAGGCACTTCTGCAGGTGGAGTAACATTTGCCGGTGTAAAGCGCGCACGACCTTCATTGCGTGGAAAACCATCACCAAACACAATCGGCTGACCCGGATCATCTTCTGACAATGAAGGATAAGTAACCGCACTGGTTTCAAGACGCTCCCAGGTGATGTTGTCAAAAGACTTCATCGACAATTTCATCTCTGCAAATACTTCTTTAGGGTGCGTGTAATTCCAATCAAGACCAATGCGCTTGGCTAGTTCTACAACAATCCACCAATCTTCTTTTGCATTCCCTGGTGGTGGCATGGCAGGGCGACCCATTTGCACCTGTCTATTAGTGTTGGTCACTGTGCCGGTTTTTTCAGGCCACGCCGACGAGGGTAAAATCACATCAGCGTAGTTTGCCGTTTCAGTTAAGAAGATATCTTGCACTACCAAGTGCTCGAGCTTAGCCAATGCATCTCGTGCGTGCTCAACATCAGGATCAGACATGGCCGGGTTTTCACCTAGCACATACATGCCGCGTATATCACCAGCATGAACAGCATCCATGATTTCAACCACGGTTAAACCCGGATTCATGTTTATGCTTTCCGAGCCCCAGATATCGTGGAAGGCATCACGAACACCTTGATCTTTGACCGACTGATAGTCCGGCAAGAACATCGGTATTAGACCCGCATCTGATGCACCCTGAACATTATTTTGTCCGCGTAACGGATGCAGCCCCGAACCGGGTCGACCTATCTGACCACACATGAGCGCAAGTGAGATAAGACAACGTGAGTTATCAGTACCATGAATATGTTGTGAAATACCCATACCCCAGAAGATCATTCCAGCCTGAGCACCTGCAAAGGTTCTAGCAACATCACGCAATGTATCTGCATCTATGCCACACAGTTCAGCCATTTTTTCAGGCGGAAAACCTTTTAAATGTTCTTTCATAGCAGGCCAGTTTTCAGTAAAGCCTGCAATATATTGCTCGTCGTATAGATTCTCTTCTACGATCACATTCATAATAGCGTTAAGCATTGCGACATCAGTACCCGGTCTGAACTGCAGCATATGCGCTGCATGACGCTTGAGCCCCTGGCCGCGGGGATCCATCACAATCAACTTACCGCCACGTTTAGTAAACTGCTTAAAGTAGGTGGCTGCAACTGGATGATTCTCAGTCGGGTTTGCACCAATCACTATCGCCACATCGGCATTTTCAATTTCATTAAAGGTGGCTGTAACCGCTCCACTACCGACATTTTCTAACAAGGCCGCAACCGACGATGCGTGACACAAGCGCGTGCAGTGATCAACGTTGTTATGTTCAAAGCCCTGACGGATAAACTTCTGAAACAGATAAGCCTCTTCGTTTGAGCACTTAGCAGATCCAAAACCCGCAACGCGTGTGCCTGTATCTTCCCGCAGTTGCGTCATACCTTTTGCTGCAACCTCAAGCGCCTCATCCCAGGTAGCTTCACGAAAATGCGTTAACGGATTTCCAGGATCAACATTAAGCCCTTTTGCCGGTGCATCCTCACGACGTATAAGTGGCTTAGTTAACCTGTGGGGGTGTGTAATGTAGTCAAAACCGAATCGGCCTTTTACACACAATCGACTTTCATTGGATGGTCCTGCAATACCATCAACCCACACTATCTTTTCATCTTTAATTTTGAAAGACAGCTGGCAGCCAACGCCACAGTAAGGACAAACACTTTTAACTTCGCGATCAAAATCGGCACTATCGCCGACACCTTTTTCATCTAACACTGTGGCAGGCATTAATGCACCAGTAGGACAAGCTTGCACACACTCGCCACAAGCAACGCAGCTGGATACACCCATTGGATCGTCAAAATCAAATGTTATTTTTGTATCGTGCCCACGACCTGACATACCAATGACATCATTGACCTGCACTTCACGACACGCTCTAACGCATAAATTACAGTGGATGCAAGCATCCAAATTGACGCTCATTGCAAGGTGTGAGGCATCAAGCAATGGCACACGCTCTATTTCTATCGGTGGGAAGCGGCTCTCAGATACATTCTGCATTTCTGCCATATTCCAGAAATGCGACGATTTATCATGTGCTGTATCGTGCTGCGGCTGATCAGCCACTAGCATTTCTATTACAACTTTACGGGCAACTTTTGAGCGTTCACTTTGTGAGTGCACCACCATGCCTTCTGTTGGTGTGCGAATACAAGAAGCTGCCAGTACTCGCTCGCCATCTATCTCAACCATACACGCGCGACAGTTACCATCAGAACGATAACCTTCAGAATCTTTGTGACACAAGTGAGGGATAAGCGTGCCCTGCTTTTTTGCCACTTCCCAGATTGACTCACCAGCGTTGGCACTAACTTCTTTACCATCAAGGGTGAATTTAATTTGATCACTCATGGCTATACCTCCTCCGGAAAATGCTTCATTGTTAGCAGTATAGGATTAGGCGCTGCCTGGCCAAGCCCACAGATAGACGCATCAACCATTACCGTGCATAACTCCTGCAGTAACGGTTGATCCCATTTATCTTTTTCCATCAATTTAACGGCTTTTTCACAACCAACACGGCAAGGTGTGCATTGACCACAGCTTTCATCTTCAAAGAACCGAAGCATGTTTAAGGCGGCATCTTTAACGCTGTCTTTATCAGACAAAATGACTATAGCGGCTGATCCAATAAACGATCCGTGTGGTTGCAAGGTATCAAAATCCATTGGAATATCACTCATTGATGCCGGCAGTATTCCCGCTGACGGACCACCTGGCTGATAAGCTTTAAACGTATGTCCATCAGACATACCGCCACAAGCGTCTATTAAATCGGTAATGGTTGAGCCTGCCGGTAACAAATACACGCCCGGGTTTTTAACCCGACCAGACATTGAAAAAGACCGCAACCCTGTACGACCATTTTTCTCGTGAGCGTTGAGTACTTGAGGCCCCTCACGGCAAACTCTGGCGACCCAATGCAATGTTTCAACGTTATGTACCAACGTGGGCCGGCCAAACACGCCTACCTGGGCTACAAAAGGCGGCCTATGGCGTGGCAGGCCACGTTTGCCTTCTATTGATTCGATCATGGCGCTTTCTTCACCACAGATATACGCACCAGCACCACGGCGTACTTCTATGTAGCCTCGCTCAACAATGCCTGCTGATTCAAGAGCCGCTATTTCATCGCCTAGTATTTTTAAAACCGCCGGGTACTCATCTCGCATATAGATATAACAGCGACTGGCTTCAACCGCCCAGGCGGCTATTAACATGCCCTCTAAAAACAGGTGTGGCGTTCTTTCCAGGTAATAGCGATCTTTAAAAGTGCCCGGCTCACCTTCATCACCGTTGACGGCCAGGTACCGCGGACCTTTTTCAGCGCGAACAAAAGACCACTTTTTGCCCGAAGGAAAACCCGCCCCACCCAGACCTCGCAAGCCCGAAGAATTAATTTTATCTTGCACTTCATCAGCCGTACTCTGGCCGCCGCGTAAGCTTTCAAGCTCTGTGTAACCACCAGCGTCTTTATAGGCTTTAAAATTTTCGTAATCTGGGATGCGTGCGTGAGTATCTTTTTGCACTAACGCATCATTGACCATTTCAAGCGTGGCATGATCAATATGCCGATGGCCTATTTCAAGTGTTGGAGCCGTGTCGCAACGCCCCATACAAGGCGCTCGCAAGACTCGAACTTCGGATGGGTCCATACCGTCCTTCAATGCGTTTAGCAGTTGCTGCGCACCCGCCAACTCACAAGCGAGGGAGTCACACACTCTTATAGTGGTAGCAGGTGGTGGCGTTTGCCCTTCTGCGACCACATCAAAATGGGCATAAAAAGTGGCCACTTCATGAACTTCAGCTTGTGACAAGCGCATCTCGTGCGCAAGAGCGTACATATGTTTCGACGACAAATGGCCGTATTTGTCTTGAATCAAATGTAAGTGTTCAATCAGTAGATCGGCACTGCGAGACTTATCACCGAGCAATTGGGCTACTTCCGCCAGTGCTGCATCATCTAGTTGACGCCCTTTGGGGGTGACGCGACCTTTACCACGGCCGGATTTCCACACCCCCGCCTTCAGTTCTGCCGTTGCCATGTTGGTTCCTAGATTTTTAGAGTGAGATTGACGAAACAGACCAATAGCTAGCTAGTGTCCGTCCATAAACAACGCTACTGCGGACCACCCGAGACACGTGATCTTTCGCCGACCCTATATAGTTATTTAGAATGACTAAACGCCTACATGTAATAGGCAAAATCTCACGCACCTGGAACAACCTCGCTACGCGCTGTTTATGGATGGGCACTAGCTAACGCTATAAGACATCAGTCTGAACTAAAAAACCAATCGTATTTATCTATGCAGCAATTTGTTTTACCAATCACACAAAAAACAGACTGATCAAATTGCTAAATCAAAATTACTAAATCAGAAGATTTTGCGATCTGAGCCAAGGAAAACACCACCCGAGTCTATGTCGATGCGACGCTTACTGATTGACCCTGGCTGCTTTCACAGCCCGGAACTCACAACCTACTATTTGATCGAGGATTCACCCGTCAATCCGTATCAGATGATTACGGCCGATCTAACTCACTAAACAATCACAATTGCTGAAAGAATGTCACATCATCGCGCTATCAATTAGGCTACTATTCTGTGGGCCTAACCTGCACAGCCAAAACCTTTTTTTTGAATAAAATATGCTGTATTCAATGCCAATCTTTTTGAAAACAAAGCGACTATTGAACCGCGCACGTGTAGGTCTAATCCTATGCTGATGCGTATGCTGATTAGCATCTGGCTGGTACCGCCAGCTCTCAATATTCTGATGATCGCCGGTGGTTATTTGATTTCCCGCTGGTATTTTCGAATAGGCGCATTTATTTCATTCTGCGGCCTACTGAGTCTTTGGCTGCTAGCAACACCCTACTTCTCAAACCTTTTGCATAAATCAATCGAACAACATGCGCCACTTGCCTTGCAAAACAGACAACCCGGCAACGTAAAAGCCATAGTTGTCCTCGGCGCATCACACTTTGATCTCGCTCCAGAGTACGGTGTTTCAACACCAACCCCGGATGCTTTAGTGCGCCTCCACTATGCCGCCAATCTTCACAACAAAACGGGATTGCCTATCATGTTAACAGGCGGCCCTATGAACCAACGACAAGAAAACCATTCAGAAGTACTGAGTGAAAGTTTAAAAAGCCAATTCGGCATTAATGCAAAATGGCTTGAACGAAAGAGCTCTACAACCTGGCAAAATGCCATTTTTAGCGCCGAAATATTACACCCTTTAGGCATTAAAGATGTACTGCTGGTGACTCACTCTTATCATATGCAAAGAGCCGTGAACCTATTTGAGATGGCTGGCTTTAATGTAACAGCTGCTCCCACACATTTTAGCACTCACTTCGATATACGAGACTGGCGTTACTTGATGCCAGACACCAGCGCACTAAAAGTCTCGAGCAGTGTCTTTCATGAGTATTTGGGTCTTGCGTGGTATCACTTTAAATTACCCGTGGGCGATCAAAACGAAGCAAACATTAGGCTATACGCACAATAATTTTTAACGAGTGTTATATAAGCTGACAAAAATATTTGTCAGCTTTTAGCTAGCGCCCATCCATAAACGACTGCTACTGCGTTCGCCTCAAGCACGCTACGCATTGTTTATGGATGGCCACTAGCTAGATAAACCAATCACATCTCGCAACGCATTAATTGCGGGTAATTCTGGCTCATGATGAAGTGTTGCAAGGCCAATAGTTTTCTCAACCATTGGATTATCCAATCGAAGACTTACCGAGTTTTGATCAAGAAACAAACTATCTACGAGTTTCAGCGGCGCGATAGTGGCAGCAGCACCATTACTCACCTGCACGATTGCAGCTGTAAAAGCATTGGTTTCCATTACCGGCTGAGGCGCTACTCCAGCCAATTCAAAGACCTCATCAACTATTTGCCTAAAGCGCATATTTTTACTGAGCAAACAAAGTGGAAGATCCGCAGCCTCCGCCCAACTGGCAGTACCGGATTTGCGCGGTGCTAAGTGTTGCGGTGCCAACAGAACATAGTGTTCTTGATAAATATTTTCAAAGCAAAGGGAGCCAATACTTTTTTCATCACCATAGGTAATACCAGCATCGATCGAGTAATCATCTATGGCGCGTGAAATCTGGGTAGAGCTGAGTGACTGAATCTGAACCGTTATATGCTCATAGCGTGCACGCAAGGCTGTGGATATTGAAGCCGCATAAGGCAGAGCGGTAGGCACAACTCCAACCGTTAATACTCCGCGTAAATCACCCACCTCACTTTCTATGTCCTGGCGCATCCCCTCAGCATCTGCCACCAGTTTTCTGGCCCACTTTAAGACAAGCTCACCCTCTTTGGTGAAACCAAGAAATTTGTTGCCTCGTCGTACAATCGGCACACCCAACATCTTTTCTAAATGATGGATACGGGCTGAAAAAGCCGGCTGAGAGATGCCACAATCAGCCGCTGCTCTGGTGAAGTGATTTCTCTGCGATAACGCGATCAACATTTGCAGATCACGAATCTCTGGATACCTATCCATCTAGCTTGTCCACATTAGCCGCCAAGCTGCAACAGCTTGTCACGCCTGAACCTCTAGCACTATTTTGCCAAAATGCGTTCCAGCCTCCATCGCACGATGCGCCTCTGCTGCCTCTGCTAAGGGAAATACATCAGAGATCATCGGCTCTATTTGACCACTAGCGAATAGCAGCAGAATAGTTTTTTCAAAATCTGAAATAATCGCTGCTTTCTCTGCTACTGGCCGTGATCGCAGCACTGAACCAATAATCTTTTGTCGCTTAACCATCATGGTTGCTAGATTCAATTCAGACTTTATGCCCCCCATTAAGCCGATCACAACTAAACGGCCACTAAGCGCCAGACTTTTCATGTTGTCTGAAAGATAAGCCGCACCAATGTGATCCAAAATCACGTTAACCCCACGACCTTCAGTTATGGTTTTTATTTCATCTGCAAATGACTGGGTTTTGTAGTCGATAACATGATCAACACCCAACGCTTTCACGCGCTCAACCTTGCCGGTAGAAGCCGTAACAATAATTGTACAAGCAGGGAACAACGCCTTGCATATTTGGATGGCTGCCGTATTAACCCCGCCGCCTCCGCCGTGCAGCAAAAACGTATCATCGGGTTTCGCCTCCGCAAGTACTATCGCATTAAGGTAGGCGGTTATGTAAGTCTCACAAATACAAGCCGCCTGGAGAAAATTTAGATTGTCGGGAATTGGCATCGTGTGACCTTCATACGCGACCACATATTCTGCGTATCCTCCTCCCCCTACCAGGGCAAACACCCGATCGCCGACTTTGTATCGGGTTACGTCGGAAGCGACTGCTGCAACAACACCAGCCACTTCCAGCCCTAGTATTTCTGAATCTCCCTTAGGGGGTGGGTAATTGCCCTCACGCTGCACAATGTCAGGACGATTGACTGAACAAGCCTTAACGTCAATCAATACTTGCCCACTGCCCGGCAAGGGCTGTTCTATTTCATCAAGAAAAAGTTGACTGGCATCGCCAAAGCCCTTTAAGTTAATCGCCTTCATTTAATAAGCACTTTTAGTGGTCGAAACGTTATCGTATCACTGTCAGCGCAGATTTAAGAGAGCGTCTCGAGCTAAAAGGCGCACAACCCCCTCTGACGGAAAATTATATTATGACGGTAGGTAAAACAACGCTATTGCCTTACCATAACAGGGCGACCACTGACAGGTGAAGCTATTAGGGACCTGAAGGCCAATACACACCGGTATTGCTGGATAAATCACGGGCCATTAGGGACAGATAATCCTCCTGAGGCGGCAGTGTACGCCGACGAACAATTGGAAGATACTTAAAAAATATTTTAGCGATCACGGCCTAAACCTATGCTTATAGAACAATGAAACATATAGCACCCTAAAAGATTAACCGACGCTGTGGTGGCATAACATTTGAGACCAAATAACTCCCCACCGCGAGCAAACTAAGAATACTACTACATGCTTTTAAAACCACTCGCACTTAAAATTTACAAAACGCTTCCAACGTTTTTACAGAGACGTATCGTTCGCACTTTATACCCGGGCTACGTGGTGGCGGCCAAGGTGTTCATCACTAATGCAGATGATAAATTCCTGGTAGTGAAAACAACCTATAACACAGATTGGGATATCCCCAGTGGCCATTGCGATGCCCGCGAAAGCCCGGACTTGGCAGCCTCCCGAGAGCTATGGGAAGAGACTGGTATTAAAGTTGACGGCATGCAACAGTTTTCAGTTTTATTTTATCCGCAGCTTCGAACGCTACAAGTGTTGTTTGTACACAAACTGGAAGAAACAATTGAACCAGACATTGATAACGTTGAGATTTCTGACGCACGCTGGGTTGCACGAGATGAAGTTCAATTAAACCCCTACGCCTTAGAAGCGGTAGCAGTCATTCTTGATCATAAAGCACGCTATTGGGTTTCAACAATGAACTAAAAATACCGATCGCAAATATTATTTTTTTATCGCCTTGTCTAATAAAGACTCCAGGCGACTGACAGATACTTTATCTACAGCGCCCAATTCTTGTGCGTAAATAGAAACGCGCAACTCTTCCATCAACCAGCGCACAGCATGCACATCGGGGTAAGCGGGGCCGTCCAATTCTTTTATTCTTTCCCAAACCGGCAAGAGTTCCGCACGGCGTCGTCGATCGCGATCAGGCTCACGATCAAGGCTATCTAATCTTTTTGCTATTGCACGAAGGTAAACGGGTAGTCGTCGCACCCGGTTTGCCGGGGTATTCACAACAAAGCCCGGATAGATGAGATGCGAAATCTGATCTTTTATATCTGCCACTGCTTCAACCCAGCTTAGAGATACAGAACCACTCATACGTCGGGCGACCTCGCGGTGAGTTTCAAAGGAATCGGCCAAATACCCGCAAATCGCATTCGCATGCACCACCAGCTCACTTTTATTCGACTCTAAAATTTGGTTAAAGTCTTCTCGGGTGCGAGGCGTGGGTTGATCATTAATGAGGGCCATATCAATACTGGCATCAACAATATCTTGCTTTAACACCTCGGTTTTTCCAAAGGCGGCAAAGCGCAGACACAATACATCAATGCCAGGTAAGTTTCTGATGAGATATTTGACTTCTTTTTGCAAGCGCTTTTTGTACAACGCGCGCAAGCCTGCGTGCATGGCAGCACTTGCCGCCTCTTCGGTTGCGAACAATCGCAGGCTTACCATTGAGTCTTCATCAACTAGTGCCGGGTAGCCTTTCATCTGTACGCCTTGCGTAGTGATTTCAACCCATTCAGGAAGATCACCAAAATTCCAGTCAGAAAGATCCGTTCGTTCAAACGAATTACTTTCATTGCTGGCTAGACTTTCTTCTATTTGATCAACATACTTTTTTTGCAATCGTTCTATATCGCGTCCTTCGTCAATGGTTTTACCATCGTTGTCTAACACCTCTGCCCGCATAAGCAAATGAGCTGACCATTGTGCCGGTTGCCAGTCACTGCTATCTATGGATATGCCGCTTAGTTTTTGCAACGCGGCAGCCAAAGCATCTTGAAGTGACTTGCTACCTTCATTTTGCATAACTGCTATCGACTGCGCCGCGAAGTCAGGTGCCGGTACAAAATTCCTACGCAGTTGTTTTGGCAATGATTTAATCATTGCCACTACTTTCTCTTCCAACATTCCGGGCACCAGCCACTGACACTGCTTCGCATTAACCCGATTAAGTAAGCTGGCTGGAACCACTAGCGTCACGCCGTCATCATTCGCGCCGGGTCTAAAGTGATATTTAAGCGGTAACACCAAACCTGCAAATTCCATCTGGTCCGGGAAATCTTTTTGATCAAAGCCCGGATCTTCGTCTTGCAATAGATAGTCTTTTGATAAATAAAGACCACGAGGTGATTGTTTTTCGTATTCCAGCCGCCACTTTTCAAACTGCGGGCCTGAATAAATGCCCTCTGGAATAATTCGCTCATAAAAACGGTATAGCTCTTCAGGATCAACTAAAATATCTTTGCGGCGGCTTTTATCTTCAAGGGTGACCACTTCATCTATTAACTTTAAATTATGCTTATAGAAAGCCGCCTGGGTGTTGTAGTTACCTTCCACCAAGGCTTCTCGAATAAATAACTCACGCGACTCCGTTGGGTTTATCGGCCCATAATTGACCCGTCGCTTTTCAGCGATAACCAAACCATACAACGTTGACTTTCTATACGCACCGACCTGTGCTCGCTTTCTTTGCCAAGACGCGCCAGAGTAACTGTGCTTTAACAACCCTTCACCGATTGTCTCTACCCACACAGGATCAATTGCCGCCACACAACGTGCATATAACCTGGTAGTTTCACTAACCTCAGCGGCCATGATCCACTTAGCACCCTTACCGAACACACCAGAGCCCGGGAACAGCATTAATTTCCTGTTGCGTGTACTGTGGTATTCGTTGCGGTCTTCTTTTATTGCAATGTTGCCAAGCAACCCTGACAACAATGCACGGTGAATGTTGTCATAACTTGCCTCTGTCGAATTCTCTTTACCTTCAATTGTTTTCATTGCCTGCTGGAGCTGGCGGCGTATATCGCGCCATTCTCGAACACGCATGTAAGATATAAACCTTTGCTTACACATTTTTCTAAATTGATTAGACGATAAACGCTCACTTTGTACGCGACAAAACTCCCATAAATTAACAATCGCTAAAAAGTCTGACTTTTCATGATTAAACTCTGCATGCTGTTCATCGGCAGCTTGCTGTTTATTCATTGGCCGCTCACGCGGATCTTGCACTGAAAGCGCACTGACTATTGTCAGCACTTCCGACAAACACGATTCAGCTTTTGCCGCAATCAACATACGGGCAAAACGCGGATCAACCGGAAAACGGGCTAACTGGCGCCCTAGTGGCGTTAGCTTTCTTTTACCATCAACGGCATTAAGCTCTAACAGTAATCGATAGCCATCATTAATTAATCTGCCATCCGGTGATTGAACAAAAGGGAAGTCTTCAACATTGCCAAGCTTCAGTACTTCCATCTGCAAAATAACAGACGCTAAGTTAGTGCGTAGTATCTCAGGCTCTGTAAATTCATCACGCTGCTCGAAATCGTCTTCGGCATATAACCGCACACAAATTCCAGGTGCTTCTCGGCCACAACGCCCTTTACGTTGATTGGCAGATGCTTGTGATACTTTTTCAATCGGTAAGCGTTGTACTTTGCTGCGTACACTGTAGCGCGAGACGCGCGCTGTACCGGCATCTACCACAAAGCGAATGCCTGGCACTGTTAACGATGTTTCTGCCACATTAGTGGCCAAAATAATTCTTCTGCCGCTGTGAGATTGGAATATTTTCGCTTGCTCAGCAGCTGACAACCTTGCCAGCAATGGCATCACTTCAACACCACGCAACAAGCGGCTAGCACCACAGGCTTTGCCTATATAATCGGCTGCTTCACGGATATCTCTTTCACCTGGCAGGAACACCAGGATATCACCAGGGCCTGTTGATGCCAGCTCGTCACAAGCATCAAATATAGCTTGTGATTGATCGCGTTCATCTGTTTCATCTTCACCCCAAGGGCGATAACGCACCTCTACAGGATAGCTACGACCCTCTGCAAGAATGATCGGAGCATCATTAAAGTGTTTTGAAAAAGTGTCCGGATCTATAGTCGCCGAGGTAATTATTATTTTTAGATCGCGACGCTTTTCAAGCAGACGCTTTAAATAACCAAGAATAAAATCAATATTAAGTGAGCGCTCATGAGCCTCATCGACAATGATGGCATCGTATTGATTAAGCCATGGATCTGATTGAATCTCTGCCAGTAATATTCCGTCGGTCATCAGCTTGATATAACTATCGGCCGATACTTGATCATTAAAGCGGACTTTATAACCTACAACACCACCAACCTCTGCCTTAAGCTCTGACGCTATTCGGTTAGAGACACTGCGTGCGGCTATGCGGCGCGGTTGCGTATGGCCAATCATACCGCCTATACCTAAGCCTGCTTCAAGGCACATTTTAGGAATTTGCGTGGTCTTACCAGAGCCGGTTTCACCGCAAATAATGGTCACGGCATTGTTGCGTATGGCATCAATGATCGACTCACGATGCTGAACTATCGGTAGTGCTTCTGGATACTCCGGATTAGGTAGCGCAGATTTTTTTTTCTGTAACCTGGCAGCAGATGATTCTATATCGCTTAATAGCTTACTTAAAACATCAGTGGATGGTGGCGACTTAGCATCAATCGACTTTTTTAGCTTTTTTAAGCGGTTTCTGAATCGGCGCTGATCACCCCGCATGCAAGAGTCAATCTTGCGATGGATGGCACTTATGTCTAGCTTGGCATCCATGATGGGTTATGTTGCTGGCGGTAGCATTGAGTTTACCGCGAAATTAATAATCGCGGTAAGCAATACTGCAGCTAGAAGTAGTATCGGTCTAGCTTCGAACTCTAATAACGAGATAGCTAATGCCAGTTCTAGCCAACCTGCTTTGAGCATTGTCTAAACTTGGTTGATCGTAAAAAGGTCCGAGTCGAACGCGATGCCAATTCTTGCCTTCAATGGCGACTTTCTTGATAAACGCATCCATGCCCGCTTGATTTAACTGACGCCGCAGACGCTCTGCATCGTTAGCTGCGGCAAATGCGCCTGCTTGCAGGTAGTAAGAAGTTGAGGGCTTATCACGGACCTTTTTTACCGTGGTGGGCTGTCTAATTATTACTGTCTTACCTTTAGGCTCTGGACTGGCGTTTCCAGCGGCCAAAACCGGCGGTGCAACTTCGTTACCGACGATTAGATCATCGGAAATTTCAACGGCTGTCGGTCTTTCATTCGCACCTGCACCATATTTACCAGCACTACCCCGGCGAGTGAACGCCGGCATTTCATCTGCGGCGGCGTTCGGTACGGAACTGCGCTTGTCAGATAAGCGATCATAGAACGCGTATTGATCAGCTTCAGTTGTTTCGTATTGTTCAACACCACTTTCGGTCTCAACCAGGGTGTAGTGCTCATCAGGCAAGCGGGATAAAAACAGTATAAACCCTAGTATAAACCCGACCATGATGCCGATAGTCAGGACCATCCACAGCTGGCCGACGCCACGTTGTGATGCGTGACTCTTAAGACCATTCATTGTGATGTTCGGCTTTTTATTGTCGTACATATGAATTTGTCGATAGTTCATTCGGTTCACTTACATATCAGTTGCGCAGCTGCTTGATTGGTCAAGCGGACCTTGACCTTGCAAACACTTGCTCAACTGGACGCGCAGCATCCGTACCTGTTTTAGTATCGCCAGCTTGAGACAAGGTTGGTGCTAGCCCTTAATCTGTACTCAAGCAATTGATATAGCTCGTTTTCTAAAAACTGCAGGCCTGAACGTCACGCCTTGTATCAGATTTCTTACCTTTGAGATTATACCTGATTTTTGAACTTTTAATTGCTCGTCAAGTAGTTAGCTCAGGTTCTTATTCTAACGCTTGAGGTTCTATAGCGAAAGCTATTGACTACATTAAGGTTAAAGTTTTTTTGAGGCTTGGTAGACACAAACTCATGACCCACAACATCTAGTAACTAAAAGAAAGAAGGTCACAACATATCGTGTGGGTCGATATCTAAAGACCAACGAACTTTTCTCGATAAAGGGTGAATTTCCAGATTGGGCCTAAGCGATGCGAGCATTTTATGTAACGGTTTACGTACAGGCGACAAAAATAGTAGCTGAGCACGGTACCTTCCCGCCAATCTTTCCATTGGCGCGTGGGCGGGCCCAAGCACAGAAACTTTTGATTTTATCTCCGCATCAGCATCCGTCAGCGATCGAATAAGCCGCTTCATTTCAGATAAATACTGCTTAGCGCCTTCTTTTGAGACAGACTCGGCCCGCAATAGCGCGACATAAACAAACGGCGGCCATTGCGCCAATTGACGCTCCTCGAGGAGCTGATTCGCAAACTCTGTATACCCCTCTGCCAACAACACTTGCAGCAGAGGGTGATCTGGATTGCGCGATTGCACTAATACTACGCCGGGCTTTTTCGCACGCCCAGCGCGCCCGGCTACCTGTAAAATGAGTTGCCCCATTTGTTCTACAGCCCGAAAGTCTGAACCAAACAACCCTCTGTCTGCATCTATTACACCGACCAGTGTCACCAGCGGGAAGTTATGGCCCTTAGCCAACATTTGCGTACCGACTAATATGTTGGCGCTACCATCCGTGGCGGCCGCAAGATGTTTTTGGAGCTCACCTTTGCGTCGGGTGCTATCACGGTCTATACGCAACACTTTGTAGTCAGGGAATTTCTCACTAAGAAACTCGTCGATGCGTTCAGTACCAACCCCTACATTAACAAGCTCTGTAGCTTCACACGCACCACACGCTAACGGCACTGCACGCTCAGCACCACAGTGGTGACAACGCAGCCGGCCAGAATAAGCGTGGACTGTCATGTGTGCATCACAATGATCACAATCTGCAATGCTTTTACAGGCTTCACACATGAGCACTGGAGCATAACCGCGACGATTAATAAATACCATCACTTGCTCGCCGCGCGCTAATACTTCATCCATCAATAAAAGTAGCCGACGTGAAAGCCCTTGATCTACCTCACTACCCCGACCATCAACTGAAATCATTTTCGGTAACTTTGCACCAGCTGCACGATTACGTAAATATAGAGTTTCGTACAAACCTTTTTGCGCGTTGTGCAAAGACTCAAGTGACGGCGTTGCTGAGCCTAGCGCAATAGGTATTTTTGCTTTTCTTGCACGCAGCAAAGCTAAATCACGTGCCTGATATCTAAAACCATCTTGTTGTTTTAAAGAACCATCATGCTCTTCATCAACCACTATTAGCCCTAGACCAGGCATCGGTGTAAATACCGCTGAACGTGTACCTATAAGCACGTGCGCACTGCCATCAGCAGCGGCATGCCAAGCAAGCATTCTTTCAGTATCGTTAAGACCTGAATGCAGTACCTCAACCTGACAAGCCAGTGCCGTTCTAAAGCGCGCTACCAATTGAGGTGTTAAACCTATCTCTGGCAATACCACCAAGACCTGCTTACCTGCCTGAATTACTGTGCGCGCAACATCAAGATAAACTTCAGTTTTACCGCTGCCGGTGATGCCATCAATTAAGGCACAATAATAATGGTCTAAATTCTCATGCAGTTTTTCACTCGCAAGGCGTTGTTCTTCGTTAAGCGTGACAACAGGTGTTGATTCATTCGGGTTGTATTCCGGCCATACCTTTTTAACTAATTCTTTCTTTATTAATGGCTTTATAACAGTCGACCAACGATCATCAAATAATCGGCATTCCGCCGCACTGACAGCCCCATCACTTGATCTTATAAAATTTAATAGTGCCGCTTGTGCTGGTGCACGCTTTATTTCAAGCGTTGCCTGGCCCGCATCCGTTAAGGCGTAATCACACGGGCGTTCGATTTCTTTACTTGATCCTTTGCGCAGCATTATCGGCAACGCGGTGGCAAATGCCTCTCCGACGGGATGGTGGTAATACGCTGCAGCCCAATTAACAAGCTCCAGTATCTCGTCCGGGAGAACCGGGGATACATCGAGTAATTCAGTTACTTTTTTAAGCTTGGATATTTCTATTGTCGCAGGGCCTGTGCCCAACACTACGCCGACTTTTTGCATTCTCCCAAAAGGCACTCGCACACGGCACCCGGGCAGATATTTTTTTACCGGGCCGTCAGGTAGGTAATCAAAACTGCGAGACAGCGGCACCGCAATCGCGACCTTTACTATCGTGAGCTCGTCTTGATCTAGCTCATCGAACAGAAGTGAACCACTTTTTTCTTGCATTGCCAGGATATGCCTGTGGATAACTCTGTGGAAAAAACTCGTGCCAGGCGAAAAACCCGTGGTAGCAGCATGATACTAAAAATTTAAACCTTACTTGGTGTTTGCGAATAGTCATTGCGTTTACAACGAGTTAGTGCCTTTTTTCAGTTGGGTATTGATTTTTTCTTTGATTTCTTATAGCAACCTATCTAAAAATTTAGAATGTGAGTAAGTCCGTTCACCACAAATTCTGTTGATCAAATAGTGCAACACATTTATCACTCGCCAGGTTTCACAGGAGAGCTGCAACTACAACGTTTAGCTGGCCTTAAACGGCTCTATTAGCTTGACTGGTCAAAAAAATCCCAGCACTGTTAACTAACTTGGCGTCAATTTCCCGACCTGAATTCAGTCTTCCAGGCATTCCGAATAGGCGCATCATACTAGAACCCGGTAATAAGTATTCGCTGGGGCCTCATGATGAAATAAACTACCCAATTAAGAATCAATCAATTTCAAAGAGTAAAAAATGAAATATCTGGGAGATGCTGACTACCAGCACGGAAGCCCGTCGCGCCTCGGCGTATTGCTGGTTAATCTGGGTACACCAGACTCTACTGACGTACCGGACGTTAGGCGCTACCTCAAAGAATTTTTAAGCGACCCTCGAGTAGTTGAAGTTCCGCGGGTGCTTTGGTGGTTAATACTCAATGTTGTCATTTTAAGATTGCGGCCAGCAAAAACAGCAGAAGCGTATAAGTCCGTTTGGGATGATGAAAACGGATCTCCACTATTAAGCATCAGTAAAAAACAAGCGGCGGCGCTTAATACAAAACTCACAGGCCACCTTGATGCCAAAGTGGTGCTTGCCATGCGCTATGGCAACCCGTCTATCGCCGATGCATTAACAGAGCTACGGCATGCTAATGTACGACGTTTAATTGTCTTACCTATGTATCCACAGTACTCGGGATCAACAGTCGCATCAGTGTTCGATGAAGTATCCAAACAACTCAGTAAACTTAGATGGATACCAGAATGCCGGTTTATTACTCAGTACTTTGATGAACCCAGCTACATAGAGGCACTGGCAACGTCTGTTAGAGACCATTGGCAGGAACATGGAAAGGCGCAGCAACTCGTTATGTCATACCATGGTATTCCGCAGAAATATAGAACAAAAGGTGATCCCTACTTCTGCCAATGCCAAGCGACCTCTCGGCTACTTGCAAATGCCCTTCAGCTATCGAGTGATGAACACCGGGTGGTCTTCCAATCACGCTTTGGTCGTGAACCTTGGCTACAACCTTACTGCGATGAGACTCTTAAATTATTGCCATCAGAAGGAGTAAAAAGCATTAACGTTATCTGCCCGGGATTTGCGGCAGACTGCCTGGAGACAATAGAAGAGATTGACGAAGAAAACCGAGAATACTTTATCCACGCAGGCGGTGAAGAATTCAGCTACATACCGGCACTTAACGATCAAACGGCACACATTAATGCACTCGCTTCTCTAATCGCACGCCACAGCAAGGGATGGCCAGAGGGTGATCAGATTGATGTAAACGATAAAGAGGCGCTGGCTGCATCTAAACAACGAGCATTGGCACTCGGCGCACCCGCTTAGAATCTATAAATACAGAATAATAATTGGCTAGCGTCCGTCCATAAACAGCGCGTAGCGAGGTTGTCACAAGTGCGTGAGATTTCGGCTACCACATGTGGGCGTTTAGTCGTTCTAAATAACCACATAGGGTAGTCGAAAGATTGCGTGCTTGGGGCCACCACAGTAGCGTTCGTTTATGGACGGCCAATAGCTAGCCCGGAAATAACACTATTTTAGGGGCAGCAGCTACGCCACGATGCACATCAGAGAATGCCGATGCGCCATCTGCAAGAGACCGATGCTCTAGCCACTTTAGATTGCCAAGTTTACCTGAATAGATTGCCTTGCTTGCGGCCTGCATATCTGCCGTTGTGTAACAGTAATTTCCTATAAAGGTGATCTCTTGCAACGTGAGCCTGCGAGTATCAAGACCCGCGGCATCATCTTGCAATCCAATATGACAAATCACCCCACCGGCACGCGCTAACCGGCTAGACGCTTCACGGGTTTTGTTGCTACCAACAGCATCAATGACTACATCAAAACTTCCCGCAGCCGGCTCGCTTGTGATTGGATCATATACATGACCAAAACCATGCTGCTCAGCAGTCTTGCGTCGCAGCTCGCCTGTATCACCGATGTATAAATCTGCACAGCCTTTACTCTGCAGCACCAACGCCGCTAGAACACCAATTGCGCCTGCACCAATGACCACTGCACGCGCCTCAGAGATTGGTCGATGCAGTGCGCGCTCTGCCATGTTTACGCTGTGCAAACTCACAGCAGCAGGCTCAGTGAGGCTGGCATGTGCCACCTCCATGTCAGCCGGCATTGATAATAGCGATTTTTCTGACACTACTACGTAATCTGCAAAAGCACCTGCGAGCCGCATCCCTATCAGCTCACGTTCGGCACATAAGTGCGCCCGCCCTTCTGTGCAAAAATCGCAGAACCCACAAGACAATAGTGGGTTTACGATCACCCGCTCGCCCTGCCGTGTACCACTTTGCACCACTCCGGTCACCTCATGACCCAATATCAAAGGTGGCACCCGCCTGGCATCCAACCCGTGATAAGCGTGCATATCAGATCCACACAGTCCGCAAGCATCAACAGAAATTAACACTTCATCACTGGCGCTTGGCACGGGATCTGGTTCATCACGATATTCAACGACCTCTGTGCCTGTGTATACCAATGCCTTCATTGGGGTTGCTCCTGGTTATGGCTAAACGCCTTTGTATAAGCCCTTGTTCCGATTTTATCTGAATGTAAGGGTGCATCAGAGGCAAGTTTGATCCAGTTCCGCCCACTTGGCCAATTTTTTGCGCGTTATGCAAGAAGACCTATTGATTAATATTTAACGGATGGTGAAATGCGCCTAATTCCTTTGGCAATCCTGAGTGCACTCCTTGGAGTAACTTACTGGATTGGTGCGACAATATTCACTGCGAAAATTGAGCAGGATATTACGGACCGAACAAATTCGGCAATAGCGGCCTACAAACCTGCTGTTGAACTTGAAGTAGACGGTCGCGACGTGACGCTTAAAGGTCACGTATCAGACGAAAGCAGCCGTAAGGCAGCGCTTAGCACTGTTGATGAAGTTTATGGCGTGCGTGCTACCCGTGACTCTCTATCAGTAATGGGCCCCTACAAGGTTCACGCAAAATATGAAAACGGCCAACAATTTGTCATTAATGGCACAGTAGACGATCTACAAGCCAATAAAGACTTTGAGAAATCTATTGCGCCACTTGAGGCAGTATCAAACCTGACTGCCGGTGCTCGACCACTGATCAATAGCCCTGCAAAAATCGCTTTAGCGGCAGGTGCTGTTAGCAGGATGAATAACGGTCAACTTTGGATTGATGAAGAGCAACTTCGGATTACCGGTGAAGCACCGAATGCATCGACCAAAGCCCAGATCGAACAACACCTACAAAGCCAACATGCGTTGATCGACCCGCTGAAGCTTACCACTGAAATACAAGTTGCAGCAGCGGCAGTGACTACAACCGCATATTGCCAAAACATAGCCACACATTCAGAAGTAAATGAAATGGTTCTTTTTGACATAGATACTGCATATATCAAAGATATGTACAAAGAACCTTTGGTCAAACTTATCGACATGGTCAAAGAATGCGCCCCTGATACGGAAGGCAATATCATAGTCGAAGCGCATGCTGACCAGGATGGCAGCGAAGACTACAACTATCTGTTGAGCCAGTCTCGCGCCGACGAAGTCACAAAGTTCTTGCTGCTAAACGGACTTGAAGCAAAACACATCGCGTCATTCGCATACGGTGAAACCAGACCGGTAGCATCGAATGAATCACACGCAGACAAAGCATTCAATCGTCGGGTGGAAGTCAGATTTCTAAACGACGCAGTAAAATTAGACACCCTTAATCAAACCATTATCAGCACACAGAGCTCGGAGTAGACATGCTTTATTTAGTCTCACAGGTATTGCTAATTCTTCTGATCGCAACCGTACTCGGGTTATTGATTGGTTGGATTTTAAGAAAATTAAAAGCTTCACGTACCGAAGAAAAATTAAAAACCCGCCTGCAGCAATCAGAGCACTCAATAACGCCTATTAAAACAGCGTTAACGCAAGTGCAAAACGAAATCGCCGCAAGGGATCGCAGCGTTGCCAAACTTCAAAGCAAGATCAACGATCTGAAGTCTGAAGTACCCCCTACAAAAGCAAAGATCGCAACGCTTCGAGCTAAAATTGGCGAATCAGACTCTACTATTGAGCACATGAAGCGTGAACTGGCGGACAAAGATGGCCAGCTTACTCGCTTTAATAATGATCTCAATCAAGAAAAAGCGTCTCTGCAACAAACCAATCTGGCGCTAACCGAAGCACAAGGTAAGCGTGCAGCGCTTGAAGGGCGCTTGGCGGAAATGAATGCACGCCTTGAAAATAATCAAGCTGCAGCAGAGCGCGCCAGAAATGAGCGTTCAAACTTGCAAAAAGAAATCAATGATCTGCAAATGCAGCTTAATGATGCGAAACACAAGAAAGACGCTGAAATAAACACACTTAAAAACAGCCTTCACCATGAAAACAGCGAGCTTCAAAAAGCCAATAACGCACTAAATAGCGCTACCGAATTAGCCGCGAATGCTGAAAACAAAGTCGAATCACTTAAAGAGCAACTGACAAAGAAAGACACCGAGTGCAAGCTCGCTGACTCTGAACTCAATGCCCTTAAGAGATCAATAGACGCACTGCAGGCACAACAGAAGTCTCTACAACAGACCAATGACGCAATCGCTGTAAAATTAGAAGCAGCCTTAGCAGAACGCCTACGTCTCGCAGAAGATAAAACTCAAGCACATAGCACTTCTAGTGCAGCAATTGCTAAACTCGAATCTGAGATCGCACGCCTACGCAGTGAGATAGCACAAGGCGAGCAACAGCAGACTATTTTCCAAAAAGAAAAAGAGACAGCAGAATCTAAACTCACGGTAAAAGAAACCGAAATGGCAGCCTCTGAAAAAGAGCGTCAGCGTTTAGAAAGAAAACACGCTCGAGTAAAAGCACAGCTTGAAGATCACAAGGCAGAAGCAAAAAAGACAGCTGCAAACCTTGAAAAGCAACTGGAATCTAGCACCAAAGCAAAAAGTGCCAGTGATAAAAAATGCGCAATGCTAGAGCAATCTATCCAAGCACTTAAAGAAGATCTAAACACCAAGATCACTGATTCTAAAATTGCTAATAACCAGCGCGACATGCTTGAAGCTGACATCTCAGTCTTGGAAGAGGAAGTACGCTCGCTCGATGCAGATGCAAGATCGCTTCGCGCCGAACTACAACGCAGCAACGAAGCACACAAAGAAACAATAGAAAAACTGCGCATAGCACTGGCCGCTAAAGAAGCCAAGTCTGATGGCAGTGGCACGGCAGCAAAGCAACTGGCTGCTTTACAAGCTGAGCATAGAGCTCTTGAGCGCAACCACTTAAATGCGTTGAAGAAAGCAGATCAAAAAATTACCGACCTTGACCGTGCGCTAGATAGAAGTGAAAATAAAATTAAGGCCACGCACGACAAAGCAGTTGAGGCGGCACGCGATAAAGAAGCGAATCTTAAAGATCAAATCGCAGACCTTAAAAAGCAACTCGCCTCAAGCGAAGGTGAATTAAAACTCGCCAACCGAGAAGACAAGCGCAACCAAAATGAGATTACAGATCACAAGGACAACATTAAGAACCTTAACGATCAACTAGCTGAACTCAAACGTGAGCTGCAAAAACAACAAGCAATAGCCTCTAACGAAGCTGCAAAAGCGCAAGCGGCGGCAGAAAAAAGCAAAGGCCTTGCAGCAAAGTTATCCGATGCCAAAAAGAACCTGGCCAATACCCAGAAAGCCGTCGCTGCTACGGAGAAAGAGTTAAGCGAACTTAAAGCTTCTATGCAAGGCCGCGATGCAACAGACCAGCGCTTATCTGATCTGGATAAGCTGCTAGCGAATGCAATCGCTGACAAGAAAGCACTGGCAAAAGAGCTTAACCTCAATGAAAAAGAAGTAGAGCGACTACGCACCGATGCCAAGCTTGCTGCAGCTGATAGAAAAGCGCTTGAGAAAGAAGCTGCTAAACTCAGCAAAATCAAAAGCAACCTTGAGCAAGAGAAAAAATCTCGAGCTAAGCTTGAGCGACAAGCGGAAGATTTTCAGCGCCAGTTTGATGAGCTAAGCCTTGCCGAGCAAGAGTATCTCAATAGAATTCACGAGTTAGAATTACAGATAGTAGTGACACGCCGCGATACTGGCTCAAACATGATCTCTCGCATCAAAGAGCTTGAATCAATGCTTGCCGCTGAGAAACGTAAAGCGACATCATTACAGCCTATAGACTTGGTTAGCGAGTCAATTGGTATTACTCAAGTAACCTCTAAGAGATCGGCAAATTCTTCTACCAAAAGAAAGAAGAAAAAGGCTAGCTAATAAGGCAGTAAAGACCACCGGATCATTCGATCCGGTGGTCACGTTTCATCCTTTCAAGTTTTTAAATCTCTTTAAGTATTGCAGTCGTTAACCACGCGTTCGGCGTAGTTTTGCTGCAGCACCTACCACAGCATCACAGATAATCTCGCCACTTGCATCTCTGCCCAATTCCGCAGCATTGCCTTCGTCTGTATCGATGTGCATTTCAAGTTTGTATTTTTCACTGACTCGAATCAAAGTGTCGCCGAAGGATAGATCTCGCGGGCCACCGGTGATCGCCACCTCAACGATATCTTTGTCTTCTACACCAAACTCTTTTGCATCATCTGGATGCATATGGATATGGCGTCTTGCACAGATAAGCCCTTCGTTCAAATGCACAGTGCCCTCTGTACCCTCAAGCGTGATCGGTGCCGAGCCGGTTATTTTTCCAGAGTCGCGTATGGGTGCATCCACACCTAGCTTGAACTCATCGGTGCGGGCTATCTCCACCTGATCTATAGAGCGCAACGGGCCAAGTACTCTAACTCCATCAAGACGATTGCGCGGACCTATAAGGTTAACTTTTTCCTTGCAGGCAAACTGCCCGGGCTGGAGCAGCTCACGATGCACTGTAGGGGTCGCACCTTTGCCAAAGAGCTTCTCGAAAGTCTCTTGGGTTAAGTGTGCGTGCCTGGCACTGATCGCGATCGGAATACTCTTAGTCGCCGATATTTTATCGACCTCGTTAACCACACGCATGGTTAAGCTTGCGATCATGTACTCCTCATCGGTTTTGACTACTAATGCTCTTACTCTTGAGCTTGCATCTGAAATAATCACTGATTTATTTTCATTGCTGACGACTGCATCTGTGTTGCGATCTTCATCAACCACTAAGCCTAAAAATTCGAGTCTTTGTAAAATACGCCTTCTCATGGTGGCACTGTTTTCACCAATTCCACCCGTGAAAACCACGGCATCTACACCACCCATGACGGCTGCATAAGCACCAATATATTTTCGTGCTCGGTGGGCAAAGATATTAATCGCGGCGCGCGCACGATCATCACCCTGCTCTGCTTGATCTTCAATTTTGCGAAGATCATTACTGCTGCCACTAAGACCAAGCAAGCCGCTTTTTCGATTCAAAAGAGTATCGAGCTCTGCAACTGTGAAATCACCGCTACGCAAGAGCGATAAGATCGCACCAGCGTCTATGTCACCGGCACGGGTTCCCATCACTAAACCTTCTAGTGGTGTCATACCCATACTGGTTTCAGTCGACTTACCGTACTCTACTGCACAAGCACTGGCACCATTACCGAGATGCAGCGTGACTATGCGTAATTGGTTGGCGGTTGAATGCAAAGCAGATGCAGCAACCCCTGCTACATATTCGTGCGAGGTACCGTGAAAGCCAAAACGTCTGATACGGTATTTTTTGGCAAGCTCTGAATCAATTGCATACTCACGGGCACGGCGCGGCATTCGAACATGAAAGGCGGTATCAAATACGGCAACATGTGGAATATTTGACCATTGCTTCTGCGCGATAGTAATGCCGAGCAAGTTATAAGGGTTATGCAATGGAGCATCAATAGAACAGGCTTCAATTTCCGCCAGCACGCTGGAATCAATGATCACTGGCTCGACAAATTTCTCACCACCATGGACCACTCTGTGACCGACAGCATCTATCTGCTGATCTCCAATCTCTGCAACCACATGATCAAGCGCTTGTTGATGGTTCTTAAACTTACCACCAGACTCACCTATCGATTGGACTTTTCCCACTGTGATTCGCTCATCACTGGCAAGATTGATCAAGTGACACTTAACACTGGAAGAGCCACAGTTAATTACCAGAACTCGCATAGAACAAAGACCATTTGAAAACAGAATCTTATAGTACACCGTATCGCTCAATACAGATATTTACCCTTTGATTAGGCAAATAATAAACAGCCCACTAAAGACGTCTTATTGAGCAAAAAAAAGGGGTGGCATAGGCCACCCCTTTAATCTATCGTTACGTAAAAAGAATTAAAAGCGCTAATCTTTTACCGATGCTGTCGGCTCACTGTTACCCCACTGACCATAATGCAGTGTGCCGTTATGGATGACATACAGCCCACCATCCGCACCTATTATTGCACGGTCGTTTTCAAGCCCTACAGGTGAGTACTCAAAGCCTATATCCTGACTTTCAAATTTCCAAGCCGGTGTATCGACAAATTGATTACTATTTTCATCGACTTCCATAGTTAGCATACTGTTGCTTGTCCATTGTGCCGAGCTCTGCGGGCGAACAGCACCTGAAATAGATTCGTTGTGCAACGCAAGGGGAAAAGCCAAGCGTGCGTTTCTGTCACCATTACCTTGTAGGTAGGCAAAAGAATGATGCTGCCAAAGCGCCGGACTATCAGTACCGCGTTTACCCAGAACTCTTTCATCTGCAACAAAAGGGTTAGATGGATCAGAGACATCATACAACGCGAGCTTTACCCCTTGGTACCAAGCACCACGCCCATCACCCCAACCATTGCTATTGTCGGCGATAGCATCTTTACCTAAACCGATAAGCAGAGAATCATTTACCGGATGCAAGTAATCCGAATAGCCCGGAATCTCAAGCTCACCCGCTATACGCGGATCACTCGGGTTGGATACATCAAGCACATAGAGCGGATCAGTAACTCTAAAAGTAACAAGATAGGCTTTATCACCTATAAAACGACTTGCGTATAGACTCTCACCTGGTTTACCAATAGGCTCTGGTCGCGTATCGTTTGGTAAAGTAGAAAGCGTTGCAAGCTTGCCATCTGATTCCTGCAATATATTCAGAGTAACAGGCGAGGTCGCACGCGACTCGTCAAACGTAACAACCCGAAGATTGCCGTTTTTTTCACTCATACGAAACGGTTTTCGATCCGGGTTCCAACCGAGATGCCCGCTAACCGAACCTGAGCCTTTAAAGGTAGGCGCGCCCGATCCATTAAAGCTAAATTTATGAATCTCTGTGGTAATTTCTGGATCGAAATATTCAATTGGTCGAGAGATACTAACGAATGTTTCATCAGTCACAGGCAGCGCTTCTGGAGCACCGCTAGCAAATCCATATTGATATTGCGTTGTAGCTAAATAAACCGATTGTTGCGACACATACAGGGTTTCTGAATCACCAATAAAACACGCGCTGCTGATTTCAGAGCTTAGGTTATTTAGATCTACATTTATAATAGAAATAATACTCGGTGACGGGTAATACATACTGGCTCGCTCTTCACCGTCTGTTTGTGATTCAACGCGCCTGTTCGAATAACAAAGGTTATTAGAAATCACTGACCGTTCGGTGGTTGTCCCGTTTTCAGTAACGGTAAGCGTCGGCATAAAATCTGACGTATCTGCATTGGCAATAATAAATCTATTAGATTCAATCGTTGCTTCATCATACGGGTAAGGGTTTAAACCCTGTATCTGTGGATGAAAACGCGTAACCAGAATTAATCGGTTATCTATTTTGCGGCTAGAGATCAAATGCCCTTGGATATCCATGGATCGACGCACAGACAAGCTGTTCGGATCGCTTGCATCAACCCAACTTATACGTGACTCAAGACCACCGAATGCAGGGGACGTACCCCATGAGTTCCATGTAGAAAATCCCTGCCCGGACAACAACACCAGATCAGTGTTGCCACCATTTTTATGTAAATACATTCCAGTGGTTGAACGGTTGCGGAGTTCTTGCAGTGGCAAGCGCGAAACAACAGAGGAGTTATCACCGTCGAGACGATAAGCACTGAGAGTGTCTACCTGTGGCTCATAGGGGTAAGCTATATCTGAAGCAACATCAATAGCAATATCAACAGGCACTGGCCCACCATAGCCATAGTAGTTATAGTCTGGCTGCTCAAGCGCAAACAATATGTTACCGTCGATTTTCACGCGATCAGATTCATCGACTCCCTGCTCTTGAACATTGGTATCGCTAAATCGACTTTCACCACTGGTATCCGCTGAACTTTCCGTGTCGGTAGCAACGGTAGGCAACTGAAGACCATCAACCTCCTGCAAAACATCGCCACGACCGGTAAAACCATTTTCAGGAGGCGAAGTATAAAAACTCATCAACGAGTTACGTATCAACTCATCGGCACTGTCGGCTGCCAAAATCGCATTTGGGACCACGGTGTTGTCTGTTTCATCTGTGGACTCACCGATTAATGTGCCTCCACCGTCGCATCCATAAAGAGCGATTGCACAAGCAACCACAACACTCTTAAGCATGGGGTCGCTAACTATATTGATTTTCATAAAGAAATTCCTTTTTTATGTTCGGCTGGCTTAGTGCTTTTAAAGCACTAATTGTTCTAACTTTCTAAAACTCATTTATTTGGGAATATGTTCCCAATTATAATTCAATGTTTCGGCAAGTCAAGCCGATAGTTAAGGTTATATGGGATTAATATCCCAACTATTTGACCGATTTGGTGTATATTACTGCCCATGAACGAGCAATCCGCCACAAATACGATGATGAAAAAGGTCTTACGGCCACTTGTGCGCCTTTTGCTGAGAAGCGGTGTCGCGTACGCTGATTTCAGCGCTGTAGCCCGCCAGGTGTTTGTGGAAGTTGCCAGCGAAGACTTCGGCCTCCCCGGACGTAAGCAATCTGTCTCTCGTATTTCAGTTCTCACTGGTGTCAACCGCAAGGAAGTCAAACGCCTGCTCGATGAACCAGATGAAGTAGAAAACGAAACCAAAAACAATAACCGCGCAGCCAGAGTCGTTAGTGGTTGGATTCGAGATGCTGATTTCAACAACTCAAAAGGCAAACCAAGAGTATTGAGTTGGAGTGACAGCGAACGCGAGTTCAGCTTTGAAGAATTAGTCAAACGCTACAGCGGTGACATGACCGCAAGATCTATTCTTGATGAACTGGTTAGGGTCGGTGCTGTTAGCCTCGATAAGAAAAAAGGCCGCGTCAAACTGCTATCGAATGGCTACGTTCCAGCGGCCAGTAACGAAGAGCTCCTGAGGCTCTCAGGTGATAGCCTGAATGATCTATTAAATACCATTGACCATAACTTGAGCGTAGAAAAGGGCAACACGCGTTTACAGCTACGGGTTTCGTATGACGATGTTCCAAGTAATGGCGTTGAATTATTCCGCAACCTAAGTAATGAAAAATCGCTTGAGTTATTAAAGCAGCTCGATCAATTTCTGGCCACTCAAGACAGAACCGTTAACCCCGCAGTAAAAGGCGACGGACGTTACCGCACTGGGCTGGGTATTTATTATTTTGAACAACAGCTAGATGAAGATGGCAAACCAATAAACGGTGGTCATACTACAGACAAGCAACCGGACAACAGCGAGGCAGACAACACATGAACAACAAACTTCAATGGTTTTCTGTCAATGACAGCATGAAAAAAATCACCAACCTTACTTTCATTGTGTTTTTATATTTCACCGCAGCGGCATGTGACGGTGGTATCTCAGGCACAGGTGATGGCGGCCCTATAGTTATTACAGACCCGTCTGGTTCAACTACCGGTTCCGAACAAAGCCCGTTAGTCAATGAAACCATGGGTAGTACTGACAGCATGGACGTCTCAGCTCCGTTGGCTCTTTCAGTACCGATACCCAATGCACTAGTGAACGCACAGCTTCGCAATGAGCAAGTCTCAAGCAGTGAGATCTTTGCTAAGCAATTCAATTTAGTAGCTAGCGAGATCAGTCAGATTGAAAGCCAAATAGCGATGAATCAAAACCTGGCCATCAACAGCGTAAACATCGGCTATTTCGACAACCGCATTGAATATACAAACACTGAGAACAACGTTCTACAATGGTCAAACAACAATTCAACAATATCACTCACTAGCTCCAACACAGCCAGAACACTTTATTTCTTGCAAGAAGAACAAACCATCACTCTTAGGCGTTTGGATTACCCAGGCAATACTCTATTTCAAGCGACAGTAATAAGCACACCTGAAAACACTATTATAGAAGCGACAATTAATAACAATGGCACACTATCTTACCTACGAACAATAACTGCTAACACAACATTAGAAACAATAGTATTCACCCAACACCCGACAGATACCAACATAGCCTCGCAGCGTGAAGTGATAACAAGCGAAGGCGCAGTCACTGACATTCAAATGTGCACAGTAGCCGCATCTACAAACAGTTGTCAGGAACAAACCGATTGGTCAGTAGTGGCAAATAGTGGCAACAACAATAACTTTGAACTATTCACAACAGCCTTAAGTAGCATTGATGCTGCATTAATGTCATTGGCCACACCGCGCAACTCTCTAGCGGAAAATGTTTCTACCGCTGTGATTGCTACTACCAATGCAAACAGCCCAACAACCGATCAGATTCTCTGTGGACTACAAATGGTAAATGACAACGTGCGGGCATTTTGCTTACAACCACAGCCGTTTATTGTAGAAGGCAGCTTATTTGAAGAGACATTGTCAGGTGGGCAAGTGCTGTACCGGGCACTACAGTAGTGCCCTAACCGTGCTACACGAGCTAACGCCTTTTTATATGTTAAGCGCTAGCGACAATACGTAGCGCCGTACACTTGGCCAAGCGCTTCATTTTGCAAAAACACAGCACAGCCGCTGTTAGCATTGTTTATTGCTGACACCTTAAACGTTTGACGGCTTTTATCACCCTGCCATTGACCTAATGGCAATAACTCGCGCACAACATGGTGATTGATCATAGTTTTACCCTGATTCTCACCGTTAGCTACTTCTGTCTCATGCACACGATCAAATATGGCAAGCCACAGAGTAGAGCCAGGCTTTTGACTGTCGTGAATATCTACCACTAGCTCGCTATCAGTTAACGCGGCATCCATTTTTATTGCTGGTGTATTATTGTTAAGTGAACCTTTCACCGCACGACGACTACTACCCACTTGCGCTGTGTTGCCATTGATAACCATTTGTGGTGTATATACACCACGCTTACCCGCAAGCTCTATATTGTTATAGCCACGTTGCCTGGCACTGTAAGAGGGATCAGAGAACGGATCTTTCCAGACTCCGGCGGCGCCATAGTTTAAGTCGTCCCAGTAGTCGACATGAAACTCTAAAGCGACCAGATCGGGGTATTCAGAAATAAGCTCTGCAAGATGGACATCAGCAGGAGGACATGAATAGCAGCCTTGTGAAGTATAGAGCTCAACAAAAGGTGCAGCCTTTAGTGCTTGCGCTGAGAGCATAGATGCACAAAGCAACACGAACCCAAGTGGCGAATTTAGTTTGATCATAAACCCTCGATCTCTACTGACAGATTAGTAACAGAAATAATCTTAAAAAAAGTGGTGCTTTTTAAGATCACAAGAGCCTCTTAACAAGACTCAGTTACTCTGGACAATGAGATTCCCGACAAGTTCTGAAACCTTGCATAAAAATTTCTGAACACTGCCCTGCAGCAAAAAACTAATACCGAAAATGACGTATTTGCTCACCCTTGCTACCGATGTCGGTCATGGCTTCAAGACCCAAATCAAGATGTATAGGTGACCACTTATTGGTAGTTTTGCGATCAGCGTCTTCCATCTTTACACCATCGGGGGTGATCGGCACATCAGACACTAACAACAATGCACCGCGCGCAATCTGATTGGCATGACCCACAATAAATAACGTGGCTGTTTCCATATCAATGCCAATGCAGGTCATGTCGTGAAGTTTTTGATGGAATACTTTGTCGTGCTCCCACACTCGGCGGTTACTGGTATAGATAACACCCGTACGATACTCGAGGCCACGTTCCGCGACTTTGTCTGATACAAATTTGTGCAACTTAAAGGAAGGCAAAGCAGGCACTTTTGGGTGTAGGTAGTCGTCACTGGTGCCCTCACCTCTAATGGCTGCAATGGGCAATATGAAGTTACCTATTTCAGTCGATGTTTTAAGCCCGCCACACTTACCTAAAAACAAAACGGCCTTTGGCATTATGGCAGATAACAAATCCATTATAGTGGCGGCGTTAGCCGAGCCTATGCCAAAGTTAATAATGGTGATCCCATCTTTATTGGTGGCCGCCTGCATTGGCCTGCCTTCCCCATAAATTTTACAGTCGAAACGTTGCACAAAGGTGGTGACATAATCAGAGAAGTTCGTTAGAAGAATATAGTCTCCGAACTTATCTAGAGGCATACCGGTGTATCTTGGTAGCCAATTCGACGTGAGCTCTGATTTACTCACCATTTCGCCATTGAGATCATCACGGCGCCGACCCACTATTGGATATTTCATAAGATCGAGTGCCTGTTATGCTTATACATACCCCAGCTTACTTCAAATAGAAGTTAACACTCAATCAATGAAAGCACTTTTCAGTGAATCTTTCTTAGATAAAAGATGGCTATACAAGATAACGATAGCCTCTACAGATACTTATCCGCCTATGATCGCAAGATATTTCTGCATATACCTGCGACCAAGCTCACGCAGGCCTGCAGCGGAAAAGTGATTACCGGTGGGATCGGACAATCGGTACGGTAAATCCGCTGACGGTACACAGCCGGTATTGGGGTCACCGTCGTTGTTTAACGCCATCAGGTGCCGGCTAACACCTTCAGCTATGCGTAACTCACCACAGATAAAAGGCATATCATTTGTCGCCCACGATTCACCGCGAAAATTAGCAATTAGATTACGTAATTTTATCGGGTAGTAGTTTCTGTATTCTTCCGAATCTCTGTCTGTAAAGCCGGTCGCATCCAGATCAGATGTACCTTCATACAACCAGTCATTTTCTCCCTGATGCCATAGCAGTACATCAACGGTGTCCTTGTTTGGTATCTGCGCTAAAGCGTTGCTAATTTTAGCCTGCATTTTTAAGTAAAACGGCGAGCCTTGATCCCAGTGTGAAATCCCTTCACCAGGTGCTGCCAACACAATAAAGGCAGGCACTGCATCGGCGCGCAAGTTAGCAAGCGTTTTACCAAAGTGAAATACAAAATTATTATTAGGTGATTGTGTTGGATCAGTCAGTGAATGATTTCCAGGGTGTGCGTGCTCATCCCACACTTGATGTAAGTCTGCAATCTGCCAACCGCTATCAGTAAAGGCAAAAACCCGTGGGTGGGGCACATCTAGTACCGGGTCAAAGGCGGTTAACGGTGCTTCAACGTTTGATTGCCCGGTAACAACAATCACATGGTTTATATCGGCAACGGTCACAAACGCACCGCTTACGCGACAACTTGCACCATTCTCAAAGCCGTAGCCATCACCATCAAGGTCACTTTGCTCTGTAAAACAAAGTGGTGCTGGTGTAAGTGGCCGGCTGTCGGTATTTTCATTGTTGCCAGACGGACTGCCGTCTTCGCTAATAACATCGCAGGTATCGCTATCTATGCCAGCGTCACAATCATCGTTTGATTTAGAGCACGCGATTAGGCCGCCGAATAGCACCAGGGCTATAAGCCACCTGAATTTTTTAACTGTATTATCAGGCGTGCCCAATTGACGTTACCTTTACTAATTCATATTAAAATACATATCAGCATACCGCTGACCCAAAGTTCTGAGTCCTTGTGCTGAAAAGTGTGAGCCGTATGGATCATCTGCACGCTTCGGCAAGTCAGTTGCCGGCACACATGCAGTGCGGTGATCGTCGTCACTGTTTAAGGCCATTAGCCTTCTATTGACACCCTCTGCACGCCGCGTTTCACCACAAATAAATGCAGTGTCGCCCCTTCCCCAAGACTCATTCCGGAAGTTTGCAATCAGTGCGTTGAGTTTGATCTGGTAGTAGTTTTTATACTGAAAAGAATCTTTTGAGGTAAACCCGGTAGGGTTTGCATCAGCGGTTCCTTCATACAACCAGTCATTTTCACCTTGGTGCCATAATACAGCATCAACAGAATGTTTATGTGCAATGCCTGCCAAAGCTTGCGTAACTTTTTGTGTAATGCGTTCGTACTGTGTTGTTCCTTTATCCCAGTTCGAAATCCCTTTACCCGGACCCGGGACAACGATAAACGCCACTACTCTGCCAGGATCTCGCGCCACCAATGTCTTGCCAAAATGCAAAGCAAAGCTATTGGTAGGTTGCTTGTTCGGGTTGTTCAATGACTGATTCCCCGGGTGTAAAAAGCGATCCCACGTTTGGTGAAGATCAGCTATTTGCCAACCACTGTCGGTGTATGCAAACACGCCATTGCCTGGTGCATCTAAGTTGCTATCGTAAGCGGTATTAGAGGCTAAAACATTCGATTGGCCAGTAACCAATACCACATCTGTAATATCATCTACGCTAGCAACACCCGCGCGTGCGGCACTAACGGTTGGTATTTTAATTTCTGTGACCTGACTCTGCGGACCAGCCACAACAATACAAGAATGATTATTCTCCCAACCAAAACCATCACCATCTGCATCGCTATTTACAGCCTGGCAGTTTGGCATCTGCGAACCAGATTGATTAACTTGCGCCCGCTGACTTGATTCGTTATTGCTTGCGACAAGATTAACGGTCGAACAACTCCTACCGTTTTCAAAACCAAAACCGTCGCCATCCGGATCAGTTCTATTAGACTGACAGGCGGGCAGCGATGAAGCGCTATTGTTAGAAGCGCTGTTGCTAGACCGATTCGACTGCTGTGCAGATCCAGTTGTAGCGGTGGAACAACTCTGGCCATTTTCAAAACCGTAGCCGTCACCATCGGGATCACTACTGTCTGACTGACACGCAGGCAACCATGCAGCAGGCTGTTGGCTACTAACAGATGGGCTATTAACAGTGGGTTTAGGCGAGCTTGCAACCATACAAGATGCATTGTTTTCCCAACCCCAGCCATCGCCATCAGCATCAGCAGAAGACGATTGGCACTGTGGGTGAGACTGCGCGGAGGCACTAGATGCGACTAGCAACAGCCCTAACGCTACAGTGGTCAGCAGTGCAATGGGTTCTGCTCGGTTTGATCGCCGAGCTAACATTCGAGAGACAGAAGATGTCATGAGCCTGGGTCCTTTTCATAGATGACCCAACAGACTCATAAAGCATGCCTACACGGTAAGTTTTAGTGGCATAAATCCCTGAAAAACCACTATTCTTGCGGTTTTTCACCCACCCGGCTGGAAAATCTAGCCACGACCCACCATTTGCAAATAAACCTCCGCATAGTTGGTGCCCAACTGGCGCAGAGACTGAGCGGTAAAATGCACATTAACCTCGTCATAGGTTGGCAACCCTTCACCAGCCACACAGGCAGTCCATGGATCGGCATCGCGATTAAGGGCGTTTAGTCGTGCATTGACAGGTGACTGTGCCGTTTCACCACAAATAAACGGACGATCAGCTGCAAACCAACTTTCAGAGCGGAAGTTATTAATCAATTGCCACAGCTTTTCACTGTAATAATCATTGTGTGGGAACTCCCAAAGCTCTGGGTCATTAGAGCCATCAACGCTCCAATCTGTCTCACCTTGATGCCACAAAATGCCATCAACGCCAGATTTATGCGGCAAGTCGTTGAGCGCTAACAGGGCTTTGCTGCGGATCTTGTTAAAGAAATAATTATCCGCATCCCAATGACTAATACCTTCACCAGGCGCTGTCACTAAAATAAGGCCAACTACTCGATTCGGATCTTGCAGTGCTACTGTTTTGCCAAAGTGAAAACCAAAGTTGTTGTGTGGATCATCGCCAAGACCTTTTTTCGGATGCCAGCCCAGGTCCCATACTTGTCTTAAACTTGCAGGCTCCCAGCCTTGATCGGTATAGGCATAAAAACGCTCTACCGGCGCATCAAGAATCGGATCGTATGTTGTTTGGCTTCCCAACGCATTGGATTGTCCTGTCACCAGCACAAGGTCTGTAATACTCGCCGGACCGACAGCAGGTTCGACCACTGTTATTTCTTCAGGAGTGGTTTCGTCAGTGTCCTTAGAACCAGAATCAATCACAACTTCTGATACGTTGACTATTTCACTGGCCGCAGATCGATCATCTTCCGGCAAAGTGGTAGGTGTAGAAGAGCCATTACAAGCGGCAAGAAAAAGGGCGAAGATAAATACTGGGGCTGTCTTAAACATTTCGGTGAGCACATCCGATCAATATCCGGAGCTCAGTGTGTCAGAACCGTAACAAAATATCTGCTTAACGCATCATAAAGATTACATTCAGCTACAATTTCTTACAACCCAGGCTATACCTTAGCGCATAAGCGATTGATATTTATCAGCATATCTGTCACCTAAGGTTCTGAGCGATTTTGCGTCGAAGTGCACATCATCGCCCACAGATGTTAAGTCGTCCGCGCCGACACACCCGGTACGGGCATCACCGTCGTTGTTTAGCCTGGCAAGTCTGTCATTGACTGGTGCATTTAGCGTCTCACCACAAACAAAAACACCGTCATCAGCGAACCAAGCCCTGGAGCGAAAATCGTCAATCAAAGTGTTCAGGCGACCAGTGTAGTAGTCATTGCCGTAGTAATCCGTTTCGCCCTGATGCCATAACACCCCCTGCACTTTCAGATCACCAGGCAGCGCTGCCAGTGCCTGCTCTACTTTGGTGCTAATGGCTGCAAAGAAAGCACCATCGCGATTCCAATGATCAATCGCTTCGCCAGGCGCTGTAATCATTATGATTCCCACCACTTTTGAAGCGTCGTGCCGCACCAACTGTTTACCAAAATGAAAAGCAAAGTTATTGGCGGGGTCATTGGCGATATCGCCTCTCGGGTACCAATTTTGATCCCAGATCTGGCGCAGATCAGCTATACCCCAACCGTTTTTTGAATATGCATAAACACGTTTTACCGGGCTATCCAGCGCGCCCACGTACACATCAGGGTCGAAGCGACCAGATTCTGCACCAAGTGCATTAGACTGACCTGTAATTAAAATCACATCAGTAATGGCGTCGCTATTTCCGGCATTTGCAAAGGTACAGCTGCGACTGTTTTCCCAACCATAATTGCCACTCGTGCGATAACGGTTGTCACTACAGGCTGGCAAAGTGATGCGTACTTTTTCTTCAGGTAGTAAATTATCCGGACCAACCGGGCTACTACCTTGTACAACGCAAGTTGCATTGTTCTCCCAACCGAAACCATCTCCGTCTGGATCAGAACCGGTGGACTGGCAAGTTGGTCGTGTAGTGGGCGTAGTGGGTACTGGAGTTATTGGCAAGACAGAGGCAACACGGCAACTGGCAGAATTTTCCCAACCAAAGCCATCGCCATTGGAATCAGATGAAGCGCTTCTACAGATAGGCAATTCAGAAGACACCGGTGCCGCGTTAACCAGGCAAGTGGCACCGTTCTCCCAACCAAAGCCATCTCCGTCGGGATCGCTACCGGGGCTTTCACAGACCGGACGCGCAAAAGCGTTGTTGATTGGCAAGGCCAGGCAAACTACCCACAACAGTGATATTTTCGCCACACAAAGTAATTTCACTTGAACCTGCACTCCAATAATTTAAGAACCACTCAATACTATAGACAACAATTACTTGCACACTATAGGTACTGCCCTAACTACCGAGGCTATTCAGTCATTTGTAGATACTTGGTTGCGTAACGTGTTCCAAGGATTCTCAAAGCCTCACTGGAAAAGTGCAGGTCGTCGAGTATAACCGTTAGTCCGTCAGACGCTACGCACCCAGTCCACGGATCACCATCATTATTCAGGGCAATTAAAATATTATTAACCGGCGCCTCTACCGTTTCGCCGCATATGAATGGCTTGTTGCTGCCAAACCAGCTCTCGCCACGAAAGTTGCGGATTAAATCATCAAGCTTATTTTTGTAATATTCTGTTTCCAGCCAATTTGTCTCACCTTGGTGCCACAGAATGCCATCAATAGTAGATTTACCTGGCAACTCGTTTATAGCGGTAAAAATGCGATCCCTGATTTCCATATAAAAATCAGATTCGTAATCCCAATGACCAATACCTGCGCCTGGCGCAGTCACTAAGATAAACCCCACCACCCTATCGGGCCGGCGCTCCGCTACCTTACGAGCGAAGTGAAAGCCGAAGTTATTAGAAGGATCAGTCTCTGGATGATTACGCGGATGCCAACCAAGATCCCACACCTGATGTAAGTCAGCGACTTGCCAGCCTGTTTCGGTGAACGCGAACGCTCTTGGATGCGGCGTATCCAAAACAGGATCATATCGAGTGTCTGCGCCGAGCGCGTTGGACTGCCCCGTTACCAACACCACATCGGTGATTGACGCTGCCCTTATATCATTCACTAACGATGATTCAGTAACGGTTTCGTCGCTTGCCGGGCTTGCAGCCTCGCTTCCTGTCTGGGCTGTAGCTTGGCCAGGCATGCTAGTTTCGCTTGTGACAGTACCAGCGGTAGCGCTCGAAGTGGCAGAGTCGTTGTTTGTTATATCGTTCGAGTTAACGGTAGTCGAATTCCCTGCAGTATCAGTGCTCGCTGCAGAATTACCGGTAGTGGCCGCATCACTTTCCAGGCTCGAATCATCGTCAGCAACCGTGCCCGCGGGAAGAATAGTTAGTCCAGGCTGATCACACGCACTCAACGACAACAGTGCCACAGCCACTAAAATACGAACACGATTTAAAGACTCGCCAGGGAGTACCATAAGCTTTGCAATCAACGTGGTTGTATCAGAGCCACAAATGCCAGAAGGGCCGATACTATACGAGCATTGCAAGCGTAAGATGGTTACCTATCGCAAAGGCATTCCCTAAACTTTTGACCTACTTACCTAGCGGACGCCGAGCATCATCTCTAAATAAGCGTCAGCGTACCGGCCACCCATGGTACGCAGTGAGGCTGCAGAAAAATGGGTGTCATCCAAAATGGTTTCCAAACCTTCAGCAGCTATGCAGGCCGTCCATGGATCATTGTCCGAATTAAGCCTTCTCAGTTGTCGGTTAACCGGAGAAACGGCCGTTTCTCCACAGATAAAAGGTACCTCATAACGATACCAAGGCTCACTTCTGAATCGCGTGATCAAGTCATACAGCGACTGGCCGTATTCATCTCTGTCTTCACCATCAGATTCCCCTTGGTGCCACAGAATCGCATCTAAGCTACTTTTATACGGTAACTCGTTAATAGCTCTTGATACTTTGTCTCGAATTACTTCAAAGAACGCCCCACCTTCATCCCAGTGTCTGATTTTTTCACCAGGTGCAGACAGCAAAATAAAACCAACCACACGATCTGGCCGACGCTCCACCACGCGCTTACCAAAGTGCAGACTAAAGTTATTGGATGGATCAGTGTTAGGATCATTGCGAGGAAACCAACCACGATCCCACACTTGCCACAAACTAGCGACTTGCCAGCCATTTTCAGTAAAGGCCATCACTCTGTTATTAGGAGCATCAAGTAATGCATCATATGAAGTACCAGCGCCAAGGGTATTTGACTGGCCAGTGATCAGCACCAAATCCGTGATGTCTGCAACTGTTGCCGGCCCGGTTGGCGGCGGTTGCGGCTCTGGAATGGGTTCTGGTTCTGGTTCAGGTTGCGGTGCTGGATCGGGTTCTGGTGCAGCAGGTTGAGGTTGCTGCAGGTCTGCAACTGTTTGTATTGCCAAAGGCTGCACTATGGTTTCATCGCCAGTAGTTTCTTCTGCATCAGTAGATTTAGACGAACTGCCGCAAGAAACTAAGCTTGCAATAAATAAGACACAGGCAAAGCTAATCGCTAATTTTTGAGTGAATCCGTTTTTACCACTTGTACAAATAGTGAGGTTCATTCCAGCCCATATGCTCATAACAAAGCGTGCGATTATCACAGACGGCACACATCAAAGACGAGTAGGCTCTCACAAATATTTTTTCATGGGAACAGCGTAACAAAATTTGATTTTTCGAGCGGCGAACTAGGAAATGATGCCTCAAGGCAGGCAACGTTAGATCATATCTTAGGAAAAACTTTGCTCAACGCATGGTAATGCAGATGCCACTAATCGATTC
>CALGKA010000100.1 GCA_937927895.1 uncultured Granulosicoccaceae bacterium | reverse complement strand
CGGGTTCAAATACGATTTAATGCTTTCAGGCGTTTTTGAAGCGTGAGTTATACGTATGGCTTCGTGAGCTTCCTGAGCGTTCTTTGATTTGTTCTTATAAAAATGCGGTGTGTCAGGCAGATAGTCTGAGCCATATTGTTTTTTAACATGGGCGCGAATATCTTCGATTGAATCTTTCGATAAACTGACTGAGTCAGTACGCATATACGTGATTAAACCTTCCTGGCCATCACCGGTATCGATACCTTCGTATAGTCTTTGCGCTGTGCTCATTGTGCGCTTGGTAGAGAAGCCTAGCTTTCTAACCCCTTCTTGCTGAAGTGTTGAAGTGGTAAATGGTGCAACCGGGTTTCGCTTACGCTGCTTTTTCTCAACCATTGAGACGGTCAGCTTGCCTTCGCCGGCTTTATTTAATAGTGCTTTAACTTCTGCAGCGCGCTCGCCATCAGTGATTGTGAACTGTTTGAATTTTTCGCCTTCAAGCGTATACAAGCGTGCGCTGAATTCTGTTTTGTCTTTTTCAAGGTCAGTAGTGACGGTCCAGTATTCTTCCGGGTTAAATGCTTCGATTTCTTCTTCGCGTTCAACAATCATTCTTAGTGCCGGGCTTTGAACGCGCCCTGCAGACAAACCACGGCTGATTTTTTTCCATAGCAATGGTGAAAGATTAAAGCCTACGAGGTAGTCCAATGCGCGGCGCGCTTGCTGAGCATTGACCATGTCAAATGACAGCTCGCGTGGGTTAGCCACAGCTTCTTGAACAGCGCTTTTGGTTATCTCGTGGAACACCACCCGTTTGACTTCTTTATCTTTAAGTAAGCCTTTCTCGCGCAACAGTTCCACTAAATGCCAGGAAATTGCTTCACCCTCGCGATCCGGATCCGTCGCCAGAAGTAGTTGGTCAGCTTTTTTCAGCGCCTTGATGATCGCCGCAACGTGTTTTTCATTGCGCTCTATCGACTGATACTTCATTTCGAAGTTCGCTTCGGTGTTGACCGCATCGGCTTTTGGGACTAGGTCGCGCACGTGTCCGTACGACGCGAGCACTTCGTAGTCCTTGCCAAGATACTTCTTTATCGTTTTGCCCTTGGCAGGGGACTCGACAATTATCAGGTTTTTACTCATTTAATAATGAATTTGCTTGGTAGTTTTAAAGAATGAACGAGTAACTTGTAGTACCCGTGAAGAGTTCTGCGCGATTATTTGCGTGTAATTTTCGATATTCGCGAAATGCATCTGCGATGCCAGCCATGGCTTTTAAACCATTTTTAGGTTTTGCGCCAGTCTTTAAAACCTTACCAGTTTTTTATCGCAGAGTTTCGGCTGCTGCAAAGATGCTGCCTTAGATCATTGCAAAGATACGGATTTTATTCACTATTTTCTTTTTTAGGCCTGATTGATTTTGTCACCTTTAGGCGAAGGTTTTAACAAAATTTCCGCCTGGGATTTTTTCAATCATGCCGTCTAGTTCAAGATCCACGGTCATTTTAGTGACAGTGACAATATCGAGCCCACTGCGCTCAACGAGTTGATCAAGAGAGATTGGATCGCCGCTTAAAGATGCCAGCAATGATGCGCGGGCAGGATCTTGATCAAAAGTCTGTTTTGGATTTTCGTTGTCAGAATTACCACGGGACTTGTCAACTTCCGGGGTGTCTGAAGGTTCGCTAAGGTCAGAATCCAGGGACTTTGGCAGAAGTGGCGCAAGCTGCACCAGAATATCGGCGACGTCCTCAACCAGTGTTGCGCCATTTTTCAACAACGCATGGCAACCACGGCTCTGCTGGTTATCAATATTACCCGGTATTGCAAAAACCTCACGTGCTTGAGATGTCGCGTGCGCAGCAGTGGTTAATGTGCCACTTTTAAGGGTTGCTTCAACTACCAGCGTGCCGTAACACATGCCGCTGATAATTCTATTGCGCCTTGGGAAATAACTGGCAATCGGGTTGGTGCCAATCGGGAACTCCGAAACGATCGCGCTTTTTTCAGCGATATCTCGTGCTAGTTGCTGGTGCTTGGCCGGGTAAACGCGATCAAGTCCGGTTGAAGTAACCGCTATGGTAAAGCCACCTGCCTCTAATGCACCGCGATGGGCGAAACTGTCGATCCCAAGTGCTAGCCCGCTGGTAATAGTAATGCCGTAACCCGCCAGTTGGCGGGCCATATCGAAAGCGTGGCGTTCAGCGCCTGGTGTCGGCTTTCTGGTGCCGACCACAGCTAGCTGCGGCGTATTGAGTACCTCCGGGTCGCCGCGCACGTATAACACCAGCGGTGCATCAGCAATCTGTAACAGCATTTTCGGGTAGTGTTTTGAATCGCGTGTGATGATCGCGCGATCTTCTGCTTCACCGGCCCAGGTCAGATCAGTGTCCATCTGTTCCTGATCGATGTTACGCATTGATGTGATGACTTTTGCAGACAGCCCCGCTTGGCGCAGTTTGCTGTCTGAAGCGCCTAGAATGGCATCAATTGATCCAAGACCTTCCAGCAACCGGCGCAAAGTACCCGGCCCGAGTCCTTTGGTGTGGACCAGGGTAAGCCAAGGTAGGAGGTCATCGTCGGCCATGGGCATGGCCTTTGGTTTTGAGGCTGGCAGGCAACACAGCTTTCCCGCTTAGTAAAATGATGTAAGCAGTGTAACCCTCGCTGTCAATGCGCTTCAATGGCTAGGGCAAGATTAATTCAGCGGCAAATAAAAGAAAGCAACGAGGCCAGGCGTTGGCGATACTTACAGGAACCGGGCATAAAAAAGGCCACGAATGGCGTGGCCTTTTGGTAGGACTTGCTTTAAAGCTTTTACAGTTGGTTTGCGGTGCTAACCACTTGATCGTAAAGCTTAACAGCGCGTGTAGAAGACATAATCAGTCCGTAGCTAATGCGATCAAAAGTACGGAACACCATCACTACAGCAGATTGATCACCTTCGACAGTGAAGTATTCACTTTTACTTTGATTAATAACATCTCGTACAACACGTGCATTGCTATTAACCGCGAATGTATCGCCTTCTGCTACACCGTCGCTTGCTCCAAGGTTAAGAACCACCACTTGGTTGCTACCGGCACGTGCAATTGCATCAACAATTGAAATAACCTTACCAGGCTTGTCGGTCGCGGCTGCGCGTGGTGTGAAGTACACTGGCGCTGGTGCATCATTGTTCATGAGTCGATCACCTACCAGTGTTTCTCTTTTGCTATTGGTGATGATTAGCTTTGCAGGGTCACCGGCTTTCACCAGGCTGGCATTTGAAACATGCAGTGCCTCATAACCCAGTACTTCTTTAGAGTCAGGGTCAGTCAGTGCTTTGCCCGGGCGGTAAATGCTATAGCGTGAGCCACCTTGCAGTTCACCGCGGGCATAGATGTGATCGGTAGCTGAGCTAATCAAGCGGCCTTCTTGAGTGGCTGCAACGTAGGCTGAATTCTGTAGTTCAGCCTTGCTGACTACTGCCGGGTTCACAAGGAAGTTTTCAATCGCCGCCGTTGGAATCGTACCAATCGGGGTAGATTGACGAGCAGGTCTGCTGTTCGCACGGATCAGTTGTAATCGTGGAGCACCGTCTACGTAGGCCAGTGCGATTCGATCACCAGGATAAATGAGGTGTGGGTTTTCAATCTGTGGGTTTACTTGCCAAATTTCCGGCCACAACCAAGGGCGGCTTAAGAAGCGGCCGGAGATATCCCATAAGGTGTCACCTTTAACCACTGTGTAGGCATCCGGCGCATCACTACGAATGGAGTTTTCTGCCAACTGGCGTAGAGCAATCTTGCGCGGTGTGTTAGCGCTCAAAGTACCGGAAGGTGCAATCAGTGGCTCTGAACCGGCTGCAACGGTGCTTTTCCAGTGTTGATCTGTGAATTCGGCCTGGTCAGTGGCACAAGAGGCTGTAAGTAAGGCAGCGCAAACAGCCACGCCTAATGTGACAGCGCGAGCCGAAGCGAAGTTTTTCAGCGATTTTTTGAAAGTCATGGTAATCCGTGTGGCTTGCTATTTACCGGTAAGTGCTCGAGAGCAGCCTATATCGACGTACTCTTAAGGTTGTGAGTTAACGAACCAAAAACAGTGCCAAGCAGGCGCTGTTTAAGGGGCTTTTCTTTTTTTTCATTGATTTAATGTGCTGGCCATCACTGTCAGGCCGACATCGGCTGAAAATATCGCCAAATAAAATGCTTGGCGCACTTTGATCTTTACGCTCGCGCGCTTACACTATGCGGCTAAGTAAAAGCACGGATTTAGATGGCCAACCTGGATATATTGATCTACCCCGATGATCGTTTGCGTAACGTTGCGGAATCCGTGACGAATGTTGATGATGACCTGCGGGCCTTGATCGGCAACATGTTTGAAACGATGTATACGGCGCCGGGTATTGGCTTGGCCGCCACACAAATCGATGTGCATCAGCGCGTGGTAGTCGTTGATGTGTCAGAAAACGGTGACCAACCTTTGACGCTCATTAATCCAGAGATTATTGAATCTGACGGGCGTATCGAACACGAAGAAGGTTGTTTATCGATCCCTGGAATCTATGAGTCTGTCGAGCGCCCCGAGCTAATCAAATTCGCAGCCATTGATCGTGATGGCAACCCCTATGAGATGGAGGCGGACGGATTACTGTCAATTTGCATACAGCATGAAATTGATCATCTGAACGGGGTTTTGTTTGTTGATCATCTGTCGGCCCTGAAGCGACGCCGCATTAAAAAGAAAATGCTGAAACACGAAAAAGATCGGCCCGCCTGAAACTTGTTGACTTAAAAAAGCATTAAGTAGCTAACAAGATTTACCGCCCAAAGACTGGCCGCCAAAATGGTAGCTAAAAAAGAATTAGCACAGCTAAACTGTGTGTAACCCGACCGAACCAAACTGAAATGAATCGATCCGATTTTCGCATTGTGTACGCAGGGACCCCGGAGTTTGCGGTGCCTCCGTTAACGGCGCTGGTTAATGCAGGCTATAACGTGGTGGCAGTGTATAGCCAACCCGATCGACGTGCCGGGCGTGGTCGCAAGCTTTCAATGAGCCCGGTTAAAGAAAAAGCGCTTGAGCACAATTTAAAAGTTGAGCAGCCGCAAAGCCTGCGCGATGCAGAACAACAGCTACTGCTTAAAAGTTATCAACCAGATTTGATGGTGGTGGCCGCTTACGGCCAAATATTACCGATTGAAGTATTAACTACACCTACCCATGGTTGTTTTAATATTCATGCATCTTTGTTGCCGCGTTGGCGCGGTGCTGCACCTATTCAACGCGCTATAGAGCACGGTGATAAAAAATCCGGTGTCACCATAATGCAAATGGACGTAGGTTTAGATACCGGTGATATGCTGCACAAAGTAGAGTGCGATATTGGAACTAATACTACCGGTGCGCAACTACACGATCAACTCGCCACGCTTGGCACAGATGCCTTAATGCATACTCTTGAACAATTGCACGCGCAAAAATTGTCACCAGAAGTGCAAGATAATTCGCAATCTTGCTACGCACACAAAATTGAAAAAGCAGAAGCCTTGCTTGATTGGAATCAGAGTGCAGAAGAGCTACACCGTAAAGTATGTGCTTTTAACGCATGGCCTGTTGCACAGACGGTTTTGAATAATGAAGTGATTCGCATTTGGGAGTCATCACTTCCAGAAACAGTCACTACCGCTAAAGCCTCTGAAATAATAGCGGTTAACGATTGCATAGATGTGGCCACAGGCAATGGCACGTTAAGAATACACACTGTGCAACCGCCTGGAAAAAAAGCCATGAAGGTAGCCGATTTTTTAAATAGCCGCTCCATAACCAGTGGTGTTTGTTTTGGCTGATACCGATGTACGGCTGCTTGCAGCAAGAATGCTTACCTCTGTTGTGCGTGACGGTAAATCCCTTTCAGAGTTGTTGCCATCTGCGCAACTAGAACTTGAAGCACAACATGCAGCGCTGCTACAAGAACTTACCTACGGTGTGTGTCGCAACTATGCCAAGCTAGATGCCATTGTTGATCAGTTGTTAAAAAAATCGTTACGCAACAAAGATACCGATGTTCGTATGCTGCTTTGGTTGGCGTTATATGAAATCGAGTTTATGAGTAAGCCTGATTATGCAGTGACCAGTTCTTATGTTGATCTGACTAAGAAAATTAAAAAGCCATGGGCTAAAGCATTGATCAATGGCTCTTTACGACAGTTTCTTCGTAATCAAGAATCACTAACGGATAATGCCACGCTTAAAAACCCGCACTCATTGCCAGAGTGGTTGCAAAAGTCGATCAACAAAGATTGGCCAGAGCAAGCTAACAGCGTATTCGAGGCGTTTAGTGCAAGAGCACCATTAACATTGCGTGCGAATACTACGGTTACTACGCGTGAAAAAATCTGCCAGATTTTTAAAGAGGCTGATATCCAAACAGAGCCTTGTGAACATGTGGATTCGGGTTTCAGAGTCATTGATGGCCCGCCGGTGACTGCATTACCAGGTTTTAGCGAAGGTGAATTTTCAGTGCAAGATCAATCAGCCCAGCTGGCGGCTTTTCTGGTAAACCCACAACCAGGTGAGCGCGTGCTTGATGCTTGCGCCGCTCCGGGTGGAAAATCGTGCCACCTGTTGGAACTGCAACCTTCTATTCAGCTGACTTGTCTAGACAACAATGCCGAGCGGCTTAAGCGCGTTGAGCAAAACCTCCAGCGCTTGAATTTGCAGGCCAATGTAGTCACCGGAGATGCCGCTGAACCAGGCACTTGGTGGGATGAATCACCGTTTGATGCCGTGCTGTTAGATGCACCGTGCTCGGCCCTCGGGGCACTGCGCCGCCACCCGGATATTCGCCTGCTGCGCCGGGAATCGGATATCAAAGCGCTGGGTAAACAGCAAATTGGGCTGCTTCGCTCATTGTGGCCGTTGCTGAAACCGGGCGGTCGACTGATATATGCCACCTGTTCTGTGTTAAAACAGGAAAACGAGAAGTGTATGGACAAGTTTTTGGCTGAAACTCCCAATGCAATTGAAACCCCGATAGACGCAAAATGGGGTACCGCTGGCAGTCACGGGCGGCAAATTTTGCCTGGTGAGGATCAGGCAGATGGGTTTTATTACGCGATACTTCATAAGCAGTAGTCGCACACCCGCATTGAATCAAATCATGTTGAAAGCACGAACATTGTCAGCACATAGGGAATACAAGCTTCAGCTTGTATTGCTTGTGGCGTTGCTCGTCTTTTCCTCGGTAGTGAAAGCCTCTGGTCTGCGCTACGAAAACGCCGGTACTTATTTAGACGATGGCGTCTATTACCTTGATGCCTTTGCACGAATTGAAATTGGCAATGAGCCAGAACGGGCGTTAATGAATGGCGTTGAGCTGAACTTTCTTGTCGAGCTAATAGTGCACAGGACTCGGCGCTGGTGGATAGATACCCCGGTGCTTGAACGCCGCTTGCGTTATAAACTTTATTTCTATGAGTTAACACGTCATTACCGCGTTGATGATTTACAAACCGGGCAAAGTAATAATTATCGAAGTCTTCCCGCAGCATTGCGATACTTAGGTCAGATCACGCGCTACGCATTGATAGAGGAGGCCAAAATTAAAAAGTCTCGTAAATACAGTGCAAGTATAAATGTCTCCCTTGATGCCACCAAACTGCCTGCGCCGTTAGCAGCGCGTGCCATGGTATCGCGCCAGTGGAACCTACAGAGCGAGGTGTTTCAATGGTCGCTCAATTAATAGGAAGACTAGCCAACAGCCTGTGGCTAATGATTGTGCTATTCGTGTTTTTAATGTGTGCTTTGTATTTTGTTGCAAACACAGGCGAACATTTAGATAGCTTTGGTCAGTCTTATCAGTGGCTAATGATGAGCACCGCTATTGCACTAACATTAATTGGTGTGCTGATACTTGCAAGTGTGTGGCGTTTAATAATCGATCTTCGGCAAAATATTTCAGGCTCCAGGCTTACGTTAAAGCTCGTCATTATGTTGGTAATAATGGCATTGTTGCCAATGACACTGGTGTATTCGTTTTCGGTAAAATTTTTACGCTCCAACATTGATAGCTGGTTTGATGTAGAGGTAGAGCGCGCACTGGACGATGCATTGATTTTGAGTCGTGATTCATTATCGGTTTATATGCGCACCAGACAAAAATCAACCTTGCAAATTGCCACGCGCTTAAGTGATGTTCCAGCAGAACTTGCGGTGTTGGTGCTAAATGATATAGGCCTTAATGCCGAGGCTTCAGAGCTAACCCTTATAGGTGCCGATAACCGTATTGTTGCAACCACTTCCTTTTCAGGAAGTGTCAGCGTGTTACCGGATCGACCCGCTGACGATATCGTCTCACGAGCACGCAACGGTGAACCCTATTTAAGCATTGACCCACTGCTAGATGGCGACCTGCAAGTGCAATCAGTAGTGCCGGTATTTTCTTCTGATCCGGCTCAAGGGGTGGAAGTGTTATACGCCACTTATCCAATTCCCAGAAGCTCTAGTGTGTTAGCTGCGAATGTACAAGAGAGCTTTAGAAACTACCGGCAGCTTGCCTATTTGCGTGAGCCGCTAAAACAAAGTTCTATTGCAACATTAACGCTTGCGGTTTTTTTAAGCTTAATGATGGCGGTTTGGGTGGCATTTTATGCTGCACGTCGCTTAATGGTGCCGGTGCATGATCTAGTTGTCGGTACCCGTTCTGTGGCCGCTGGGGATTACTCTACCCGGTTGCATACCAGTGGTCGTGATGAGCTCGGTTATCTGGTCAATTCGTTTAATGAAATGACTGACAAAATCGAAGCCGCCCGCGCCAGTGCCGATAGCAGCCAGCAGCTCGTAGAGGAGCAACGTTCGTACTTGGAGCTAGTGCTAAGCAGAATTTCATCTGGAGTAATTACACTTGATGCTAATCAGCAAGTGCGTACTTGCAACGACAGCGCGGCAGAAATACTTAAGGCGACACCAGCGCTGTTGCATATGTCTGACACCAGTGACCTACAAGAAGGCGTGCTGGCGCAGCAGTTTTTTGCAGGCATAGAATCAATGCTTATATCTGATCGTGCTGATTGGAGTGTTGAGCTGGAGCTTGTTGAAAATGACTCGCGCACATTAGTGACGTGCCGTGGTGCAAAAATTCAAGGCAGCGGTGCTGAGCAGTCCGGTCATGTTCTAGTGTTTGACGATTTCAGTGAAGTGGTAGAAGCACAGCGTAATGCTGCCTGGAGTGAAGTGGCACGGCGCTTGGCACATGAAATAAAAAACCCGCTTACACCGATTCAGCTTTCAGCCGAACGCTTACAACATAAATACGCCAGCAAGTTACACGGTGAAGACTCGGTAGTGCTTAAAAGGCTCACCAATACTATTGTGCAGCAAGTTGAATCAATGAAGTCTATGGTTAAGGCTTTTGCAGATTATGCCAGTACTCCACAGACTGATTTTGTATCACTTAATTTAAATGAACTGATTAATGAGACGTGTTGGTTGTATCGTGAAGGCGCTGATCATGACAATATTAAACTAGATCTGGAAAACGAATTGCCCATGCTGCAAGGGGATCGTGACCGAACTCGTCAGGTATTGCACAATGTTATTAAAAACGCCTTTGAAACCAATGATGATGCCGCTACCCGAAAACTAGCCATTACCACCCGATTAATATCTAACCGCAAAATAGACATGATCGAGCTGGTTTTCGAAGATAACGGCCCCGGGTTCGCCAATGAGGTGCGCGATCGCTTGTTCGAACCCTACGTGACCACCAAAAACAAGGGCACTGGTTTGGGCCTCGCTATAGTTAAAAAAATAGTTGAAGAGCACGGTGGTATAGTGCGCGCTGAAAACGGCGATGGATTACCGCCGTACGGTGGCGGTCGCATTGTGCTTAAGTTGCCTGTGTCGTTTCGACAATCAAATATTCACGGAGATGCTGCATGAGTCAGTCACTGGTCATGGTTGTAGACGATGAGCCGGATATACGCGATTTAGTGCGTGAGATATTAGAAGATGAAGGCTACGCGGTGGTCGTTGCCGAAGATGTAAAATCGGCACGTGAAGCCATTGAAGAGCGTGTGCCTGATTTGGTGTTATTGGATATCTGGATGCCGGAGCAAGATGGCGTTAGCTTACTAAAAGAATGGCGTGATCAAGGGGCGCTTAAGTTTCCGGTGGTAATGATCTCCGGTCACGGCACAGTAGAAACCGCCGTAGAGGCTACTCGCTTAGGGGCAGTTGACTTCATAGAGAAGCCTTTGTCACTGGCAAGGTTGCTACTCAGTGTCGAAAAGGCTATTGATGGATTCAGCCAGTCTGATGTTGTACCTGGTGTTGCAAAAGAGCGGGATATCCCAAAGATTGTTGGCACCAGTCAGTACATCAATAATTTGCGTGACACTATTGAAAAATCAGCTGCTAACAGTGACACAGGTGTATTAATACAAGGTGAGAGGGCGACAGGTAAACAGTTAATAGCGAAGCACGTGCATCAAGCGAGTAATCGCGCAGCGCAGCCGTTTATACAATTGCGTTGTGATAGTTTGTCTGATGCCACAGCATCACGTGATTTACTTGGTGATGAAAACAGTGCAGGTTATCTTGAGTCTGCCAACGGTGGTACGCTTTGTTTAATAGATGTTGAAGAATTATCAGCCACCGCGCAGTCGCTATTGCTTGATGTGCTGGATAAAGGTGCAATTCAAAGAGCAAATGGTAACTCGGTACCGCTTAATGCACGTGTAGTCGCTACCACGACGCTCGATCTACACAGCCAATTGACGCAATCTCAATTTAACGAATCTTTGTACTACCGCTTGGCTGTATTGGTTATCAATACCCAACCATTGAGAGAGCACCGTGAAGATGTGCCTGCCCTGTTGAACTATTATGTCGATAGGTCGGTTGAGCTGGAGGGATTGTCTTATCGGCATGTCAGTGTGGCGGCGCAAAATCATCTTCGTAATCGAGATTGGTCTGGCAACGTTCTACAACTGGTTAACGTCGTGCAGCGGCTATTGATCCTTGGTGATGATGTTGAAATAAGCGTAACTGAAGTTGAAAAGCTGCTGGGTAATGAAAACGACAAAAGCTATGAAATAAGCGGTGACACCATGCGTCTACCGCTTGATGTGCCGTTGCGGGAAGCCAGAACTGAATTTGAAAGGCTTTACTTGCAACGGCAGCTTGATCGCGTAGACGGCAATATTGTTGAGCTAGCGCGAATTGTCGGTATGGAGCGTACTCATTTATATCGGAAATTACGAAGTGTTGGTATACAGGCGGGTCGCAAACGTGGCCAGGAATAGCGTTTATCATCTCAGTAACGTATACCGAATATTCTGGTAACGAAAGGCTAATTTTTTGAAAATTATTGTACTAGGTGCAGGCCAGGTTGGCTCTACCGTTGCTCAAAATCTTGCTAGTGAACACAATGATGTAACTGTTGTTGATACTAATTTGAATACCTTGCAAGAACTTCAAAACCGTATTGACTTAAGTACGGTTTACGGTCACGCCGCACATCCCGATATCTTGCGCCAGGCGGGCGCAGAAGACGCCGATATGATTATCGCTGCTACCAACAGCGATGAAACCAACATGATCGCCTGCCAGATCGCGTATACCTTATTTAAGACCACGAGTAGAATTGCACGAGTTCGATCGCAAGAATACCTGGTAGAAAAAGAAACACTTTTTCAAAAGAAACATATTCCAATTGATGTTCTGATTAGTCCGGAACGATTGGTCACTGATCACATTGAAAGAATTATTCAGCACCCCGGTGCATTGCAAGTGGTCGACTTTGCTGATGGGCGAGTGCGGTTGGTTGGTGTAATTGCCGAGGCTGCGGCCCCGATGACAGGTAAACCTGTTGATGCACTATATGATTTATTGCCTAATGTGGGTGTTCGAATTACTGCGATTTATCGTGGTGACGAACCGGTTATGCCTGATGAAGCGATTATTAAAGAAAACGATATTGTTTTTTATATTGCCGCTAAGGGTCATACGGTAGCTATTATGGAACAGTTCCATCGGGTCGATAAGCCCTCGAAGCATGTCATGATTGCAGGTGGTGGCAATATTGGTATGGCGCTAGCGCAACGCTTAGAGTCAAAGTACCGGGTAAAGATTATTGAAAAAAACACCGCTCGCGCTGAACAGCTAGGTGAATCACTGCACAGCGCTTTAGTGCTCTGCGGCGATGTGGCCGACCAAGATCTATTACTTGAAGAAAATATCAATTCTATGGATCTTTTCTGCGCACTTACTAATGATGACGAAGCCAATATATTATCGGCCATGGTGGCTAAAAAAATGGGTGCCAGAAGTGTGATGTCGTTGATTAACCGGCCAGCCTACGTTGATCTGGTGGAAACTGATGTAATTGATATAGCGATATCACCGCATAACGTCACCATTGGTGCATTGTTGCGGCATGTACGTCGTGGCGATGTAGTCGCTGTGCATTCACTGCGCAAAGGGATGGCAGAGGCACTAGAGGCTATCGCACACGGAGATCGCGAAACATCAGAGGTGGTGGGGCGTAAAATATCAGAGCTGCCGCTGCGTAACGGTACCGTTATTGGTGCGGTGGTGCGTGGCAATCAAGTGATCATTGGTCACAAAGATATCGAAATAGAAGCGGAAGATCATGTGATTATCTTTTGTATTGATAAAACACTGATTCCAGAGGTCGAGAATCTGTTCCAGGTTGGTGTGACTTACTAATGGATTTGCCATCTAATGATGTTATCCGTATTGGTGAAAATCAATAATGCAGATCTTAATCGTATTAAAAGTGCTCGGGTTGTTGCTGTCTATTTTTAGCTTCACCATGATTATTCCAGGTTTAATATCGCTGTATTACCAGGATGGTTCGGCACGCTCTTTCTTTGTCGCATTTGCCGTTACCCTGGGCATTGGCTTGCTTGCGTATTTGCCAGTGCGAAAACTGCAATCACCGATTAGATCGACCGACGGTTATATTATTGTGGTTATGTTCTGGGCGGTGTTGGGAATCTTTGGCGCAATCCCACTTTACTTAGATGAGCAGCTCAATTTAACGGTGGCGCAAAGTGTGTTTGAGTCACTATCAGGCTTTACGACAACCGGTGCTACGGTAATTGTTGGTCTTGATACCTTGCCGCAAGCGATACTGTTATATCGACAACTGGTTCAGTGGTTAGGTGGTATGGGTATTATTGTATTGGCCGTAGCCATTTTACCGTTGCTTGGTATGGGTGGTGGTATGCAGCTCTTCAGAGCTGAGACACCCGGGCCACAAAAAGAGAAGATCACCCCGCGTGTGGGTGAGACAGCCAAGCTGCTTTGGTATATCTATTTAGGTTTAACCATTGCCTGTATGTTTGCCTATTGGGCGGCTGGCATGCCACTTTTTGATGCTGTTGGTCATAGCTTTTCAACCGTCGCGATTGGTGGTTTCTCTACACATGACGCGAGCATTGGCTATTTTCAAAGTAGTGCGATAGAAATGGTAGCGGTTATATTTATGTTTATTTCAGGGGTAAACTTTGCGCTGCACTACATAGCACTTAGATCCATGTCTTTCGGCGGCTATATAGACGACGCTGAATTCAAAGCCTATGTATTTATAATAGCCTTCTTGGCTGTGGTAACGGTGGGCTATTTATATGTAACTCAAACAGATGATAATGCCTTTTTCAGTGGTGTGTTTCAGGCAGTATCAATAGCGACTACTACAGGTTTTACCACAGCTGAGTATTTTAATTGGCCTGGTTTTCTTCCGGTTCTTTTGTTGTTTGCAAGTTTTGTCGGTGGATGTGCGGGCTCTACCGGTGGTGGCATGAAAGTAATTCGTGTGCTGCTGTTGCTTAAGCAGGGTATGCGTGAGTTAGTACGTATGGTGCACCCGCATGCGGTGTTGCCGGTAAAGGTTGGTCGCAAGTCTATACCGCCACGTGTGATTGATGCGGTGTGGGGTTTCTTTGCGGCCTACGTGATTATCTTAACTGTGATGTTGTTGGTGTTAATGGCAACCGGGCTTGATCAAGAAACTGCTTTTTCAGCGGTAGTTGCGTGCCTAAATAACCTGGGGCCGGGGCTTGGTGATGTTGGCTCAAACTACAGCTCTCTCAATGGCTTGCAGTTAAGTATATTGTGCTTCGCTATGTTGCTTGGTCGTCTAGAGATTTTTACTTTACTGGTATTGCTCACACCGCACTTCTGGAGAAAGTAATGTCACGTGATGCAAAGCAGAAATGGGATCGGATCTATTCAAAAGCCGATGCATCGGAGTTGCCAACGCCTTGTAACGCGCTTTCAGAATATGGTTATTTGTTACCTGACGATGGAACTGCTCTTGATTTAGCGTGTGGCTTAGGGAGTAATGCAGTTTTTTTAGCGCAGCGCGGCTTAGAGGTCACGGCAATTGATATTTCGTCTGTGGCCATTGAGAAACTTGAGAGCCTTAAGGTGCCAAAGCTAACAACACGCTGTGAATCTATTACCGCAGATACACTATCTAGCTGCCAATACGATGTGATAGTGGTTGCTAATTTTCTTGATAGATCCATTTGTAATGCAATCAGGAATTCTATAGCGCCTGGGGGTTTACTTTTTTATCAAACATTTGTTCAAGATAAAGCCAGTCAAAATTCCGGGCCGGGTAATACAGATTATTTATTGGCGTGCAACGAGCTATTGTCTTTATTTTCAGGTATACAAGTACTGATGTTTAGTGATATGGGAACTGTCGGCGATACCGATAGTGGTCTGCGTAATCAATCATTATTGATTGCCAGGCAAAGGAGCTGATAATGCCAAGTGTTGATACATTCGAAAGCATGTTAAAGCAGGGCACTGACAATGCTTTGTTGCGTTATTCATTAGCTAGTGCACTGGTTAATGAATCAAGACCGGCCGATGCTATAGAGCATTTACAAGCAGCCCTGCAGTTTGATCCTGACTATAGTGCTGCATGGAAGTTACTGGGAAAATGCTTTGCAGAAACTGTAGACTACACAAATGCTAAAGCTACTTATGAGAAGGGTATTGCTGTGGCAGACGCCAAAGGTGATAAGCAAGCTGCAAAAGAGATGGCAGTTTTTCTTAGAAAAGTCATTAAAAAAACTGACGATCTATAGAAAGTTCGCCTAATTCCACCTTGTGTTGG
>CALGKA010000099.1 GCA_937927895.1 uncultured Granulosicoccaceae bacterium | reverse complement strand
GCTGGAAAACTCGATGAGTTTCAAGCCTGGGTATGTGCGATTACAAAACTTGATATTGTCTCACTGCTCGATTTTACCTGGAGTACCAATGGAATAGTTAAGGGCGATAAAATCATTGACACCCTGGTACAGATTGTCGGTGATATAAACATTGAAGACTTGCCCGTTAATTACACCGCAGTTGCAGCTGACATTCATAACGGCAAAGAGGTGTGGATCAATTCAGGGAGACTGTTTGATGCAATCAGAGCATCTATATCGTTGCCTCTATTCCTTACTACTTATAAATATGGTGGTGTGGACCTGATAGACGGGGGTGTGTTGAACCCTGTTCCGATTGCTCCCACATTCAACGACGCTACCGATTTAACCATTGCTGTCAATCTCGGTGGAAAAGTTGATAAAAACGAGAAAGTAATTAAAATTAATGAGGATTCAGAGAAAAATTCTTTTACCCAGACCATTAGCGAATTTATATCCACGCTAAGTAGTTCAACATCCGTAAAAGAAAGCCACAAATGGGATGCGTTCGATGTGGCAAATCAGGCTTTTGATGTAATGCAAAGCACCATCGCCAGGCAAAAACTTTCCGTTTACCCTGCAGACTATTATGTCGAAATTGCGAGAAATACGTGTGGAATCCTGGAGTTCGATCTTGCAGCTGAACTGATCGATCTCGGTTATGAAAAGGCTGACCAGAGCCTTGGCAGCATTTCCTGAAAATGACAATGTAATTCGTCGTCGGCCTTGCTTGTGCGCTAAATCACTACTACAGATCTGGATCATTTTAAATACATCAAAGATACCGCTGGCCATGCCGCGGGTGATGCCTTGTTTAAAGCATTGGCACATCTTCTCACCGAGTCAGTGCCAGTGGATAATGTAGTGGCAGGACACAGGACAAGGTGGTGATGTGTTTTGTGTTCCTGTTCGCTCAACCGAAAGGCAAGGCGCTAATCAGATAGCTGAAAATATTCGCAGTGCAATTGAACCTCATAATTTTATTTGCGGTAAGCAAGCGTATAGTACGTCTGCAAGTATAGGGATTGCCGACGTCAATGATGAAATCGCAACTTCTATTCGCGCCGCTTATCAATAACTGACCGATAAAGTAAAAATAACTGCCCTCAAGAATTTTCGACTGAAGTTTGCCATACGTCTTCTGGAACCGCCCTAACAAGCGCCAATCGCCAATCGCCAATCGCCAAAGCTTCGTCTAGACAACCACGAAGCGACCTTGCATAGCTACCCAGTCACACGCCGCAATTGACCCGCTACCGCCTCACTGCCAACTTTAGCCTTACTCTTGCGAGTCCTTAGATTGCTGCCCATACCCTTTAAAGAGTTCAAGGACGTTTTCCATTTCATCGCTAGGTAATACCACCATATTGCCCGCCATTTTGGCGTAGTAATATTGCTTAGCTAACGTTTCAAGCTCTACGGCGGTCCACATAGCGTTATCAAGGTCCTTGCCACCGGCTACCATGCCATGATTTGCAAGCAGACAGGCAGTTCTGTCCTGCATAGCCTTTTTTATATTCTTCGAAAGTTCAGGTGTACCAAAGGTTGCATACTCAGCGCATTCAACACTGTCGCCACCAAAAGCACCAATCATGTAGTGCACTGCAGGTATTGATTCACGCGCTATTGAGAGCACTGTCGAAAACGTTGAATGAGTGTGGATAACGGCATTTAGATCAGGCTTGTTTTTCAGTATTGAACGGTGAAAGTGCCATTCAGATGAAGGCTTGCACGGACCATCCCAACTATACTTACTGCTATTAATTGCCATGCTTGCAATATCTTCTGCATGCAGTTGCTCATACGGAATACCACTGGGAGTAATAAGCATACGGTTGCCAAACCGTGCACTGATATTGCCAGAGGTACCCTGATTTAAGCCAGTGGAATTCATCTGTAAACACAACTCTATGATCTTCCGACGAATTTCATACTCAGTCATTTGCTAAACCCACTTTGCGAAAATTATGATTTGCCTGTGCTGCCAGAACATACAACTGCAGCAGCCAACAAGCCTTTACATTACTATAACTAATATCTTGCTCTTGCTGCCTCTCATTGCCAGTCAAACACTGAACGTTGGAAGCTTAGAAAGCTCCACGCTAGCTAGTGCCCGCCCATAAACGAACGCTACTGCGGTCGCCCCTGGCACGCAATCTTTTACCGACTGCATGTAGTTATTTAGAATGACTAAACGCCTACATGTAGTAGGCAAAATCTCACGCACCTGGAACAACCTCGCTACGCGCTGTTTATGGACGGACACTAGCTACTCATTGCCTGCAACTCTAAAACAACCAAAGCCAATGCCAAGAAGTGCAAACTACGATTTACCAAGAGACTTCTGTTGATAGACAGCAAGCATCAGAACAACAACTAAGATGACCCCCTCTAGCGCGTCTTTGGTATTAAAGTTCAAACCCATCAAATTTAAACCATTGGCAATCATGCCCAAAAACAAAACACCTATTAGCGTACCCGACACACTCGGCCTACCATTACGGCTCAATGATGCGCCAATAAATACAGCGGCTATGGCATCAAGCAAATACGAATAACCTGCCAGCGGGCTAAACATTCTTAAATTAGCTGACCCTATGATGCCGCCAATGGCACATGTGCCACCTGCAATAACAAACCCCCAAAACAAATACCTGTTGACGTTAATTCCCGCTACCAAGGCCGCCTCTCTTTGCATTCCTATTGCATGTATTCGCTTGCCAAAGATTGATTTTTCTAAAAACAGGAAGTAAACCAGTAGCAGCACAGAGGCGATAACAATCTCAGAAGGTATTCCTGCAATTTTCCCAACCGCTAAATCCCGGAATTCTTGCGGTGCGCCGCGATGAGATATAGGCCCACCACCATTAGTGAATATTCTTTGAACACTACTGCCAATAAAGAAAGTACCCAGGGTGGCCATAAAAGGGCTAACAGAGAGCTTAACCACTAAAAATGCATTAAGCAGCCCGACTAGTAACCCACCTGAAACACCCACCATCACAGCCAAGTACCAGACAAGGTCATAGTTTTTTAACGCAACAATTGCAAACGCAGCACCAAAGTCAAAGGCAATACCCACAGATAAGTCTATTCCGCCCAGCGCAACTATATAAGTCATCCCTAGAGCCAAAATTAGCAGGATTGAAGAGCCTTCGACAATATTGAGTAAGTTGCTGCTACTAAGAAAATTTGTCGCGTACAAAGAAAAGAAACCAAACACTGCCGCAATAATCAACAGAAAACCAAACTGCTTTAAAAACCCAACAGCTTGCTGTTTAAGCGATGCACTTGATGAGGCTTTTACTTGAGTATTTTCTGTCATCAGTCTTTACTCGTGGCCAATGCCGCACTGGCAACAACAAGCAAAATTAACGCACCTTTTATACAGCCTGTCCAGAAGACGTTCACGCCAATAGATTTAAATCCTATAGATAAAGCCGTCACCAGCACAGCGCCCAACACAGCGCCCCATAGAGTGACTACTCTTCGCGGCGAGAATGCCGCACCTAAAAAGGTGGCGAGGATCATTTCAAGTAACAAGCTCTCTTCACTGCCAGGTGATGAACCAGAGCCACGCGCCAAAACAAACACCGAAGCCAAACCACCCGCAACCGACGCCAGGATAAATGATTGCGCTAGCATGCGGTTAACAGAGATACCAGATAGTTCTGCTGCATCACGGTTACCACCTACCGCCTGCAAGCTCATACCCCACTTACTCCGATGAACCGCAAAGTAGAAGATCAATACCAAGAGTAACGTTAGCAACACACCAACAGACAGGCCGCCAAGCTCATTATCACGCAAGCTAACAATGGTCGGATGGTCTACATTAATTCTGCGGCTTGACGTTACCACCTTGGTTATTCCTACCGTCGCTACACTGGTGGCGAGCGTTGCCAGTAAAGGTGTCATTGCTACTTTTACCACTAAAAACGCATTGACCAACCCGACTATAACCGCAGCACCCATAGCCATGCTCAGTGCGGGTAGAAACGCTGTTCCATGGTTAGTCAGTTGATCAGCCATAATAGCGGCCGCCAGCACAGCCGCTGCGGGTATAGAAAGATCTATGCCTCCCGCAACAACATCATCACCGCCTGCAATAACAACTACCGCCAAGCCAAGACATACGACAACCGTCGGTACCGATTGACGAAGAATTAAATCCAAAGAGTCTGTAGTCAGTAGCTGCGGCGCAGAGACCGCCAGATACCCAAGCATTAAAATAAAAACTATAAACGGCAAGTAGCCCGTTAGTGCTCGCCAGTTAAAGGCACTGGATTGAGAGTTTGCATTAAGTGTGGCCATTTCAGTGCAGCGCCCCGGCTGTTGCAACAACACCACCGGTAGTTAAAGCGAGCAACGAATCAAGTGTTAGTTCGTCTACCGCCTTAACAGCAATTATCTCCCCTCTGAGCAGCACAATAATACGATCACATAGGCCAAGTAGCTCAGACGGATCAGATGATGAAATAATAACCCCCGCACCATCAGATTCGGCATTAGAACCACTCGCCAAATCTGCTATCAATTGGTAAATCTCTACCTTCGCGCCTATATCAACACCAATGGTTGGCTCATCCATAACAAACAGTCTTGATCCGGTGGCGAGCCACTTAGCCAAAACTACTTTTTGTTGATTACCGCCACTTAGGTATCGCACAACCGCATTAACATTTTTTGGCCTGATATCAAGCTTGTCTGCAAGCGCTGTTGCACGCTTACGCCCAAGGCCTTTCCGTTCAAGCTTAAAGGTAGATACCTCATCAAGGGAGGCCAGATTAATATTGTCTGCGACGGTCATATCAAGCACTAAGCCGGCGTTTCTTCTGTCTCTGGGTACAAGCACAATGCCGTTCTTAACCGCTATATGAGGCTTGTTAACACGCAAAGCTTGACCATCAAGTTCAACCGTACCGGCAGTTGCCTTTTTCAGCCCGTACAACACATCAATTAACTCTTCCCTGCCCGACCCGACTAACCCCGCAATACCTACAATTTCACCGGCACTAACGTTCAAGTCCACCCCCTGAAAATACGGCTGACAAGACAAACCGGCACATGACAGCACAAATTTTTCGCTTACGCGTCTGCGCTCCGGGTATAACGTGGTGATATCACGGCCCACCATCTGCTGAATAATCGTTTGGCTGTTTTCAGCATCGGCGCCTGCTAACACACTGACCGTTTTACCATTTCTGAATACCGTCACACGATCACAAAGATCGGTAATTTCACCCAGGTAGTGCGACACATAAACAATGGCGATACCGCGTTCACGCAACCCACGAATCGCTCTAAATAGTTGCTCAACCTCGTTACTGGCAAGCGGGCCTGTTGGCTCATCAAAAACTACCACTTTAGCTTTGTTATCAATTAAAGCGCGAGCAATTTGCACCAACTTACGTTCAGCAACACCTAAGTCACGGATTAATTTTTTACCGCTCAGTTGATACTGCAGAGATTGCTGTAAAAAATCTTCTGCACGGCTGCGCATCTGCCGTTTTCTTAACCCTACGGGGCTGCTGATTTCCTGCCCCATAAAAACAGATTCAGCCACTGTAAAGTGCGGAACCAAATTGAGCTCTTGATGAATAAAACGTACACCAGCTTCATGCACTGAGGCTGGACTATGATTTTTCTGCTCTATGTTATCTATAACAATTGAGCCCTCATCGGGTGAATAAACGCCCGCCAATACTTTTATAATGGTGGATTTACCCGCACCATTCTCACCAACCAATCCGTGTATTTCGGCAGCACGAACTGACAATGAGGCGTTATCGAGTGCTTGCACCCCGGGAAATGCCTTCGAGATTGACTCCATCTGCAAATACGACGGAGTGTTCAACTCATTAACCATAGTCACAAATCACTATAAGAATTTAAGAAAAAATAATGACTAACTTAGACATACCAAAGCCCGACAATGCGGGCTTTGAAACTACTTAGCTATGTATGAGTATGGGCAGATTATTTAAGCGTACCGTACCCTAGCTTTTCATAAACTGCCTTTGCCTCTTCTGGACCGTTAACAGGCATAACGTCAACATAGGTTTGCGGCAATAACGTCTCACCGTGAAAATGTCGTGCAACATTCATCGCAGCCGTACTACCTATCACGTTAGGTTGTTGCGCCACATTAGCCACAAAAGGACTGTTCTCTTCAGCCATTATCTCGAGGGTTTCCGGCCCACCATCTAGTGCTGTAACCTTTATCTCTGTACGACCGGCCTCTTCAAGCGCTTGTACTATCCCAATAGCCGGCTGATCCCAACAGCCCACATGAATAGCGTCAACGGTTCCCTTGGGGTTTTGATTTAGAAAGTCTAGGGTTTTCTTACGAGCATCTTCCGGTGCATTAGCAAAAGCCTCTGCAAGTTCCGGCTGAATCACTTCAATCCCTGGATAGTCTTGCATCACGTACTTCCATAAGCCCGCACGAATTCCGCAAATTCTTAACGCACCTTCAAATGCATTAAAGATCGCAACACGTCCCTTGCCACCGATTGAGTCTGCCATGTAGCGACCAATTGTGGTGCCCATATAATAGTTATCAGAGGTTGTGTTATTGACTGCGTGTGGGGACGAGTGATCAACCGTAAAAACTGGTATACCCGCATTTTTCAACGCTTCGAATTTAGGCTCTACCGCACCGTCACCCAATATTGATATGACTGCATCGACTTTGTTGGTAAGCAGGATATCGTGATTGTCTGCGTGTACCTGGTTATCGCGGCCACCATCGACAGGCACCACCTCACCACCAAGTTTTTTAACGGTATCTACCGCACCATTAAATGCTTCACGATCCCAAAAATGCTGGGTTCCCACCACTGCTATACCGACTTTTTTACCCTCTAGTGACAAATGATCACCAGCGGTTGCTGTAACCGACGCTACCAGCGCTGTCGCACCGACAACGATTCCGGTGAATGTTTTGAAAAATGTATTCATTGATATCTCCTCCAATTTTCGAGATCAGGCGGCCACCCGCCACGATAGAACCTAAATGCTCCCTATCGAGCCCACAACTTAACTTATGTTCGATTAATTGTCACATGTTAACTAGCATTTTTTTCAGTCATAGCAGCACCAATGCAGCTTGTTCTACGACTACAGCTGCTCGGCGAGTACATCGTCAGTCACAAGATGAGTGGCATAACCACCCGCAAGGCTCGCTTTAACCGCATCAAGTTTGTCGTCTCCACCCGCCACAAGCATGCGAACCGGGGTATTACGCAATTGCGCAGGGTGTATACCCATGAGTCGCTCACTAAAGTCGCCCTCTAACACGTTGCCGTCTTTATCCAAAAAATGGCCACTTAAAACAGCCACCGCACCGCGCTTGCGAAACATTTTCCACTCTTCTATAGACGCAATACCACTAGCCACTACCATGGTGTAGTTGCGTGTATTCCCGACTGAGAAAAACGCTTTGGTTAGATCGTCGAAGCGCGCTAGTTGTTTTTTCACAATGGGCTCTTCCCTGAGCTGCTGCGCCAATTTCACTGATGACAAAATCGCCGGGGAATGCAAGGTACTGCAGTGACCGCCAGTGCGATTAGCAATACGAATGGTACTGGCCTCGGAAGTCTCAAAAGACTCTGATGACATAGACCCAATCAGTTGACAGACACTCAGGTTATTAACTTGACGATGCGGCATTTCTTCCGCTGCAAAATGTACGGTCTGCCCCCACGAGACACCCAGCACATCACCACTGACCAATAGATCTGAAAGCGCCATGGCGCCAAGGCGCGCCACCTTATGAACCGCCTCTAGTGAGGTTTCATGTTGTGGATCAACAAGGCTTGCTGCAGAATTTCTCGCGATGTAGACATCTTCAAGATCATATTTTTCACACAATTCACGCGACAATGTAGAGCCTGCATACGCGGACCCGTTAATTCTTATGTCTACAATACCCTGCTCACGCGCTTGCTTTACGTAATTTACAATAGTTGGGCGAGACACTCCAACGCGGGCTGCAATCTGATTTTGTGTTAGCCCATCCTTGTAATACAGCTCTGCAATTTCAGCCAACATACCGGTGTTGTCTTGTTGGAAAGAGATATTAGATTTGGATTTCTTCTTCATTCAGTCTGGCCACAAAAAAAGGGTTCAGTGTAACTCACCACGGCAAGGTTCCACTTGGCGCTATATTAACAAATGCTTTTGCAGCTTACATTTGTTAGTCTAACAATTCCGAGCAATCGTGGGAATTCAGCCAGCTTGGATGAATTCCGTTTTATGAGACCAGCCAATTGGCCACTCCAAATACTGTGAGCGAAGCAAATAAGAACAACCCCATATTCATTGGCGTAGATGCAGGAACTTCGCAAATAAAGTGCGTTGCATTTACTGCCAACGGCCATTTTATCGGCAGTTGCAGTCGCTCAAATGACTATAAAAGCACTCCAGACGGCGGCGCTACACAAAGCATGCAGGCCACCCGTTCCATAGTACTGGATTCACTAACAGAGCTGGTAGACAAGCTCGGAGATCAATCAGCGCTTGTTAAAGGTATAGCCATTACCGCACAAGGCGACGGCTTGCTGCTAACCGACCGTCACGGCGAACCATTGCACGAAGGGTGGCTATGGCTTGATTCACGTGCAGCAGTGATCGCCCAAGAGATCGAAACATCTGCACACTACGAATCTATTTTTAACAGCACGGGCACGGCTATTAATGCCGCACAAATGCGCAGCCAACTTCGCTGGATAGAACAACACCAACCTTCCCTGCTCGATGACGCACACAGCGCTTTGCACTGGAAAGACTATCTCTATTTATGCCTTACTGGCGAACGTGCCACTGACCCCAGTGAAGCGTTATTTACTTTCGGCGATATTAACTCTACAACTTATTCAGCTGAGGTAATCAGTGCGCTTAAACTGGAACATCGCAAAAATTTACTACCTCCTATTGTTGACGGGCTAAAACAATCACACACCTTACTCGACAACATTGCCAGGCAAATCGGGCTACCTGAAAGCATCGAGGTAACCCTTGGATATGTCGATGTAATTTGTACAGCTTTAGGTGGCGGTCTTTACAACGACGGCCAGGAGTCGGCAATGACCATACTCGGCACCACCGGCATTCACATGCGCTACGCGGGCACAGCTCAAGATATCCAGCTGCCAGCAGAAAAAACAGGCTATACCATCGCTTTTCCAGGCGGAGGCTTTGTACAACTTCAATCCAATATGGCAGCAACACTTAACCTGGATTGGATTCTAAACTTAGCCTGCGATGTTATTCGCTCTGCAGGTCATAACATTGAACTACCAGAGCTTTATGAATCGCTTAACAAAAACCTGAACACTACCGCCCCACTTGCTGCGATCTTTCACCCCTATATTGCAAGCGCCGGCGAACGCGGTCCGTTTGTTAATGCAGACGCCAGGGCTAGCTTCATTGGCCTTGAGCAATCACACAGCTTCTACGATATGGTTCGCTGCGTTGTCGAAGGCCTGGGTTTTGCAGCCCGAGATTGCTATGAAGCACTAGGCGAACTACCAGCTGAAATCAGAATTACCGGTGGCGCTGCAAAGTCTGCTGCGATACAACAGATCTTCGCCTCCATCATGAACAGACCCGTCACTGTTATTGAGCAGCCGGAAGCAGGAGCCGCCGGCGCTGTCATGATAGCTACTGTGAAGCACGGGTTTTATAAGGACATAAATACTTGTGTCGACCAATGGCTTGGCGACGCTGTTAGTGAACCAGTTCATCCAGAAATTGAACACACCCGGCACTACGAACAACTCTACCAGCTATACCTCACCTTTAGAAAATCACAAGTAAACAACTGGTCAGATATCGCCACCCTCCGCAACCAACTAAGAAACCTTGCATCATGAGCGTAGAGATAGCGATTATTGGCGACAATTTTATGCGGTCCACTGCATTTAAAGAAGCCCTGCAGACAACCCTAAAGCAAGACACAACATTTCACTGGATGGATCTCCCCTTTCCTGACGAGCCAATCACTCAGAAAAGTACAGAGCCAGATCTTAGCAACATCAAAGAATTTCAAGGCAAGCCGTCAGATGTCATAGCGCTTGCCCGTAACGCTCAAATACTTGTTACCCACATAGCTCCCATTACTACAGCGGTGCTTAACGAACTTAGCCACCTTGAACTCCTTGCCGTATCCAGGGGTGGCCCTGTTAACGTTGATATTAATACCGCCACTCAAAACAACGTAAAAATAGTTAACACGCCCGGGCGTAACGCAAGTGCAGTTGCAGAATTCACCATTGGCGCATTGATAGCAGAAACAAGAAACATAAGCCGGGGCCATGCGGACCTCATGCAAGGCAAATGGCGAGGTGACTTATACCGTGCCGATGCACAACGCGATGAGTTATCGACAATGACGGTAGGCATTATTGGCTATGCAGAAATTGGCGTTAAGGTAGCAAAGCTATTAAAGGCTTTTGGCAGCCGCATTCTGGTTGCAGACCCCTACATTACTCTCAGCGATGAAGATATCGCTTACGGTGTAGAGCACGTTGAACTCGAATCGCTTTTACAACAATCAGATGCCGTCACTCTGCACGCCAGAGTTTCAGCGCAAACCACCAACATGATAGACCGCAAAGCAATTGCCATGATGAAGCCCGGCGCTGTGCTGGTGAATACAGCGCGCGGCCCCTTGCTTGACTACGACGCCCTGTATGACGCACTTTATTCAAAACACTTATCAGGCGCCATGCTGGAAACATTTCCGCTAGAGCCTCTACCAATAGACTCGAAATTTTTAACACTACCGAATGTAACTTTAACGCCCCACATTGCTGGAGCATCAAAGACCACAGTAAAAAAAGCCGCCAACATGATCGCCGAGGAAGTACAACTCCACCTGGCGGGTTTACCACCCAACAATCCTTGCAATTAGCAGCAGCTTAACGCCGAAGCTAAGCGCGAACCAAAGCAATCAAACGCTTAAGGAAAATAGCATGGCAAAATTTGATGCATCGTTTGCAGGCCTTACCATATTAGATATCGCAGGCCGACCCGTTGATGCAATCCCTGAAGGCGGCGGTGTGGCGTTCATTGATGAAATCCGTATGAACCCTGCCGGCACAGCATCCGGTGCATTAATAAACGCTGCAAAACTCGGCTTGCACTGTACAACATCGGCATGCGTTGGCGAAGACGAAAAGGGAGCATTCATTACCGATAGCTACAAGAGGCTGAATATAGATTGCTCTCTAATTCAAACCACAAAAGATTCACAAACATCTTCAACCATATTGCCTATAAGACCCAACGGTGAACGCCCCGCCCTTCACTGCCGTGGCGCATCAGATCATTGGTATATAGAAGACGATGAGTTTGACCAAGTCTGTGATGCCAGGTTTCTACACCACGGTGGCACCGGCCTGCTCAACGCTATGGACAGTGGCCAGAGCAGCAAACTTCTTAAGCATGCCAAAGCGAAAAACCTCACCACCACATTTGATCTGATTGCACCTACCGTACATACCATAGAGCTGCTGGAAGACATGCTTCCATATGTTGACTTCTTTATGCCCTCGCTTGAGGAAGCACAGTTCATATCTGGTATGCAGCAGCCGCGACAAATAGCTAATTTCTTCAAAAAAATGGGCGCCACCGCCTGCGTTTTTAAATGCGGTGCCGATGGCTCATACATAAGCACAGCTGATCGTGACTTTAGCTTGCCTGCGTTGAAGATAGAAGTATCAGATACCACCGGCTGCGGAGATAGCTATTGCGGCGGCTTCATAGCAGGCCTTTCTATGGGCCACAGCCTGGAGGAAGCCTGCCAGCTTGGCACCACCACTGCGGCTCTGGTCGCCACAGGCCTTGGGTCCGACGCAGGCGTAATAGACCTTCAGAGCACCCTCGATTTCATGGCCTCAGCAGAAACGGTCTAACTAGTGTCTTAATAGGCGCCGCAAAGAGACCACTTACAAGCCTGTGACACCACCCCAACACCATCTAGATATGCGCTACCAGGTACCCTAGCTCAGTTATGACAGACACCGACCAAACGATGGACAGGCACCGCATAACTTCTAATCTGGCTATCTGGTGATTAATAGCTCCACCACGTCTGTGTTGTGCTCTTCTAGCAGAGCAACTAAGCGTTCAATCTCTTTTTTATGACTAAAGTTAAGTGTCCATTGCAGGGAATCTATACGCGGTCAAAAATCATCTAAAGTCACGAGGAACTTTCTTTAAAATCTATAGATATGTAAAGAAGCCAGAATGACACTTCAATTCATAGCAGCAATATAGTTAGACACTTCATTGAACGAGTAATGCACTTGATAGAAAACTCAGACCCAATCTTCAAGCGTCAAATCGGATACCCGCGCAAACTCCCGTGTATTGTTGCTGACCAACACACATTCAGCGGCAATAGCATGCCCTGCTATCGCCGTATCATTGGCACCGATAGGAGTGCCCGCTTCTTCGAGGTACTTTTTTACTTTCGTGCTTGCGTCGACAGCCTGACGATCCCATGGCAGTACCTTGTCGAGACGTTGCACAAAGGCGTCTACCAGTATTTGGTGTTTAGGCGAAGCTTTTTTTGAAGCGGCACCGTACTGCATCTCTGCGTAAGAGATGGCGGATATAACCACTCGATGTTGGGACTGGCTGGCCTCCTGTAGCTTGCGAAGCACACTTAGCGGCTGCTCCCGCATGATGTAACTGCAAATACAGGTGTCGAGCATATAGGTTTCTTTTTTCACCCAACTCGACCTTCATCGCTGACGATATTCTCCCGATCTTTTAGAAAATCACTGTCCGCCTGTTCGAGTTCAGCCAATGAGAGCCAGTCAGGGCGCGCGGGCTTCAGCACTAGCGTATTGCCTACGCGGCTAATCTCTAACTCACTCACCCCTTCGAACTCCATATCTTTGGGCAATCGAATCGCCTGGTTACTACCATTTTTGAATATGGATATTTTTCGCATCTCAATACTCCGCCCATCGCTAATACTTTCTGAACTTACTATCGAATCATGACATATGTCAAGCATATGCCATTCCAGTTTTAACGGAATGTAGGCACTTGGTAGTATCGACCTAGGGTATGCAACAGTCTTTTTTTCTTGCCCTTTCGTTTGGGAGAATATTCGTACGGGGCTTGAGTGAAAATGTCTAATGGATGACCCCTAATGGCTCAATGCTATTGAATTTCGAGGCAATTCCGCACTGTTGTTGAATGAATAGTTTTCTTATTGCTTTGCGGATTAAGGAAAATAAAGAAATCTCCTTAACCAGGTATTAAATATGGGTTCTTCAGATAATTCGTAGGTGAGCACGTAGCGGGTGACACCATCACCTGTGGTTAAATTTTCTTCGATAACATTGTCATTTTCATCGTACGTAAAATCCGAAATCCTTGTTTCTTCACTAGAGGGTGAGGTAGCCGTTAATATTCGCTCGCGTCGTGTAATGCGGCCGTTGTTGTCATGCTGGTAAGTCGTTGATTGACTCATTAAGAAGGTTTCAGCAGTGACGAGGTCGGGTGATCCATTCTCTTCTTCGTAAGCACTAACGAGTAGTCCCTGGGAATTATAAGTGTAGCTATAATCGACAACTGAAGATAACTCGCCTCCTATTAGCCATTGCCGGCGCTTTGCTACCAGTCGATCGGACTCGTCATACACAAAGTTCATAATAAAAGCCGATTCCCCGTCGCGAGTTGACGTTGCCAATAACCCACTGTCGTTGAACTCATACACGGTGGTGTCAGATTCGGTATCGGTAAAAAACTCTTCTCGGACCAGTCTTCCTTCAGAATCGTATGTTGTGATTGAAGAACTTGTGTAGGAGACCGTTCCATCTTCCTCGTAACCTATAAAGGTAGACTCGAGGGTGTTTTGATCGTAGTTCGTTGTGCGATCCCAAACACTGATCACATTTCCAAGTGCATTGTAGCGGGTCGTGTTCACCAGATGATAACCATTAATGATCCTCTCATACGGCCTGCTGTCATCAACCGGTGGACCCACGTCATTACCACTGCCTCCACATCCAGCGATAAGCAGTACGGCAACACAAGCAAACATGTATTTAGTGTTCATCTCTCTCCCCCGGTTTGAAGCAGCCAATGTTCACTCAATAGTACACACAAAACGCAGACTACATCCATCTTCAGCGCCTGCCTATAGCGGTTCCATAAGAATAAAGTACCAATGCAAAAACACTTGTGGAGCGTGGTTTATCAACAGAGCAGGTTCTGTCGTGCGCAAAGCGGTAGGCTACTCCTATCCATAAACAACGTGTAGCGAGGTTGCCACAAGCGCGTGAGATTTTGCCTATTACATGTAGCCGTTTAGTCGTTCTAAATAACTACATGTAGAAGGTGGAAGAGCGCGTGCTTGTGGCGACCGCAGCAGCGTTCGTTTATGGATGGCCACAGCCGTTCAATTGAACTGCAGAGCACTACTGAGACTTTTGAAATTCTTGGCATTTGCGCTGACAAATTGAAAGACATCAAACCATCGTGAATTTTCTTACACACATAAGAAAATCAAACACCAGTGTTCAAATTTTTCCTGATCGCACCGTATTCTCTTTTTCAGTGAACCGTTCTCTAGACGAGATTCAATGCTTCGCATGGCAGACGATACGCTACCAGGGCGACTTAGATTGAAGTGACGTGCTATCTCACGCGGTGTAAAGTCAAATGCAGCATTGAAAGACCCCCACATGTTTCCGAGCAAACGTGCTGACGAATTTCTTTTAGCCAACGACTAAGTGCGGCGTTTATTTCTCGCTGGAACTTGATTGTAGAATTGCACACTCGCTACTATTGCGAATACCCACCAGGTTGTATCGATAATGACCCAAGACGAGGCTCTCCATTTACTCAAGCTCGGCAACAACGTTTTTCTAACCGGCTCTGCGGGCTCGGGTAAAACCTACCTGCTCAATCGCTATATAAAGTATTTGCGACACCACAAAGTTGGCGTTTCTGTGACGGCCTCTACCGGCCTTGCCGCCACTCATCTCAATGGCCGTACTATCCACTGGTGGAGTGGCATCGGTGTACGCGACGCATTGAGTAAAATCCAATTAGTCGCACTGCAACGCGATAAACGAGTCAAGAAGCGCTACCAGAATACAAAAGTACTGATCATTGATGAAGTTTCAATGATACATGCCTATCAGCTCGATCTAATTGATCAGGTAGCCCGACATATGCTCGAACCATTACTGCCATTCGGCGGGTTACAGGTTGTGCTTTGCGGAGACTTCTTCCAATTGCCACCGGTTGCGAGTGATTCAACCACTTCTACGAGTTTCGCCTTCAATTCAATAGCCTGGGAGACCGCCCAATTCCGCACTTGCTACCTGCATGAACAACACCGCCAGGGCAATGATCCATTATTGAACGTGCTGAACGACATTAGAACTGGTAACACCGGGGAACACACCAAAGTGCCACTGCGCACCCGTTACAAAAAGGCCCCCGTCGGAACACTTCAGCCCACAAAACTATTTGCCCGCAACGTCAATGTCGACAGTATAAATCACCAGGAACTGACGGTACTGCAAGGTACAGACAAGTGCTTCCAAATGACTACTCAGGGCAATGCACCATTAGTCGAAGCACTCATTCGTAGTTGCCCGGCACCCAGTGAGTTGAAACTAAGAATTGCTGCCAAAGTGATGTTTATTAAAAACTCTTCTGACGGCAACTATGTCAATGGAACACTGGGCAAAGTGAAATCATTTAATAGTGACGACTTGCCGGTAGTAGAAACTTTCGATGGCAATATTGTTGTGGCTGAATACGATAACTGGAAGTACGAAGAAGACGACAAAGTACTTGCAACAATATCGCAACTACCGTTGAAACTGGCATGGGCAATTACCGTACATAAAAGCCAGGGCATGACACTCGACGCGGCTGAAATTGATCTTTCTGATGCATTTGAACCAGGCATGGGTTATGTCGCGCTATCGCGAGTCCGGTCACTTTCCGGCTTGAATTTACTGGGGCTGAATGAAACAGCACTAAGCGTACATCCAGTAATACTGGATCGGGATCATGTATTTCAACGTCAATCAAAAGTGGCGGCTCATCACCTGGCCACGCTTTCGGTGGCAGACCGGAACAGTCAACAAACGGATATATTAATCAATCGATTCGATGGCAAACGAAGGACTGAAGATCGTCCGGCGCAAGCATTGCCAAACAAAAACAGCACATCCGAATCAAAACAAACTGCTGACAGCGCACCGGAAAAAGCGTACCAACCATGGACCGACGCTGATGATAAATCACTGGCAGCGCTATACAAAAATGATCAACCAATCAAGGCAATTGCCCGGCAACTGCAACGCGGAAAGGGCTCAATTCGCAGCCGATTAAAAAAACTGAAGCTCGCACCGCCAATTGAGACTATAAAAACGCCAGGTGCCGAAAAATATTTGTATTCAAAGCACAACCTTTCCACAACCCTTCAGGACACACGAGAACTGCTGTTACAACAGAAATCACTGGAAGCCATTGCAAAACACCGCGGACTGTCCACAGGCACAATTCTTTCACACATCGAAAGCCTGCACCAAAAGCACTACTTGCCCGATATCAGCTATCTCCTGAACAACGTCGATAGGCTTGTAGAGATACAGAAGCTATTTAAACAAACCGACAGTCGCCACCTATCACCGATTTATGAAAAACTGCAAGGCAGTACGCCTTATGAAACTCTTCGACTGGTACGACTATCCTTAGAAATCGAGGATCGGACTAAGAAGTAGCAGGTGGCAAAGCAAGACCAGACTCCTTATACCTACTCAACGATAATAAACCTCATAATGATCTGGTAATAGCACAGGTACTCGTGTATCCACATTGGTTACTGCCATTGTGTAGGGCCCGGCTAAACGCATGAACGCCTCATAGTCAACAGCGTCATCCATGGTATCCGAAATATAGAAAAACTTATCTGCATACATTTGCGCCACTGCTTGTTTAGCAGCCGGAGGAAAATTCCGAGGGTCGTGTATTAGAAACGAATCTCCAAGATAAGACACGATCCTACCGACAAATATTTCACCACTCTCATAATCAGGAACACTACGAACAGCGCTGATCACTTTACCAGTAAACATCTCCCGAAATTTAGTGATCTTTTTTGTCGACAAAATCTCCTCATAAAGGCCCAATCGACTGCTAGCCATTGCCTGATAGAAACCGTGAAAGTGAACAACTTCAGATTTCGGTATAGAACCCTCGTTCTCTGTCAAAAATTCAAAGAAACAGTCCAGCACAGATCTTTCGCTGTCTTTTTCAATTGGGAAATCACAAAAAACCCACAAATACACCATCCATTCATTATCAAAAACGTCAGTCAGGAAGTAGCCAGACAACTCTTCATAACAACGGTTCAGTGCTGGATATTTTTCTTCCTGAATGCAACACATCCCATACATCAACAGATGGAGGTTGTAGCGGTAGAAGATACGATAACCAACCGGGCCACCTCGCTTTCGTGTCAACACCTTGTAGTAATTACTAAAAGCAAGGCATTGCTCAAAAGTTAGCTGATCAACATCGACTTTTTTTGGCAGCAGGGATTTCCAGCTCATCGATTATGTCCAAATAATTTCTTGAAGGGGATACCACAGGAACAGAAGTCAATTCTATTTTATAACTTAGGGTTAGGCGTCAGGTGAGTTTAACAACGATCAATTATTGAAACTACTGTCCTGTTAACTTTCAGAAGATAGCAAAACTGATGACTGTCGCCCCGGTTATTGTAGCGATCTTTTGGCCGTAGCAACTCATTAAACTTAGCGTTACGTGTATCTTATTGTTTGACACTTACGGGGGGTCCGTATATGTCAGTTTATATTGCAGCTATTGATATCGACTGAGTAATTAACGACGCTTCTGGATGATTTTCTGACGCAAGTCCTGGTTACTTCGAACTGATAGTCGAATCAATTAGAAAGGAATGAAGGGATCTTGTTGGGATATCCTATATGCTAGGCTTGACACGTTTTTTGTGTCATGACAATATAGGTGCAAGGCAATCAACCATTAACAGTAAGAGCATTCAAATGATCGTTAAATTCCCGCTGCTATCTGGCTTGCTGTTATGCAACCTTTTAATAAGTAACCATGTTGTTGGTCAATCTGCAGAACAATGTATCGATACTGATGGTGACGGCTACGGCTGGAACGGTGTTGCGACCTGCAGTCCGCAAGATCGCCCTCAAGTATCAACGTTGACCGATATCAAAGATGCAAGTATCAGTTCAGATGGACGCTTTGTGGCTTATGAAACAACTATCACGTCACCCAAAGTCACTGAGCCCGATAAAGTGTGGCTACACGATCGTAACACCAACGCAACTACCCCATTAAACACTGACGCTGCAGGGACGGAGATAGTGACACTAGGTGCCGTCTTGAGCGGCGATGGTCGCTATGTCGCCTATATTGGGGGTACTAATTCCAATTCGCAGGGCATTTACGTCTACGACATCAACAGCGAAAAAACTACAGAACTTGTTGCGCCCAACCCCGGCCAGAGCATCATAAGATCATTGGAAATCAGCGATGACGGCAGCTACGTCGCTTATCAAGATGTCGGTTTTCCTGAGGGTGACACCCTATACGTAATAAATCGCCTTACCGGTGAGTCTATAGTGGCAAGCGTTAACCAATCCGGAGATTCACTTGATTTAAACGCCGGGCAAGGCATAACGATGCAGGCACTGAGTGGCAATGGGCGCTATCTGTTTACTCGTAAGTTTATAAATGGACAAGACGCCTCGGGCAGACCAACGTCTACGAATTTCGTGTTCGTTTTCGATATTCAAATGGGAACGGCGACAAGAATACTAGAATTTACAGGCGAAATACTAAACCTTACCTCTAGTGCAGATGGCCGTACTGTCGCGTTTTATTCCGGGGACAACACACTAGTGCCTAATGACACCAGTGGTGTGTTTTCCCCTTCTTTTGGAACTAACATCTCGAGTGAAGACGTCTTTGTGTATGAGCTGGATACTGGCGCAATAAGTAGAGTCAGTGTTGATTCCGATGGCAATCAGTCAACAGATGGCGCTAATTTCAGCACGCAAATTAGCGCAGACGGGCGTTATGTTTCCTTTGTGAGCTATACCAATCTTGACCCCAATGCAGAAGACTGTGAATTTATAAATTGTGACTACATACATGATCGCGAAACCCGCACAACAGTGCGCCTAAACAATTTATCAGGACTCAATATTTCTAAAAACGGAACAGTGGTTCAGTACGATGCAAATAGCCAGGACATTTACTCGTATACGATTCCCGGTGTAGTTCAGTGTATTGATTTAGATGGTGATGGCTACGGTTGGAATGGTGAGGAAACATGTACACCCAAACCTACCAATCCAGTGGTGAACCCTAATTGCGACTACAGCTATGCAGATCTACAGGGCGGTTGGGGCTGGAACGCAACAGAGCAGCAAAGCTGTAAACCAGTGGGCATCATAATCACTCCGCCAGTGCCTACAGAATGCGTAGATTCAGATGGTGATGGCTTTGGATGGAACAGCATAACGACTTGTGATCCTTCAAGTAGTTAAGTCAGCTCACATCATGAAACAGTACCATGGACGGTGCTTGGCGGGATGACTTTGTCCCACAGCTTATGCTTATCGATTGCAGGCCCAATAAATATTTGATGGAACACGTGGCTCAATCCAGCGCCTCCCACGACCACGATACATTACATGGTAATACGCATTTTCATACTGGATTCTTGCTAGCTTTCGCACACTACCGCTCTACTAGATCAGAAGAGATAAGCGACAGTAGCGCCTAGAAATGAATTGTCGGATTCGATCACTGTATATTCAAGTTCAGCACGAAATTGTTCGTTTACACGATAGCCTCCTCCTATGCCAAAACTTAAGCCTGTATCTGACTCAGACACCGAAATTCCAAAGGTGTTTGAGTTTGCCTCCAGTTTTTGTCTGACCAGCCCAATTTTCCCCATCCAGTAAATTTGGTCAGATGATCTATATGATGAGTAGCCTGCAATGGTGTTTATGTCTACATCTGCGTTTATTGGAGTTCCGAAATCACCTTCTGTATTGCCACCCATATATTCAACGTCGAATGATACAAGTTCATTAAGTCGATAGCTGACTTGAAAACCTAGTGCAGTTGCGCTATCCACTTCCGCATCAATCAAGAATATGCCTAGTTTCGGGCCTGCAGAAATATTTTTGAGAGACAGGCCACTTTGCGTTCCGTCGGCGGCCAAAGCGAATGGAGCCAGTAGTGACATTCCTACGCCGATGGTAAAAGATCTGAACATTCTATTTTCCTTTGTAATTGTCTGCTATGTATTTTTATCTGTGAACTGTCTTTGAAGAAATACTGCTTCTTCAAATATGCTAATCAGCACAGGTGGATGCCTTGCAGGTGAAAAAAATCAACCCTTGGAAGTCTTTGCATGATTGTTCGCAACAACACACTGCAACTCGTACATCGCCTGAGATATTAGTGATAAAGGTAAACGGTTATCATTGCTCTACTTTACTGACGTCACTATTGAGTAGCATTGTGATTATTTTCACCTTGCACATGGTGAAGGCGTCTCACAGTGAGTTGTTAGCCCAACGGATGGATGTCTAAATTAATTAAGCTTCGATTCGTACCTCGATGGCGTTGTTTGACAGTCGTTCGAAGCGGCTGGTATTGGTGTTATCAGAGATGCCTGACAAGATCGACATAAGGGAGTCGGAGTCAGATGTATTTCCAAATTAGACCTGGCTGGTTGTAAGCACGGGCAGGTGAGCGTGTCTTGATAGCTCGTCATTGCAATCCACTGTAGCCAGTAACCGGGAATCAATGGATGAACAGGTTGAGGAGGAATTTTCAATTTTAGTTATGTCGGAGGTCCTTCGTCGGCAACAACTGCAGCGATCAGGCGATCGGAAAGCGGTGTGCTGACTTACAAAGACACCCAATTAACGAATCAGATGTAACTCGTGAGTCCATGGATACCGCTCAATGGAGCTCAGTTCAGTGCTGTAATGGCAAAACGGTAAAATCCAAAATGCTGGTATCAACTACAGTTACTTCGTACCAATGCAAAAAACTATTTTGTGCAAACAAACAAGTTGGGTGCATGAGCATCACACAAAACCTAAGATCGATAGAGATCTACAAAAAACCATTCAACTGTCTCATTCCCTTGGACAAGTTACCATCTACCGTCTCAACGACTATGTGATAGTGGTTGCTGATCGAACACCAAGCATGGCAACGCTAATTAAAATGCTCGCACACCGCTCCGAATATTTCTAGCCACAAGCAACAGTCTTCATCGTCTAGGCATATATCCTCGCGACTATCACCATGCGAGGCAACATGATAAATCGCACCGGGTTATTCTATTCTTGAAGGTCTTGCCATACCGCTTCACCATACTTATGGTATCTAGTAGCAGCACAGCGTGGAAAGAAAATTTCTCCACTCTTAAAAACCGTGCGGATCAATCTAAAAATAATACTTCTTACTGCCATACTGGTTTCGATAACTACTGAAAAGCTAACTTCATAATTAGACTACAACACATAGGCTTACTCAGCAACGTGGCAAAGAAAGACGTGGCCCCATATGTTTTTCTTTGCAAGACCTGCCCCCTAACTATGACCCTCACTGTAGGCCTGATATATGTGGGTTCTCTTAGCTAACTTCTAATTAGTGCCCATCCATAAACGACTGCTACTGCGGTCGCCTCAAGCACGCATTGTTTATGGATGGACACTAATTAAAACATAACGATCAACTTTGCACTTAATGCCCCCGGAGCACTGTCATCCGTCACTTTAAAAAATGTCTGATTATAGGTCAGCTCAGCCGCGATATTCACAGATGCCGTTCTAAAAATATGCATACCTACACCTGCTTCTGCTCCCCAACCTGATTCAGATTTACCTTCTCTAAAAATCGTACTACCTGATACCGAGTTATGCGATTCAGCCCATGTATATCCAAACAAGCCTACAAAGTACGGTGAGTGCTTTTTGCGATTCAGATAGTAATTTCCCCCAATCGATAGCTGTGTGATATCTGCCGGGCTGGAGGATGCGTTAGTCATCGTAAAACCTGCTCTGATTCCAAACTGATGATCCACTCCCCAAAGTGCGCCTGCAGTAAGCAGCGAGCCTGCGTTGTTAGTCCCCAGATTAGTTACTCTGGAAGGCCCAAACCCAAGATACTTCTGCTTTGTTACTTTGGTTTTTAAAACTGTACCGATAGATTCCTCCTTTGTAACCGTATCAACTGCAATGTTTTCAGCAGTAGCGGTGTTTCCCAGGGCTCCGGATACCAGGCGAGCTATGATCGTATCCAGGTCATCCAAATTAATAGACTTCATTCTGTCAAAATAGACGACCCTACCATTATGAGACTTTGCAAGAGAGACTATATAGCTCTCACCTAACTGCGTAGTATTAGGGCTCAACACCCATTGTGAATTTTCCTTGTTTTCCGAAACTGCATGTCCCTTCAACATTAATTCGTCTTTCACTAGCACATCAACAGTCCCTGACGTAACGGTACCCGGTCTTATCGGTTCTACGTAAAATGTATCCGCAGTTGCGATTACTGGTATCAGACTTAATAATAGTAGTAATGACCTGAACATAACTGTCTCCAAAATAATATTTCTATACGGATGTGGCAGTAATTTCAGGTGTGATGACAATCCTTAAGTCATTGACGTTGACTCAAAGCTATCTAAAAGAAACGGCTAAGTAACCTTCGTATAATCCTGAACTGATGCCTATCCAACTGCGACACAGTTTACATAGAACAGCTTTTTTCCATGTCTAGCAATGCTAGACCGATGGGATACCCGGCCTGAGAATGAGAACTAGTGATGAAAAGTGTCAGTCACTGTTAGCTAGTGTCCGTCCATAAACAGCGCGTAGCGAGGTTGTTCCAGGTGCGTGAGATTTTGCCTACTACATGTAGGCGTTTAGTCACTCTAAATAACTACATGTAGTCGGTAAAAAATTGCGTACCTGGGGCGACCGCAGTAGCGTTCGTTTATAGATGGGCACTAGCTAGTGCTTCGGGAACAGGAGGCAAGAACAGGAGGCACGGGTAAAGTTAGTTTTGTAAGTTTCAATTCACTCTTTAGCTCTGGAAATTGATCGTTCAACTCGCCCTTCTTAAATACACAACCGATCACTGCCATGCAACAGGACCTTTATTCAATCTTCTCGCCTATTACCACGCGAGGGCACATATAAATTTCAGCAATGTGGCAATGAAAGACCTGTCCCCATATGTTTTTTAGGTACTCACAATGTCACAAAGATAACTTAAAGTTTATCTATTGCTATGCAACACGACCCAGTGAAAAACCTCTGGTGAGATGATGGCGAATGGTCACTGCCAGTATCATCCCCGGAATCAGGCCAAGCACTCCGGCCGCCGCTAATAGTGGAATGTTGGCACTCATCACACTACCCACCCGGCTCATAATCCCGCCAAAAGGTTTGGCATTAATTGTTGTTAGTGCATTTGATATAAGAAACTCTACCCAGGAAAACATAAAACAAAAGAACGCTGCAACTGCAATGCCGGTAGCAATTTGTGGCAACAAAAGATGGCGAAAGAAGCCGAAGACTCCATAGCCATCTATGGCCGCGCTTTCATCCATTTCTATTGGCACTTCAGAGATAAAACCCTCCAGTATCCAGATCGCCAATGGCACACTGAAAAAGCAATGGGCTATAGCCACGGCAAGGTGCGTGTCAATTAGATTCAGTGTCGAAAATATTTGAACAAAAGGCACCAGTAAAATAGCAGGTACCATCATGCGTAGCATCAGGAGCGCGAAGAATAAAAATTTACGCCCTGGAAAACGGAAGCGTGAAAAAGCGTAGGCCGCTGGTAGGGCAACACACAGTGATATCACCATATTAATGGTCACATAAATTAGCGCATTAATATATCCAAAGTACCAGCCCGGGTTTGACAAAATAAACTTAAAATTCGCAAGTGTTGGTTCAGCCGGAAACAACGCCAGTGTCCCTGTAGCGCCACCGCTTTTCTGCAAGCTCATAGCGATGAGCCAGTAAACGGGAATCATGACAAGAAAAACAAAAATCGCGGGCGTAAAAGAGAAACGGGATGTCATAGTATTCCCTTGTTGTCATTATCCGCCATCATAAGCCTGTAGAAAACCGCAGACACCAGCATCACAATCGCAAAATAGATAACAGCCATTGCACCTGCTTTGCCGAGATCAAACTGAATCAGGCCAGTTTGCACAAGCTCGTGAGATAGAAAAGTAGTGCTAACACCCGGGCCCCCTCGCGTTATTACGTAGGGCTCTGTGTATAGGGTGAAGCTATCCATAAACCGAAGTAGCACTGCAATGGCAAGCACTAACTTCAATCGCGGCAGTTGGATAAATCGAAACACCGCCCAACCGCTGGCGCTATCAATGGCTGCGGCCTGATAAAAAGCTGTCGGTATTGTTCTGAGCCGCGCATAGCACAACAATATGACTAGCCCGGTCCAGTGCCATGTGTCCATTAGTAGCAAAACTGCCCAGGCCCAGAGTGGGTTATTCATGTCTGGTGTCAGACCAATACTTAAAAGTGATTGGTAAAGTAACCCCGTTTCGGGTTGTATCATTGCTTTCCAAAGATAGCCGACGACAATCGTTGGAGTAAGCATGGGTATAGCCAACAAAACTATATAAAACGTTGTGAGCCAACCTGACTTGGGCATACGTAGTGCGATAATGATACCTAGCGGAATCTGCACAGCAAGAACTAAAAATGAAAATACCAAACTACGCGCTATTGCCTTGTAGAATTCAACCGACCTCAATACATCGTGGAACCACTGACTCCCAACCCAAACAAATACATTGCCGCCAAACGTATCGTGTAGTGAATAGAAAACCACAAAACCGATCGGTATCAATCCAGCCACCAGCAGCACTAGCAGCGCGGGCGTAAGATAAAGCCAGGCTGTGCTTGTATCGCGAGTGTTGTGCATAAAGAGACTTCTTTGAACCCTTGAAAAACCATACTGCGACGCAAATTGTTGGAAGTCAATCTAAGGAACGGGGGCGACAATCGCGGTTCATTTGTGCAAATATTGAGGAAATGACCCTTCCTGCCCACTCTAGCCCAAAATCTCAGCTATAAATGCCGCTATAAAAAATATTAGTAAATGCACAACGTTTAACGTTAGGGATCAAACAGCATGGCGCCATGGGTATTAACATCTAAAAAACTGATTACGTATACAGCTAGCGTATCTGTACTGGTTCTCATAGGCTGCTCTGGTGGCTACACCGAAAATACAATATCTATAGACACAAACAGTACAAACGAATCTCAAAATACAAACCCTGAAAGCGCAAGCCAGACTGACAATTCGAACCAGACTGACAATTCAGAAAATGCAATTCCGCTGGCGCAAAACCCCAGCCTGGACAACTTATACGATTACACCAATCAGCTTATCCCTAGCTACATCACTAAAGACAACACAGCAGGCAACTCGATTTCCAATGCAGGGGCCACCCTCGGGCGTGTACTGTTCTACGATAAAAGACTATCAAACGACAACAGCACTTCCTGTGCAAGCTGCCACCAACAAGCATCAGGTTTTTCCGACACTGCAATAGTAAGCACTGGCGTAAATGGTGCAACAGCCCGCCACTCTATGCGGCTAGTTAACACTCGCTTCGCAGACGAGAACAAATTCTTTTGGGATGAACGTGCAGCCACACTTGAGCTACAAACCACCCAACCTATCCGCGATCATGCAGAGATGGGTTTCAGCGGCACTGCCGGTGACCCCCAATTTGATGCACTACTGACCAAATTAACAGCAACCGAATATTACCCTGCATTGTTTGTTGCTGCATTTGGCAACGAACTAGTCACAGAAAACGGAATACAGCGAGCGTTAGCGCAATTTATCCGAAGCATACGGTCTTTTGATTCGCGCTTTGATGAAGGCCGTGTTTCATCTACCAATAACGCTGCGGCTTTTGGCAACTTTACCCAACAAGAAAACGAGGGTAAAAGGTTATTTCTTCAGCCGCCAAATTTTAACAACGGCACACGCACTGCAGGCTCAGGCCTGGGGTGTAACGGATGCCATCGTGCACCTGAATTCGATATCGATCCTAACACTCGCAACAACGGTGTTATATCTACAGCGCAAAACATTGCAGCCACTGACACCACCAATACCCGCTCTCCAAGCTTACGTGATACCTTCCGCCCCGATGGTACTAACAATGGCCCCTTTATGCATAGTGGTGAGCTAACCACCATGAACGAGGTACTTGATCACTACAACAACATTGTTGTAGATCGCGCTCTAAACCCAAACATTGACAATCGACTACTAGGCAATCAGCCAGGGCCTAATCGACCACAACAAAATAATGCAACGGGACAAAATTTAAACTTGCTAGACAGTGAACGCGCCGCCGTAATTGCATTTCTAAAAACCTTATCAGGAAACGCGCTATACACTGACCCACGATGGTCAAACCCGTTCGATGCTCAAGGTAATTTACTAAATGCACTTAGCCAATAATGCAGTAACCTGCTCTTCGAAGTCACAAACCAAGAGAGAAACAGGGTCAGAAAACAAGTTTAGTTACTTACTGTGCTTACGGCTACTAGCGCAAACCCTGCGCCACGGCTCACTAAAATACGCCTTCCACCAGGACCAAAAACAACAGCGCACCTAAGGTAGCACCTGCTATCAGATTGCCAAAAAATCGGGTTAACGATTCACTAGAATACAAAACCCGCTGCGCCATTAGTGGCACCAAGTACATAATAAGCAACGTACCCGTCGATACTAAAAACTGGTATACAAGAAGCAATCGTGGCACCCTGCTACGTGGCAATTGCACCAATTTTATTGGCTGAAGGTCAACTTGAATCGGAGGTCGGAAAAGAAACAGGGGCAGGTCTCTCATTGCAACATCAGCGCGACAAACCATCCACCAATCTACTCACTGTCGGGTCGTGCACCCCACAATGATCAGCAATCTCCTGAAGTGTAAAGTGTCCCGAATTGTACGCTGCTGCCATACACGTAGTTTTGTCATTGCTCCCAGTAAAATATCGCTCTAAAGGCTTGCCCAGCGATCTGCGCTCAAGCCGAGTGACTTCCTTCAACTCTGCCGTAGTGTTATCGACATACTGCTTATAGATTGATTCTATAATTATGTGATCCCTGCATCGCAATATTAGATAAGACCATAAGTTCTATTCCGATGTGTCGTTAACCTATGTGAAAGATTATTAAAACTTGTCGGTATGGAGTCTTTTTTTAATACCTCCAGCGCAAGTTAGTTTTTCTGGAATGTTCTAACTAGACGGGCAGTAAAGCGTGCAGTATGTACTTTCTCACTAAACTCAATTTGCGTCGCCTTCTACTCCCTGATTTTCATTTGGCCAAATCAACAGTTAGCCACAGGAGCAACAGTTTAGTGCGACAATTCACTCTGAGCTTTTTACTGTTTGCATCCTTACTGACTGGTTGCACTACAGTGCACGTCCTTACACCAGAGCAACGGATCAAAATTGGCTCTATCCGCGTAATCGGTGGCCCAGGGCCCACGCCAATTACGGTCGACTACAAACATACGGATAATTCTGCAGTGGGTGCAGCTACTGGGGGGTTACTGGGAGCGATGATCTACAGTGCTATGGATGCACCTGAGAATAGCAAGGCCATCATGCAGTCTCTGTTGAAAGCCAAGGAGTTCACCAATCTACTGGGGCCTGTTGATAGTTCTAAAAACCTTAAACAATTACTCAATGAATCATTGGTACAACTCAAACAAAAAGTACAGGTTGATGCCGATACACTGTTGAATTACGAGATCCATAATCGACTCAGCGAAGATACAAAAACGCTGGAAGTTAAAACCAAATATTCGCTCCAACCCACGGGATCCCATGTTTCACTACATTCAAATACAGTACGGGTTCAATTCACCGTTGTAAAAGCATGGAATAAACAAAAACTGGAAGCAGCCCTCTATGCGGCAGTAAAAGAATCCGCTCTACTGATCGCCGCAGAGGTAGTCGGAACAATTACAGAAGGTGAAAACACAAGTGTTCCCTACTTCTACAACAGCTATCGAAACACTAAGGTGCTCAGCAGCTTAGGTTACTCGGGTAAAAACAGGTTCGCCAGATTCAGGGAAAAGAACGGTAATCTTGTTTCTGTCGCAAGCGAAAACTCAGAAATCTATATTCAACAATTTCAGCAGTAAAAATACGAAATAACATCAAACGAGATAAAAAATGAAACTGATTACTTTATTTTTATTTGTTGTGCTTATAAGCGCCACCGGGTGCACCACCACACCAACACAGCTCGAGCGTAATCCACAGACAGCGCAAACTTGTGGCCAATCGGTTAAAGTCGCTATAGAAGGTAACACCAGCGTAAAAAACACCGATAAGGAATGTGCAGAAATGAAAACTACGGCAAGAGAGAAAAGTGGTGAGAGTGATATGCTACTAAATATAGTTGCTTACATAGCTGGTTACCTACTAGCGTCGGCATTTCTCTAGACTAACCAATTGAGTTTAAGAGATGAATTATTAGAATCACGAGAGGTACTGGGAAGGCAACATTCTAGTTGCCTACCACTGGTTCGGGATCCTCTACATTTCCCAACGAACTCAAAATAGCTGATTCCAACACACATAACCATCGATTCTAATAGGTCAGTCTTCATCAAAATAGCACGCTAATGGCTGTCCACGATAACGACGCTCTAGACGATTAATCTCCATCACTTTTGAAGTAGCTTCATCGACACACTTCTTGTAAATTGACTCCACGAACACTTCATCCCCAAGAATCAGGGGATGTACCTGACTGTTTCAAACTGATTCTATTCCCGTTCCGTTACCCGTACTATTCAGCAGTCTGTGCATTTCTTTCTGTGTTAATTAGCTGGTGTTGATTAAACTGTTGAGACAGTTTCGGTATTTCCCGGGAGCTTCACCTTGAAATTTATTGAACTGTTCGTAGAACACAGATAGGCTGTTAAATCCAGAAGCATCAACGATATCAAGAATATTCAGATTCGTGTCCCGTAACAGTCCTTTCGAGTGTTCAATTCTGAGTTCGTTGATAAAGACCTTAAAGTTAGTAAGGTTTTCGCGATTGATCAAAGCCGAAAGTTCCTTTGCAGGGATACCCAGCCGTCTCGCGAGCTCTTGTAATTTTAGATTTGGGTTGAGATACCAGCCATTCTGTATGATGCGCTCGCGATAGCCTTCAAGTTGCTTTGTCCCCTCTACAGTATTGGATTTTTTGTAAATCTCCCGCCTACTACTAGCGCACTTTCGCGTTTCCACCACGCCCCTAAGGTTCAAGCAATAAAGACATACAAACTCCACAGGCTGCGCTGCAATATGCTCATTACCAACATTCATATTTGTTCTCATACAATATCCTTAAGTTACATGTTTCAAAAGCAGGAAGCCCGCTTGGGAACCAAGAGCCAGAACAAACACGAGTTTGATGCGAAATAACAACCAGGCAAAAGACCAAGACTGCTCCTAAAGCGTTCTTTAACTGGAGCAAAAGTGCACCAACAAACAAACATTTGTTTTTATTAGCATTATTCGGCTTTTCGATGAAAAATTGGAGAAGCCATATCGCCTCCTTGACACAACCCTGTTAGCGAAATAAAGACGAAGAAGTACTTCATTAATGCGGTGTAGTTGCAGTGATAGGTATCAACAATGGCTTGACGCTGCGGGGTGTCCCCATACGTTTTAATTTATTTTTTTTTACCAAGTATCCGTTGCTTGAGACCGTTTAGAAACACACCAATATTTTCGCCTATTGCTAGCCAATGGAGATGTTCGCGGCGCAGTTTCAGTCGCTCGGTAGCATCGTCAGCACGATCTAGCATTGCGATGGTTTGTTCCGAAGTGCTTGTGTTCCCGAGACAAGCTGTTGTCAAACCATGCCTTCGCTTCGTTATCCGGCTCTGCGCCTCAGCACCACCCAAAGGTATATCTTCATCTGCTGGTTTTTTGCTCACATTCATCTGACCAATCCTTATCGAAGGAGGGCCATACTCACAGTTCGTGCGCAAGTTCAGCCCTTATTGATGACAAATAACTTCTATTTCACGGTCAGGGCTAGACCAGCTACTTCTAAAACCCACAACCAAACTTCTTCACTTCTTCACTTCTTCACCTCTTCCGCACGTATCGCCTTAGCTTTACTTTTCCTATTGCCCCTGGTCAATCTACAAACTTAAAACTTAAAACTTAAAACTTAAAACTTAAAACTTAAAACTTAAAACTTAAAACTTAAAACTTAAAACTATAGAGGGTGAGATGTTTGGTGGAAGCACTTTGGAGTTAAGTAAGCTGATAATTTATAAGCGGGTGCAGTTCAAAGTGCTTCGCTACAAATCGCTAAGCAATAAGCAATAAGCAATACGTAGAATCATGGCTATTGATGCAGCACTTTCCGCAAAGATGGCATGAAATGATGTATCAAGTAGGGAGTGGCGAATAGCCCTAACAGGGTGGCGACACCGAAACAGACCATTGGTGTTTACGTTCAGCAGCTAGAGAAAGAGCTGTCACTCCGTCGGGGCCCAATGCCGCGGCGGCTGCAAGAGAAATTCCTCCTGCAAACAATAAAACCCCTACCAGTCTCAGACAAAATTCGCATATAAACCAAATCATAGATAAAACAATTCATGCGTCTTCCTAGTGAGTTGGATAAATTTAACCAGCTCCATTGAAATCAATTAATCTAAATGATATTCGCCATTGCGAGATCATAACCAGCTACGCACATGATCATCAGATTCCCTGGCGTATTCTTCCTAAACCCTGTTTCAAGAATCTGGAGAAGAAGCCACCGCTATATTTTGCGCTCCAGTGATCTGTTAACACTAAGGTTGATCACTTATCCCATACAACCTAATGATAAGTTACCCGCGCACTGATTCCACACTAATGAACAACATGGAATTTGTTTAGGTACACATCCAGCATGTCTGGTTGGAATCGTCGCCATAAGCTCGGCGTCACCGCTCTCAAAGAAAGTCTTCAAATCAATTGTCAACTCACAGCAAGCCCATAAGGAAATCACGAGCCAAAACAAACAAGAGTATGATGCGAAATAACATCAGGCATAAGACCAAAATTGCTCTTCAAGGGCACTTGTACCGGGAGCAGAAGTGCACCAGTAACCAAATATGTGTTTTAATTCGATATGACGTATCATCCCACTCTGGCGGATCTGCTAGATTCGCATATGAAAAAAGCCGCCGTCGGCGACGCTCGATTAGCCAAGATGGTCAACACCATCGCTGAAAACAATCACTTTATTAACCGATCGACAATACGAAATTGGCGCGACGGTTCGTCCAAAAAAGCAAACAACCCGCGTCAATTGGTTACTATAGCCGTTGCTTTAAGGCTTGATGAAATTGAAGCTAATGCATTGCTTGAAAGTGGAGGATGCACATCAATAACCGCCTTGAAAGCCGCTGGAAAGGAAGCTGATCAAACGCTTTTGTCGTTTTGGACACAAGCATCCGCTCAAGAACCCATACCCAATTTAGAATCTAGAGTTGAAATAGCAGATACAAACACTTCCAAAAACACTCCCAGAGTGTGGCCGTCGTTACGCGCTGGCATATTTACGCTTGCAAGCGTGGTGGCAATATTTAGTGTTGTGCCACCTGAATACTTTCAACTCCCTTTTTCCTCAGGAAATGTGAGCTCTCCAGATGTAGAGAATAAATTCGTAATTCCTGTAATTAGACCCGTTAAATTGGGTCGACAATGCCTCATCAATCTTGCCGATCAGCCAACCGGTACGATTTGGGCCCACGGCAAAAGCCCTGACTGCCCAGAGTTAGTCATTTTCCATCAATACGGTGAATATACCGGCGATGACTTGTTACCGTGGAATGAAGGTGTTGCCCAATGTTTTGTTGAGACAAATCTCGAGCGATTGTGGATCGCATTCGATCTGCCTGGTGGTGGTGAAGGCTGGCTCCGCTTGACCTGGTTTGGGAGAGGAGCATCCTTTTTTAGAGAGGAAGAACCGGTAACTCCAACATTGTGGGCCGCACCTGAAGTTGGCTCTACTATTGTAGGCAGGTTCGGCTATAAAGAGCTTGCCGGCAAAGCGTCTAAATTACTTCTAGACTTTCCGGAGAAACTAGATCTATCGAAGGCCTTTGAAAACGGAGACTTTCACCTTGGTGGATGCTGGCAAGCGGCGGATCGGGATAAATACAAGGGTATACACTTCTATTGGCCGCATAACACGCCACTGTGAATGTTCAGTTTGACCGTATCAGCAGTACTAAACCAAATTGCCTACCTTAATGGCACGAACTTTAGTCTATACCTAAGCACTAGTATCGTCACGTGAAACCCTAAGATACCGCTCACAACGTAAGTGAAACTTATTGCTCTACGAAATTGAGTGTTAACTCAGAGTGCACGGCTAAGCACTTCCTAAAGGTAGTGAACAATGTGTTTCACCTATGCCTCGATCCACACCGAAGCTCCACAAGCTAGCATCCCAATAACTGCCACCAGATTAAGCCCGATGGAAACCCGACGCGTGAGCGAGGGACATACTCAAAAGCAAGATAAACCAGCCCATACCTCCAACCTCCGCCCACCCAACCGCCGAAAATCACAGAAGCAACTAACATTGAACAAGGTGTTTCACCGATGCCCCGTTTTCACAGAAACACTAAAAGCCCGTCTCGTGTCCAAAAAACAGATCCATAGTCCCGTTTACATACATAGACAAAGGTCTTTTACTAAAGCGTAAACGAACCTCTTCCGGAAACACGATTCCGGAAGAAACATTCTCGGCGTCAGCCGATAATGAACCAGACCCCTAAAGCTTATCGATGCCGCAGCTCTTCTTTCAAGGAGCGTAAACAGCAGAAGTAGCCAGGCTACTTTGCGGCAAACCAAAGATAAAAGCTGGTTCATGATGAGTAATTACGATGGAATTCGTTAAAGCAGTTCAACCACTCGTTCCAATAAGTACCAGGCAGCGCGACAAGCTCCCTCTCGCGGTATCGGCTATGCTGATGGTCGTTGTAGTCGCCTCACTGAGTGATGTACTGGTGAGATCCGTTAGCGATTTTCTGGTTATCTGGCAACTATTCGTACTGCGTTCTCTAATTGTTATCCCGGTGCTCATCACTTATCTTTTTCTCAAAAAAGACAGATCGACACTATGGCCGATTTCTCTTTTCTGGATAACCATTCGTAGCCTACTGTTAGTCAGTATGTGGTTGCTTTACTATTTATCTCTGCCAGAACTTTCACTGGCAAATGCCACAGCGGCATTCCACACGGTTCCAATATTCATCGCACTATTCGCTCTATTTTTTGGAGAAAGAATTGATCGATGGGGTTGGGTTGGTATCTGCCTTGGGTTTATCGGTGTGCTCGTTATTGCACAACCAACAGCAGTGGAATTTAACAGTCACATATTTCTGGCTTTAGCCGCGGCCGTCATTTACGCGCTGGCGATGATAATCACTCGCAACCGATGCCGCAAAGATCATCCCGTGGTTTTATCACTGTCAGTAAACCTGATGTTCCTCTACGTCGGTGTGATAGCCACTGCACTTATTTTTTATACATCCGATAACACCCGCTCTGGATTCATTTTTGCACAATGGATTGAAATAGATGCGACCCTAGCTAGCGTTGTCGTGTTACTTGCACTTGCGCAAATAGTTGCCAGTATTGGAATAGCCGTCGCGTACCAAAATGCTGAATCTTCAACGATTGGTGTTTTTGATTTTTCACAGGTGGGTTTTGCAATAATATGGGGTGCAATTTTTTTTAAAGAAATACCTGACCTGGAATCCTTTTTCGGAATCTTCCTGATAGTTGTAGCCGGCATTATTTCCGTACACCCGCCAATCATTAGTAAATGTAAATGGCTTGTACTCACTGCCACAAGAAAATTAGCACAGCTATGTGTGGAACAACATAATAAGATTCAGTTTGCAGGCTATGAGTTAGCCAATATTGTTCTGATATCCGATGCTTATTTTAGACAAGGGTTCACTGGTAGCCGCAGCGTGTATGAGGTATTCGCGGCAGTATTTTTTATTGCCGGCTCAGCGTGTATCTGGAGATTCGACAAGCTGATTAGACCCAGCATGTTGTTTTTTGGCGGACTATTCCTAACACTCGGGGGACTTTTCTTAACAGCTGAAGGATATATCCTCACTGGCCTGTCTGTAACTCTGGCTTCTTTGGAAACAATGCGAGGTGGATTGCTTGAGACAGCAAATCATATCGAGTATGCATTAACTCATAGAAAACCTATCACAAAAAACGCCCTCCTTACTCTGCGCTATGGAGCTGCTGTTTTCGGATGGTATGTGAAATTCGTTTCTACTATTAGCAATCGGTTCAGACGATTGGGTGGCTTCATTAATAATCGGCCATTTCTCACTGGCGCCTTAATAAAAGCCCCTTTCAGATTAGAGTTTACTGTTAGAAAACTATTGACTGGTGATTTTATTGGCGCGGGTGTGGGTGCTTCGTGGATGGTGCTTGGTGATGGAGGACTAGCGCTAAACGATCAGAGATTAAAAGCCGCGATCACAAATTTTGCTTATCAAACTGACACCAAGTTGGATGACCCGCACGATTTAACTATGAAAAAAGAAAAATCTAACCTGGCTGAGATGAGCGTAAAAAATGAAAACGCCAAACGCGGTTGGTTAAAATTATTCCTTGCCGACGTTAATAAAGCTCGAGAGAAATGGCTGACCAACAACAGCCATGATGCACTTAATTTTATAGGCGATTCCAGGCGTATGCCTATTGTTCAAGTCACACCTAATATCAACTCAACAGCGGCAACCCAAAACGCAGTGGTGGAAAGCCGACAAAGCGCATTAGTTGGGTACGCATCTGGAATCGTTGCAGTATTGGCAGCAGTTATGGTGTGCCTCGCGCTGCTTCCAGATCTACAGCAGTTTTTGTTTCAATGGGCACAGTCGAGCGCTAGCGATTTTAAAACGATTGCTGCAGTGTTGATATTGATCTTATCAGTGTTTCATTTTCAACTATTCACAAGGGTAACTACAACCTCTATAGCTTCGGCATCCGCTGTTAGTTCAAGTAATGACACTGTGCGCCACAACATATTTGACTTCAACGTTTCACGACGCAGGGCCTTTGCAGGATGTTCAGGCCCCCTATTACTAGGGCTTGGTACTGGAATCTCAGCTTCTGCAGGCTTTGGCGCGCTTGGGGTGACAGTGTTGCTTGATGGTTTGTACAACACCTATGGCGTTCCATTTTGGGTGTCACAACTGACCTTATCCGTGGTCAGCTATTGGTTAGTCTGGGTTTGGGCCAGAATACCCCTTGGCTTGGGCACACTGCCTTGCTTACTGCTTATAGGACCAGCTATCAGCTTCGGTGCGACGATAGCACCACAAGATCTACATTTTTTCGGGAATGTATTGGCATTATTAATTGGAACAGTGGTGTTCGCAATTGGTATTTCAATGTCAGCGTCAGCAGCACTAGGACCAGACGCCAAGACTGCACTATCTTTAGCGGCGGAGAAAAAGAACCATTGGCCCATACCGCGTTCGGAGTTTTACTTCACTCTAACTGCATTGGGCATTGGAATAGCGCTTAGTGGAAATTTTGGCGTTGGCACTATTCTTAATCTAATCGCTATGCCGGTACTACTGAAGCAATTCATACCACCTATGCGGCGCTACCTTTCAGAATGAACGCGGGCAAGTCTATTCATGATGCGCCAAATTCACTTTACCGTGAATCGTTAATCATTCCACACTTCATATTTTCCAACGTGTTAAGTGATTTAGAAATGACGAATATTGTGGTGTCGGGTGAGTTGAATGAGCATTGGTGCCGGGCCCTCTGCCTTTATGGTGGTGTAGTTTGTTAGATTTTTTCCGCTCAGTGCTTATTTTTTGCGCATCTGCTGTTTTTTGGCTGTGCTATTTCATTGGTTGTTTGGAGTGATGTAAGTATTCTTATTGGTGGTATAGAAAAATCGAAATTTCAGAAAATTGCGAATTTCATAGTTTTACTTTTGGCACTTTTGTGGTTGTCTGGGATAACAATTATATATTTAGATACGCAATTTAGTATTCAATTGCTATTACAAAAGCCGAAGCTCATCTTAAAACTAGTCTGCGTCTCTGTGCTAAGTATCAACGGAATATTTTTACACGTTGTATGTTTCAAAGAGTTTATTAAAGATAGTTATCTATGTCGGGAAAACGCAAGAATACTCTGCATCGGAGGCGGGATAAGCACCAGCAATTGGCTATTTGCCACCTACATTGGAAGTGCGCAGTTTCTAAACGAATTTTATCCCTATATCTTGTTAGCTATTTACTTTTTGTCACTGTGCTTGGTTGTACTCGCTGCTTTGGCGGTTGTACCTTTTATACAAATGATAATGAATAAGCAGAGAGCATTTTGTAAGCTTAAGCGCCTTGGAATAACTCCTAGCTTAAATTAGCCACATTTCAACGCTAACAATATGGTGGGTAAGATGATGCCTACAGAACATATATGCCTTCCAGATTTGTGGAAGTTACAAAAAACTATACAAAAACACCCATAGTAATAGATCAAACGAAACTCGCGAATTCATTGAGCCCGCTCATTGGATTCAGCTCAGTGTTGGAATGAAAAACCAATAATGCTGGTATCAAATACATTTGAGTTGCCTGATCGATGTATAGAACCACGTGATAGTGATTTGACATCACTGATGTAGGCCACAACAATCTAAAATGAACACTCCGCCTAACTTTAACAACACTTCTTCAAGAATGACTCTACGGTACTCACAGGATTTAACTGTGTAGTGGTCTTCACCACACAGAAATGCTCGCCGAACGCAGTGACTTACATATTCTGGAGCAAAGTGATCACCCATTCTGGAACAAGGTGATCACCTGTTCTGGTTCAGTGGTCGTAGGGGTCAGGACAGTTTTACAACATTCAACACTCGCCTGATCGCCATATATTCCTTTTTTTAGTGATCCACTTTCAAGACGCAGTCCAATGCTCCGAACGGCAGACGATGCAGGAAATTTGGTCTTACCCGACAAACCAATAAAGGCAACAGTAAACTTCTATTCGGCTAAAGAGACGCACAAAGCATCACACTCACCTGAATTACTTCACGGGGTATACCGCCAGTAAATCACTAGCGCTCATACAAAACACATTTCATTCTTCAGCAGTTCATTTGATTCCTAATCAGTCAATCAAACTGAGCTTAGAGAACTAGTAACCAAACTTTTTTGAAAAGACACCACAATGCGCGAGTTGATTTACCTCTTCTTTACGACGCCTGTCCTTATTAGGATTTACCGGTTTACTCAGAACAGATCACCGTCACGGTTAAGTGAATATAATTTCAATGGTGATATCTCGTCCCGTGTAACCAGCGACACTATACCCACGCCAAGATTTGTCAGAGTGGCAGATGGCATGACTCGCGCGCGGCAGACAAATAGAGTGTAAGTTCTACAAACAAACATCCTCTGATACAGAATTTCGTGGGTGGGGAAGCGTGGTTCTTGATCACTCTCTTCTTCGATCAGAAGAACCCTGAATCGGTTCTTACAAGGGCATATTGTCTGTGCCACCAGAGCATACAGCCAATGAGATATGGGACTATCACGTTGAGTACGCCTACCAGCTAGTCGATGGATCTTATACAGCTCGAAGCCACAAATTGCCCGGTTCGTCGGTAGCGTTTTTCAGTTTACCTCTTGCACAATGGGCCGAATGCATAAGCGTTGCAGAAAGAAATGGCATGCGTTTCTGGGGAGATTCAAGGAATGTTGACGCAAATGCCACTCTGACAACTAACTCAAGTATGGATTGCTTTAACGTTGGTGGTTACGATTTTCGAGATAACGGTAGTTGGGACAGACTTACCACACCAGTGGTCTCGGCGCTCAGTAGCACAGATTTTGTTGTCACCGGCTCCGGAACGGTAAAGCCATCAATCATCAATCCGGAAAGTGGCCTTAGTTCGAGCCAGAGTGCCGGGGAATTTCTGTTTCTTGCTTGTTGAACCATTTGCACCTGGACAGGATTCCAGTCGACGCATCTGTTCTATTGATTCCTGAGCGTTTTCCGCGCTTGTGATAGCAATTTCAGGCACTGCAAGCGATCCATTTGAGTGGCCTGTGGTTATGCCTGATAAATTACCTGTGCCCAGTGCCTCTAACTCTTCGACCAAACCAACAAGACCGGAGCTTCTGCAACCCATGCTACAATTACAATTAAGTACTCCTGTGCTCATATGTGGGTTATTGTTCTTACGACGCAGCGTCAGAATCTCAGGTAAATTTTGGCCATGTGCAGATGATCCGCCTTTATAAGATCCAATGACAATGGCGCGCAGATCTACCGAGAAAGTATTTAGAATTTTCCAGTCAATGGCGTTATAAGAGTCCAGTACGAGAACAACCGGACCACTGGTTTCGCCTAAGTGGAGCAGTGTGGAACGAGCGCCTGAAGGAGTTCGGCGCTGATACACATATAAAACTTTGTAGTCTTCTGAATCCAGGTCGGGTAATTTATTGACGATCCCCGCCGTTGAGTATTCTATGCTGTGGCTTCTGATAAATAAGTCGAATTCAGCTTTATTATTTCTGTTCTTATATCCAGCCTCAACAATGTGCTCACCTGCATCCAATTCTATGGTAGTTCTTTTGGTTGTTGTACCCAACGGTATCGTCGTACCATCTAAGCGCAATTGAACTTCAGCGTCAGTATTATTTGTGAACACATCAAAAAGCCCCTTCTTCTGAATGTGTAGCTTACCCACCCATAGAGCAGCTAGATTGTAAGACCTAATTCCATGAAAATAACTGTTGCTGCGTAAATTCAAACTGATATCAGAGACTGTATCCTGATGAATATACTTACCAGTACCAACGTGGTAGTAGAACACGCGGTAGCCTTTTTCTGGTATGTCTTCCAATATGCCGGTTGTATCTTTTCCCAGAAAAGTACTTTTTGCAGTCACCGTTTCATTGGAGGCTACATGATTTTCATCAAGCCCTTTTGTCTTGCTATAAACAAAAACACACACAACAATAATTGAAAGAATTGCAGCTATCAGTATCCAGCGACTTTCAACTTCGTTATCACCAGTATGATGTTTATCGTCTGAAAGGTAGGTGTGTGTCTCTGCAACCTCCTGCCGAAAAGACGAACCTCCACAACCGGGGCAGCTTCCTCTGGCTACAGACTGGTTTCCGCAAAAATCGCAGATATAAACTGACTGAAATGAAGTGCGGTAGACCATAGAAAATCATTTACCTATCTGGCAATGTCATAAACGCATTGCACTATCCGGTCGTGAAAATGTACCGACCTCACCTAAGCAGGCTAGGCTCAGTGAATGAACCGGTATAATCAGTTTGCGACTACCGATTCGTAGACATGATGAATCTATGGGACCGGATTCATAGTTTGGAAAAATTTAACCTGGAATCGTCGTTGTTCAGACGGAACTGCACTTCAGAAAGAAATTTAGGCATCCCTCTAATAAGTCATCAGTCTCAAACCCCACTCTTGCTTTTCAGCTGCAGAGTTAACCGCCAAGTCAGCTGTAGAAGTAACTTGTTAACCCTAAGCCTCGTGCTTCAGATCTCGCTTGATGCCACTCCTTTCTGCTACATGTTGACTCTGATACAGCGATGCAGCGATGCAGCGATGCAGCTAAGAAGGCTAACGCTAAAGACATTGTTCGACGATGGCATCAACTTTATAAAGGCAAAAATGTTTCTCGTAGATTCATCAATGGTGAAACTCTTGAACCACACGAACTTAATCAGATCGATGTACTAATTGAAACCTGGAGATCAAGGCTTTTTGATATCAGCTGGTTTATGAAAATGCTCAATACACTGACGAGAACACAGTATCGATTCGGCTATGCAACATACTTTTTATTCTTGCCCACTCGTTTGGGAGGATATTCGTACGGGGGCTTGACAGTAATAGTCTAATGGGTGACCCCTAATGACCCCTTTTTGCTAATTTAGCAGCGTAATTAGAGCTGGCGGATGGTTTATGCCTTCTACTAACTCGTGCCCATCCATAAACGAACGCTACTGCGGTCGCCCCAGATATGCAATCTTTTACCGACTACATGTAGTTATTTAGAATGACATGACTAAACGCCTACATGTAGTAGGCAAAATCTCACGCACCTGGAACAACCTCGCTACGCGCTGTTTATGGACGGACACTAACTAAGTTAATAAAAGCTGCTCGTCGATCGGAAAATACTCGCTGGACGCATCAATTAAAGATTTAGCGGTTAGATCGGCAACCCCATAGACTTCAACTCTTTTGCCTTTCCCAACGCGTACCTTATCGGCTAATAGGTCGAAGTCTCCATCACCTGAAGCTATAACTATGACATCTGCATCATTAGAAAACTCCATAACATCTATAGTGAGCCCAACATCCCAATCCCCTTTCGCTGAGCCGTCTGAACGTTGTATAAAGGGTTTTAGTTTCACCTCAAAGCCAATAGCCCTTAAAATATTCTGAAACTCGTGTTGCTTTTTATCACCACGTTCAATGGCATAGGCAAAGGCTTGCACAACCTCCCTGCCCTCGGTGGCTTTTAGCCAAAACTTATTGTAGTCAAAGTTTTTTCCGAATATTTGTCGCGCAGTGTAGTAAACATTCTGTACATCAACAAAAATTGCTACTTTGCTCATTACTTCAATTCCATTGTATTGCGGTACAAATACTTTTTTACAGCCATTAAAATGACCACTAATCTATATGGCGTTGAAACGCTAACCTGAGTTCAGTTGCCGCATTAGTAATACCTCTAATAGTCAACGCTTCTATTGCGGTTTCTGCAGTACACAAACACCCCAATCTTTGGTTACGCCTCAGATTATACTCAGACGCCTGCATTGCAGATACTTTAACTATAGGTGTGTTGTGTAAATAAGCGCTTTTGTTATAAATTTTATTGGCTTCTTGCCATGTACCGTCAATAATAATGTAATACTGGTAACTATCAGAAGCAGCAATAAGCGCGCTTTCATTTGACGGGTACAATAGTGCCGCTGCACCACTGGCAATATAATCCAGCAACACAGCTGAAGGTTTTGTTCTTTCCCAAACTATTACTTCTGAATTCTCTTTAAGCACAGTCGCAACTAAAGAGCCTGTGTTACTTGGCCTTTCAAGCTCTCGCTGGTGCGTTAAGAGTATAAATTTCATGAATGGGTAACAGGTAAATAAATTGAAGTAGAAAACTACAAAACCATGTAAGTTAAGTTAATTTTGCCGCTAAGTTTAATCGGCATTATACCTACCGTACGCTTGATTGCTCAGCACATTCTGCGCGCCTAAACAACCTCTCTCTGAACCGGACACCCGTATGCCAAACACTACTACAAAAAATATTGGCATTTGCCGCCAGCAATAGCCGAAACTCTATAAACACACAAATCGTCACCCATGCGGCTAACGTGTTATAAAAACGAAATCAGCCCCAATACAACCATCACAATACTTGATCTCAACGATTTCGAAACGCCAATTTACAGCATCGATCGCGAGTAGGAAACCGGCATACCAAAAGCGGCCCACGCGTTTTTTTAAAGAGATAGGCAACGCAGATGCATTGCTAATATCGTACGCTGAACACAACGGCACTTACACAGCGGCGTATAAAAATATTTTCGATTGATGTTCCCGTATAAACGCCAAGGTATTTCAGAATAAGCCCATGGTCATTCTGTCAACGTCACCAGGCAAAGGTGGTGCAGCCCGTGTTTTAAAAACTGCCGAAGCCTCTGCAGGCTACTTTGGTGCTGAAGTAGCAGGCAGCTTATCGGTGGGTAGTTTTGCAGACACGTTTAATTCTAAGCAGGGTATTTTATCTGACCCAACACTTGCGGCAACACTTCGAACATATCTTTCTAAGCTCCATAATAACGTTTAAACGCTGCAACTACGCAATAGCGGACTTGCTCTAAGGCATTCCGCTTTTGTTAAACCAAGTACTCAACCAGAGTTTTTATCATAAGTACCTGTACCCGCATTCGGCATGTAGAACCACTATAGTAAAGCCTGTATTTTTTACTCTAGAAATCTCTAACTTGTAGCTATTTCGATTAGAAGATCTCGTGCGTTGACTGATTTCACAGCAAATCCACAGATCCTATTCATCTATAGGTATCTCGTTAATGGGTATCTCTTTCGATTCAGCGTAATACCATTTTATTTCGTGTTGGAAAATTAACATTTCCATTGCTCAACCAACGCAGACTTCGGTACACCGCTTGCTTGCTTCTCAGCCCTTAGAAGTAAAACCCCTCGATTAAACGGGATAACCCCAAATTGCGCGCGGTCTGTGGAACGCAAGCATAGAGCGCATAGTCAGCGGCGCGAAGCGTGCCTCTCATTGCGGGTTCAAAGAAACAATGGATGTAAAAACAACCAATATACATCATCATCGAAGTCTATCTTTTTGCCTGATTTTCTTTGCTGTAGCGTTTATCGCGCAACCTGCTTTTGCCGCTAATTTAAGCTTAGGGCCGTTTGACCAAGGGGTGTACTCTGGTCAGCCGCCGTTTAACACCACCGGTAATTGTTTAAACGATGGCGATGATTGCGGCAATGATGATGATCGCGTACGAACCGCCGACCGAATTGATTTTGCCTGGTCGATTGTTGCCGACAGCATCAGCGGTGGTGGCCGAATTGATAATGTAATTTTAGAGCAAACAATCGTGCCCGGCACCGGCGCTGTCATATTCTTTGACAGCATTCCAACTATTTGTCTCGCCCCCCCTCAGGGAACAGGTGGCACGAACCCCGTGTCCACGATTACGAAAAACCCGGACGGCTCGGAAACGTTGTTATGTAACTTGGGCGACATGGGGAACGGTGAACAAAAGTCGTTCAGCATGGGCGTAAAGCCATCTGCTACCTCTGCTAATGGTTCAACGTTCACCACGCAGCAAAATGTGTACGGCTTAGATGCCTCGGGAGCCACGATTGTTCCACCAGCAAGTTACACCGACCCTGCCACCTACACCATATCATCGACACCAGCGTTTGACCTTTACGGTAACGCTCAGGCAATTTACGACGGTTACACCACCACCCGAAACATTGGCAACGGACCTGAAAAAGGGTTCGTTTTCTATTGGACCGCACACGTTGGCGCCGATGAACAACTCGCCGGCAAAGGCATAGAGGCACTGCAAAACAGTTATTCCTTTACCCCGGGGTTATCTGCTACTGCCAGTGACGGCGTAACACCAATTATAAATTTACGGCACCAGATTTTCGAATGCGTGCGCAATACGTCTCGTTGGCAAAAAGTAGTTTTAGGAAGCCTTGCGGTGAACAGCACAATTCCTGATGAACAAAAGGTCACCGATTCCGGACGCTGCACCATTTCCGGTGATGCAAACTCCGGCTATACCTTTACCGTCACCGACAACGATACCAGCGGCGAACGCTACCCAACCAGAACTACAAATGGCACCTCGTTAGACAACGGCCCGTTCTACGTTGCGTCGTTCCGGTTACGCGTGTTTGTGCCATTCACAGAAGTAGATCTTGGCGACGGCATTCCCGGAAATAATCAGGGTCAGCTGTATTTAACCAGTTGCTTATCAGACTTTGACCCGACCGGCATCTCCGGAAATTCAAACTATGGCAGTGGGTTTGAACCTGGCTACAACGGCGCTGCAATGCCCGATGGATCACGCAGTAATAACTGCACCGGCCCGCGTTTTGTCGAAATTACTGCCAAAGGCGGTTACAACACTCGCGTGATTTCCAAGTCAAACGATGGCGGTGGGGTTGTGTATCCGCCCATCGTATCCGGCTACCGTACCGGCGAAGGTGTTGTGGAACCCGGTATTCCATTCGGTCACATGGTCCTTTTTCAAAACAGAGGCAGCTTGAATCTGAGCAACCCGATGTCTTGCTTTATGTTTGATGAAACCACGCAAAAATTAGTCGACAAAGGTGAAATTAATGCAACGCCCGGGGGTTATGCCTACGTCGGCACATGGGGTGGTTCAGGATTTAACCTGAACGATTGGCAAGTCGAATATGCCAGTGTGCCAAGATCCGCCGACGACCCTCTGGACAGAAATGGCGACGGCAGCCCGGACTTTAATCCAGCAAGCAACCGCTACGATGGGCGATGGGATGAACTGAAAGCCCTGCGTTGTGACGACCCGAACATCACCAATTGGTCAACCGATTTAGCAGTGGCCGGTGGCGATTCGGTGAACCTTGTTCGAGTCGTGCCAAAAGATCCGGCATTGACGGCACTGGAATCCGGTCAAAACATTCGCTTAATTGTGCCACTCACCACGCGCGAAAACTTCAACGGCGGCCCTTACAACGGAGACTCGATCCCGCCAGGCACCGTTGGCGCACAGTTCAGCACCGTACGAAGCGATGAATGGAACCAGAACTGGGTGGGTGTTAATTTCCGGCCATCACCGCGAGGTGGCAACGGCGCTGGCGACCGAGTAACGATCACTCGAGTTCTCATTGGCGTAACCAGTTCCACTGAAAACCCACCCGCGTCAGCGGGTTCTACCGTTCAAACATTAGCCGGTAACGACGTGGTATGGCGTCTTCAGGCTGATGTTAATTCCAGTAAACCAGAGGGCACTACCGCCGAATCGATGACGATTCAAACCGTATTGAATCAATACACAACCTACAACCAAAACTGTACCTTAAACACCCCGGGCGCTGTTGCGCCAAACCTGGTTGAATACAACACACCGAACAACGGCGAAACAAGACTGGTGTGGACCCTGGGCGATGTTTCATCCAACAACACCATCGCACCACTGCTATTTTGTACGGGAACCGACCCACTGGCCCCGGCAGGATCCCTAGCAGGTATTGCCACCACTGCAAATTCCAGCAACGCACTGGAATCACCCGTCTCAACGCAAAGCATTGAGCTTGGACAAACCGGTGAGATTCAAGCGGTCATTAACCTTGATTCACCCATCGACGCAAGAAACGATGATCAAATTCATACTTTAACCTGGGCAAACCTATCCCGAGTGGTTGTGGTTAAGCCCACCAGAGTCATTAATGTATTTCCGTTTGTCGGAGACGATTACTCAGCACTTAGCCGCACTCCGGCGTCGAATTTTTCGGGAACACTCACCTTAGATGCAGAACCCACGGTAACGTTCATCAATGGCAGCGTACCCGGCTCAGGTGAGCCCACCATTGGAACACTCAGCTACACAGCCGATGCTCCGGCCACTGTTAATCCAGACCCCGATACCAACACAAGCACATGGTGTACATGGAATGGCAGCAGTTTTACCGCCTACCTTGGCAGCGGCGTGTGCCCCGTGGCGCTCAGTGACGTTACCGCGCTTCGTCACGATTCAAACTACAGCCTTGAAGCAGACGGTAATCCGCGCCAGGGTATTAGCGTTCGTTACTCGTTAACTGCGGCGAATAACGACTCCGGAGACATTTATACCAATTCATTTGCTGTCGATACCGATTCTCTTCCAGCCGCTCAATTCATAAGAACCGGCAGTTTTTCGTTGTACATTGCATCGCATTCCGTGGGTGACTTAGTATTCATAGACCTCAACGGCGATGGGCGCTACACGCCAGCAGACGATGCGCTAGCACCAGATGGAACACCCGGTTGAACTGCACACCGCAGCGGGCGACGTGGTTAAAGCCACAACCACCATTAACGGCAAATTCTTGTTTGATTTACTCGACTCTGGCGATTATGAAGTGGTTATCACGGGCTCGGTTTTCTCATCAACCGGCCCATACCGCGATTGGGTGCCTGCCCCATCGGCACAAGCTGCCGATAATGATGCCAACCATAACATTGACCACTCTGCGCAAGTGATTGGCGACATAACCACCGATGGCATCAGCAGTGGCGTGTTTACCTTGTCAGCAACCGCATCCACGGTATTCGGCGCATCACCATCTGGCGACGAGCCGATTGGCGAGAACGTTCTCGGCGTGTCTGACCCCAACACCAACGACGACTTCTCAAACCTAACTATCGACCTGGGTCTGTTGGCCGGTGATGCCGACAGTGACAGTATTCCAGACATACTAGAAATGGCTGGCGCTTCAGTCGGCAATTTTCCAGACTACGACGGTGACGACATTAGCGACTTTCTAGACACTGACTCCGACGGCGACTCTATTTCCGATGCCACTGAAGCGGGTGCAAACCCCAGTGAACCGGTTGATTCGGATGGCGATGGCAATGCCGATTACCTGGACCGTGACAGTGACGGCGATTCTATTCCAGACGCTATGGAAGGCATAATCGACACAGACTACGATGGCATACCCAATTGGTTAGACACTGACAGCGACGGCGACGGCATCAGTGATACGATCGAATCATCACTTGCCACACTAGATACAGACGGTGATGGCATCGTAGCTTCTATCGATGTCACACAAACAGGCGGGTTGGACGCCAACTACGACGGCATCGACGATGCGTTGTTTGATACCGCGCTTGCTGATACCGACAGTAACAGCAGACCCGACTTCCTGGATACAGACAGCGACGGCGACAACATTCCCGATGCCATTGAAGGCACGGTAGACAGCGACGGCGATGGAAGCCCCGATTTTCGCGACGTAGACAGCGACGGCGATGGCATTCCCGACAGCGTTGAAAAAAGAGGCGATGCAGACAATGACGGTATTCCCAATTACCTCGACCTGGACAGCGACGGCGATGACTTACCGGATGCCACTGAAGGCACTGGCGACAACGACAACGACGGCATTCCAAATTACCTTGACCCTATTGGGGCTGTCGACGCACCCGGGGATTTGGTGTTGGAAAAATTCGTAGAAAACTTATCTGAAGGTGGACCGCGTACCCGCAGCAATGCCGCTGATATCGGCCAACAGCTTCGCTACGTTATCGTGTTTGATAACAGGGGCATTGGCGGCGTACACGATTTATTTATCAACGATTCAACACCTGCGTTTACGCAGCTTGCAGCACCAGTTACTTGCCCAAGCATGGCCAATTTACCGATTGGAATCACTGGCTGTACTATACAAAAACCCAACGGTGCAGCCAACGCACCCGGTTATGAAGGACCTATTACGTGGAGCTTTAGCGGATCGCTCACCGCAGGCGCTTCAGGTGAGTTATCGTTTGATGTAGAAGTTCAGTAACGCTTTTATAATCTGGTAGCGTTTGTCGTTTAAAGAAAAATAAGCGCCTGCTATTTTATCATGCATAACAAGCATCTCTAGTTTTCTATAACCTCAGGCAACCTCTCCAGCTTCCTGTTTTTGATTTATCGCCTGAGTTTATCGACTGAATTGAGGGCTAAACACTACAGGTGCATTGAAGTTTCCTGATGCACCGAATGGTGAAGCCGATGATCAAAAAAGAATCCTGAGAATAACAGGACAGGCATTTAATAAAATATTTGAGAAAAATTTCTCTGTGTAATGTGACTACTTACGGCAGCCTTAGTTCTGTTGTCAGTTGTAGAAGTAAATTGTTATGCCTAAGCCTCGTAAGCCTCAGATCTCACTTGATGACACGACTTTCTATCACTGCGTTTCTCGATGGGTTAGACGCGCCCTTGAATTCAATTCATAAGTGCAATTGATTTTATATAAGTGCTTTAAATTGGTTATTCAACATTTGATTTGGTAGCCTCTTGTTTTCCTGGGTCGGTTATTTAAATTTTCTACAGCATTCTTGAGCTCCAGATTTGTGACCAGTCTGCAGTCGGTTTTCTTTGGAAAGAATTGTCTTAACAGACCGTTGGTATTATCATTAACGCCACGCTCACAAGATGAGTATGGATACGCAAAATAAGTTTTAGCATTGAGCGCTGAGGCAATCTTTCGTGTTGAAAGAATTCAGATCCATTGTCAAAAGTCAGCCTTTACTTTGTTCATATATGGCTTGAGCATTCGTATAATCGCTCTGCTCACCACATCAGCAATGTGGGTGTAGAAGTAACGTGCTATCTCACGCTGTGTAAAGTCCCTATCCTTTTGGGCGCAATACATGGCTAACTTGCGAGGTTGATTGCTTTTCGTATTGGATTCGCGGCGCACAAGGCATACTGCTAACCATACTTCTAAATAACCACATTCACTCCATCACGGCTATTGACCAGACTGGCGCTTTGTAAACTATCCTGACCACTAATTTTCTTAGTGGGCGTGCGCGATGAGACATGGTTCGCATAAGTTTACCTGTATGCATAATGGAATTCAGTTTAAGCCGATACGACAATGACGTAGTTAGTATTGTCAGGTGATGGAGAATGGAACTGAGGCAGTTATTCGAAGGGAACTTTAAAACACTGGATGATGGAACAACCTATTTCTTTCCATCTGAAGGCGTGGCGAAACGCACCGGCAGAGTAGTTTCTGATGAGTCGGCAAGAGAAAACCTAATTCGTGCTCAAAGAGAGTATTGTGTAAGTGTGCTTCTGTTGTCAGTTCTAGGAGTGACAGCTGTATTGTTAAGCAATGTAGTCTATTTGTCGCTCGGATTTATACCTTTCTATATGCTGATATGGTATCGCTACTGGGTTTGCTACAAAGACTTGGAAGAACATAAAGATGTTCGTCTGAACTTGCGTAACGAAATTGTTTTTCATACACCAATGCCTCAGTCGGTTAGGATAACTATTCTTGCGTCTGTGCTCGGAGTAGTTTCTATCATCGCGGCCTACTCCTTTGTCAGCAACCCTTACCAGAAATTCAGTACTGAACGCTATTGGGAAATGGCCACACTTGAAGATGTAGCTGAAATACCAGAGGTGGCTTTACAAGCTGGCAACAAGAATGGTCCGGTTTTAATGTGGGCGGCATCGGTGGTCACGGATCCAGAGCTTATCGAAGCTCTGCTTGCACGTGGCGCCAGCATCAATGAGCGAGATGAATTTTCAAAAGCCACCGCGTTGAGTGCGGCGGCGTATCAAAATCCCACTAAAGAGGTAATGGTCACCCTGTTGGATAATGGTGCGCAGGTGAACATTGTGCTTGGCAGACTGAGAAAGACACCGCTGTTACTTGCGGCCGAGCAAAACTCAGCAGAAATTACTGCGCTGCTAATTGAGAGTGGAGCTAACATTAAGCATAGCGATGCGGGCAACCGTACAGCAGCTGATATCGCACAAAAATTTAACAACGCACCGGTAGCTGATTTGTACACGCAGCTAGAACAGGCAAGCGCTGAGTATTAACTTTGGTCCACTTGTAATACCCAAAAAAAAACCACTGGAAGAATAAGTAGAAATTTCCATGATACTTTTATCAGGAAATTTCACATGCGTAAATCAAGATTTTCAGACAGCCAAACCATGGCAATTCTTAAGCAAAACGAAAGCGGGATGTCGGTACCCGACCTATGCCGTGAACACGGCGTTAGCTCATCGCTGTTTTTTTTAAAGTGACTGTCCGTATTTACTTCTTTTTTTGGGGCGTAAGCCAGGGCACGGTATTGTAGACGTGCTTGAACCTGATGGGTGACTGTTACGTGACAGTGTCACGATAACTACACCGACGAGAACACAGTTTTAATTCGGCTATGCAACATACTTTTTATTCTTGCCCATTCGTTTGGGAGTATATCGTGCGGGGGCTTGACAGTAATAGTCTAATGGGTGACCCCTGATAACCCCTTCACCAGGTAGCGCAGGGCCTTACGGCCCCTTGCCCCTTAAGAACTGTACGTGACGGTTGCCCATCATACAGATCAAGCCCTTTAAAAACTAATATCTCGCAGTCCACCTGCCTATAAGTTTCTCGATGAACACTTCCAGTATCCACCAGAGACAGGGTCGCAGTCTTTGAGCGGTAATGTACAAGCAGCTGCGTAACTGATTTTAGCTGCTCTCAGTGTATTTTCTATTACTTCGCAATAGCCTAACCCCTGCGACTCAAGGATTACTGGACTGGGTAGCAATGTTTCCTGAACTTCGACAACAGGGATTTCAACGACCTGGACGGCAGACTCGTGCTCCACAACTCCAATCTCGCTCTCAGCAATGGACTCAATTGTTGTATCAATTGCCCGATCACCACTTATGTAGTTTATGAAGCTATTCATATCGCTTACGTCTGATAGTGGTATATCAAGTATGTGAAGCAGCTCCACAGTATCACTAAAATCAATTACACGATCATACAAGTTAAGCGCCAGCTCCCAGCTCGGGTTAGAGCGGATTAACAGGTCCTCCGAAGATTCATTCATATTTAGTTTTAACTTGGCAGTAGCATTCTTGAAGTTGCCATCCTGAATTCTCACATACGTTGTGTGGTGTTTTACGTACTCGAGATGTAGATCAGATGTGTTGTCTTCATTCCACTTAGAATGCTGAACAACAACCACTTGCTTTTTATCCTCGAACATCGCATTCAAAACGCCAAAAGTGAAGTCAGATGGACCACCTTCAGCCACATACACTATTCCACCTGCGGCAATAACAGAGTCCCATTCTGCCGCCACTAAATCGTAGTGTGCTGCATGATTGTTACCTACCTCTGTGTATTGACCAATACCGTAGACTTCGTCAGCTATTTTGATAGCGTCAGCGGTAAGGTATCCCCTACCCCGCATGTATCCGTGAGTACCTATCACAACACTGGGAGTGAGATCAACGGCGTCCGCCAACTGCTTACCAGCGACTATCGCATGTATATCGTCAGGGTCAGGTGCAACATCATAGTGGAGATAAACTGCGTTAGCCGGCTCAGATAAAGATTCACTATTTGACTGTTGGTTTGTTTCAATGGCCTGACTACCGTCTGCAGAAACCAGATGATCAACTGAAATAATCTCAATCCCTTTAATCGCTGGATTTTGGATAACTTTTTCTAACGTTATGTTTAGTATTCCGTCGCTGTTAACCGGAAAGGTTTTCACTAAAGCGGTATCACCACCGGCTTCAGCAAACACGTCGAGATTATTTACACGCATACCCTCCACATCCACATTGAATACCCGTCCACCACGCATCATTGCGCCGGACCAGATCTCCGCAAAATACAGCTTTACTTCATAATCACCAGGTTCAACAGGTATCCACCAACTAAGCGATGACTCAGACCATCGCTCAGAGCTAAAAAGAGCCAATGGTACATTAGCAGGTACGTTACCTCGATTTACGGTTTTGTTGACAGACCATCGATTACCCGAATTAAAGTCTGGCTGTGATTGGTCTGATACCCAACCATCACTAAGTGAGACGCCACCAGCATTAATACGGTACAGAACCGTATTCTGCTCTGTTACACCAGTTTCATTCTCTTCTATATCGGCCACCTGAACAGCTGTGCCATCATGGATATCTTGTAGATTGGATTCTTCACTTAATGAAGAATTGTCTTCATCAATTTCAGCACTGTTTTCTACTACAACTTCATCATCAAGTGTCTGGGTGACTTCGTCGCCTGACGCTACAAAACTCTCGACGTCTGTCGCTATTATCTCTATCGCTTTGATGGCAGGATTCTGTACGATTTTCACAAGCTTTATGTCTAGTAAGTCATCGCTGGTCACTGTGAATATCTTCTCCAGCGCGGTATTTCCACCAACCTCTGCAAAAACGTCAAGGTTTTTCAAACTTACGCCCTCTACCTCTACATCAAAAACTCGACTGCCGGGCTTCATAGCGCCGGGCCAGATCTCTGCAAAATACAGCTTTACTTCATACCTTCCAGGGGCAACAGGGAATTTCCATGAATTCGTAGAATTGGACCATATTTCGGAGCTGAACAGTGACAACGGTACGTGAGTCGAAACATCTCCCCTGGTTACGGCATTGTTGGTAGACCAAGTGCGTCTGGAATCGGAGTATACCGCTGCCGCAGTGCCACCAATCCAATCTGTACCATCAACGTTTAGTGACGCGCCACCAGCATTGATGCGATACAAAACCGAACCGTTCGTATCTACCTCACTCACATCGTCCGTCGACGTAAGTACCACGGCTTCTGACCAATTCTGACTCTCTGTATAGTCTGGTACGGGTTGCGAGAATGCAGTTTCGAAACTTAATAAAAATAGAGCAGTTAACAAAAAAACGCTGCTGTTAGACACAGTTTTCATCCATGTAACTCCTTGTGTTCAGATCTGCGCAGCGTACAGATATTTCTTTTTGAATTCGTTGTTACAAACCACACTCATAGACACTGACAACTGACTAATCCGTCGACCCTTTAGCATTTTTTAATTAGTACCTATAAGCAGCTAGTACTTGGTTCTCATAATTTACACAACCCTGCGCATCAAGAGACTTCAGTGTCGCCGCTTCATCCTAGACAATTATGAGGCGTGCGCCACTGAATCCCGTGTTCCCATGAGCCTAAACATTCGTAATGATTCAGCGCAATCATCGAATGTTTTATCTGCTCCAATGAGCTGAACATCAGGGATGTACTACAGGTCATGCATCGTAAAAGAGAATCCGTGAACAAAGCCTCGTTGTAATAGTCCGTTTTAAGGCAGCATCTAAGTCGTAGTCAGCTGTAGATGTAACCAATGACCAGACCACGTAAACAACAAATCGCCATAGAAGCCCGCCCTATTACCATTGCTACACACGATGCGTAAGAAAAGCCTTCCTATGTGGCACTGACGCCCTCACCGGCCGTTCATACGAACATCGCAGACTGCAAATTCAAGATGACATACTTCGCCGGCCTTCAATCTTCTTCATTGATGTGGCTGCTTTCACTGTTCTGTCTAATCACTTATCACTTGGTCTTACACATAGACAGAGAAGCCTGTATGGCCGCATCTCTCTTTGAAATAGTCTAGCGTTGGCACAGCCTATTCTCAGGCACAGAGGCTACAAAGAAGTTCATAAAAGGTAATTCGCGTGTAGTCAATAAAGTTAACGTCACGCAGTTTTTGTGGCGTGTTACCACCACCTAATATCTGCGTAGCACGCAGATTAGTTGAGTCAGGTAACAACTGCGGCTCTTTAAATTGCCGACTGGATAAGCTCCCAGTCCAACAACATCTCAATTCGAACAGGGTCTTCGGTTGGCAATAGTTGGTAAGCTCTCATAATATCTCTAGAAAACAATTGTGGGGTCACCGTACCACCTGACTTTAACTTAGCGCTCAGACCTAAAGCTCGCCGGTTCGAAGTTGACCAGTCTAGTCACTAGCTGTACATAGACTTAGTCCAATTTCGCAGCAATCCCCAGCTCCCAAAATTTTTTTTACTATGATGTCGATTTCGGTAACCTTGACTCGTCTGTTTAGTGAAACAAGCAGTAATCATTCAACTAAAACGTAAGGACTAACTATCATGGCTTTTGAAACAAATCGATTTTGCTGGCACGGTTGCACCTCGACTGACGTAGAGGCCTCCAAAACATTCTACTCTGCCGTCATAGGCTGGGACGCTCATACCGTTCCTATGGGAGACGGCGAAGCTACGTTGTTTGCTGTTGGAGAAAAGATGTTCGCACATCTAGCGCCACCTGAGATGGACAACATACCCAGCCACTGGAGTAGTTTTCTCCGTGTGGATGATGTTGATGCCAGTACAAAAGCTGCTATCGACAATGGCGGACACCAGATCATGCCAGCTATGGATATACCACCTGGCCGATTTAGTATCATTAGCACACCCAGTGGTGCTGCAATGACACTATTCCATGAAGCCGACCCTGAAGACTCACATCACTTTGACACAGCACCCGGCCTTGTACACTGGGTAGAACTACATAGCAAAGACATCGACACTGACATCAACTGGTTAAAAACTACCTTCGGTTTTTCAACCACTGAAATGGAGATGCCTTTTGGCGCGTATCATATATTGAAGAGTGGTGATCACCCGTGCGGTGGAGTCATGGCTTCACAAGCTCCTGAAGCACCTGCACATTGGTTGGTTTGGATTAACGTCGAAAACGTCGAAGAGACAATGGCATTAGTTGAGAAAAACAAAGGTAAGGTTCTGAGCCCTATCATGGACGTACCTGGGGTTGGACGCATGACTGTAATTCAAGACCCTGCTGATGGTGTACTTGGAATCATTACTCCTACAGGGGATGATGCTTAAACTTCTATGCGCAGTAGTCGAATGGTTCGGCTACCGCTAAACATCAATACAGTAATACCTTGCACTGATTGCAACGGCCTTTTCAATTGGCACACGAGGAACCTCATCCATGCCGGTAATCCGCATCGAAGTCCCAGAGGGAACACCGCAAGACACAAAGCGCAGAATCAGGGAAGGTGTTAAACAAGCCGTCTTAGATACACTTGCACCCAAAGAAACCAAATACGACTATGTTGCGGTACGCGAGGTATTTGGTGAGATTGGTGACGGTGTGCCACTGGTTGAGGTAGATCTTAGACCTGGCCGAGAGCCTGAACGAAAGAAGGCTCTGGTAGATGCTATTGCCGCACTAATGAAGATAGAGCTAAATGTTGATGCACGCGATCTCTATGTGCTTTTTCGTGAGAACCCTGCAGAGAATCACTACACAGGTGGAGAACCACTAGCACCTTGGGTTCCCGCGAGTGAACTTGACGACTGAATTACAATATAAAAAACAGCACCAACACTTAGCGTCGGGAATTACTTCGTACACTGTTAATTAAAAACCGCAGTATTGGAAAACTCCAAAGCGCAATCACTATAACGCCGAGTGTTGCAGCAATAGGTCTTGAAAAGAAGCCCATCAAATCACCGTCAGCTTTAATCATCGATGACATAAAGTTATCTTCCAGCATAGTTCCAAGCACCATACTGAGTATGGCAGGTGCCACAGGAAATCCGTTCTCTTCCATAAAATAAGCCAGCACACCTAAGACAAGCATGACGGTAACGCCGAAAACGGTATTGTTAATCGCAAAAGAACCCACGATGCAGAACATCAAAATGATAGGAATCAGCACATTCCTTGGTACACGTAGTATCTGCCGTGAAAAACGTATAGCGATAAACCCTAGTGGGATCAAAGCAATGTTGGCCAAAAAGAAAACCACAAATACAGAGTGAATAAGTTCCGGTTGGTTTAGAAAAACTGTTGGCCCAGGGCTTCTGGAATTCACTAAGCAACTCAACTGATCTTGGCATTTACCTCTACTGCTTACTACTTCCTCTGACACCGTATCACACTACTTTCTTACTTTTTCCATACTTTGATTCATACAAAACTAACCTGACCCCTTATGACCCCTTATGACCTTCGCAAGGCTCGTACTTTGTAAAACTAACCTGATAATCATATAGACATTAAGGCAGCCTCCGGGCCGATAATTATCGGCTACTATTTAGTTTCAACAAAAAAAAACCGGAGGCTGAAATGGCATATTATTGCGGAGTTGACCTACATTCAACTAACCATGTGGTTTGTGTGACTGACGAGAAGGACAGGCGGTTGATAGAAAGAAAGTTTTCTAACGATAGCAGCGCACCGTTGATCGCCGCACTATCTGAATACAAAAGCGAATTGAAAGCAATCGCTATAGAGTCCACATTTAACTGGTACTGGTTAGTAGACGATTTACAAGCAGCTGGCTTCAAAGTAGTGCTCGTTAATACCACCAAGGTGGTTCAGTACAGCGGGCTAAAAAGAACGGATGATCGATATGACGCCTTTTTTCTAGCACACCTTATGCGATTAGAGATTCTGCCGACGGGCTACATTTGCCCGCTTGAACTACGTGGGCTGCGTGACCTCTCACGAAAACGAATGAGCCTTGTTCAAAATAGAACACAGCATATACTAAGCATCAAAACACAATATCAACGAAACACAGGGCATA
>CALGKA010000098.1 GCA_937927895.1 uncultured Granulosicoccaceae bacterium | reverse complement strand
TTACCTTTTCAACTCAGCGCACTGGAGCATGGGTTTAGATCAAGGCTGCGTGCTTACTTGTGATTTAGCTGGCGGCTTTTGTCTATGCTTAGGCTTAATAGCATGATGGGGATTAGGCCGGTTAGGACTATTACCAGGGCGCCGAGGGCGCTTTGTTCTATTAGTTCGTCTGAGGCGTATTGGTAGACGTGGGTGGCCAGGGTGTCGAAATTGAAGGGGCGTAGTATCAGGGTGGCGGGGAGTTCTTTCATACAGTCTACGAATACCACCAGGGCGGCGGTTATTATGCCGCTTCGCATTAGTGGGATATGAACTTTCCAGAGCATTTTGCCTGGGGTCTTTCCGAGTGATCTTGCGGCCATGTCCATGCTGGGTGTTATTTTGCTTAGGCTGCTTTCTATTGATCCGTACGCAACCGCTATGAATCTCACGACGTAGGCAAAAATTATTGCGGTTACGGTGCCGCTTAGTAGTAGGCCGGTTGAGGTATTAAAATGGGTTCTTGCCAGGGAGTCTATGGCGTTGTCGAAACTTGTGAAGGTGATCATTACACCTATGGCCAGTACCGCGCCGGGTACAGCGTAGCTTGTTCCTGCAAGGCGGGTGCACCATTTAAGTATTTTATTGGGTTTTATGCGCATGCTGTAAGCTAGAAAAATCCCTAGGGCTACCGTTATTAGTGCGGCGCTGGCCGATAGCAATAGGCTATTGAATACGATTTGTTTGAAGTCTTCGTTCCATGATTGCTCTAGATTTTTTATTGCGTATAGAGCTAATACTGTACAGGGAATAACAAAGCCCAGTAGTACCGGGGTGGCGCATATTAAAAAAGCTAACCCGTTTTTCCAGCCACTGAGTTGCAATCGGTCTACTGGTTTAAAGCGACTTGATGATGGTTGAAATTGTTGTTGTCGTTTTCTGCTGCTGCGCTCTATCCATAGAATAAATAAAACGAATAGCAGTAATAGGCAGGCAATCTGAGCACCGCCTCCGATATTGCCCATGCCTAGCCATACATCATAGATACCGGCGGTTAGTGTGCGCACTGAAAAGTAGTCTACAGTGCCAAAGTCATTTAGTGTTTCCATTAGTGCCATTGCTACACCCACCGCTATAGCGGGGCGTGCTAGTGGCAGTGACACTGAAAAAAAACTTTTAGCTCGTGATTGCCCGAGTGCGCGGGCGGCTTCTATCATAGAGGTTGATTGTTCGGTAAATGCAGCGCGCGCTAGAAGGTATACATACGGGTATAGCACTAGCACCATCATTAACATGGCGCCACCCAATGTTCTTATAGAGGGGAAGTAATAGTCTCTTGCGCTTTGCCAATCGAAGAGTGATCGTAGTGCTGTTTGGACAGGGCCTGCGTATTCAAGAAGATCAGTGTAGACATACGCAATGACATAGGCGGGTACTGCAAAGGGTAGTAATAGTGCCCATAGGAAAAATGATCGGCCGGTGAAGTTTAAGTGGGTAACACACCAGGCTGTGCTGACACCGATGACGGTGGTGCCTATTGCAACACCTACCATCAAGAGGGTGGTGGTTAAGGTGTAGCGGGGTAGTACGGTTGAAAACAGATGTGGCCAAATGTTTTCAGTCGGGGAGAACGCAAGCCAAATAACTGCAAGCACGGGTAGGCAGATGAGTACTGCGACCAATATTGCCAACAGTGAGCCCGCCATCGTCTTTACGTTTGCAGCTGCCACAGGAGGGCCTGCAGTCTGCGGTCCGGCTTTGGTGGGTATGATCAATGTTTGGGTCAGCGGCGCCTACAACGGAAGATAGTATTACGAATAATTCTCATTAGCAATAAGCTTACGGCAAAGCGGCTTATTGTGGCGCACGCCTCGAGGTGGGAGGTTCTTGCTTTTTTTGATAGACAAAAAAAGCCCCGCAAGATCATCGGATCGTGCGGGGCGATAAATTATCTAGCCTAAGCTTATTAACCGCAGGTAAAGCCTTGCAGGTTTGAGCGCTTATTGGCAACTCGCTTGGCTGGCTTTTTTTCAGCTTTTACATGAAAACCACCATCGTAGGCCTCTTTGACCTTGCCGTTTGTGTCACGATTCCATGTGGTTGTAAGTTCAACTGGCTTTTGATTTTTCATTGATAGCTACTCCGAGTTGTTCAATTAGCTGTACATATTGTTCCATTTTTGAAACAAACAGTCTGAGAACTAAGCCGCATTTATTCCTTTCGGCTAGAAAATGATCACTGCAGCCGCTACATCCCGGCCTTCTGCAACCAAAAGGTTGTACGTGCGACAGGCTGCAGCGGTGTCCATAATCTCCAGGTTTAGCCCCGCTGCGGCGAGTGACCGGCGCAACTCCGTGGAGGGAAACCGTTGCTTAACGCCGGTGCCTAGCAGCACAATATCGGGGTTACGGGCGATAATTTCGTCAAAATGGCCCACGGTGAGCTCATTTATCGAGTTACATGGCCAGTCGGTGTGCAGCGCATCTGGGAAGATCACCATACTGGTGTCATACAGTTGTTCATTCACTTTGAGCTTGCCGTCACCGTAGTGACCGAATACGTAATCTGCTTCTGGGTTATCAAGGACGAATTTCATTGCGGGATAATGCTGGATCAATTTGTAGAGACAGTGCGTATAATAGCCTCCCTTGACCCATCACACTAACTCGGAGCGAGTTGATCAATTGAAGCCTGTAAAAATTGGATTTCTTGGTTTTGGAACCGTCGGCCAAGGCGCTGCCACCATTCTCACCAGAAATGCGGCAGAAATTAGCCGCCGCGCTGGTCAAGACATTATTGTTAAGTCAGCCTCTGTGCGAAGTACAAACCGTACCTTAGAGCCGTTGCTGGCTGATATTCAGCTCACCGATGATTCAGAGTCGATTGTTAATGACCCTGATATTGACGTTGTTGTTGAAGTCATGGGCGGTGACGAGCCAGCACGTGGTCTTATTTTAAAAGCGATTGCCAATGGCAAGCACATAGTAACCGCCAATAAGGCTTTGATTGCGTGTCATGGCAGCGAGATCTTTGAAGCCGCCCGCGAGCACGGTGTGAGTGTTGCCTATGAGGCGGCAGTGGCCGGTGGGATCCCGGTCATTAAATCCATAAGGGAAGGGCTGGCTGGCAACAAGATCCAATGGTTGGCCGGCATTATTAACGGCACCTGTAACTACATTTTGACCGAGATGCTTGAGAAAAATCGGGAGTTTGAAGATGTACTTAAAGAGGCCATGGAGCTTGGCTACGCAGAAGCAGATCCAACCTTTGACATTGAAGGTATTGATGCTGCCCACAAGCTAACCATATTGGCGTCGATTGCTTTTGGTGTGCCGCTTCAATTTGATGCGGTGTACATTGAAGGAATCAGTTCAATCACGCGTGAAGATACCGCTTATGCCCAGGAGCTTGGATACCGCATTAAACACTTGGGTCTTGCGGTTGATACAGGCAACGGTATTGAACTTCGAGTGCACCCAACGTTAATACCAGAGCGGCGTTTAATAGCTAATGTTAATGGCGTTATGAATGCCGTTTTAGTGCATGCTGATGCAGTTGGCCCGACACTTTATTATGGTGCGGGTGCAGGTGGTGAGCCAACCGGCTCAAGTGTTGTGGCCGATATTATGGACGTTACGCGCGTGGCCTCTGCAAGTGTGGCTAACCGTGTGCCAACACTCGCTTTCCAACACGATGCACTAATTGAAACCCGGTCAATGGAGTCTGATGACTTTCAAACAGCATTTTACTTGCGCATTCTGGCTGATGACAAGCCAGGTGTAATGGCTGAAATAACCCGTGCACTAGGCGAAGAATCAATCAGCATTGAAGCGATCATTCAAAAGCCTAAGGTGGGTGAATCAAGCAAAATGCCTATTGTGCTGCTGACCAAGAAAATAGTGGAAGGTGCAATGAATAGAGCAATAGCGAAGCTTGAAAGTTTAGACTCTATCGAAGGTAACGTTATGCGTATTCGTATGGAGACGCTCGAGTCTACTACTTGAGATTAAATGTAACCTCGGTCGTGGACCGAGGCTTTATTTAGTCGTTCTTTAGTTAATATATTGCATCAATGGATTATTCCCAGCTTCAATAATATCTTTGGTAACAACCAATGTGGGTACATTGACAGAGCGCTCTATGTTGGCGCCTGAAAGAAGTGCTGATGCTTTAGTCACCGCCTGCTTGCCGATTAAGTAGGGGAACCTTGCAACTGTCGCATCCAGTTTGCCGTCAGTGATTGAGCTAATGGCGTCGGCGCTACCATCAATTCCAACAACAATAATGTTATCGCTACCATTGGCTGCAAAAGTGGCATCAGTTGCGCCAAGGGCGATCGAGTCATTGGCTGCAAATATGGCTTTTAAATCTGTGTGCTTTTGCATTAATTGATTGGTTATGGCGATGCCATCAGCATGGTTGCCATCAGGAGCTTTTGTCGTAACAATTTCAAGTTCAGGGGCGTTGCTTGCTAATGTTTCGAAAAAGCTGCTAGTGCGGTTTTGATCAGTAGGGCTATTAGCCGCTGTTTCTATCACCAGTACTGTGCCGCTTGCATGGGTCCCGAGTTGCTGTGCAATATATTCAGCTGCTTGTGCGCCTACCGCATGTTGATCTGATGCAACACTGAATGCAACAGCAGTCGATTCTGTATTCCCATTGAGATCAATCACCGGAATATTCAACTTTAGTGCTCTCTCAAGGCAAGGTTGTAGCGCGGCGGTATCAACTGCAGCAGTGAGTAATACGTTGGGTTTGCGTTGAAGCATAAGATTGCAGGTGTTGAGCTCTTGTTCTGCGGGTTGGTCTTTGCCAACGGCTTGCAGGTAGTAGTCAACTTGCGCGCTTTTGGAGCTTTCCTTAAGGCCGTTTTCCATTGATGCCCAAAACGGCTGTGATAAAGATTTTGCAAGTACTCCAAACACCAAGGTTTCAGCATTCGCTGTAGTGCTAAACCACAGAGTGGTAGCAATCACTGTTATAAGCTTGGTTTTCATTCACTTGTCCCCCCAGTGCATTATTGGTGCAAAGCGTTGACGCGAAATTCGAAGCGCAATTTTCATTGATATGAAAATATCTCAAGCTGGAGTGCGTCTTTATCGCTCATGCGATGTGTATCATGTATAACATCAACACGGTGTAAGTGCTAGTGAGCACCTGTTCGGGTACTTATGGTTTCGCGCCATGTGGTGCGATAAGTAGTTGTTTTGTCACTCCTCCCATTGGTAACGGGCCGCGCGAATAGAGAATACTAAATTGAAGCAGATCATATTTGATCCACATCCGCGAACCAGAGAACTGATTTTCAGCGACGCTGATTGGCAGATGCTCAGTGGTGAATATCAGATTGTAGAGCCGCCCTCTATTAATGATCATGCTTGGTATGAGCAAAATATCGGCGAGGCAGTCTACATTATTGGCCAGCCACCGCTCGATAAAAACATGCTAGACCGGGCAGTTAATTTGCGAGCGGTTTTTAATGTTGAAAGTAACTTTCTCGACAACATGGATTACCGAACTTGTTTTGAGCGCGGTATACATGTGCTTGCTACTAGTCCGGTGTTTGCTTTGCCTGTGGCGGAGCTTGGGCTCGGTATGGCGTTATCCTTGTTGCGTGGAATTGCATCAGCTGATCACGATTTCAAAATCGGTTCAGAAGTGTATGGCCTTGAAGGTAACTTGCAGGCCAGGTTGCTAAGTAATAGTCAGGTAGGGTTGATAGGCTACGGAGACTTAGGCACCGCCATTCATGCGCTGTTGCGTGGATTCAATTGTAAGATCAAAGTATATGACCCGTGGTTGCCTGCATCATTAATTAGTGCAAGCGGTGCAGAGCCTGTGGATCTTGATACTGTATTGTCAGAAAGCGACGTTATATTTATTGTGGCAGCAGCCACCGATACTAACCAGGGTGCATTGGCAGAAGGCGAATTTGCCAAGATGCAAAAAGGTGTCTCTGTGGTACTGCTCAGCCGTGCAAACGTAGTGGATTTTAATGCCATGATCAACGCGGTAAAGAATAATCATATTCGGGTGGCCACCGATGTATACCCTGTAGAGCCAGTGCCGGCGGATGACCCAATCAGAAATATACCTGGTTTGTTATTGTCAGCGCATCGCGCTGGTGCACTTGATTCGGCTTTCAAAGAAATGGGGCGTATTGTCATAGAAGATATTAAGCTGCTGGATAAGGGTCTAGCGCCTAAACTCTGCAAACGCGCTGAGCGTGAGACAGTAAAACGATTCAGGTCGATGCCTGTTGAAATTAATTAGCATTGACCGGGACTATCAATGAATCAGGATGCAACAGTTCTTAAAAGTAAAATTATTGAAACCTTCGGTACACCGTGTGCCGTGATAGATTTGGATATTGTTGAGCGCAATATTGCTAAGGTGCAAGCGCTCTGTGATGCTACTGGGCTTAACAATCGACCGCACATAAAAACCCATAAATCACCGCTGCTCGCTAATATGCAAATTGCGGCGGGCGCTAAAGGTATTACTTGCCAGAAGTTAGGTGAGGCTGAAGTTATGGTTGATGCTGGTATCACTGATATTATTATCGCAACGAATCTACTAGGTGCTGCAAAGTCTGGTCGGCTAGCCGCATTACAAAGGCGGGTGCCTTTAAAAGTTTGTGCAGATAACCCTGTGTCACTGGCTGAATATTCAAAAGCCGCGACTGATGCAGGGCGGGCGCTTGATCTAATGATTGAGTGTGATACGGGCCAACAGCGAGCGGGTGTTGAGACTCCGGCAGAAGCGCTGGCACTTGCCAAAATTATAAAATCAGACCCTATGCTTAACTTCGTTGGATTACTGTTTTATCCCTCGCTAGATGGTTGGCCTAAAACTCAAAAATTCTATAATGATGTTAGTGCAGGCCTCGCAGAACTTGGCATGCACGCCGACATTGTATCGACGGGTGGATCACCAAACCTAAAGCATATGGGTGAGCTCAAAGGTTCGACGGAACACAGGGCGGGCACTTGTATCTTTAATGATCTAATGATGATCACGGCGGGGGTTGCAACTCTTGAGGACTGTGCGTTCCAGGTTTATACCAGTGTGGTTAGTCGCGGCAGTCCAGAGCGCGGAATACTTGATGCCGGATCTAAAACCCTGACTGCTGATACCGGTGGGTTAGATGGTTTCGGGTATATAGTGGAACATCCAACAGCACGTATTCACAAGTTTGCAGAGGAGCACGGATTTTTAGATTTGTCTAAGTGCAATAACAAGCCTGCTGTAGGTGATATCGTTCGTGTGATTCCAAATCATGTATGCGTGGCAGTCAACATGGTTGATCAGTTAGTAGCGGTGCGGGGTGAAGAGGTTGTTGATATTGTTCCGGTTGCTGCAAGAGGTAAGTTAGTGTGATTGGCCGTTTAACAGCAGCTTCATTGGTTTTAGAAAAATAGGTGTGTCCGCATTGCAAAAGACAATACTAATTACCGGTGCAACTGACGGCATCGGTTTAGAAACCGCTAAAAAATTAGTGAAGCTTGATCATCATGTGTTACTCCATGGGCGCAGTCCCTCAAAACTTGCAGAGCTACAGGCGCAATTAGAAGCCGTTAAAGCGAAAGGCCGCCTTGCAAGTTATGTGGCAGATTTCTCAACGCTTGCATCGGTCAGTACGATGGCGGAATCTGTCATTGATGGCAATGAAAGTCTTGATGTTCTGATTAATAATGCGGGTGTTTTTAAAGTGTCGGATACCAACACCTCAGAGGGTCTTGATGTTCGTTTTGCCGTCAATGCGATAGCCCCATACGCATTGACTAAATGCCTGATGCCTTTGTTTGATTCATCATCAAGAGTCGTTAACTTATCGTCTGCTGCTCAGGCAAGTGTTGATATCGACGCATTACTCGGGGTGAAAACGGGGCTTGATGACATGGAGGCTTATGCGCAAAGCAAATTAGCTATCACTATGTGGTCTCGCCATATGGCTAAAAATAGGGTGCTAGAGTATGGCCTGGATGGTCCAGTGGTCATCGCTGTGAATCCAGGTTCGTTGCTAGGCAGTAAAATGGTTAGAGAGGCCTTCGGGGTCGAGGGTGCTGACTTAACAATAGGTGCAGACATACTTTGCCGTGCGGCTTTGTCAGATGAGTTCGTTGATGCCTCTGGCAAGTATTATGATAACGACTCAAAACAGTTTGCAGCACCTCATCCAGATGCGCTAGACGATACATTATCGAGTGAAGTTGTGAGGGTAATCGAATCAATCTTGAAAGATAAGGCCGCCTAAATTGCATTCGATTCTTGAAATATCACGGTTTAGCCCATTATCACTGTTTGGCTTAAGAGACGGAATATGCCTACGTTAGCGGTTCAAGGAGTATCGCAACTAAGCAACTGGAGTGAAACTGAAACAGCACTTGGCCCTGCTAGTATCAAGCTCAAACAAGTGACGTGCGCTAAGCGCTATGTAAACGCTGAAATGCACGGTGTTGGTGAGTGTTGCTTATCTTATAGTGATCTCCCTGGTGGCGGTGCCGAATTCACAGGCTATGAATTATTTTCTGGAATGCTTGACAGTCATCGCGGATCGTTTGTTATGCAAATATCCGGCACTGTTGATCTAGTCACCAAAGTTTCGGAGGCAGAAGTGATAATACATCCTGGGTCTGGCTGCGATGAACTGCACGCCATTAGTGGTGCAGGTTCTTTTGTGGTAAGCCCGAACGGCTTGTGTAATTTTGAAATGCGCTTTAAGTAGCAGCGTTGCTCGCTGCTACTTATTGGCGGTTGCTAGTTGTTTTGTTGCTAACCTTAAGAATCCTTGTCGCTTGAATTTGCATCTTCAGCATCTTTAGTTTGGGTATCTTCGGTTTCCGCCGGTGGCACCCAGTTGGCGTTCTTTACCAGTTCACCAGAGTTGGGAATAACCTGCACGCATCTGTCGTCCCATAGTTGCAGCATTTTGTAATCTTTTTGACAAGTAACCGCTAAGCCCGGAAGGCCGTTATCTTCCAGCCATTTTTGCACAGGCGGTATGTGTTCAGCGATTGAGGCGCGGGCGGTGAATATTCGCACTTCGATATCCATTGCACGCCAGCGTTTCACTCTTTCGACCATTAGAGGAATGGGTTTGCCAATGTGCTGATGGCCTTTCCAGCCGTCCCATTGGGCGAGTGTGCCGTCCAGGTCGACACCGATCCATTTGTTGCCAATCCGTTTTTCTTTCTTTTTTTCAGCCATGGGTAAATCTTCTGGGTTGTTAAGTTAAAGGTAACTCGAGGTTCCGTCTAGAGTTTTGGTTGGAATGCAGAGGCTATTTCAGCTCACTTTTTTGTTCAAGTCGCTTTTTGGAAATCTGTGAATCCCGAGCATAGATGAAAGCAGCTTGCTGCGCTGTAAAACAAGTTTAACCATTGGCACGAGCCAAAATGGTTAATGCTTTAATGTAGTCTGCGCGGTCAATGCACACCGCCCCCATTGATAATAAATGCTCGGTCGGCAGTTGGCAGTCAATCATATCAAAACGTTCGCTACCCGCTAATGCCACTAACGCGATTTTAGATGCATTGCTGCGGCGGCTGAACATGGATTCACCAACGAAAGCACGACCGACAACAATGCCGTATAGGCCACCGACCAGGTTATCTTCTTCCCATATTTCTATAGATTCTGCATAGCCCAGCCGCGCCAGTGCGCAGTAAGCGTTGATCATGTCCGTAGTAATCCACGTGCCTTCTGAGCCTTCACGTGGTTCACTGCAAGCTTCTACAACGGATCTAAAGGCTTGGTTGTGGCTGACCTGAACATTTTGCTGTTTGATTACTTTGCGCAAGCTGCGGCTTATTTTAAGTTGCTCTGGCCAAATAATGCAGCGCGGGTTTGGTGACCACCATAAAATGGGCTCGCCTTCTGAGTACCAAGGGAATATCCCTTGCTGGTAGGCGCTTAATACCCGTTCTGGTTTAAGGTTGGCGCCTGCCATTAGTAACCCGTTGGGGTCGGTCATAGCGGTCTCAACTGACGGGAAGGGCGTTGTGTCGTCAGTGTCGCTTAAGAAGGGAATGGGTAGGCCAGTCATTGCGTAAGGTTAGTTACTTTGTCTCTTCGTTTTTAAACGGTAGAAGTTGGTGCAGCTCTTCGCAGCGTTTTTCCATTAATGGTGTTTCTTGCTTTAAGAACTGTGCAACTGCTGATCTGAAATTTGTATCTTTAATATAGTGAGCTGACCAAGTCGGTGTTGGTACAAAGCCTCTGCCAATTTTGTGTTCGCCTTGTGCGCCAGGTTCAAAGCGCTCTATCCCGTGTTTAATGCAGTAGTCTATTCCCTGGTAGTAACAGGTTTCAAAGTGCAGGCTGTGGAAGTCGTCGTGGCAACCCCAGTAACGGCCATAGAGTGTATTGCCGCCCTTAAACATAACCGAACATGCGACTCTTTTATTGTTGTGAGTGGCAAACACCACGATGATATCGTCGCCCATGGTTTTTCCAATCTCTGTGAAAAACTCTACATTAAGGGTCGGGGTGCCCCATTTGCGATTGAAAGTATCCAGATAAAAACTAATGACATCACGCCAATCAGATTCATTTAATTCTGAGCCATGGAAAACGTTAAGCGTTATGTCTTGTTCGGCAACACGTTTGCGTTCGCGCTTTAAATTCTTGCGTTTTTTCGATGTGCAGCGTGCCAAAAAATCATCAAAGTGTTGGTAGTTATTGTTGGCCCAAATATATTGGCAGCCCATGCGCCGCAAGTATTGGTGTGAATCCATAAGCTTTGCTTCATCTTCCAATGGGAACAGCCAATGGAAGCTTGAAATATCTTGTTTTTCAGCAACCGCAATTGCGGCTGATAATAACGCAGAAGCACAGGTTTTATAGTCTTGCTCCTGGTGTACCAATAGCCGTGGGCCTGTGGCAGGCGTAAAAGGCGCTGCGCAAATTAACTTTGGATAGTAGGGCGCACCACTGCGTTCGTAGGCTTCTGCCCAGGCAAAATCAAAAACAAACTCACCGTATGAATTTGATTTTAAATAGGTAGGGGCTGCGGCAAGCAGTTTGCCGGCATTGTCTTTTATCAGTATGTGATAGGGGTGCCAGCCAAATTCAGGGCTTACGCAGTTGTGTGTTTCAAGAGCGCTTAAAAACTCATAACGGACAAAGGGATTGTCTTGATGGGAAAGCGCATTCCACTGGCTTGCCTCAACGCTTTCAAGTGTGGCACCTACTTCAATTTGTACGTTATCAAGCATGGTTTATAAGACGGCATTCAAGGGCTGCAAAATTAAACAGTTAGCAGCTAGCCATGGCGTGTTGGTGGAACACGCCATGGTGAGTTTGCCAAAGCTACACACTAAGAAACGAACCTATAAAGCAAGGTGCTCGTTCTATGCTTTGCGTTCAAGTGCATCGAGGTATTTTTCAGCATCAAGGGCTGCCATGCAGCCGCTACCGGCTGATGTTATTGCTTGTCGGTAGATATGGTCCATAACATCACCTGCGGCAAAAACACCTTCAACACTTGTGGCAGTGGCATTGCCTTCTAAGCCACTTTTAACTTTAATGTAACCACCGTTCATTTCTAACTGGCCTTCGAAAATGCCTGTGTTGGGGGTGTGGCCAATCGCTATAAATACACCGTGTAGGTCTATGTCTTCGGTAGTGTCGTCTGTCGTGCTTTTGATTCGCATGCCTGTAACACCGCTATCGTCACCGAGAACTTCCTCTAGTGTGTTGTTCCATTTCATGTCGACCTTGCCAGCGGCTTCTTTTTCAAAAAGATGCTTCTGCATGATTTTTTCCGAGCGGAGTTCATCGCGTCTGTGTACTACGACTACCTCAGAGGCGATGTTGGAAAGATACAATGCTTCCTCAACCGCAGTGTTGCCACCACCGATAACGGCGACTCTTTTACCCTTGTAGAAAAAGCCGTCACAAGTGGCGCAGGCAGAAACCCCTTTGCCTTTGAACTTCTCTTCGGAGGGCAGGCCAAGGTAGCGCGCACTGGCGCCGGTGGAGATAATCAGAGAGTCACAGGTGTAAGAGACTGAATCGCCTTTTAAGGTAAACGGGCGCTTGCTGAAATCTACCTCTGTGATGTGATCAAAGATCTGTTCGGTCTCGAAACGCTCGGCGTGCTTTTGGAATCGATCCATAAGTGCGGGGCCCTGTACGCCGTCGTTGTCGGCAGGCCAGTTATCAACGTCAGTGGTGGTCATTAATTGCCCACCTTGCTGCATGCCGGTGATTAGAACGGGCTGCAGGTTCGCACGTGCGGCATAAACGGCGGCCGTGTAGCCGGCAGGGCCAGATCCGAGGATCAGCAATTTACAGTGTCTGGTATCGCTCATACTATTGTCGGGGTTCCTGTTGCGGGTTTTTTCGCGGGTTTACTGGTCGCTGGTTCATGACAATACCTTCACTAGGCTAGGTCTGATCAGTTGAACCACTTAGTATTGTTAGTCACGCTGGCATTGTACAACACCCTGACCACCGGTTGGCTCGTCTGATTAAAGAGTCTGTCTCGGTGCGGGCTGTTTCCACACCCATGAATTTGGGCTACAGATCCAGTTTACCTATAGCCCACGATCGGATAACCATTGACCACCAAAGCCGCACAAGGTTCGAAGACGGCCGCACGGAAGAAACGAGCAGCTAAAGCAAAGCGCGGCACTACACGAAGTAGTGGGGCGGCAACATCGCGTGCGTCGAAAGCCGCGGCTGACGCCAAAGCCCGTGGCAAAGGTGCGCTGACCGGCTTGAAAAAGCCCATGTTTGCCGGCAGCAAAATCAAAACTCCCATGGAAGCTGAGATGTCAGCGCGGGCATTCGCGCTGTTTCGTCGTGGACTGCGTGAGGCGCTGGCGATTCTAGTGGCAGTGGTTGCCATTCTAATGATGATCTCTCTTGTGACCTTCCAGGTGAGTGACCCGAGTTGGTCGCACACAGGTGGCTATGGCCAGGTGAAAAACGCCGGTGGTATTTTTGGCGCATGGTTTGCCGACGTCACTATGTTTTTGTTCGGTTATGTAGCCTATGTGTTGCCATTCGCGGTGGCTCTAATGGGGTGGCATGCATTCAGGGAAAGTCGAACGGTTACGGTGCCTATCTTAATTTTTTCCAGAACGGCCGGTCTTATCTTGTTGTTTGTAACTGCCTGCGGCTTAAGTGATCTGCACTTGTTTGTGCACCGGGGAGACCTTCCCATTGGTACGGCTGGGGGTGGTGTATTGGGTACTTGGGTAGCAGGTAGTATGGTCAGTGTGATCAACGCGCTGGGTGCTACGCTTATTTTACTGGCGCTATTGCTTGGCTCGATCACCTTTGTCACAGGTGCATCGTGGTTCACGATAATGGAGCGCGTCGGCCGCTATACCCTGCGAGCGGCAAACGTCGTATGGAGCGGCATTAGAAGTGTAGTTACTCGGGTTAAAGATTATTTTACATGGCGTGAAGCGCGCCGTATGCGGGTGCAAATGCAGCGCCAGGAATTAGCAGATACCGCGGCAGATATTGAAATTCAAGAGCCATTGAGTAAACAGTCTACGCCTGTGATAACCAAGCGGCCAGCGGCGTTGGTTGACCCAAGTAAAGACGATGCAGGTGATGCCCCCGCCGTGCCGAGCGATGCATCTATTGCAGCTACACCCGACACCGACAACATCAGTACAGCAACGAAAGTCACAGCGGCGGTGGGTGCGGCTGTAGCGTCAGTAGGTGCTGCCGCTGAGCGTAAGATCGCCATTCTACCGCGACCAGCGACTCCTGCCCCGGTAGCACCATCACCCGAGTCGGCGGCTGAGAAGCAATTTCAGTTGTTTGAAAATGGTACTAAGTCAGATGTTAAGCGCAAGCCCGGTGAAATGCCGCCCGTTAACTTGCTTGATTCTATACAAGCGGTACGCCACGGTTACTCTGAAGAGTCACTGGAGCATTTATCACGTTTGCTGGAAACTAAACTTGCTGACTTTAATGTAGCGGTTGAAGTAGTCGAAGTTCACCCGGGACCTGTTGTAACGCGTTTTGAAGTGCAGTTAGCCCCGGGTATAAAAGTCAGTAAGTTAACCACGCTGTCTAAAGATATTGCGCGTTCGTTATCGGTAATGAGTGTGCGAGTTGTTGAAGTCATTGCGGGTAAATCTACTGTTGGTTTAGAGATACCCAACGAAGACCGCGAGATAGTTCAGCTAACTGAAATTCTACAGTCTGAAAAATATCGCGATATGAAATCACCGTTGGCGATAGCGCTTGGTAAAGATATCAGTGGTTTGCCAGTGGTAGCTGATATCGCCAGAATGCCGCACTTGTTAGTAGCCGGTACCACCGGTGCTGGTAAGTCGGTTGCTGTTAATGCAATGCTAATTAGCCTTTTGTACAAAGCTACGGCTGATCAAGTGCGCCTGATACTTATTGATCCGAAAATGCTTGAGCTCAATGTCTACGAAGGCATACCGCATTTGTTGGCGCCGGTAGTCACTGATATGAAAGAAGCCGCTAATGCGCTCAGGTGGTGTGTTGGTGAAATGGAGCGGCGTTATCGTTTGATGTCTGCACTCGGTGTTAGAAATATCCTGGGTTATAACAAAAAGGTATTAGACGCACGTGCCGCGGGTGAGCCCATTCTTGATCCGTTGTATAAACCAGAGGAGGCGTTTGATCCTTCAGCGCCTGTGCCGCAGCTTGATACGTTGCCGTATATTGTTGTGGTGGTAGACGAATTTGCCGATATGATAATGGTGGTCGGTAAGAAGGTAGAGGAACTTATTGCTCGAATCGCGCAAAAGGCGCGTGCTGCAGGCATACACCTGGTGCTCGCTACGCAGCGCCCGTCGGTTGATGTTATTACCGGTTTGATTAAGGCAAATATTCCGACCAGAATGGCGTTTCAAGTGTCATCGCGGATCGATTCGCGAACAATTCTAGATCAAGGTGGCGCTGAAGCGCTATTGGGTCATGGTGATATGCTTTATTTGCCGCCCGGTACAGCGCACCCGGAACGTGTTCACGGTGCCTTTGTTGATGATCACGAGGTCCATAGTGTTGTGGCGTGGTTGAAGGAGACAGGCACGGCGGTTTATGTTGATGAAATATTGACAGAAACAACGCTGGCGCTGCCGGGTATGGCCGGTGATGATGCAGACGGTGAGCGAGATGAACTTTACGATCAGGCCGTGGCCATAGTAACGGAGACTCGCAAAGCGTCTATATCTTATGTACAGCGTCGCTTAAAAATTGGCTATAACCGTTCTGCCAGAATCGTTGAAGATATGGAAGCTGCAGGTGTAGTGAGTGCGGTGCAGCACAACGGAACAAGAGAAGTTATTGCCCCACCACCAGTGTAGTTTTTTCACCGTAACCAGAGTATCTGTGCTCTGATAAAAGCGCACAGAGAGGCCAGCTTGTTCAGAAAGCAGTCACGCAGAAGTACTAATATTCACATCGTTTAAAATCGCTAGATTTACAGGCCACAGTTCCTATGAAATTTAAGACTCTGCTAACCACAATAGCGCTAACGATTGCACCATTGTCTGCCAAGGCGCAATCGGCGTTAATCGATTTTAGTTCTTCAATGAATTCATTTAGCGCAGATTTTACCCAGACTGTTTATGACAGCGATTCAGTAGCTTTGGCTGAGTCTGTGGGTAGTGTCGAGTTAATGCGCCCCGGTCGTTTCCGTTGGACATACAACGAGCCCTCCAGCCAGGTGATTGTCGCTGATGGTGCAAGCCTTTGGGTTTATGACGAAGATATCAAGCAAGTTACGGTGCAGCCGCAATCAACAACGCTTGGTAGTGCGCCTATTGGTTTGCTTAGTGGGCAGCGCTCGATAGAAACGGAGTTTACGGTAAAGCAACTCAGTGAAGAAAACGGCTTGCGTTGGTTTGAGCTGATCCCATTGAAACAAGAGACAGACTTCAACACTATTTATATTGCACTAGACAATAACGGTTTGCGCGCGATGGAATTACGCGACAACTTTGATCAAGCGACTCAAATAAAATTTGCCAACTTCAAAAAGAACGTAGCGATAGATTCACAGCGCTTTGTATTTGTGCCTCCAGAAGGGGCTGATGTAATAGGCGAGTTAGGCACAGAGCAACCATTGCCGCTGGAAATGCCAAATACCACTCAAATAGTTCCGGCACCGTTGCCGGAACTTCCACTCACCGAAGAGCAGGTTATAGAGCCTGCAACAGCGCCAGTCGACGATGGACTACCACCCATTGCAGAGACATTGCCAGTGCTGGAAAGTCAGTCGATCATCGATGGTAATGAACTGCAAATTGAGCGGGTAACTGAGTAAAAATTCGCTTAAAAACTGTAATATCCCTCGCTGATCGATCTGTGGTTTCTGGTAAAGTCACCGCATGGCACAACAATTTGACTTACTAGGCAGCTCAGCGCCCGAAGCACCCCTGGCAGATCGCTTACGGCCGCGCACGCTTGAAGAGTTCAGTGGTCAGCAGCAATTGCTTGGTGATACCAGCACGCTCCGCAGTGCGATTGAAAAACAACAACTTCATTCGATGGTTTTCTGGGGGCCGCCTGGCACTGGTAAAACTACCTTGGCACGTGTGTTGGCCAACCAATGTGATGCTGAATTTATCAGTCTGTCAGCGGTACTTGCAGGCGTTAAAGATATACGTGCTGCAGTTGAAGAGTCACAACATGCGTATAGCGCTAATACCCGTCGAACGGTGTTATTCGTTGATGAAGTACATCGCTTTAACAAAGCGCAACAAGATGCTTTTTTACCTCACATTGAAGATGGTACTTTTTTCTTTGTCGGTGCTACAACTGAAAACCCGTCGTTTGCTTTAAACAACGCATTGTTGTCTCGCTTGCGTGTTTATGTGCTTAACCGACTTTCGTCTGAAGATATTGAGGCAATCATTAGGCGCGGATTGGGTGGTGATGAGCGCGGACTACAAAATACCTATGCCGACGAAAGTGTTATTACAGCACTGGCAGATGCTGCAGACGGCGATGCCCGTAGATCTCTTGTCTTGTTAGAGTTAGCACATGATGTTGCGATACCTGATGAAGACGGCAAGCGCTACATCACCGATAGCATAGTCACTGAAGTCACCCGCGATACGCTGCGCCATTTTGATAAAGGTGGCGATATCTTCTATGAACAAATTTCTGCATTGCATAAGTCAGTGCGGGGTAGTGATCCGGACGCGGCGTTATATTGGTTTTGTCGCATGATAGATGGTGGTTGTGATCCACACTATATTGCTCGGCGCGTCGTGCGTATGGCATCAGAAGATATAGGTAATGCAGACCCACGTGGTTTGCAAATCGCGCTTGATGGGTGGTCTACTTTTGAGCGGCTAGGCAGCCCTGAAGGTGAGCTTGCATTAGCGCAGGCGATCATTTATCTAGCGTGTGCAGCAAAAAGCAATGCGGCTTATAACGCGTACAAAGCCGCGATGAGCTTTGTAAAGCAGTCTGGCAATGCAGAGGTGCCGATACACTTGCGCAATGCCCCTACAGGTATGATGAAGTCATTAGGTTATGGTGAGCAATATCAGTACGATCACGATGCACAAGACGGAGTCGCTAGCACGCAACAGTATTTCCCTGATGGACTAACCCGTGAAGTGTTTTACCAGCCGGTCGAGCGTGGTTTGGAAATACAGATCTCTGAAAAGCTTGCGCGGCTTAGAAAACTTAGATCTGAGTAGCAGTTGTTTGTTAGGTTTATGTGTGTTGCTCAAGCGCCCATTGCACGTGTTCGCGTACTAGCTCTGATGCGTGATCAAGCCTTTTGGTTAAAGCGTTCACGATGCTTTGGTCGCGAGGTGCATTACCCATAGCGACGGCTATATTGCGCAACCAACACTCATGCCCTATGCGCCTGATCGCGGAGCCCTCAGTGCGCTGTAAAAATTCTTCTTCAGACCATGCGAACAAAGAAATTAGATCTGGTTTGTCCAGGTTGTCACGTGGGCTGAAGTCAGCTTCACACGTATGTTTTAGAAACTTGTTCCATGGACAAACCAATTGGCAGTCATCGCATCCATAGATACGGTTGCCAATCAATGGTCGTAGTTCTATGGGTATGGATGATCTGAGTTCTATAGTGAGATAGGAAATACAACGGCGTGCATCAACGATGTAGGGTGCAACAATTGCCCGGGTAGGGCAAATATCTATACAAGCGGTGCAACTGCCGCAATGGTCTTCGGCTTGAGTGGTGGTATCAGGTGCCAGGGGTAAGTCAGTGTATAGCTCACCGAGAAAAAACCACGATCCGGTTTCACGGTTTAACAGATTAGAGTGCTTACCAATCCAGCCGAGACCCGCGCTTTCAGCTACCGCTTTTTCCAGTACCGGTGCGCTGTCAACAAAGGCTCGGTAGCCGAAGTCACCAATCTCTTTTTGAATGGTGTTGGCCAGTTTCTGCAAGCGCTTGCGCATAAGCTTGTGGTAGTCACGTCCGAGCGCATAACGTGAAATGTAAGCTAAGTTGCCGTTGTTAATCACTGACCATGGTTCAGCATGATCTTCAGGCAGGTAATTCATTCTTACTGATATTACGCTAATAGTACCAGGGTGAAGTTCGGCTGGGTTGATGCGCAGATCTGCATGGCGTTGCATGTAATCCATTTCACCGTGAAATCCGTTATCAAGCCAGTTGAGAAAGCGCGCTTCATGTTTGCCTAGGTCGGTGGTGGTAAAGCCGGTGTGATCAAACCCGAGTGACGTTGACCATTCGGTGATCTGTTCGCGTAGTGCGCTAACGTCTTTCATGGTTAGTCACTGTTGGATTGCGGGGATTTTGGTGAATCATTATTGCGTTTTGGATCGTCGGGGAAGTGGCCGCTCTTATAGTATGCCAGTGTGCCTGTATTACCATGCCATTTTCGCCAATCTTCGATGGGGTTGCGTATCCAGCTGAATTGGCGATACAGGTGATCACGGTTTTGCAGTAAGCCATTCATTACTAGTATTTCTTCGCCGCGAGGGTTGAGCCTGGGTTTAAATTCCGCTGCATGGTGCCATCTAAGTAGCATGATGCTTTCGGTATCGAAGACATGCAACGGTCTTATTTCAATTCCCTCAACCGGGCCTGGCAACCATTTCTCTGGTTGTCGTGTATTAATAATACGGTCACCTCTGTCACCTTCTAAGAACTGATTGTATTTAATAAAAATTATACAGTCAGAGGCTGCTGTGATCTTAATGTCTTTGGTTGTGGGCAAGCGTAAATAGCTATCTAGTGTATGGCTTGTTTTGTTGACTCTGCACGTGCCTTCGAGAATTAGCATCTCAATGCCGCTCCACTGTTGTGTGTTCACTTCAAGCGAGTGCTCCGTAAGCAGCTTGAGTGCGGCTTGAATGTTGTCAGTGGGGATGTCGGCCCCTTTGGGTAATTTCATTAAGGCTGTTAGTCTGTCTGCTGTTACTTCCAATGGAAATAGCGTTTCCATGGCAAAGGTTGTCATGCTTACAGACGTGCCGAAGTCTTGGTTTTTGAAAGGTAACATCAAATGTTGGATCAACGAATTTAGTTAGAGTGGGGCACAGTATCTTACAGCGAGATGTATTCAGTGCTTGATGGTAAGGGTGGCAAGTGTGAATGTCGCTAGTGGACAACTACAGTGGCAAAAAAAAACGGGGTGATCAAAGACCACCCCGTTGAAGGCGCTGGTGAAAGCGCTTGGCGGAGAATACTGTCGCTACTTTTTAGACAGCTTATAGTGGTAGTTTTGCCACCTGGCCGGGGCTCATACCTTATTTTCTTACTTTCCTTATTCAGTGCCCGCTAAAACTACGGGCTTATTATTGTCATTGACGCCTTAACCAAGGGTGAAGCAAATAGGATCTGAAGGTTCTGATTCTTCATTGCCACGGACTGCTTTTACGGTAAAGCAACCACCTTCGTTACCGGACAGGTTTAGATCGTTTGAAAGATCGTAAATTGCGTTTGGAGCACTGCCGCTGAAATCACTAGCGTTAAACTGTGTGAGCATAGTAGAGGTGTGTGCGTTCTCGTCTGGACCAAAAAATACTTTGTAGCTGTCAACGTTTTCGTTGGCAGGGTTGGCAGGCCAACTCAAACGAAGGGCTGCCATTGTACTGCACAGTGGGCACTCAACATTGAAGTCAATGTTAGCGACTGATGTATTACCAGAAGTATCAGTCAAGCTGTAAACCAAGCTGTCTGTGCCTTCAAAGTTTTTCGGTGCCGTGTAAACGATCACGCCACCATCTGCTGCTTCAATGACACCATTCGTCGGTTCAACATCTATGCTGAAATCAGTGTTGCTGCGATCAGCAATTAGATCATTGCGTAGTGCAGAGATAGCTGTTGTGTCTCCTGCATTAAGCGTTACGCTATCAGATTTTGCTGCGAGACCAGGTAAGGCCGCCGCTATGCCGGGCGCAGGTACAACACAGGATGCGTTGTTTTCCCAGCCATAGCCATCGCCGTCTGAATCTGGATTTTCGCCGGTGCAATAGCGGTTACCAAAAGAATCTACAAGAGGTAGTGGTGTGGCGGCAGCAGGTGTTGAGTCCAGGCAATCGGCACAGGCTACAGCAATATACAAGGTGCCAGTTGATTGCGTGCCATCAGCGGCAACCAGGATGTAATCTACTGTATCGGTACCTTCAAAGTCGCTGTTGGCGGTATAGCTCACTTCGCCATTTTCATTTAGCACAGCGGTACCGTTTTCCGGTTGCCCGATCAATTGTAGTTGTGTGCCTTCAGGAATGGTGTCGTTATTAAGTATGCTAACTTTCACAGTGTCACCAGCAGCCGACTCTGTAACATCGGTAACCGCTGACAGGCTTCCGTCAGTGGCTGCACCAATGGCTGGTGGAATACTTTGTAAGTTCGAAAGGTCAAGAACGGAATCACTGCTTCCCCCGCCACACGCTGTTAGTGTTAACAGTGCAGCTGTAACAGCCAATCTCGTAAGGTTCTCACGCCCGTTCGAGCCATACGTACGAATCATAAGACCGTTCATACTGTTGCCTCTTTATTTTTTGTTTTAGGTAAAACGTAAATTTTCAAGTCAAAGGCTAAGGGCCTCCAACTTCCGAAGCAGGTTAACGGCGCTTCGGCGTTTTCCTTTAACAAAAAGCCCGTGGTTAAACGGCACTACATACTTTAATTACGAGTTGTTTCAGTGTGTTAGTAACTAAATATTTTTTCCTGTACTGATCGTTTAGTAGGTCAGTCATTATGGCCATTGTTGATCCTGCGGGGCCCGTAAGGTCGAAATTTGTGAGCTACATCACAGTTGTGAGGTGGGCTGAAACAGGCGGGAAACAGGGGTGAGTTTTGGGCAGCGGCACGAAGGCAGTCTACTGACTTTGCAGCGGGCGATTATTGTATTTTTAGATGTGATTCCTTAGTGCTAGCTGCTGGCTTAGCTGACAAGACCTTTAGTTAAGTAGTGTATTTCTTTCCGGCGCCCAGGTGGCGGGTTACAATAGCCGGCTAAGCAAGACCCACCTAATAATTGGAACACAATGACCACAGATCTGTTCGATAACCTGGAAGAACAGCCGCTCAGCGAATTTACCGAGAAGGCCTATCTCGACTACTCGATGTACGTCATTCTTGATCGCGCATTGCCCCATATCGGGGACGGACTCAAGCCCGTACAGCGGCGCATTATTTATGCGATGTCTGAGCTGGGTTTGTCGGCATCGTCTAAGCATAAAAAGTCAGCCAGGACCGTTGGCGACGTTCTAGGTAAGTATCATCCGCACGGTGACTCTGCCTGTTATGAGTCAATGGTGTTAATGGCGCAGCCGTTTTCGTACCGCTATCCACTAGTTGATGGGCAGGGTAACTGGGGTTCTCAAGACGATCCCAAATCGTTTGCAGCCATGCGTTATACCGAGGCGCGTCTTGCGCCTATGGCGAAAACCATGCTGCAGGAGCTTGAGCAGGGCACTGTCGACTGGGAGCTTAACTTTGACGGCACCATGGAAGAGCCAACGGTGCTGCCTTCGCGGCTTCCGCATGTGTTGCTCAACGGCACCACTGGCATTGCGGTCGGTATGGCGACCGACATACCGCCCCACAATTTGCGCGAGTTGGTTGATGCTTGTGTGCATTTACTCGATAAGCCAAAAGCAACGCTTAAAGATTTAATGGGTTTTATTAAAGGGCCGGATTACCCCACTTCGGCAGAAGTCATAAGTACGCCAGACGAAATAGAAAATATCTATGAAACCGGCCACGGCAGTGTTCGCATGCGTGCTGTGTACACTAAGGAAGACGGCAATATCGTGATTCATGCATTGCCGCATCAAGTGTCGGGTTCTAGAGTGATGGAGCAGATCGCCACTCAAATGCAGGCCAAGAAATTGCCCATGGTTGATGATCTGCGAGATGAATCAGACCACGAGCAAGCTGTGCGCTTTGTGGTGGTACCGCGCAGCAATCGAATCGATATTGATGCACTGATGCGCCATCTGTTTGCGACCACTGATCTAGAGCGTTCGTATCGCGTTAATTTAAATGTTATTGGATTAAACGGCAGGCCAGAGGTTAAGAACCTACCGACTATTCTTAAAGAGTGGCTAACCTTCCGCCTCGATACCGTGCGCAGGCGTTTGGAATGGCGTTTGGCTAAAGTTGAAAAGCGTCTGCATTTATTAGACGGTTTATTGATTGCTTATCTCAATATTGATGAAGTCATTGAGATTATAAGAAACAACGATGAACCAAAGCCGGTTCTTATAAAACGTTTTAAGTTATCTGATGATCAGGCGGAAGCCATTCTTGAATTAAAGCTGCGTCACTTAGCGCGGCTTGAAGAAATGAAAATCCGTGGTGAGCAAGATAAGCTAGAGGTCGAACGTGCTGATCTCAAGAAAACACTTGGCTCAAAAGCGCGTATGAAAACTCTGATCAAAAAAGAGCTGTTGGCAGATGCTGATACGTACGGAGATAAACGCCGATCACCCATTGTGAGTCGTGAGGCTGCAGTGGCAATGGATGTCAGTGATCTTATCCCGAGTGAGCCTGTTACTGTTGTGTTGTCTGAAAAAGGTTGGGTGCGGGCTGCCAAAGGTCACGATGTTGATCCGCGCGGACTAAACTATAAGTCGGGGGATCAATTCCAGGACTCCGCTCGTGGTCGTAGTAATCAGGCCGCGATGTTTTTGGATTCAACGGGGCGAGTCTACTCAGTACCGTCGCACGGACTGCCATCAGCGCGAAGTCTGGGTGAGCCATTAGCCGGTAAAGTTAAATCACCCGATGGTGCTACGTTTGTAGGGGTCATGATGGGTGATGCTGAATCGCGTTTCCTATTCGCAACCAGTAGTGGTTATGGATTCATAGGTCAGCTGGGTGTAATGAGCACTCGTAATAAGTCCGGTAAAGCTGTGTTAAGTGTGCCCAAGGGTTCGCTAGTGTTAACGCCGCAGCGCGTTAATAACCCGGAATCCGATGTAGTGGTGGCGATAGGTTCTGATGGCAAGATGCTGATTTTCCCAGCAGCGGAATTACCAGAGCTTGCAAAAGGTAAGGGCAATAAAATTCTTGCCATTCCAAAGCCTAAGGGTAAAGAGGCGGTAGTATCTTTACAGTGGGTGCGAGTGCTAGGTGCAAAGAATACGCTCAAGGTTATTAGCGGTAAAAGACACACTACGCTAAAGGCCCGGGACCTGGAGCCTTATCATAGTGAGCGTGGAAAGCGTGGCCTGTTGTTGCCACGTGGTTTTCAGAAAGTCGCGAACGTAACAGTAGAGTAAATTCAAATCTGCACTGTTGGTCAATAGTTCGGTGCAGATATTGATTGGTAGATTGTCAACAAAGATGACACGGCTCTTGAGCTATGGGGAAATGGCATCATCTTGTCTATCATATGCACTGCTATTCCTCGTTGTACGGGCAGTAGCGATTGCAGTAACCGTTTTCAAAATAGGGCGAATTGTATGGGTTATGGAATGGGAAACATGGGATACATGCTGATGGTGATGTTGCCAGGCATGGTTCTATCTGGCGCAGCATCTTGGATGGTCAAGAATACATTTAAGAAGTACGAGTCCGTTGGCACAGCCAAAAATATGACTGGCGCTGAAGCTGCACAGTTAATGCTAGAGCGCGCGGGTGTCACAGATTGTAAAATCGAACCGATCAGCGGTCGCTTGAGTGATCACTACGATCCGCGAGATAAAACACTTCGTTTGTCAGAGCCTGTGTATAACGCACGCTCGATTTCAGCCATTGGTGTTGCTTGCCACGAAGCAGGGCACGCACTGCAACATGCCACGGGTTATAAGTTTTTACAGATGCGTTCGAAGCTTGTTCCAGTGACTAACATCTCAAGCAAAATGTCTATGCCGGTATTAATGGCAGGTATGGTGCTGTCGAGCATTGCTCCTCTTGTTGGCAACTGGGTTCTATTGCTTGGTGTAGCACTATTTGCTGCAGCGGTTGTGTTTTCAGTGGTTACTCTTCCAGTAGAGTGGGATGCCAGCGCCAGAGCAAAAACTGCCATGGTTAACGCAGGCATCGTCACAGAGCAAGAGGTAGGTGGAGCTGGTCGCGTATTGAACGCAGCGTTTTTAACCTATCTGGCGGCTGCGATCACTTCAATTATGACTCTGCTTTACTACTTACACCGCGCGGGTTTATTGCGAGGTTTGTTGGGTGGTAATCGCCGCTAGTAATCGCCGCTAGTAATAAGGTATTTCAAATTTGACGTTTTTGGGGCCGGTTTTTACCGGCCCTTTTTATTTCTGGCTGATGCAACAGACGATCCTTTTTGCTGGATGTTGTATGACGGAGGCGGTTGACAGATATCAGGTCAGGCCAATTTTGCTGAAGATCAATGCGGTATGTGCGCCACAGTGGTCGCGTCAGCACAAATACGTTAGAGGTTGGAATTACAAAGCTGGCCCGGGTTCACTGTCGGCGCTATAATCAACGGCTCTGAAACCTAGGTCGCACCATGGCAACTTACAGCACTAACGAATTCAAGGGCGGTTTGAAGATAATGCAGGACGGTGATCCTTGCAGAATTGAAGAAAACGAATTCGTCAAACCGGGTAAAGGGCAAGCGTTCAGCCGGGTTAAGATCCGAAACCTCAAGACAGGCAGGGTAGTCGAGAAAACCTTTAAATCAGGTGAGTCGGTCGAAGCGGCGGACGTTATGGATACCGATCTACAGTACCTCTATAACGATGGCGAATTTTGGCACTTTATGGATCCGAACACCTTTGAGCAAATCGGTGCATCGGAAACTGCAGTAGGCGATGCTAAAAAATGGCTTAAAGAGCAAGATACCGTCGAGGTCACCCTTTGGGATGGCGTGCCGCTCAGTGTCACGCCTCCTAATTTTGTGGAACTCACTATTACTCAAACTGATCCTGGCCTTAAAGGTGATACCGCTCAAGGCGGCACCAAGCCTGCGACAATGGAAACCGGTGCGACCATAAAAGTGCCGTTGTTTGTCGAAGAGGGTGAGGTGATAAAAATTGATACGCGCTCAGGTGAATACGTAAGTCGCGTAAAAGAGTAGTTTGGCTTTGGCGAGCGCATGGCAGCCTACTTCAAGTATTAGCACCCTTAAGCGTCGTGCAGAAATTACTCGCCAAATTCGTGAGTGGTTTTACCAACACCAAATTCTTGAAGTAGAAACCCCACAACTTTCAACGGGTGCTACGACAGATGCAAACATTGAAAGCTTTGCTGTGCCGGTTTCAAGGTCACAAGCAAGGCATTTGCGAACCTCTGCGGAATTTCATCATAAGAGACTACTCGCCGCTGGCAGCGGTGATATCTACGAGCTAGGTAAAGTCTTTCGAGTAGATGAAAGCGGCCGCAATCATAACCCTGAATTTACAATGCTAGAGTGGTACCGGGTGGGCATTGATCATATGCAGCTAACCGCAGAAGTTGAAGAGTTGCTTGGCTTTTTGCATCGCGACCCCGCTTTGGTATTCGAGCGTATCAGTTATAGAGAATTGTGGTTGCAGCACACTCATCTTGATTTGGCTCACGCGAGTTGTTCTGATATTGCAAAGTATCTTGAGGCTTCTGATGTATCTGTCCCTGACGCTATAGCGACTAATTTTGATGCACTGCAAGATCTTGCTATGGGTACCGTGATAGCGGCAGGCTTGCCAGGCGCTCAATATACGTGCATTTATGATTATCCTGCAAGTCAGGCATCATTGGCGCGAATTGATAACCGTGATCCGCAGTGGCCTGTAGCGAGTCGATTTGAGATTTACTTCGGTTCGGTAGAGCTTGCGAACGGCTTTCATGAGCTGACAGATAGCACAGAGCAATTGTCACGCTTTGAATCTGACAATAAGCTACGTGAAAAAAGCAATCAAAAGACTATGCCCATAGATGTAAACCTTATTGCTGCACTTGAACATGGTCTGCCCGATAGTGCAGGTGTTGCTATCGGTATTGATCGCTTTATGATGATTATATTATCTGACATTGATGCTATGCAACAAGTGGTCAGTTTTGATTGGCAGCACGCATGATAGATGTTTTTCGCTACAGTGAGTGTGATCAACAAGCGCTTAGAGAATTAGTAGCCGCATTAGGTATGCAAGTTAAGCATGTCAAATCAGGTGGAGCAATACCCGGTAGTTATTGGGGTGATGATGAAGCGGGGTTAATTGGTAATAACCTCTATCTACGGCCAGATACACCCGTGCATTCTGCGTTGCATGAGGCATGTCACTTTGCTTGCATGGATGATAAACGTCGTTCTACTCTGCATACCAATGCCGGTGGCAATGCAGATGAAGAGAATGCCGTTTGTTATCTTGAGATTCTATTGGCAGATGCTTTGCCCGACTTCGGGCGCGATAGAATCCTTAAAGACATGGATACCTGGGGCTACTCTTTTAGGCTAGGGAGCGCCCGTGCCTGGTTTGAAAACGACGCTGAAGACGCTCGCCTGTGGTTGCAAGCTAAAGGCTTGTTAACAGTTGCCGAGCAACTGACCAAGTTGAACCGGGTCACTAGCCTCTAGTTCTTCAATAAAAGTACCATTCTCAAGTATCAGTATTACAGTAGAGCCCATATTGAATCGCCCCATTTCCTGTCCTTTATCAAGCGTCAGGTAATCAGATTCATAGTCTTGATAAATGATTTCTTTTTGCGTGGGTGGTGTGATTAAACCTGCCCACACGGTTTCAATAGCAGCCACATTGATTGCCCCGACCAACACCATGGCGATCTTGCCGTGTTCGGTATCGAAAATAGTAACGACTCTTTCATTTCTGGCAAATAAGCGTGGAACTACTCTTACCGTGTGAGGGGCTACGCTAAACAAACGGCCTGGAATATAGTGCATTGCAGCCAAAGTGCCCCTGCATGGCATATGAATACGATGATAATCACGGGGTGATAAATACAGAGTCGCGAAGTGTCCATTTTGGAAAGCGCTGTAGTCTTGTTCTCTGCCACCGAGCAAGTCGGGTAGCTGATAATCACGCCCTTTGGCTTGTAAAATAGTACCGTTAGAAATTCTACCAACTTGCGAGACTCTGCCGTCAACCGGGCTTGCAAACTGTTTTTCGGTCCCTTTGATTGGGCGCGCACCGTCTTTGAGTGTGCGAGTAAAGAATTCATTAAACGTTTTGTAGTGCGCAGGGTTAGGGTGTGTCGCTTCATGAAGTTCAATATTAAACAAGCTGGCGAAAGTACTGATGGCTTTGGGCGCAAAGCGGCTTTCTATGCGTGTTAGTTTGAATACGATACGCGAAACAAGATGGTGCGGTACCAGGTACAAAGGCCACGATTTTAAGCGGTCGGTAAGTGCTTTCAACGGTTGAATTCGCTCAAGGGTAGGAATGCGGTATTCTATCGTACCTTGGGCCTTAACAATGACCGTAATTCATGCCAGATAAAGATATTTTTGAACTAAAAAAATGTACGCTTGGAGAGTTAATCAGTGCTGGTGAGGCCTATCTTGCCCAGCATTCTCTGGTTTATGGTCACGGCACAGACAACGCTTTTGATGAGGCAGCCTGGTTGGCATTAGAGGCCTGTGGAATATCCCCTGTGGAGCCGCTTGAAAGCTACGATATCCTGGTGACTAAACAGCAGCTATCGGTGGCCAGGGAATGGTTTCGAAAGCGTGCTGTTGAAAAAATCCCTACCGCCTATCTGACCGGCAGAGCATGGTTTGCGGGGCTTGAATTTAGCGTTGACGAGCGAGCATTAATCCCTCGAAGCCCTATTGCAGAGCTTATACACAATCGATTTTCATCATGGATTTCTGAAGCGCCAACTGCAGCTCTTGATCTATGTTGTGGCGGTGGTTGTATTGGTATTGCCATGGCACATGCTTTTCCAGACTGCAAAGTAGATGCAGTAGATCTATCCCATGACGCGCTTGAGTTAGCCCGCATTAATGTCGCGAAGCACGGCATGGGTGCACAAGTAAGGCTTCTCGAGGGAGATCTATTTACGCCGCTGACTACAAAAGAAAAATACGATTTGATTGTCAGTAACCCACCGTATGTTGATGCGTCCGACATGCGAAAAATTGCCCCTGAATTTATTCATGAGCCACGAATGGGTTTGGCGGCAGGTGACGACGGATTAGATATCGTAGACAAAATTCTAGCGCATGCCAAAGATTACCTTGTAACCGATGGTGTGCTAATTGTTGAAGTGGGTAATTCTAAAGAAGCGGTAGACAAGCGCTTTGGCCACCTGGATCTCGTATGGTTGGATTTTGCCTATGGTGGCGATGGTGTGTTTTTGATTAACGCTGCATCTCTATAAGGTTAATTGTAGCCGCGTGGACGGGGTTACTTAAAAATATTTTCAACCTCATCGGCGTTATCTTCATCACTAGATGCCTTTGAGGGAGTTGCAACTCTGAGCGGATCAATAGTTGCCCACAGCGGGGTCGCTGCCATCATGCTACCTAGTAGAGCACCACCGCGTAACATCCATGCAAGTACACCAGCGGTGGTACTAAGTGATACTCCAAAGACTAGATCTTCACCCATTTGAAATTTATTTCGGGTACTATTAGCCATTGATTCGAGGTCGTTGTTTACTCGTGTGAGACCTTGCTGGAAATTGCTACTGTTAATAATATCCGCGGCAGTTGATGGAAATTCAACCAGTAACTCCACGGATTTAACGGTTAAGTTAACTGATTCACCCAGTGTGTTGATCTCATCTAGCGGATTGTGTTTACGAACATCAAGCGTTTCATACTCTTCGCGGTCAATAAAAATGATTCTGGAGTAGTTGGTATTGGTGCTGCTAATACCAATGTCGGTTTCATTTATTTGATAATCAACATCTACTGCAGTGCTTGTAGAGCTGAGTGCGTATTCTGGTTCGCCGTTGAACTGTAGATTCTCAGGTATCGTTTCTTGAGGGGCTGCTTCCGACTCCTCTGTAGATTCGTTGCTCACCACCTCTAGCTCAGATGTATCATTATCGTTGTTGGAATCAGTGACAGTAACAGTTGGAAACGTGTCTTCGAAATTTGGATTTACAGGCTGATTTACCGCTTCTGCGATAGCCGGTTCTACTGTGATGTTTATCCGTGCAGAGGCAGAGACACCGTCTTCATTGGTAATTCGGTATTCGAAATAATCATCAAGATTATTTGATCCATTGTGGAGGTAGATAAAACCACCATCGGGATCAAGTGATACTTCACCGTTAACGGGCTGGGTAATGACTTCTATCTCAAAAGCTTCAATAGCAAGGTTAGGGTGCGTAAGCAGTGTGTTGTCGCCTGAGGCGAGTGTGTCACCGGAGTTAGTGTCAAAGCTGTTGCCTTGTTCTACGGTCAAATTGTTATTTTTAGGCTTCGGTGCTTCATCGATTACTTCATTAATATTAATCGTAAAGCGACCGTTGATCGCCTGTGTAGCATCATCGCCGTCTGTTAAAGCAAAGTCAAAATGATCAATAGAGGTTTCAGAGCCGTTGTGAACGTAGTGTACTTTGTTTTGACTTAAGTCGGCGACAGTGAATTGGTCTCCTGTGTCTAACACTACTCCATCAATGAAGAGTTTCCCATGTGCCGGAAGTTGTAAGATACCAAAGGATAGGTCTTGTGCGGTATCATCCGGATCTGTAGCGCTAAGCGCGTTTGTAGAAATAACTGCCTGGCTTCCTTCGTCGGTGGTTAGTTCTTCATTAAGTAGCGTTGGTGTGTCGTTTGACTCCTCCATAGTAAGCGTCATCGTATAAATGCTTGTTGAGGTGTCGTTACCGCCATTGACTAAACCGCCGTTATCACGAACTTTAAATTCGAATTGTTGTGTGCTTATATTGTCTGATTCAGGGATAAATACCAAGTCGCCACTAGTGATGTTTGATGCGCTAATGGTGTCACCGGCGTTGAGCGCGGCACCGTTATTAGTTAATGCACCATTAGCAGGCAATGAGGCAATCACTATCTGACTTAAGCTATCAGAATCCAGCAGATCACTGAATGGGAAGTCTGCCAGCTGAAATTGATAAGGCGTATCCTCATTAATTGAAATTGTTTGATTGGCGCTTAGTGGTGCATCATTGATGGGCTGAATGTCTATAGACAAGGTGTTTACTGATTGATCCGTGTTCAGCCCGTTGGCCGCTGTGCCACCATCGTCAATGACTGAGAACTGAAAATCGGTAGCGCCATATAGGTTTTCCAGAGGAACGTAAATCAGGTCATTGAGTGCAATGTCTGTGGCGTCTACCACTGAACCCACGGAAATAGTGTCTCCTGCCAGCTGCAAAATGCCCGTTGTAGGTAGGGTGTTGATAATCACCGCTTCGAACTGATTGTTGTCAGGGTCTGTAAAGCCAAAGTCAATTAAGCGCAGTGTTTTGGTTTCATCTTCACGTGTTTCTATTGTATTGTCAGTGCCTGAGGGCGCGTCGTTAACACCTTGAACATCAATGGTTAGGATGTTTTCACTGGGGTCGGTGTCGAGGCCACCATTGGCAATTCCGCCGGTATCTCGCACATTGAAAGCTAAAGACGTATAGTTTGAACCTGAGGTATTAGGGGTAGGTGTAAACGATAGAAAGCCTGCTTCAATCTCGGTGCTAGAGAGCGTCATAGGGGTACTTATCAGTGACCCAATGTACGATACAGAGCCTGAGCCGTTTATCGATGTAATGTGTATTTCCTGCAAACTGTGTTGATCAATACTGTCTGAAAAGCCAAAGTCATTTGAGCTGAAAATGTAGTTGTTGTCTTCGTTAGTTTGTATCGTTTTGTCAATGCCGCTTGGGGCATCATTAACGCTCACTATATCAACAGTCAGGGTGTTCGGTACTTGGTCAGTATTTAGCCCGTTGTCTGTTGTGCCGCCATCATCAATGGCTGAGAACGTAAAGTCTGTTGAGCCGTTGAAATTTTCTTGTGGAACATATACCAATTCATTCAGCGAAATATTGGCAGCATTTACCACAGTGCCTGCAGTAACAGGTTGGCCTGCAAGGTGTAAAGTTCCTGTTGCTGGTAAGGTGTTAATGATCACTGCTTCAAATTGATTGTTGTCGGGATCAGAAAAACCAAAGTCAATCAGTTTTAGAATAACTGCTTCATCTTCACGTGTCTCTGTGCTGCGGTCTGTGCCTGTAGGGGCATCGTTAACACTTACCACGTTAATTGTTAGCGTGTTAGCGGTAGGGTCGGTATCAACGCCACCATTTGAGGTTCCACCAGAGTCACGCACTTTAAATAGAAGTGATGCGTATGCTGTGCCTGACTCATCGGCAGCTGGTGTATACGAAAGCAAGCCTGCGTTAATATCAGCGCTTGAGATTGTCACAGGTGATTGAGTGGCTACACCATTGTGTTGCAGTGTGCCCGAACCGTTGATTGAGGTGACTTGAACGTCAAGCAAGGTGTGCTGATCAATGTTATCTGAAAAGCCAAAGTCAGCAGCATTGAAAACATAGGTGGAGTCTTCATTTAACTGAATGGTATTGTCTGTGCCAGACGGTGCATCGTTTACGCCTTCTACATCAATGGTTAAAGTGTTTGCATTGGGGGTAGTATCTTGGCCTCCATTGGCAGTTCCGCCAGTATCGCGTACGTGAAAATCGAGTGATGCGTGGTTTTCCCCTGATGTGTTAGCAATTGGCTTATATGTAAGTAAGCCTGCGTCAATGTCAGCACTTGAGACTGTAACGGGTGTATTGGCTGGTGCGCCGTTGTACAATAAGGTTCCTGGTCCGTTTGCAGAAGTGATGTGCACTTCCAGCAGACCGTGTTGATCAATATTATCTGCAAAGCCGAAGTCATTTGAACTGAAAATATAGTCGGTATCTTCGTTAATCTGTATCGTTTTGTCACCGCCGGTCGGTGCATCATTTACGGCTAGTATATCTATAGTTAGTGTGTTGGCTGTTTGGTCTGTATTCTGTCCGTTGCCTAGTGTGCCGCCATCGTCGATGACTGAGAACTGAAAGTCTGCTGAACCATTGAAATTGTCGTTTGGAACGTATACCAATTCTTTCAGCAATATATTGGCAGCGCTTACCACAGTGCCTGCACTAATAGATTGACCTGCAAGCTGTAGAGTGCCATTTGCTGGTAGCGTGTTAATGATCACTGCTTCGAATTGATTGCTATCAGGATCAGAAAACCCAAAGTCAATCAGATTTAAAATGACTAGTTCGTCTTCACGTGTTTCTGTGCTGCTGTCAGTGCCTGCAGGCTCAGCGTTAACACGTTCTACATCAATGGTGAGGGTATTAGCAGTGGTATCAGTATCTTGACCACCGTTAGCAATTCCTCCAGTATCGCGCACATGAAAAGCCAGTGATGCGTAGCTCTCGCCTGCTGTATAGTCGGTTGGTGCAAAAGATAAAACGCCTGCGTCAATGTCAGCTTTAGAAAGCGATACAGGTGTGTTGGTTGGTGAACCGTTGACCGACAAAGTGCCTAGTCCGGTTACAGAAGTAATTTGTACGCCTAGTAAGCTATGTTGATCGATACTATCGGCAAAGCTAAAGTCACTGGAACTGAAAATATAGTTGTTGTCTTGGGTGATTGTTATCGTCGTGTCGCTACCAGTGGGTGCGTCATTAACGGCAACTATGTCTATAGTTAGAGTGTTGGCTGCTTGGTCTGTATTCTGCCCGTTGTCTGTTGTACCGCCATCGTCAATGACTGAGAATGTAAAGTCTGTTGAGCCGTTGAAATTATCTTGTGGAATATATACCAATTCATTCAGCAATATATTAGCGGTGTTTACCACAGTGCCTGCAGTAACAGCTTGACCTGAAAGCTGTAGGGTACCGGTTGTGGGTACGGTGTTAATGATCACTGCTTCGAATTGATTGTTATCACGATCAGAAAACCCGAAATCAACCAGATTAAGAATAACTGTTTCATCTTCACGGGTCTCTATGCTGCGGTCTGTGCCGGCAGGAGCATCGTTAACACTTGCTACATTAATCGTGAGCGTGTTAGCGGTAGGATCGGTATCAACGCCACCATTTGAGGTTCCACCAGAGTCACGCACTTTAAACAGCAGTGATGCGTAGCCTGTGCCTGACTCATCGGCAGTTGGTGTATACGAAAGTAAGCCTGCGTTAATATCGGCGTGTGAGATTGTCAAAGGTGATTGAGTGGCTACACCATTGTGTTGCAGTGTGCCCGAACCGTTGATTGAGGTGATTTGAACGTCAAGCAAGGCGTCTAGATCAACGCTATCTGAAAAACCAAAGTCAGCAGTATTAAATGCATAGGACGAGTCTTCAGAAATCTGGATAGTGATGTCAGCTCCTGTTGGTGCATCGTTAACGCTATTAATATCAAAGATTATCGTATTGGCACTCTGGTCCTGGGTCTGTCCATTATTAGCGGTACTGCCGCTGTCAGTAACAAGAAACGAGAGATTGTCAAACGCTTGGCCGAAAGTATTAGGGGAGGGTGCATAGACCAATAAGCCGGCTGCGATATCAGTGGATGTCACTGTTTGCCCGCTTGTTATCGGCTGGTTATTATTGTAAAGCGTCCCTGTAATAGGCGGTTGTGCTATTTCTACTGCGAGAAATTGATCCGGGCTAACGCTATCAAGTGGGTCTGCAAAGCCAAAATCACTCAGTGAGAATATATGGCTGTTATCTTCATTGATGCTAATTAGCTTGTCGAGACCAATCGGTTCGTCAGATACTGGCGTTACATTAAAAGTCAGCGTGTTTTCGTTTTGCGCAACATTTTGACCGCCATTGATTGTGGTGCCGGTGTCGTGAACTAGAAAACTAAGCGTGCTATAGCCCGTACCAAAATCGTTAGACGATGGTGTGTACTGTAGGCGTCCGTTATCAATATCTGTGATACTTATTGTCTGGTTATCGCTTACTACAACGCCCGCAAGTGTTAGTGAGCCGCTTGTCGGGGTGGCGGTGATTGTCGCTGCAGCAAGGTTATCGTTATCATTAGTATCATTGAAGCCAAAATCTGTGCTGCTCAGGGTGTAGCTGGTATCCTCAAGAATACTCAGTGTGTTGTCAGTGCCACTCGGTGCATGGCTGGCATCCGGGATATTGATGGTAATAATATTCGCGGTAGAATCTTTTATTTGGCCGTTGTTTGTCGTATCGCCAGTATCTATGACAGAGAATGCAATCGTATCTATTGCATCGCCTGAGACAAATGCTGGTGGACTATAGACCAGGGTCCCCAATGCAATATCGGTGGCGGTTATATTTTCGCCGGCTGTTATTGGCAGGTTGTTATAGAGAAGTGTACCGTTGCCTGGCAACTGTCTAATTTCAAGCGACAAGAATTGATCTGGGTTGGGTGCATCAAGTGGATCTGTAAACCCAAAATCAACTATGCTAAAAGTGTAATTATTGTTTTTCGATATATTCAGTAGCTTATCTGTTCCTGCTGGCTCATCAGAGATTTGCTCTACGCTAAAAGTTAATGAATTGGCTTGCGTGTCTGTGTTTTCTCCACCATTCAGGGTGCCTCCGTTATCTCGTACCTGAAAGCTCAGTGTCGAGTAGGCAAGTCCGTTTGCATTGTTATCGGGTACGAAAGTGATAGCGCCTGTGGCAAGTGCGTTTTTGGTAATGACACTGCCGCTTGCGATCAAGTTGCCGTTTTGAAGCAGCTGCCCATTAGTAGGGGCTGTGGAAATAACCACACTTTCAAGACTGTGATTGTCACGGAGATCACTGAATCCGAAGTCGGCGGCTGAGAGGGTAGTGCTCGAATCTTCCAATAAACTAATCGTACTATCAGTGCCGGACGGAGCGTCATTAACGTGATCTACGTTAACTATCATTGTGTTGTAGGTTTGATCTTTATCTACACCGTTGTTTGCAGTGCCACCGTTGTCAGAAACTGCAAATCTAAAGCTTGCGTAGTTGCTTCCTGTTGCATCTTGATCAGGTAGGAAAGCAAAATTCCCTGCAGACAGATCTGCTGCAGTGACCGTTGAGCCGATAGTTGCGACGGTGTTATTTATTAGCAAGTTGCCACTTGTGGGTAAAGATATAATCTCAAGCTGTTTAAAGTCATGGTTCTCAATTGGGTCAGTGAATCCGAAGTCAGCGTCGATAAAGACATACGCTGTGTCTTCAAAGGTATTAACAGTGTTGTCCTGACCTATAGGTGCATCGTTAACAGCCAGAATATCAAATGCAATTGTGCTTGGTGTTAATGCACGTGATTCGCCACCGTTGTTGGTTCCGCCGTTATCCCCGACTTCAAAATTAAACCCTGTCAAGCCGATTCCATTTAGCTGGCTATCTGGTTGGAACGAAAGCAGCCCTTGATTAATGCTGGAAACTGGAATGGTGGTTCCCGTGTTTACAGGGCTACCTTGTAGAGTCAGGGTGCCATTGGCGGGAGCAGACGTGATAAGAATATCGGTGAAAGTATCGCTATCAGTGTCGCTGTATCCGAAGTCCGTATCGCTGAAAATGTAGTGCTGATCTTCTAATAACGATATCGCATTAGAGGTTCCGGATGGTGCGTCGTTGACAGCATCGATGGTAATATCGACAGATGAAGTGTTGCTTAAAACTCCACCTGAGCCAAACTGTCCAAGATCGTTTATCTCTATGTTTAGAGCGTCTGAGCCATTAAAATTGTAGGCAGGTGTATAGCTTAGTCCGCCGAGGGCTGTATTGATTGCTAAGATATTCCCATCTACAGTAATCGAGCTGGAATCAGTGCTAGTGAGGTTCAATGTGCCGACGTTGTCAGCGATGGACAATATTCCGGAGGTAACAGATAGTGTTACCTCTACCTCTGAGGCATCGTAATCACTTACTGTGATCGCGTTAGCAGCGCCCAGTGCCAGGGTGTTGTCTTCGTATACCGTGGCTGCTGAAGGTGCAGAAATGCTGGGCGGATCGTTAACAGCACTGATAGGTATTGAAAAGGTATTGTTGTCATTGCTGTTGCCGACCGAATCACTCACAGAAAACTCGAACTGATCACCTGTTGATTCACTGCCATCATGTACATACACAATTTGGTTGGCGTCTAGCATGCTCTGGGAAAACTGGGTGATAGGTGTGTTAGGAGCACTTGTGTTAGCAATAAATCCAAAGCTTGGTGGCGCTGTGATGTTATAGCTCACAGATGCTACTGGTTGTATGTCATCGGTTGCGCTCAGTTCAACATTTGTGATGTTACCTTGACTACCTTCGGCAACGGTCAGCGGTATATTGTTGCTAATAGTGGGTGCGTTACTGTCTGGCAAAATTTGAATAGTGCTTTGCGCGCTAGTGGTTAAGCCTGTGTGATCAGTGGCGGTAACTGTTATTGTACGATCAGTAATCGTTGGAGTGGTGGAGCTATTCTGGTATTTGGCTGTTTTAAGAATGGCCTCAAAGTCTGTTACTGCGCCGTTGGTCGCTGATACCGTGATTGTATTGTTTGTAGTGTTATATAATTGACTGAAGTTTGCATAACCGCTGGTGTCAATGCTTAGTTGTTCCATTGGCCCATCTAGTGGGTTGTTTAGCGTTATGGTGAGTTGGTCTAACGTGGCGCTATCAATATCAGACAAGATGGCATCTGCGTCTGTTATCGTGACCGGTGTATCGCCAGCCGAGAAACTCGTCAGATAATTATTATTTTGGATACTTCCGGAGCTGTTATCAAGATCAAGTGATAGTGCTGGTTTGTCATCGACCTCCTTAACAGTAGTGTGTAGGTTACTAAAGGTATTACTGTAGGCGGTGCTGCCACCATTTGTGCTAACGTCAACGTTTTGCGTGCCACTAGCGATACCATCTGTTTGGTCCCAGCCCCCAAATTCGATGCTCGAAATGCCTGCATAATCGGCATCGGGTATGAAGCGAACTTCAGCTGTAATGTCTAGTACGGTTGCAGCGCTAATACTGGTTGTTCCGAAATTTTCCCAAGTGTTGCCATTGTCGATCGAAAATTGCCAATACCCATTCGAATTATCGGTACTTACAACCGTTATTCCCTCTAGCGCGTTGGTGTCTGCGTCAGTAGTTAGGCCAAACGATTGGGTGACCCAATGGTCAGCTATTTTGAATGTAGTGGGGTTGGTATCGTCTTCTTGTTGCTCAATTTCTAAGTATATTAAAGTTGTAAGGGGTCCCAGCACAGGTGCATCATTAATTGGTAAAACATCGATCGTAATACTATCAGTAGCAGTCTGATTACTACCCGCAGTGGTGTCTTGATCATCGACAGTTATAGTTAATGTATCTTCACCATTGAAGTTAGAATCAGGCTGATAGATCAATCCGTCAAGCTCTGAGTTTATGTCTGCTAGTGTGCCTGTCAATGTGACACTACTATTGGTGTTGGCAGGGTTTGAAGCGAGAGCTAACACCCCCGAATTAGCTGACAACGCTATATTTAAGTTATTGGTAGTGTCAATGTCAGATATTACAATTGAGTTTCCGTCAGCATGGCTGAACGTTAACGATGTATCTTCGTCTATTTGGTAAAAGTTATTTATATTCGCAGTTGATTGTCCGTTGTTCAAGTCACCAAATGAACTATTTGATGGGCCTGTCCAATTAGAGCCCTCACCTAGATCCGTTCTTTGAATTGAATTATTGGCTGAGCCATAATTACTTTCCGCGACACCGACATCTATTGATGTCATGCCTGCTGCAGGTCCTACTGTTGCCGTGATTACGCCTTCATAACTGATGAATTCTACTATATCGCCAGCTGGATTGATCAGGACAATCCCATCGTTTGGTCCGTTTTGCAAATTTGGAACAGCAATAAAGGTTGTACCGATTCCATTGCTTTGATCTGGAAGAATTCCAGATAGATGTATTGTTCTGTATGGAGTGTCACCCATTGAGTACAGAACTAATCTCCAGCCGTTAAGATCAGTACCAGAACCCCCCGCGAGTTCTATACGTTCGTTTTCATCTTGGAAATAGTCGTCGTAATGGAACTCATTAATAAAAACTCTGTCAAAAGCAATGTCAATTTCCGGGGCTTGGTTAATGCCTTGAACGGTAATATCAATACTGGCGGGAATAGATGTTGCGCCATCACCGTCACTGACGGTAAATTCTAGTGTTCTTGTTTGAGTAGAAGGTGCTTGAGAGTCAATACTAAAGGTAATGTTCTGTGCAAGAGCTGTTACAGAATCGGCAGACGCCGTATTGTTTAACGTAATTTCTAATGGTGTTGAACCAGTGCCACCGGCCCACGTACCTATTGCTACTCCTTCGTACTGTACGGTAGAGCCGCTTACGAAGATCTCCCCTATGCCATTGCCCACCGAATTTATAGCAAGTAGATCACTGGTTTCTGCAAAATCTGTGCTGGTGATTGTAAGCACGCCAGTGTCAAAGTCGATGCTATCGGCGTCAGCGATAGACGCATTGGTATCAACAATCAGTACATCATTTTCAATGTAAATTTCGCTGTTGCTTGAGAGTGTTAATTGAGGTGCCTGGTTGGGTGGAATGCCACCACTGATTTCGTATGCCCCAATATCGGGAGTGATATCTCTTATTTTACCGGTTTGGTCATGCGTTGGTGAATTGGTAGCGTCGGCAGTGTCATGCGCAGGGCTATCTGTATCTATAGCATGTGTGGGTGTCAGTCCACCATAATAGCCTAAGCTATTCAGCTTTGGATCTAAACCGACTATGTCTACGTTTGATTCACCAGAAAAAGAGCTGCTATCGGGTGCTTCGATTAAATTCACACCATTACTAGTAATAGCACCGTAAATATCTGACCCGCCATTGTTATTTACGTTGTCAGCATAGATTGAGTTGCTCGTCTTTGCGGTGCCGGTTTTCACATTGAGACCACCACCAACACCCCCCGAAGTGTTTTTACTAACAGTTGAGGATTCGATGGTTAGTGTGCCGCCCTCGTGCGTTATTCCACCACCTCTAAAAGTCGATTCGTTACCGGAAATTGTAGTATTAATTATTTCGGTAGTGCCACCGTCGGTACCTATTGCTCCACCGTTGTGGCCCGTGTTGTTTATCAAGGCAGAGTTTATGAGAAGAAGCTGCCCCTCGTTATGAATAGCACCTCCAGGACCGTTCGTAGCAACGTTGAGTGAGAAGGTTGTACCATCGATCGTTAGCGATCCAGTGGGTTGATTATGTACAGCGCCACCAACGTTCGATGTGTTTTGAGAAAATTCAACGTTTAATAGTTCTGACGTGCCTGAATTCCATATTGCCCCACCAGGCGAATTGATACTTACATTGCCAATAAGCGCCGTATTAGTAAGAGTAAGGTCGCCTTCGTTGTGTACCGCACCTCCTTTAGTGCTAGTAGTGCCTCCGTCTCGAAGGGTGATATTTGAAGCGACCAGGCTTGCATCAGCGTGAACGTCCAACACGCGATCATCTAAAGTGCTGGCGCTTATTAGAGTGGTTGAAGAGTCTGCCCCTTCTAGAATGATGTCGCTTGTAATGTCTAGATCACCGGTCTCACCTTGATCCTCAAACTTGCCGGTGATCGTTAGCGTGTATAAGCCTTGTGATAACTGGATTGTATCCGTTCCCAGCTGGTTGTTAGCGGCTATTATGGCTTCTCTCAGTGAGATCTGCCCGTCAGCACCGTTATCCAAAATGAGTGCGTCAATGGAAGAGGTATCACCATCAATGACATCATCGGTAGTGCTAACTTGAATGACATTGGTTGAACCGCTAACCGGCGCATATACAGCCATTTCTTCGGTGAAGTCACTAAGTTCAGCACGATTTTCAATGATTGTTGTGGTGTTGGCGGTGCTGCCTTCGTTTAACTTAGCAGTGCCGTCTGTTGTTAGCGCTGAGCGTTTAACTTTTGAGCTTCCATCCTCTGAGCGTAGGTTGTCTGCCCATTCGTTAGATAGAAGTTCGGTGTCGTGAGTGTCTTGTAAAGGGACAGCAATGATCGCTGCTGACAAAATGTCGGCAGAAAAGAGGGTGCGTGGCTCCAAAGGCTCAAGCTTTAAGCGCTTCTTTTCACGGGATTTTTTATGTGCAGGTCGCGACACAATTGATACAGCCTGGTAGAGCTAAAAAAATGCAATGGTTCTCATTTTGTGTCGGCAGTAAATAAGGTACCTTAACGCTGGTAATCCAGGTGATATCTCGGAGTGGCTTGCTAGCTTAGATGATGTCTTCACTGATATGTTCCAACGTCTGAATATGTGCACCGGTACACATTATGTTTTCCAGTTCTTACTCTGAGGCAAAGCACGGTTTTTTGCAGGCAGCGACTGCTGTGGGTGCCTCCTTGCAATCCTTTTCTGTGGATAGTGCTGGTGAATTGACGGTTGATGTAGCGATTGTTGGGCCATCGGTATATTCCAGTGCTTTGGTGGTCTCATCTGGTTTACACGGAATAGAGGGCTTTTTCGGTTCGGCCGTTCAACGAGCGTTGCTTGATAGGCTCAAGCAAGATACGTTTGAACAGAATATTCGGCTTGTACTAATTCACGCACTTAACCCGTTTGGTTTTATGCATCTAAGGCGATTCGATCAAAATAACGTAGATTTGAATCGAAACTTTCTAGAGTCGGCAGCGCATTTTGCTGGCGCATCAGCTGGCTATGATCAACTTGATTATTTCTTAAACCCAAAGTCAGCGCCAACAAAGCTTGAGCCGTATAAGCTAAAAGCGTTGTGGATGATCTTGCGCCATGGAGTACCGGCTTTAAAGGCGGCTATAGTTAAAGGGCAGTATGATTACCCTGAAGGAATTTTTTATGGCGGCTCTGGTTTGAGTCGAACAGCCGAAATTATTCGTGCAAACTATAATCAGTGGCTGGGTAATGTGCCAGTTGCAGCACATATAGATTTACATTCAGGGTTAGGGTCGTTTGCAGGTTGTAAACTTTTGTTAAGCGAGGATCATAATGCCACCCGGTATCCTTGGTATGCTGATACGTTCGGTGCGCATAACATTGAGCCAATAAGCAACCAAAAGGGTACGGCTTATGAAGTTACCGGTTCCTTAGATAGGTGGTTACAATCCTACTGTTCAGATAGGCAGTTTTATTTTGTTGGTGCAGAGTTTGGTACTTATAAGGCGCAACGGGTGCTGGGAGCTATTCGGGCTGAGAATAGGGCACATCACTATAGTAGGCCAGGTGATCCAATCTATAAAGCGGCTAAGGCTGAATTACTGGAATGCTTTTGCCCACAAAGCGACGTGTGGCGACAAAAGGTGCTTGATTCATCCATGGATATTATTAACCGTGCAGCTGAAGGGCTGAAAAAGAAAGTTTAATAGAAACATGAATAATTTATATCAACTTAACGTTCGAGCACTTTTACATGTCTAATATAAACACAAGTGGCGAAACCGATATTCAGCGACTACTTAAAACAATGTCGCCAGAGCTAAATGAAACAGAGTATGTGTTCTTGAGCTTTAAAAATGCAAGCTACGGTGACCACGCAGATCTTCAGCCAATTGCTTCATTTGTAGAATCTGAAGGCTTAACGCTTGTAGTGCCAAAGCACAATGCAGAGAAGCAGGCGCTAACTTACCAAGGCGTATTCAAATGTATAACGTTGCAAGTTCATTCAAGCCTTGAAGCGGTAGGGTTAACGGCTGCATTTTCAGATAAGTTAACTCGCTGTGGAATTAGTGCCAATGTTATAGCAGGTTTCTATCACGATCATATTTTTGTGGCCGCAACTGATGCTGAAAATGCAGTCATCGCATTGAGGGAGCTTGCAGGGAGTTAGTAAGCCTGGAGTTAGCGAGTCAGGAACTAGTAAGCCCGGAATTGAATTGCTGTCTTCGATTGGGGATAAAGAGATAAATCTCTATGCGACATCAATGTATACAAAGTGTATATTTTAGGGCGGCCTGTGTGCTATGTTTTCTGACACTTAAACTTGTTTGAGGTGCACTGTGGTGGGGGTCAATAAGAAGGAGGGTGCTTATAGCGACCTGAAACGCAGGGTCTTAACTCTCGACCTCGCACCTGGTTCTGCGCTTGATGAAATCATGATTTCTGAGGCCTATGGGCTCTCGCGCACACCATTGCGGGATGTTTATCAGCGTCTGGCCGGTGAAGGCTATATTGATCTCAAGGCCAACAGGGGGGCGACCGTTTCATCTATGGATCTCTCGACCATGCGTAATTTTTTTCAAAGCGCACCTATGATCTACGCTGCTATCGCGCGGCTGGCTACCGAGCAGGCTAGCACTGAACAAGTGAATCGCTTGAAGCAAATACAAACACGTTTTAAGCGTGCGGTGAGTAAGAATGCCTCGGCAGAGATGAGTGTCCATAACCATCACTTTCACGAGCTCCTCGGAGAGATGGCTGAATCCCCATACTTGCAACCAAGTCTGTGTCGCTTGCTCATCGATCACACTCGAATGAGTCATCGCTTTTATCGAATCCGGCAGAAGAAATCCATAGCCCGAATTCGAAAATCCAGTGTGCAGCATGATCAGATGATCGACGCTATTGAGAACCATGAGCCGGCACGTTGTGTGGAACTCACCTTGGCGCACTGGGAGCTTTCGCGCGGTGAGCTTGATAAATACGTTCTGCCCGATGCATTGCCTGTCGACTATGCAGACTATCAGGAGCGCTAGACGATGAAGTTTGAAGGCATATACACACCGATAGTTACACCACACAACGAACGCTTTGAAATTGATGAAGAAAAGTTTACAGCCACCATTGATCTGCTAATAGAGGCGGGGGTAGCGGGCTTAATTGTAGCTGGCACCACTGGTGAATATTACGCGCAAACCAATGAAGAGCGTGTGCGTTTGATGACACTGGCTAAAGCACATATTAATAACCGCGTACCATTGATAGTGGGTACGGGAGCCATTCGCACAGAAGATAGCATCTACTTTGCGCAGCAAGCTAAAAAGGCTGGTGCCGATGCATTGCTGGTGTCAACGCCACCCTATGCATACCCCACATCAAGAGAGATTGCACTACATGCACTAGCGGTTGATCGTGGAGCAAACTTGCCTTGCATGTTGTACAACTACCCGGGGCGTATGAGTGTGAATATGGATGAAGAGACATTAGACCGATTAGGTCGAAGCCCGAATTTTTGCGCCATTAAAGAAAGCTCTGGTGACCCGAACCGGCTGCATTTGCTGGCCCGCGATTACCCTCATATTCAATTGTCTTGTGGCATGGATGATCAGGCGCTCGAGTTCTTTGCATGGGGTGCGCGTTCATGGGTTTGTGCGGGATCAAATTTCGCACCCGAGGCACATATTTCACTATACCGTGCTTGTGCAGTTGAAGGTGACTTCACTAAGGGCAGGAGAATCATGTCTGCCATGTTGCCGTTGATGAGTGTATTGGAACAGGGTGGTAAGTTTGTTCAATGCATTAAACACGGGCTTACCCTGCGCGGTATTGATGCAGGCCCACCTCGCAAGCCGTTGCAACCACTCAACAAAGATGACAAACGCCAGCTGGCGGAAGTGATCGATACCATGAACAAAACCATTGCTTCTATCGAAAATGAGGTTCAGTCATGAGTGATTTGTTAACACGCGAAGAATACGCAGTGATTGCTTCTGATCTGGATTTTCCTCGCGCACCGTTTATAGATGGTAAATACGCCGCCGGCGGTGGCAATCAACTGGCAACAGTTAATCCTGCCACCGGTGAGGTTATTTGCCAGATTGCGGCATGCAGTAGTGATGATGTTGATCTTGCCGTGAGTAAAGCACGGCAGGTTTTTCAACAAGGTCAGTGGTCGACTATGTCACCCGCTGATAGAAAAGAAGTACTGGTGCGTCTTTGTAAGTTGATAAGCCGCAACCGTCGGGAGTTAGCAGTGATGGAGTCACTTGATAGTGGCAAGCCTATTCGCGATTGCGAGCTGATTGATATTCCTGAAACCATTCACACTATAAAATGGCATGCGGAAGCGATAGATAAAATTTACGATCAAACCGCGCCAGTGGGTGATGAAGCGGTTGCAATGATCGTACGCGAACCTATCGGTGTTGTAGCGGCGGTGTTACCGTGGAACTTTCCGTTATTGATGTTGGCATGGAAGATTGCACCCGCGTTGGCGGCGGGTAACTCGGTCATTGTGAAGCCTGCAGAGCAGACGTCATTGACCGCGCTACGGGTCGCTGAGCTGGCAGCCGAAGCCGGTATTCCCCGTGGTGTATTGCAAGTGCTTCCGGGTACCGGTGAAGTAGTTGGTGAAGCGCTCGGTAAGCACCCCGACATTGATATGGTGAGCTTTACTGGCTCGACAGAAACCGGTCGTAGATTTCTACGCTATAGCGCTGACAGCAACCTTAAAAAAGTAGTACTGGAGTGTGGCGGTAAAAACCCCGCCGTGGTACTTGAAGATGCTGAAGATCTTGATCTAGTCGCAGAGCATATAGTCAATGGTGCATTCTGGAACATGGGAGAGAACTGTTCTGCCAGTTCAAGGTTAATTGTGCATTCATCTATCAAAGAGATTTTGCTTAAGCACATTGTTGCCAGAATTCGTGATTGGAAAACAGGGGATCCGTTAGATCCTGCGAATCATTTAGGTGCGCTAATAGATAAAGAGCATTGTGAAAATGTAGCGTCGTTTTTAAGATCAGGTACGAGCGCCCTGGTAGGTGGAGGTGCAGACGGTTGCTATGTTCAACCGACTGTATTTGATAACGTGAAGCCCGATGATCCTTTGGCGGTAGAAGAGATATTTGGGCCGGTACTATCGGTAATTACAGTGTCAAGTACCGAACAGGCAATAGAGATTGCAAACTCTAGTGAGTATGGATTGACCGCCAGTGTCTACAGTGCCAACGGCAAGCGCGCATTGCGTACAGCCCGTGCACTTCGATGTGGAACTGTGACCATTAACTGCTACGGTGAGGGTGATATCACCACACCTTTCGGTGGCTATAAACAATCGGGTTTTGGGGGTCGTGATAACGGTATCCACGCACATGATCAGTACACCGAACTGAAAACCATTTGGATTGACCTCTCTGATTCCGCTGATGGAGATACAGTAGCATGATTGAAAGTCGTCAAAGGCGAGGTAGTCGTGCCGCACTTCGTAAGGCGCGTCAGGCGCGTAGTAGTTCTATGTTGCCTGCACTTAAGCGCAAGCTGCCACTGGTTGAGCCAATGGATCAGCAGCAAGTCGAGAAAATTGATAGCGCCTCAATGGACATCCTTGAAGATGTCGGCGTGATATTTAGAGACGATCAGGCCATAGAAGACTGGAAGTCTGTGGGTGCAGATATTCGAGATGGTGATCGTGTACATCTTGATCGCGGTTTGGTAAGAGAACTCATTAAATCAATACCTTCAAGCTTTAGTTTTCATGCCCGCAACCCTGAAAGAAACCTGCCTTTCGGCAATGATCATAGTATTTTTGTACCAATGACTGGTGCACCTTACTTGCGAGATCTTGACGATACACGCCGTGGCCCAACACTTGATGATCTAGCCAATTTTCATAAACTTTCTCACATGTTGCCAGTGATTCATTCGAGCGCCCACCACATAGTGGAACCGATGGATCACGTGATATCGCACCGACACTTGCGCATCACTTACTCATCCATGAAGCATTCCGACAAGACTTTCATGGGTATGACAACCTCTGGTCAGAACGCCGAAGACGTTCTTGATATGTGTGAGATACTTTTTGGTAAAGAGTTTCTTGAAACCCATGCCGTAGTGACAGGTAATTGCAATGGCAACTCACCGTTGGTGTGGGATGAAACCATGTTGTCTGCCATGCGTGCGTTTAACAATCGCAATCAACCTGTGCTGTGTTCACCTTTTGTACTAGGTGGTGCGAACACACCGGCATCCACTGCAGCGGCAGTAGCACAGCTCAATGCTGAAGCCTTATCAGCGCTTGCCTATACGCAGGTAGTACGAAAAGGTTGCCCGGCTATTTACGGTCATTATTTATCGACCGTATCGATGGCCTCCGGTGCGCCAATGGCGGGCACGCCGGAAGTGAGTTTAATGAACTTTATGATCGGTCAAATGGCCCGTCACTACGATGTACCATGGCGTACGTCTAATACACTTGGTGGTGCAAAAACATTCGATGCACAAGCGGGCTATGAAAGCGCGAGTACGATGATGGCGGTAGTGATGGCTGGTGCAAACTACCTGTGGCATTCGGCTGGCTGGAATGAGGCAGGCATGCATTGTTCAACCGCTAAATTTGTGGTTGATGCAGAACAATGCGCCATGGCTTACCGCATGGCTGAAGGTGTGCGATGGGATGACTTTGATGAAGCATTGGCCGCGGTGCGTGATATTGGCCCGGGGGGGCATTACCTTGGTCATCCACATACGCTGGAAAAATTCAAGGAGGCATTTTTTATCCCTAAACTGTTTGATAATAATCCTATAGAACAGTGGATTGCAGACGGAAGCCAGGAAATCACCGAGCGCGCATTAAAAGAAGCCAAAGCATTACTTGATGCATACGAAGAACCAAAACTTGATATCGCAGTAGATGAGGCCCTACGTGATTATATTGACCGTCGTGAGCGTGAGATACCGGCGGTTGAAGCACTTAATACGGAGTATTGATTTTGCAGGTTCGCAGATTCCCCTGTGATCCCGGGCCTGCAGCGTGGAATGAACTATTGCCGGCTGGGCAGCAGCGTGCAGCGCTTAAGCATGCTGTCACAGCTGACTGGCTTGTGGTGGGAGCGGGTTTTGCGGGGCTCTCTGCAGCACGAAGATTATCTGAGTTGCATCCCACTGATCGTATTATTGTATTAGATGCAACCAGAGTGGCAGAAGGGCCTGCAGGTAGAAACTCAGGCTTTATGATTGATGTGCCACACGATCTAACCTCGAGTAACTACTCTGGCAATACCAATCACAACCTGCGTGAAATACGGTTAAACCGTGCCGGTATTGATTATGCCAAAAGTGCTTGTGAAGCGTTTGGCATGAGTGCAGAGGCGTTTAGTCTGCGAGGTAAAATAAATGGCGCTATCACGCAACGTGGTGTTGAGCATAATACAGGCTATGCGCTTCATCTCGATCACCTATCAGAACCGTATGAAAGGCTTGATGCTAATGCTATGAAGTCTATCACCGGTTCTAGTAGTTACATAGACGGACTCTTTTCACCGGGTACTGCGATGATTCAACCGGCATTGTTTATACGGTCGCTGGCCAGTGGAATTGAAACAGAACGTTTAAAGATTTTTGAGCAATCACCGGTGCATGAACTAAAGCGTGAAGGTGTCACGTGGAAGGCAATTACACCTGAGGGTTCTGTATCGACAGCAAAAGTGATACTCGCTGTGAACGGTCATCTGGAGAGCTTTGGATTCTATGATCGTTCGTTGATGCATATTTTCACCTATGGGTCGATGACACACGCTTTGTCTAAAACGGATCTTGCCCGATTGGGCGGGCACTCTGAGTGGGCGCTTACGCCCGCTGATTCATTGGGTACAACGGTGAGGCGTATTTCAGGCACCGGGGGTGATCGACTCATCATTCGTAATCGGGCTACGTTTGATCCGACCCTCGCAGTTAAAGATAAGCGCATCTCACAAGTGGCACGTACTCACGATCGATCCTTCAAAGATCGTTTTCCAATGCTTAAAAATGTAGAGATGCAATATCGTTGGGGAGGCAGATTGTGTTTAAGCCGCAACAACGTCTCTGTTTTTGGTGAAATAGAAAACAACCTTTACGCGGCGTGTTGTCAAAACGGGTTGGGAACAGCAAAAGGAATGGTATCTGGTAAATTGATAGCAGAAGAGGCGTGCGGTGTTCAATCTGATTTGCTCGATGATCAAAAATCAGATGCACAACCAAGCAAACTACCACCACAGCCAATATCTACTGTAGGCGCAAACATGGTGTTGCGTTGGGGTGAATTCAAAGCGGGTAAGGAGCTGTAATGGATAGATTTAAGGTCAGTGTGCGTTAGTAACCGGTGGAGCCGGAGGGATGGGCAATCTATTGTGCGAAAGCTCAGGCGCAAGGGGCACGAGTTGCAGTGGCCGATAAACACCCGCTGCAACTGACGGTGATGTGCAACTGGCAGGGGATCTTACTGATAGCGAATATTGCGATCAACTTTGCCTTAATGCATACAATGCATTAGGTGGTCTTGACAATATCACGCGCGGCCATTTCAAAGCGGCATTGGTTTTTTATTAATCAAACATGCTGTTGTCTTATCTTAAAGAAGGCGGCGCGATTGTTAACATTGGATCAATTGAAGACTTGGGCTCTACTCTAACCCAGGGCATCCTGCTTACTGCGCGTCAAAGGCAGGCCTTCACGGCTTAACACGGGCAGTCGCGGTTGACCATAGTATCGACGGAGTGCGATGTAATGCGGTGGCATCGGGTTGGATCAATACTGATTTCAATAATGAATATATTGAGTCGATGTTTATGTTGTAGACGGTGGCAGGGTGGCTAAGTTGAGTTTGGCAGTGACATAGTCTGATATAGTCTGCGCAAAAAAATAGCCGGCACAATGGCCGGCTATTTGATCTAGCTAATGAGTGTAGCTATTTTTGGATTTACTCGCTTTGAGTAATTGTCCAGTCATAAATATTCAATTCACCTGCACCCCAGAATATCTCGGTGCCTACGATGATATTAGCCATACACCAGTCATCCTGGATCTGTACAGAGTTGCTTCGTGCGCCGAATCTTTCACGAACCAGGTGCGCGTTCGCACGTGCCCAATCAGTAAAGTCATTCCAGTACAAAGTGCCCGTAGTCTGTGGGTTCTGCGCAACGAATGCGATATAGCGGTTGTCTGCACCTTTAGTGTAAACCTTAAAGGCTTCACCGCGGATAGTAAGATTAGCAACAAAGTCACTTGGACCTGCAGGTAGTCTTTCTGCACCAGCGTCTAGCCATACCATTACTTCGTATACGTGGTTCGTGCCACCGTCGCGAGTCACAATGTCTGTAGTGCATTGTCCAGCTGCGTTCGGCTCATAGAAGAATGATTCGATAGCAACGTTACGCTCACCTGAAATAGTAGTGCCATTCGGGAAGCTGCTGTTGTTAGACGCGTCTACTGTGCGCGACTCACCGTACTCAGGACCATCGTAAGAGTAGTCGATTCTGAAAGTTGGCATATCTCTAACAAAAACTGGAAGCCCGGTTACTGATTGTGCTGCACTTGTACGGTATTCATCTTTAACACCATAGATTAACTCAGGGTATGAGCGTACATAGAAATCACCAGAAGGATTCGGGCTACCGTTTACACCGGTACGACCATTACCCCAATCGTAATTCCAACCTGCAAGTGCACCGTTGTTGTTAGTGTAAATGCACTGTGACCACTCGTAGCCTTCCTGCGCGCGCCATGGGCGCCATGCGTTGTTATGTAGAATGAAGTCACCTACACGGGTATCAGAGAAGTTGTTTTGGTTACTTGCTGTTGTACACACGTTAACTGAAGAGCCTGATGAAAGGCTTGATACACGAATCGTGTTGCCGCCAGTGCCTGAAGAAAATTCCCCGGCATCTGTGTCTACTGGGCCTGCAGGAGTTGTAACGACAGGAGTACTTACAGTGTCACCACCATCTGAGCTACCGCTGGCGGCATCATCAGCAATTTCGCCACCATCTGAGCTACCGCTGGCTGCGTCATCAGCAATTTCGCCACCATCTGAGCTACCGCTGGCGGCATCATCGGCAATTTCACCACCATCTGAGCTGCCACTGGCTGCGTCATCAGGAATTTGACCACCATCTGAACTGCTGCTCCCGGCGTCGTCGCTTATAACAGTGTCAGTATCGTCTGTTGTTGGAGTAACAGTTTCGCCACCGTCGGAGCTGCTGCTGCCAGCATCATCACTGACGGGTGTTTCAGTCACAGGCTTGTCGGTGTCGAATTTATCGCCATCAGCATCAGTCGTATCGTCAGATGTGGTGGTGTCGTCGTATTTATCACCACCGTCTGAAACAGTCCCTTCGTTAACAGGAGTGGTTGTAGGATTGCTAACGACAATAACAGGAGTCGTTTCACCGCCATCAGATGAACCGCTTGCAGCGTCATCACTAATAGGTGTTGTTGGGGTAGGTTGCACAACTACAGGCGTTGGTGTTTCCGCAGTGATTGTTTCCGATGTGATGTTGCCATCAGCGTCTCTAGTAGCGTCAGTAGAAGTTTCAGTAACTTCGTTGCTGCCATCAGTAGAAATTGCAAGCGATTTTCCATCACAAGCGCTTAACGACATAATGATTACGCTGGCTATTAGTGTTCTTTGCATGGCTTCGATCCTTAGTAAATCTAAACTTTTTAAATATGCCAAGGAGCGGAGAGTGTAGCTCCCAACTAATGGCGGTATATATTGGATTGGCCGAGTGTACAAAAATGGAGGTCTGAATGCTGTGTTTTACGTATCGTTTTTGAAACAGATTGCGAGAAAGTTTGCTGCTTCCAATGGTTTTGTGAATTGGTTCTTACTTTTTTGTGAGATACGTTTCCCATGGCGCTAACAAATCTTATGAGAAGTGTTTCGCCGGAGTCTTTATATAGAGAAAAGTACAGGCTTTTAGGGCAACGTGTACCAATAAGTTAGGTTAGTAGTTATTCACTCGGCTGCGTGATACTTTCGCTCATTGCCGCGCAGCTAACGAGATCTACTTGAAGTCACTTATTAAACCACCCGCAACCGCTCCAAAAGCCACAAAAAAAACCAAGCACAACAGCGCCCACGGTGTTGAATGGACTGATCACTATGCCTGGTTACGTGCCGACAATTGGCAAGAGGCGATGCGAGAACCTGAAAAGCTGCCAGAGGCGATCGCCTCATATTTAACCCTGGAGAATACATACTGTAGTGCAGCACTGGCGCCAACAGAGGCTTTGCAAAAGCAACTGATTAGCGAAATGCGCGGTCGTATTCTTGAGGTAGATGAGGCATTGCCCGAGCCATATGGGCCGTATGCTTATTGCGAACGCTACATTGAGGGTGCTGAGCATCCGATCTATTTTCGTACAGCACATGATGGTGGAGATGAACAGCTGCTAATTGACATAAACAAGGAGGCAGCACGCCATGAGTACTTTGATCACGGCACTATTGAGTATAGCCCTGATCATAAAACCCTTGCATGGAGCAGTGATACATCCGGGGCTGAATACTACCGTTTGTTTTTTAGAAATATAGCAACCGGTAAAGACAGTGACAAAGTTATTGAAGACGTAGACGATGCTGCCTGGGCCAATGGTGAAACACTATTTTATACCCTGGTCGATGACAATCACCGACCCAGTAAAGTCTTTCGGCATAGATTAGGGTCTGATCCTTCAGACGATGTATTGGTCTACCATGAAAAAGATGATCGATTTTTCTGTGAAGTAAGTGTCAGCCGCTCTGGTCAGTATGTTTTTATTTCTACCGGTATGAATGACCAAGACGAAATATGGTTTATTCCAGTCAACGACCTTAGCGCCGTTCCCCAGGTGATTCAACCTCGAACAGAGGGGCTTGAATATGATGTTGATCATCAGGTCGGACAGGATGGCAACAGCGATAAATTCATTATTTTAAGCAACACTGATGATGCTCGGGACTTTAAGCTGTCAAGCACCAGTGTTGCCACACCAGGTCGACAACACTGGTCTGACTTTCAAGCCTATAAGCCCGGCTGCATGATTCATTCCTTTGAAGTGTTCAAAGACTGGGTGCTTTGGCTAGCGGTAGAAGATGCCTTACCGGCAATATATTTTGTTGATAAAAACAACAACGTGTCGAGCGTAGCGTTTAGTGAAGAAGCTTATTCCCTTGGCATAGACGCCGGTTATGAATATGACGTTAGTCATTTTAGATTTGATTATTCATCGCCCACCACGCCGTGGCAAACATGGCAGTACGACTGCACCAACGGTGAGCGTCAATTGCTAAAAACACAATCTATACCGTCAGGGCATGAGGCATCAAACTACATCGCACGCCGGGTCACAGCAGAGTCACACGATGGCGTGAAGGTGCCTGTCACGCTATTGCACCATAAAGACACGGCCATAGATGGATCGGCACCCTGTCTTTTATATGGTTACGGATCGTATGGCAGCAGTGTGCCAGCCGGCTTTTCTTCAAATCGACTATCATTGGTAGACCGCGGTTTTGTATACGCCATAGCACATGTGCGTGGCGGTGAGGAGAAGGGCCGGGAGTGGTACGAGGCAGCAAAGGGTGCTGGCAAGGTCAATAGTTTTCACGATTATATAGCGGCGGCAGAAGCACTGATTTCACTTCAATACACCACCGCAGGCAATGTGGTCATTAATGGTGGATCGGCCGGTGGCTTGTTGGTGGGTGCCACCGTGAATATGCGTCCGGAGTTATTCGCAGGGGTAATTGCTGATGTGCCATTTGTCGATGTGCTAAACACCATGATCGATGACTCTCTGCCTTTAACGCCGGGTGAATGGTCTCAGTGGGGTAACCCTATAGAGAGTAAGCAAGCGTTTGAGAATATTATGTCTTACTCGCCTTATGATAATGTTGAGCGCAAAGATTACCCGCCCATGTTGGTGACTGCAGGTGTGTCTGACCCGCGGGTAACCTACTGGGAGCCTGCCAAGTGGGTGGCGAAATTGCGTGAGCTTAAAACAGATAATAACGTGCTGCTACTAAAGACCAATATGTCTTCCGGGCACTTTGGCAAGACCGGCCGTTTTGCCATTTTAGAAGATTATGCATTGTCCTATGCATTTGCTATTGCGGTGGCTGAGCCAGAAGCTGGGGCTTAATGCTTTAGAAATAGCGTTAAACACTAGTTAAAACGATAGGCTTATTTTGCTTGAAAATGCACGCCAATGTGACATTGCAGCAATGGCGTAAATCTTCAATGCGAAACACGCTAATTAGGTGTATAAGTGCGCTGAAGTAAAAGGCGACGTTATGATTAGTGTTCTCAGAAATACCTGGGCCCTGATGCTTGGCATGTTGTTGCTGATGTTGGGCAATGGGCTGCAGGGCACTTTGTTAGGTGTACGTGGTTCGATTGAAAACATAGACCCATCAACTATGGGGTATGTAATGGCGGGTTACTTTATGGGCTTTCTTGGCGGCTCTAAGGTAGCGCCATGGTTATTGCGCAGAGTAGGCCATGTACGGGTGTTTGCAGCGCTAGGCTCGCTTGTGTCGGCAGCTTTTATTCTGTACGCCGCGGTGGTTCATCCGGCAGCGTGGATGTTTTTACGTGTGATCGTAGGGTTTTGTTTTTCAGGCATCTATGTGGTCGCAGAGAGCTGGCTAAACAGTTCGACGACCACTGAAAACAGAGGTCAGGCCTTATCACTTTATTTAATGGTGCAAATGAGCGGTATTGTGCTGGGGCAGTTGCTGCTGAACGTTGCTGATCCAGCTGGCTATGATCTATTTGTTCTTATAACCGTGTTGGTCTCGCTGTCGTTTGCGCCAATACTTTTATCTACTTCGCCGGCACCGGTACATGAAACGGCCACGGCCATGACAATACGCGAGCTGATCAAAGCCTCACCTCTGGCAAGCTTTGGCAATCTGCTTCTTGGCGCTACCTTTTCTGTGTTGTTTGGCATGGCACCGATTTACGCGACGCAAAAAGGCTTATCAATTGCCGAGGTTTCGTATTTTGTTACCGCAATATTTTTTGGTGGATTAATCTTCCAGTACCCGATAGGTTACTTGTCTGATCGCCTTGATAGACGTTACTTGATTATTGCAGTCACAGCGATTGGCGCGCTGACTGCGGCTGGTGCGGCGCTTTTTATTGAAAGTAGCTACGCAGCATTGTTAGTGGTCGCTCTAGTAATTGGCGGTACGTCTAGTCCGCTATATTCATTGTTACTCGCTTACGCTAATGACTACTTAGAGTACGAGCAAATGCCTGCGGCATCGGGCGGCTTTTTGTTTATCAACGGGTGCGGTGCGATGACCGGGCCGATCATTGTCGGCTATTTGATGGAACGATTTGGCATTCATTGGTTTTTTATCACGATAGCGCTATTAATGTTTTTAATATGTGCTTACGGTATATACCGGATGACACAACGTGTCTACGATATCGCCCCGGAAGACTCCGCACCACACGTTTCGGTCACCAGTCGTACCTCTCCTATGGGGGCGGAAATAGCATTGGAAGTCGCAGAAGAAGAGGCCCAAAACGAGGAAAACTAGCCTTTAATATTGGTGGTTCTTATGATTGGCTGAAATTAAAAATATAAGCTGTAAAACGTAAGGAGAAAATAAGTAAATGGCATCAACTTATCGTGGTAGCTGTCTGTGCGGAGAAGTAATTTTTGAAGCGGGAAACTTTAGTAAGGAGGCGGCAGCCTGCCACTGCACTATGTGCCGTAAATTTCACGGTGCGGCATTTGGAACTTTGGTTACCGTGTCGCATTTTAATTGGTTGTCAGGTGTTCAATTATTAGGCAATTATAAAGCTGATAATGGTACAGTTAGAACATTCTGTAAAAAGTGTGGCTCTAGCTTGGGCTTCAGGTCAGAGGGTGGTGAGTTTGAAGTTGCGATTGCCTGCTTTGATGAAGATATACCCGTTAAAATAGATGCGCACATTTACACTGCTAACAAAGCTTGTTGGGTTGAGCCTGATGATTCTGTTCCCAATCATGTTGCTGGTCGGCCATAGCTTAAAATAGAAACTAAATGAACTTTAGAGAATTGCTTGCACAATGAATAGCCATGTTGGAAAGTCTGTATTGTTAGTGATTGATGTTCAGGCAGGCATTGACGATCTTTATCAAAGTGAAAGAAATAATCCGCAGGCTGAATCGAATATTGAAAAGCTGATTGCCAATTGGCGCCAAAGAGGCGTTGAGGTTATACATGTAAAGCATAATTCAACAGAGGCGCAGTCTCCTTTGCGGCCTGGCCAGTCAGGCAATAATGTTAAGCCTTGTGCTGCACCAATTGCCTCTGAAAAGTTATTTGAGAAATCAGTGAATAGTGCATTTATAGGTACTGGTCTTGAGGCGTATTTAAGAGAAAATAACCTCACCGATCTGGTAATCGTCGGCTTAACTACAGATCACTGCGTGTCTACGTCCACCAGAATGGCTGGTAACTTGGGGTTTAATGCCACACTGGTTTCAGATGCTACGGCAACGTTTGCTCGTGTCGGGCCTGATGGCGAATCCTATACTGCCGAGCAAATTCATAATGTTAATTTACTTAGCTTAGATAAAGAGTTTTGTACTGTTATGACCACAGAGCAAGTGCTTAACAGTATTGCCGAGCGGAGCTAGTACATATTGAAGCAATAGATGTTATTTGACGGCTTCTTCGACTGCGAATTTTTCAGCAAGCCAAATTCCACCTACTACCATAATAAGCCCTACAGCGTGAAACCACTGAAAGCGCTCTCTTAAAATAAGTATGGCCAATAGTGATCCGAATATCGGAACCAGATTAATAAATTGACCCGCACGGTTGCCGCCGATTAATTCAACCCCGCGCGCATAAAAGATTTGCGACAATATGGTCGGGAACATAATGATATAGATAATGACTCCCCAGCCTTTTAAGGGTGGAAAGCTAACGTCTAGTTGCTGCCATTCCCACAGCGCAAACGGTATGGTCATAGCGGATGCGCTTATTGATATCATCCACATAAAAGTTAACCAGTGTACTTTCGGCCGCCAGCGTAAGCCTATGGTGTAGCTTGCATAAAATACGCAAGCGACCAACATAATGGCATCACCGAAATTTAACCCGTCGGTAAAGAACACCCAGGGTCTGCCAGCGGTAGTGGTTACTAACACACCAACAATAGAGCAGCTTAAGCCTATAAGCTGAAGTGCCGTGGCGCGTTGTGAGAACAGAAAAAAGTTAGCCAGCATAATCATGACAGGCATTGCGGCCTGTTCGATACTGACATTAATCGCGGTGGTGTAATTTAGAGCGGTGTACATCGTTAGATTGAATAGCGCCATGCCAAATGCCCCCATGGCTACGAACACATACCAGTGGCTTTTTAGTTTGTCTTTGTCGGCCTTTAGGTGTTGCCATGAAAATGGTAACAATAATAAGGTGGTTAAGACCCAGCGGGTTGCGGTAATGGTGAATGGCGCCCAATCAAAGGTGGCGAGTTTGCCTGCAACAGCATTGCCACCCCAGAACACGGTTGTCAGGGTTAACAGCACGTAAGGGTTGCTAAAAAGCGTGCGTAGAATCATGGGGGATCAGGCAAAAGAAAGGGCAGCGTTTGCTGCCCTTATATTTTTAACGATGGATAGGCTGGTGATTAGACATCGTCGGAGTCTTCAACCACCACTTGTCCTGTGGCTCTGCGCCATAAAATCGCCCCCGCCAAGCCTACGCCTAAGTAGAGGCTATATAAAATCAAAGCTAGCCATTGTACTGAATCACTGTTGCTGCCGACCCAGGCTTCTTGAAATGACAGATACACGAGTGCTGCAAACAGAATAAGTACGATAGTGGTACCAAGAAATCCTAGTGCCTTCCAAGCGGCAATAAGTAAAGCAAGGTTAAGAAGGATAACTACAATGCCAGCTAAAATTACCCAGGCATCAGATTTATCCGGCTGTGCCATGATCCAGTGATAAACGGATTTGCCAGAAGGATTATAGGTGCCAAACACAACAACTGCGGCAACTAGGATGCGGGTGAGTAGTACGCCTGGTGAGGAGCCTTGTAATGCTTTTATCATTGCTGGTGTGTTTCCTAAGTTTCAAATATTCTTGAGCGGTGAAGCTATCAAATTAGTGGGGTTTAGTCAGTGATTTGCTTATGTTGTAACTAGGCCGGTTGATCGGTAGCAGGGAAGGTTCCTGCCTTCATGACCATACCAGGCGCGGTTTTGCCAAGTTGTTGTTCAATCCAGTGGGCGGTCTGGATGGCGGCCTCTAAAGATATGCCGGTTCTGATACCAGATCGATGCAACATAAAGAGTAGATCTTCCGTTGCGATATTGCCAGTCGCGTTGGGTGCAAAAGGGCAGCCGCCTACACCGCCAAAGCTTGAATCAAGAGTGGTCGCACCTGCAAGTACTGCGGCCCAGGCATTGGCAATGCCGGTATTACGAGTGTTATGAAAATGCAGTCGCAGTGGAATGTCCGGGTGTTGTTGTCGTATTGCATCGATGCGTTCGGTAACAGCAAAAGGTGTTGCGACGCCAATAGTATCTGCAATGCCAATTTCAAATGGTTCGGTTTCTACACAGCGGCTGACAACATCAAGTAATCTTGCCATTGGGACTTCACCATCGAATGGGCATCCGAATGCGGTGGTTATGGTAACGCCCTTTTTTATGCTGGCCGAGTCGTGTGACATTATTGCTGCAAAGTTACGCAGTGTGCCTTCGGTATCCGTGCCTTGGTTGCGTTGGCCAAAAGTATCACTTGCGCTGACCACCATGTTGGCCTCGTGCAAGTGTGCTGCTATAGCGCGTTCGTAGCCACGTTTGTTTAGCGCTAAACCAATGTAGCTCACGTTGTTGTCCCGGGGGAGAAGTGCGGCGACATTATCGGCGTCAGCCATTTGTGGTACCAGTTTCGGGTTGACGAAGCTTGTCACCTCTATGCGTGTAGCACCGGCCGTTACGGCTCTTGTTATTAGCTCAACTTTCGTGTCAGTAGAAAGCAGCGTTGCTTCGTTTTGAATACCGTCTCTTGGTGAGACTTCTACAATTTCTATTGATTTCATTGGCCGCTATCGTATTGATTAACCCCTATAGTTTAGCATCTAGGGGGTGTTGCGCGATTGAATCAGATCTGGGTTACACTCTCGTTCAGAGGGAAGCTTAGCTGAACGACAAGGTGTTGGTTGTTGGGGCAAGCGGTGCCACAGGTAGATTGGTAGTGGAGCAACTGCTAGAAAAAGGGGCTGAATTCCGGGCTATTGTGTGATCGCTGGATGCGCTGCCGGATCATGCCAATTTGGTTGAAATTCAAGCCCACGTGCATGCGCTAAGTGCAGCTGAAATAGCGGAGCACGTATCGGGTTGTAGTGCTGTTGTTTTTTTGTTTTGGTCATAATCTGAGTTTTATGGGGCTCTTTGGTCATCCCCGGCGATTGGTAACAGATACCTTAACCTGCTTATGTGAAGCCATTGAACTTAACAATCAACTGCAGTTACAAAGTTGACCCTAATGAATACAGTGGCGAACACCAATAAAGATATCGCAGAAAAGCCACCGCTAAGTCAGCGTATTGTAGTAGCCATGCTTCGTGTGTTGCTGCCACCACAAATAGACAATGAAAAAGCCGCTGAATTTTTGCGTAGCTAAAGCAGGGCAGGCGCATACCTTTATAGAGTGGCAGTGCGTCCCGATGCGTTAACTTCAGACACTGAAGTCTCAGGGTACACGGTGCATCAGTCACCTATACGCATTGCTATATTTAACTTAGGTAAGAGCAGCCGAGTCAATATCGCGCACTTTATGGTAGCGCTGATACAGCGCCGCGATCTAGGGAGCAAGTGGCAGTGTCAAATGCCAGTAATCTATAACGAACAGTCGAAAGTTAGCCGGGTGGCTCGAATTGCAATTCTGGACTCCGATGAGGTGGCAATTTAAAAGCGCCGATGGCCATCCACAATGCAGTCTGTGTAACGTATTTGTTACTACTTTTATTGGCGCTCGATAATCACGCCGAGGCTTAATAGAGTGGGTCGGTTCAACGGCTGATGTTCACGACGCTGTAAAGTGTGCTCCAGGTTGGAATCACCGTGGAATTTAGCCAGCTTGGGTCGGTATCAGTAGGACTTTTTCTTGTATCTAGAGTAAGCTGTCGCCCATGTGCAGTGGCCGTGACTGTGCAATAATTATTACATTACCCGGAGACAAAATTAATGAAAAAACTACTTTTAGGCTTAGCGCTTAGCACTTTGGTGGGTTCAGGTGCGGCGATAGCAGCTGACGTCAGAATTGGTACTGAGGGTGCTTACGCTCCTTGGAACTTCCTGGATGACAATGGCGACCTGGCAGGTTACGAAATTGAGCTGGGCAATGAAATGTGCAAGCGCGCAGGTGTTAGCTGTGAGTTTGTAGTGAATGAGTGGGATTCAATTATCCCCAATCTTATTGCTGGCAACTACGACATCATTATGGCTGGTATGTCAGTCACTGATGAGCGCAAAGAAACCATTAATTTCAGCGCCGAATACTACCCGCCGGATCCATCAAAGTATGTGGGTGCCAAAGGTCTGGAAGTTGATTTTGATAACTTGAAAGGTCTTAAAATTGGAGCGCAGGGAGCGACTATCCAGGCAGCTTATGTAGAGTCAAATCTTGCTGATGGCAATACCATTTTGACTTACGAAACGCCTGACCAATCAGTAGCTGATCTAATGGCTGGAAACATTGACCTGCTTTTGGCAGATAACTCCTTCCTGGCGCCTGTGGTTGATGGTAGTTCAGGTGCAATTTCATTCGTCGGCCCTGATGTTTCTATCGGTGGCGGTGTTGCTATGGGTATGCGCAAGGAAGATACAGACCTTGCTGCAAAAATGAATGCGGCGCTTGAGTCTATGAAAGCAGATGGCACAGTAGACAAGCTCATCATGGAATTTTTCGAAGCGGGTCCTTTCTTCGAAAACTAAGCTTGTTTGTCAGTAACGGCACTATACAAGGGCTTTACTGACCACGTAGCTGTAAACTAAGAGAGCCGAGAAGCGATTGCTTCCCGGCTTTTTTTTCGCGTTAATGTGCAGGCCTTGTTAGAATCTAAAAATGCTCGACTCCCTCTCTGCCTGGCTCGCCTTAAACATTGGCGAACAGGCTTCCAGCTGGTTTGATTACTTCACTAACGGCAAGCACCTGGCGTGGTATGCGAGTGTGCGTTTTACGTTGCTTGCAGCTGTGTTTGGGGCGTTGTTGGCGGTAGTGTTTGGTGTGCTTGGTGCAGCTGCACGGCGCGCAGGGTTTGCACCATTGCGCTGGTTGGGTCTTGGTTACACCACTATGGTCCGTGGTATTCCTGATGTGCTTGTATTCTTGTTCTTCCCTTTGGCCTTTGAACAAACGGTGGAATGGTTTATGTCGCGCCGTTTGTGCAGCGCGGAAGAGCTCGCTACTGCGGTTAATTGGCCGCCTTGTTCGGCTGCCCAGTGGTACTTGTCCACCACAGAGTATTTGATTATGGCCTGTGTCTCACTTGGCATAGTCTATGGCGCGTTTGCCGCTAATGTTGTGCACGGTGCTATGAACTCAGTGCCTAAAGGGCAGCTTGAAGCCGCACGTGCTTACGGTTTTAGCTCACGGCAAATCTTTTGGAATTTTCAGGTACGGCAAATGTGGGTGTATGCTTTACCGGGCTTATCGAATGTATGGATGCTGTTGCTTAAGGCAACAAGCTTTTTATCGTTGTTGCAAATAGCCGATATTGTCCAGTGGGCTGATCGCCTGGGTGCGCCGAATTATTCAAGCCGTGTAGGGTTGGTGCATCCTGATTGGCGCTGGAAATATTATTTTGTACTTTTTCTGTTCTATATTTTGTTAGCGATACTTTCTGAGCGTGTCTTTGCCTGGTTGCAAAGGCGGGCAAGCCGTGGCCTTGCGTTACACGGAGAGCACTAATGGATTGGTTGCTTGATAACGCCCTCGTGCAGGATATCATCGAGCTTGCGCGGCCATCACTTTTTAATATTTATTTCGCACTTGCTTCTATTCCTATCGGGTTTCCACTGGCTGTTTTATTAGCAGTAATGAAAAATAGCTCTAATGGAATCATCTCTAGAGTAGCGCGTATTTATATTTATGCGTTCAGAGGTTCGCCGTTATTTATTCAGTTCTTTATGTTTTACTCTATAATGTTGGCGTTTAATTTAAGTCATTGGAAACCCATGGGCATAGCTCATATCGTTATGCACCCATTGTTTATTGGACCCATGGTATTAATATTAAATACCAGCGCCTACGCCGCAGAAATATTTTACGGTGCATTGCGTACATTGCCGAAAGGTGAGGTGGAAGCTGCAATGGCTTTTGGTATGAACCGCAGGCAGATTTTTAGAACTGTCACATGGCCGAACATGATTCGCTTGGCGTGGCCCGCGTATACCAACGAAGTAGTATTCCTGTTTCATGCTACAGCCCTGGTCTACTTTACGCTGCCTGTTATCAATGGTCAGAAAGACATAATGAATAAAGCCGGTGAATTATTCGAGCGTGACTACAATATTTTTCTGCACTTTGGTGTAGCCGGCCTGTACTTTCTGGTTATCTCAATGTTTATTTTCTTTGTCTCTGGCCGGATTTACAAAAGGCTAATGCGACACATAGGCACTGATCCTACAACCCGCTTAAAGCTTGCACCTAACTACATGCGCTAATAGTTGTATGCAGTAATCCAGTAGGCGTTCTATAACTTTTATTTATAGCTTTTCTCCAGACTAACACTAAGTAAAATCTTTGTGTGTGCATCGCTTTCTTAGCGATTGGAAATGTGAACTCTTAAGTTACGTTATTTCCCTGGCAATCCTAATCTTGTCGTCTATATATCAAACACAGAATGTTCAGGTCACTCAATTTCCAGTGATCATTTTTTATGCGGCAACTCTTTATTTTATTGCATTCTGTTGGGTGAGAAGGGTGCATATTCTTAAGAGGGTAATACTGATGTTTCCAGTAAGTGAGTTGACAGAAAAATTGTCTGTAACGAACTATTGTTATCAGCGACGTGGCGTCACGTTGGCAGCGGTTGTGGCAAGCACACTGTTATTTAGCGGTTGTGCCACATTACGTAATATGGACACTTCCACAAACTATGATGATCGGCTGGCGCGCGGGCTCTATGGTTCAATCGGTATCGGATCGAGTCGTATGGAGCCTGATATATCAGCAGATGATGGTTTTGATGTCGATGATCGAGTAGAGCCCGCTGGTCAGATTACGGTCGGTATGGATCTAAACAAATATTTATCAATAGAAGCGCACTCAGCAGACTTAGGCAGCGCTGGTTTATCGCCTCAAGGTCGAGTCAATTATCACGTTGATGGTGTTAGTGCACTTTTATATGCCGGTGCAGACCGCGATCGTTTTAAACGCCAGGGCTTAACTGCTTATGGCCGACTTGGAATGGGCAAATTAGAAAATACTATGGTCGGTGATATTCCCTTTGATGATGCAGACACATCTCGCGTGTTGTATGGTGCCGGGGTTGAATACATGACTGCCATCGGTGTTGGAGTTCGTGCTGAAGGATTCCTTTTTAATGAAGATGCAAAATACGCCCAGCTAGCACTGATGTATCGAATGGGTCGCAAGCGCGCTGGCCGCGTACCTATGGCAGAAGCCCCCAAACCTGTGGAACCAGTTGTGGCCGCAGCTCTTGTGCCGGCTATTGACCAATGCGCGACTTTAGGTGGTGTGCTTGAAGGGGTTACTTTTGCTAGTAATTCAGCTGATATCGTCGGAGAGTCTGCACAAATTCTCGATGGTGTCGCAAGCACGCTGGCAAGGTGTTCGAACACAGTAGTAGAAATCGCAGCGCATACAGATAGTGTCGGTAGTCAAGAATATAACCATGATCTATCCAAGCGCCGCGCCGTGTCTGTTGTTAAGTACCTGCATGGTCAGGGGCTAATAAGCCAAGACCAACTACGTGCGCGTGCCTACGGTGAATTGTCTCCCAGAGACAGCAATGATACCGCAGAGGGACGAGCCCGTAACAGAAGAGTGGAATTACGGGTAAGGTAAGAAGCCCATTGCGTTGTTACACACCAAAAGCCTCGCCGTTCGTGCGGGGCTTTTTGATTTAAAGATTATGCGAACGCTAGTGTTTACGCCTTAGATTCCAAAGACCCCAAAGCTCTATTCCTCTTGATCACTATATTGAATACAATGCTCTCTGGGAGAGACTCTTATTTCTCTTGCCCTTTTTATTCAGCATTAACCTTTGTAGAGCAAATCAATGGTGTCGGGTTCAAGTAAAACAGATGTGGCAAAACGGATTGATACCTTACGTGAGGAGATCAACCGTCACAATCATTTGTATCACACTCAGGATTCGCCAGAGATACCAGATGCTGAATACGACAAACTCTTTAACGAGCTTATATCGTTAGAAGAGAAAAACCCTGAATTACAAACACCAGATAGTCCATCCTTGCGAGTGGGTGGTCAGCCGTTAGATAAGTTTAAAAAAGTCACGCATCGACAGGCAATGCTGTCACTTGGAAACGCCTTTGAAGAACAAGATCTACTCGATTTTGACAAACGCTTAAAAGATCGGCTCAAGGCCGAATCGGATAACTTAAGTTATGTGGCCGAGCCAAAGTTAGATGGCTTGGCGGTGAGTCTTACTTATCAAGACGGATTATTTGTTCAGGGCGCTACCCGCGGAAATGGCCAGGTCGGTGAAGATATCACTCCTAACTTGCGTACTATTAAATCACTTCCGTTAAAGCTTAAAGGTGCGCCTGACGGATTAATTGAAGTTCGAGGCGAAGTATTTATAGACAAGCCATCTTTTGAAGCAATGAATCGCGAGCAAGCGACCCGGGAAGACAAAGTGTTTGTTAACCCGCGCAATGCCGCTGCTGGTAGTTTACGACTTCTTGATTCAAGTATAACGGCCAGCCGCCCACTTAGAATCTATATCTATTCCACCGGCCCTATTGAGGTTGATGAACAACTACCCGATACGCATTGGGGCATGTTGCAATGGTTAAAAACCATGGGCTTACCGATAAACCCTGAAAGCAAACAACAGAAAGATATTAAGGCGTGCCACCAATACTACACCAGCCTTCTAAAGCGACGCGATAAGCTTGACTATGAAATCGATGGCATAGTTTTTAAGGTCGATAGTCTAGAACTGCAAGACACATTAGGTTATGTATCCCGCGCACCGCGTTGGGCGATTGCGCATAAGTTCCCCGCGGAGGAGGCTACTACCGAACTATTGGCAGTTGATTTTCAAATAGGCAGAACCGGTGCACTGACGCCAGTGGCACGGCTTGAGCCGGTATTTGTCGGTGGTGCAATGGTAAGTAATGCAACACTGCACAATATGGATGAAGTCGCACGAAAAGGCATTCGCATTGGCGATACCGTGATCGTGCGCCGCGCTGGGGATGTTATTCCCGAAGTAGTATCGGCGGTAGAATCAAAGCGACCGAAGAACGCTCAAAAAATCACCTTGCCTGAAGTGTGCCCTGAGTGTGGTTCTAAAGTGATTGAAAGTGATGATGTGGCGGTTGCTAAATGTTCTGGCGGCTTTGTCTGCATAGCACAACGTAAAGAGGGGCTAAAACATTTTGTCTCGCGCCGCGCCATGAATATAGATGGCTTAGGTGAGAAGCTAGTTGATCAATTAATGACTAAATATATCGTCACTACACCCAGTGATCTATATCATTTAAAACGTGAGGAGCTGCTGCAACTTGATCTGGTAGGAGAAAAAACAGCTGATAACCTACTCGCCGCAATAGAGCAAAGTAAAGACACAACTCTTGGTCGCTTCTTGTTTGCGTTGGGTATTCCAGAGGTAGGTGAAACTACTGCAGAACAATTAGCGAATCATTTTAAAACAGTTGATGCCTTGGCCACAGCAGATCTAGATTACTTTTTACCGCGTGGTATTGAAGGCATAGGTAAAACTCGTGCAGAAGCCATGGTGGCACTATTTGCCACTGAGAAAATGCCAAGTGAAGGTGCAGAGCTTACTGATTGGCTAAGCGTTAATGTGCCAAAAATTAAACCGGCTGAAGTTAAACGCATTTTGGAAAAGTTTCCCACCGCCGCGCAACTTCAGTCCCTTAGTGCTACTGATCTACAGGGTAAAGGCGGCTCGAGAGTTGAGGGGGTCGGTGAGACCATGGCAGCATTGATTGTTGGTTTTTTTAACAATAAACAAAATACCCGGGAAATCAAAAAGCTAATAGATGCCGGAATACATTGGCCCACTAGCGAAACCACAGAGAGTGCACCAAGCGATGATTCTTTGGCCAACAGCACATTTGTTATTACTGGTAAGTTTGCCGATATGAGCCGCGATGACATTGCAGCCGGGCTAAAAGCTAAAGGTGCAAAAGTGACAGGTTCAGTGTCTAAAAATACCACGGCACTTATATGCGGCGAAGCCGCAGGCTCAAAACTCACAAAGGCGGAATCCTTAGGTATAGAGATTATTGATGAACAAGGCTTGCAGGTATTGCTCGCATAAAGCTATACACATAAAGCTATGCAGTAGTCTGGCTTCTTGCAGTGCGTAGCAACGATTGTAGTCTTTCAAATAACTCAGGGTTAGTGATTTTGTTGTTATTTTTAATTGGCTGAAGGCTAACCGGGGCGGGGTCTGATTGGGTGGTTAATATTTCGCGCTTTACTCTGTCAACAAGCAGCTGAGGGTTTTTGCAAAACTCTTCGTAGTCAACAAACCAAAATCGATCTTTGCCTATTTTTTGTTGTTGTTCGATCGCAAGGTTATTTAAAAATGTGATTTGGTCAATGACTTCAGCAATCGGATCAGCTTGATCTAAGCTGGTGACATCTGTAACTCCATAGCTTTGGTTGATATTGCCGTTAATCTCCATTCTTGCCGTAATGAGTGATTGTGCAAGGTAGCGTGTATCTCGCCTCATGCAAATGAAGTACACGTTATCCAGATGATCTGCGATCACGTCAGCAAATGCATTAGCGTTGTTATTCTTTGAGAGTGTCGGCAATTGGTGCAACGCAGAGAACCGGGTGAAAAATTCGGCCATGCGCCTGCCGCCATCTGCATTCATTTGCGTACGAAATCCGGATGCGTCGCCATCTACCCATCCGTTCCAAAGATGATTTGCTTCACTCGGTGACTGAAAGCCTGCGGTTTTTCCGTAATAGTTTTTATAGGACTTGTCGGTGCCTTTTTTCTTGTTGCGGCTAAACCAGGCTGAAGCCAAAATGGGGGCCCTTGAAAAAAGCACTGTAAAATTTTTAACATAGGCCACTGGCAGGGCATCTGTCAGCATTTGGTAGACCAAAGTAGTGCCGCTTCTCGCAGGGCCGCAGATAATAATGTGCGGTCCGTTGCTGCGATTAGAGAGTTGCTTTGGTTTGCGGCGTTTCTCGATATACTGAAGTAACATATCAAGGGGCGTGAGCAGTACACCAAGCCCTGTCAGTAATAGTGTAAAGATCGCTGCACGCTCTTTAGATTTTAACATACGACCAATAAGTCCAAACGGATCATGGACGTGTTTAGGTATGAACCTTGAGAGTGATGATTTTAATTTTTCACTGAGCCACATTGTTTTAGCATCTTCGGTTAACTGGTGTAGTGGTGAAGTTAATCCTGACACCAATTACGTATAAAACCATTGTAGGGGTTTGCTGTGAACTACTAATTTCGAGATTGAATAAACGCAAAGTTTAAGAAAGCGAATATCAAAATAGATTTAGCCCAAGGATTGATAGTTCTCAGTACCAAAAACAGAGGTCTGCTAATCTTAGGGTGATAGTTTTAGTCAAAACTACCATGTATTTCTTTACCTTAACATGCATATAAACCCCCATGTATTGTAAATTTTGATGCTGAAACCTAAGTCTCACCTTCTTAAGTGCCCCGCAGTTATTGTTGCGGCGGTGGTTGTACTCATACTTGGGTGTAACGTTGTCGCTTGGATCCTTTGGGAACCACGTCTGATAATGGACGATGGTGTGCAGTATTTGTCGAGCGCTGCCAATTGGCTTGCGGGCAATGGGTTCTCAACCAATGCCCTGATATACGAGCCTCATTTCCAGGGAAAGTTCCCAGCTCCACAGACCGTATGGCCACCGGGGCTTCCGGCACTGCAAGTGCTACTGAGTTATGCCGGCATTGAGCTAAAGAGCGCAACCTTATTGATTAACTTGCTTGTCAATCTGCTCGCAGCGCTCGTGGTCTATCTGATACTAAAAAAATGTGAAGTCGAAACAATTTTTGCGATCGCTTGTGCGTTGATCTTCTACCTGACCGCGCGATCATGGGTTTATATTTTTGCCCTGATATCAGAGCCGTTGTTTAGCTTTCTAATTCTAGCAGCGTTGTATTGTCTTCCTGCCAGTAATGAGACAAAGCTTCGAGCTTACTTTGTCGCCGGGCTTTTTGTGGCGGCAAGTATTTATACCAGATACTCAGGGGTGTTAGTTGCGGCGTCTTTTACAGCCGCTATATTTTTTCTGTCTATTGTTAGTGCGGGCTTTTCACCGGGCAGTGTTTTATCCGTAAAGACAATAAAGCGATTAGTACTATTCAGCAGTGCGCCAATACTGGCATTTGTTTCATTGTTATTACGAACTCAGCAGTTAACCGGTGGAGTAGAGCGACGCACAGGAGTACTGGAAGGCAATTCGTTTTATGTAGCTATAGAGTCACTTATTCGCGAGACCTCTGAGCTTATCGGTTTTCGTATTGGGTTTGTGTATCGCGGTGATCTAACTTTTGTGATGTTTGTTATTTTCCTGCTGATACTGGTAAGTATTTTTATATTAGCAATGATCATTGAGGTGAAACGCTACAGAACCACCACAGCTGCCATGCACCTGACATTTAGATCTACTGTGATCGCTTGTTCGTTACTGCATGCTGTGGTGTTTGTTTCTTACTTGATTTATGCGAATCTTACGGACACCCCGATTAATATTACACCGCGTTATCTGTACCAGGTTTATCCGGGGCTTTTTGTCATTGTTTGTTTGTTTGCTGAGCGTGTTTGGCAATCAAGGTGGGCCTATGGTCGATGGTTGACTGTGGCTTTGGCGAGTGTTTATTTGGTCACGCAGTTCAATCTTATGTCTGGTAGTGCAGACTTCTCCAGGCGCGGTACGGAAAGTGTAGAGCTTGTGTCACTTAAAGTGAATGAGAGCAGCACACTTGCAGAGGTGATTGATCAATGTGTTGGCAGGGTTGCTACTCAAAGTAGACAATCTTTGTGGAGTAACGATGCCGTCCTGCTGCATTTAAATACCGGCGTCAATACCATTTCACTTGCTGAAACCTACGCCACTGAAAATTTCAATTACCAGCGTTTCCAGCAAGATATCAAAGACTATCAAATCAAAATGTTTGTTTTTATTAATTATCCAGAGTTAAAGACAGGTCTTTATGGTGAGATGCTAGGGGAAATAGAAAATTGGTTACAAGATAACCAATACAGGCGCTTACAGATGCAGCAGCGCAAGCTACCCTCCGGGGTGAGTGTAGATATCTATATGTCAGATCATACCTGCCTTCAGGGCTAGAGCTGTTACCTGACTAACGAAAACTCTGCACGAATGCAATCGCCCGGCTAAACAGCTGGCGGCATCCTTATGTTGTGCTGAGTAACGCCAATTCTCAAGCCAGTGGCAAACAGATAGCCTGTCGGGCAGAATTAGCGATCATTATGTTACAATGTCCGACTGCAAATTGTAGGGTGAGGGTCATGTCAAACATAGTGGTTGCCGGTGCTGCGGGTCGAATGGGCCGACAGCTTGTGCAGGCTATTCTGGAGCGCACTGATGTGACACTGGCCGGTGCCACAGAGCAGGCAGGTAGTCCGCATATCGGTACTGATGTAGGCTTGTTGGTAGGCAATGAAACCTTGGGCGTGCCGGTGTCAGCAGGTATTGAAACCGTGGCAGCTTCCTATGACACCATCGTCGATTTTACCGCGCCCGCTAATACTCGCGCCCTGGTAGCGCATGCCGAAAATACCGGTAAACGATTAATAATCGGTACCACAGGCCTTGACGAAAACGACCAGCAATTGATTACTGCGGCGTCCGCTAAAACCGCATTGGTGTATGCAGCCAATTACAGTGTTGGGGTAACACTAAGCTTGGAATTACTGCAACATGCAGCGCGGGTGTTAGGGTCACCCTATGACATTGAAATTATCGAAGCGCACCATAAGCATAAAGTCGACGCACCCAGTGGCACTGCGTTAGCCATGGGGCAGGCGGTCGCTGCGGGGGCAGGTCGTGATCTCAATAAATGTGCAGTCTACGCCCGCGAAGGCATAACCGGTGCCCGGGAAGATGGCACTATTGGTTTTTCAACCATAAGAGCAGGTGAGATCATTGGCGAACACACAGTGTTATTCTGTGGCCAGGGCGAACAGCTGGAAATAACCCACAAAGCCACTGATCGAATGACATTCGCCCGTGGTGCGATTCGCGCCGCCGCATGGATATCAACTCAACCAAACGGACTTTACGATATGTCTGATGTCGTGCGTCCAGCTGATTAGTTAGCGAAAAAAATTCACATACAATTGTCTGACTTCAGACAAACACACTTATAAGTTATAGGGAAACATAATGAAACTCGCAGCCGTTTTCCCCGGGCAGGGATCACAATCCCCCGGTATGTTGGCAGACCTGGCAGGTCAATATAAAGTCGTCACCGATACCTTTGCTGAAGCATCGGAACACTTAGGGTATGACCTATGGGATATCGCCCAAAACGGTACCGCTGAGCAACAACGGCAAACAGAGATCACTCAGCCATTGATGTTTGTTGGTGGCTTATCGGTATGGCGTGTCTGGCAACAACTTGAAATGCCTGCACCTTCATTTGTTGCAGGTCATAGCTTAGGCGAATACACAGCCCTGACTGCTGCAAACGCAATAGAATTTGCCAAAGCGGTAAAGCTTGTGGCGCTGCGTGGCAAGCTAATGGCCGGAGCTGTAGAGCCGGGTGTTGGTGGTATGGCAGCGCTATTAGGCATGGATGACGCCGATGTCGTCGCTATGTGTAACGAGCTATCAGCAGAAGGCGCTATTGTGCAGGCGGTTAACTTCAATTCACCAGGGCAGGTGGTTATATCAGGGCATCTGAAAGCGCTGGAAAACGCTTGTGTGATAGCAAAAGATAAAGGCGCTAGAAAAGCCATGTTGCTGCCAGTATCTGTGCCGAACCATAGTTCGTTAATGGAGCCTGCGGTGGCTGAACTTGCAGCAGCTATCGATGAAGCAGGTTTTGTTGAGCCGTCTATTGCGGTCGTTCAAAATGCTGAGGCCAAAGTGCTAGATAACCTTGAAGCTATTGTGGCGTCATTAAAAAATCATGTTACCAACCCTGTCTACTGGACGGATTCTGTTCGCTACATGGCAAGCCACAGCACAACCGAATTAGTAGAGCTTGGCCCTGGTAAAGTATTGGTCGGTTTGTGTAAACGCATTGATAAATCAATTGTTACGCATGCCATAGAAAGCTTGGGCGCTGTTGAAAAATTAATTGCAGCCCGTAAAGAAGGTGTTAGCTAATGCTGGAAAATGAAATCGTATTGGTCACTGGTGCCAGTCGCGGAATTGGGGCCGCCATCGCTGACGAACTGGCATCACAAGGTGCCACCGTTATTGGAACGGCCACAAGTGAAAAGGGTGCCGATGCTATAACTGCGCGCTTTAAAGACGCAGGCGTTAAAGGTTGTGGCCGGGTACTGGATGTCTCCAATAAAGAGCAAATAGTCTCTGTGATATCCGCCATTGCTGATGAGTTTGGCGCTATAAGTGTGTTGGTTAACAATGCGGGTATTACCCGGGATAACCTGCTGATGCGTATGAAAGAAGAAGAATGGGATGACATAGTCAGTACCAATCTTTCATCGGTATTTCATACCTGCAAAGCGTGCATGCGCGGCATGATGAAAGCCCGTCGTGGAAAAATTATTAACATAGCCTCTGTAGTGGGTGTCACGGGTAATGCGGGGCAGGCCAATTACGCTGCAGCCAAAGCCGGAATCATCGGGTTTGGTAAATCTCTCGCCCGCGAAGTAGGTTCTCGCAATATTACGGTTAATACGGTCGCACCGGGTTTTATTGTTTCAGACATGACCAACTCCCTTCCTGAAGAGCAGCGTGAGGCCTTGCAGCGTGAAATAGCGCTAGGAAGGCTTGGTGATCCGACTGAAATCGCTCATACCGTGGCATTTTTAGCCTCGGATAAGGCAAATTACATTACTGGCCAGACTATTCATGTTAATGGCGGTATGTACATGACCTAACAGCTCAGCGTGTTTAATGTTGGTTGTTTTGATGGTTTACGCTTGAATCTCATGTTACAGGCCATACAAATCACCGCTAGGCAGCACCGTTTAGTGCCAACGGCTGGGTAACTGGCGCAGATGGCACAAATTAAATTCGTCGCAGTAGTGGCGTGTCAAACCGGTATTGCATACAATATGATGGGTCCGGTGCGACCATTGCGCCACAGAATACACTAAGTCCCCGGGAGGGCATCCAATATGAGCAGTATCGAAGAACGCGTAAAGAAAATCGTCGTGGAACAACTTGGAGTGAAAGACGAGGAGGTCACGCAAGCGGCATCTTTCGTTGACGATCTGGGCGCTGATTCACTCGATACCGTCGAGCTGGTGATGGCACTGGAAGAGGAATTCGAATGCGAAATTCCCGACGAAGAAGCCGAGAAGATCACTACTGTTAAGCAAGCAGTAGACTATGTAAACGCAAACCTAGGTTAACGCCAACAGGTGTAGTGCGCGTTAGTATAAGCGTGTAACCAATTCCGTGGCCGAGTGCCGGCCCGGAACCCCGCGACCGGAAAGATCCATTGTGAGTGCTCGTAAAGTTGTGGTAACTGGCCTTGGGGCTATCACCCCGGTAGGCAATACAGTCGCTGATAGCTGGAAAAACCTGCTTGCCGGTGTGTCCGGTGCGGCCATGGTTGATACCTTTGATACCGAAGGCTTTGCTACCCGCTTTGCCGCGTCGGTTAAGGGTTTTGATGTCAGCCAGTATATGAGCGCTAAAGACGCTCGTAAAATGGATCAATTTATCCACTTTGGTGTAGCGGCTGGTATCCAGGCACTGGATGACGCCGGGCTGTCCATCGACGATCAAGACCCGGAGCGTATTGGGGTGGCGATTGGATCAGGGATTGGCGGTCTACCAAACATAGAAGTCCAGCACAGCGCGTTGCTCAATTCCGGGCCGCGCAGAATGTCACCGTTTTTTGTGCCTTCGACGATCATTAATATGATTGCAGGCAATCTCTCAATTATGCGTGGTCTGCAAGGGCCTAACGTCTGTATTACAACGGCCTGTACCACCGGTACTCATAACATTGGTGAAGCATTTCGAATCATTAAATACGGCGACGCCGATGCAATGGTCTGTGGCGGTGCTGAAATGGCTACTTGTCCGCTGGGCCTTGCAGGCTTTGGCGCTGCGCGGGCGCTATCTACTCGCAATGATGATCCAACCGCCGCAAGCCGCCCGTGGGATGTAGACAGAGACGGCTTTGTATTAGGTGATGGAGCGGGTGTTCTAGTGCTTGAAGAATACGAATACGCAAAAGCCCGAGGTGCAAAAATTTATTGTGAACTGACAGGCTATGGCATGAGCGGTGATGCCTTCCACATGACACAACCTTCAAAAAATGGCGACGGTGCGAGACGCTGCATGAACGCTGCCCTGAAAGACGCGAGCCTTAACCCTGATCAAGTCGGATACATCAACGCTCATGGCACCTCCACAGGTGCAGGCGATGTAGCTGAGACAAACGCGATTAAATCAAGTTTTGGTGATCACGCTAACAAGGTCGCGATAAGCTCTACTAAGTCTATGACTGGCCACTTGTTGGGTGCTGCTGGTGGTGTTGAGGCTGTGTTTTCAATATTAGCGCTTAAAGACCAAGCCGTGCCGCCTACAATAAACCTTGATAACCCGGATCCAGATTGTGATTTAGATTACGTGCCGCACACCGCACGAGATGTTGAAATTAAGCATGCTTTGTCAAATTCGTTTGGTTTCGGTGGTACTAACGCAACGTTGATATTCAGTCAGCTATAGTCGCTTTCCGGGTACCCACCATGGCTTGCCAGGGACGTTGTCGCCTGGCCAATAAATTTACTTGTCGGTTTAGTTTGTGAAAAAGATACTTCTATTTATTGTGTTGGTGTTGCCGCTTTGTGTCGCAGCGTTTTTGGCATTTGATGCACACCGGTTTTTGCATGCCCCTTTAAGTGAGCCTGAAAAAACCATAGAGCTTGAAGTTAAACCTGGCACTACCATCCGAACCATTGCCAATAGTTTAAACAAGCAAGGTATGCTGAAAAGGCCAATGTGGTGGGAAGCCTATGCTCGCTATACCGGTGAGGCCCGCACCATTAAAACGGGTGAATACACAATATCATCCTTGATTACACCGATTACATTGCTGGGTACGTTGCAAAAGAGCCAGCAGAAACAATATTCATTAACATTGCTTGAAGGTTGGAATATCTGGCAAGTGCGTGATGCTGTGGCTAAAAACGAAATACTAGAGCAAACCGTGCAGGCAGTAAGTGATAACGATCTAATGGCATTTATCGGTGCGGAACCTGGCCACCCGGAAGGGCAGTTTCTACCCGATACCTATCACTTTCCGCGTGGTACAACAGATGCAGAATTTCTGTTAAGGGCGCACAAACAACTTAATGAAACGTTAGAAAAAGCGTGGCAGGGCAGAGATGAAGGCTTGCCGATATCAACTCCCTATGAAGCCCTGATAATGGCATCGATTGTTGAAAAAGAAACACAAATACCCACTGAGCGTGAAATGGTGTCAGGTGTAATCGCCGGGCGCTTGCGTAAAGGCATGCGCCTGCAAATGGATCCAACCGTTATTTATGGCATTGGTAAAAATTTCAACGGCAATATTACGCGTAAAGATTTACAAACGAAAACCGCTTACAACACGTATAAAATTCCAGCTCTACCACCAACACCTATTGCTATGCCCAGTGCTGCCACTATTCACGCGGCTGTGCACCCGGCCAATACTAAAGCTTTGTTTTTTGTAGCTGACGGAACCGGTGGCCATGTGTTTAATGAAACGGTAGAAGAGCACAATAAAGCCGTTCAAAAGTTCATCTTAAAAAGAAAGTAATATGCGCGGACGATTAATAACATTAGAAGGGGTTGAGGGTGTCGGTAAGTCCACTCTTTTACCTGTGATAAAAGAGTTTTTGATCGAGCAAGGGGCAGAGGTAGTACACACCCGTGAGCCAGGTGGTACTGAACTGGGTGAACAGCTGCGAGATGTATTATTAAATACCGATCAAGAAATCGTTCCTAAAGCAGAGTTGTTATTAATGTTTGCGGCGCGTGCACAACACGCAGAAAAAGTAATTGCACCGGCGCTTGCAGAAGGCAAGTGGGTGTTATGTGATCGATTCACTGATGCAAGTTTTGCCTATCAAGGTGGTGGTCGTGAATTAGGTGCTGAGCGCATAGGCATTATTGAAAACTGGGTATTAGAAGGATTAAACGCTGATCTAACTCTATTGCTTGATGCCACACGTGAGACAAGCCTTGAGCGTACTAAAAAACGTCGTGAGCTTGATCGGATAGAAACAGAGGGTGATGAGTTTTTTGCGAGAGTGAAGCTTGCCTACCTTGATCGTGCGGCTACCTATCCTGATCGAATAAAGATCATTGATGCCAACCCGGATTTTGAAACTGTGGCAAATTCAGTGCGAGCACAACTTACTACCAGTTGCGGGCAATGGCTTGATGCCGCCGTTGAGACCTAGGTATTGAACCATGGCGTTCAACTAAAATGACCAATCTTAATCAAGCGCCGTATAGTTGGCAGCAAGACGCATGGCAATTAATCATGCGTGCCGCAGAAGCTGATCGCTTGCATCATGCGTATTTAGTTGTTGGCCAGGCAGGGGTGGGCAAGCGTGATTTTGCAGAACGTTTATCGCAGGCGTTGTTATGTACGCAAGAACCCGCAGTATCTCCTTGTGGTGAATGCCCACGTTGCGCTTTATACAACGCAGGTACGCATCCGGATTTAACCAGGCTTGAATGGATTGATAAAGCCCGCGTTATCAGTGTTGATCAGATTCGAAAACTCACTCAACACCTTACGCTTACCACCACCTATGGCCCGAATCGCATTGCTATTATCAGCAAGGCGCACACCATGACTCGTGCTGCTTCGAATAGCTTATTAAAAACTCTTGAAGAACCAGGCGGCGGGTGCGTGCTGATTCTCTTGGCTGATAACGATGCACATTTGCCGGTGACTATCCGTAGTCGCTGTCAACGAGTCGTGTTGCCGTTGCCAGACCAGGAAGTTTCATTACAGTGGCTGCGCGAACAAAAAGTCAGCAATCCGGAAATCGCGCTGGAATTTGCCCACGGCGCGCCGTTAACCGCTTTAGCGCAAGTGGAAGAGATCGATTTAGGTGCCATAGCCACCGTAAAGACTCAATTTCTAGATTTTTTGCAGCATGATTTTGAGCCGGTTGAGCTCGCCAGTATTACCGCCGCTGCATTGAATACGCGTGATGCACTCACGCTTTTTTTGCAGTGGACCACAGAACACATCAAAACTGCTGAATGTTCTTCGTCAAGTGGCCGTTCGAATAGTAATCGGCAAGCTTCCGAGCGCCAGTATTTAAGTCGGGCGTTAGAAAGGTTTCAGGCATCCTTAAGGTTGGATAACCCCAGTTTGAAAACTCAGACTGTACTTGAGGGCGTATTGGCCGACATACGAATAATAAGAGTGAGAACTCGAGCGGAGATTACCCAATGACCACAGATCGCAAAGCGATTGTGTCACTTTCTATAACAGACCGCGGTGCACTACTGGCTGCGTACATGTCTTTTGTAGAGGGTGGTGGCCTATTTGTGCCAACTACACAGACATACACACTCGGTGACGAAGTGTTCTTGCTATTCGGCCTTTTGGACGAAGCAGAGCGCTGGCCTGTACCCGGTAATGTGTGCTGGATCACTAGCGCCGGCGGCAACGATGTCGCTGGTATTGGTGTGCAGTTAACGGGCGAGAAATCAGCTGATCTTAAGCGTGCTATTGAAGATTCGCTTGGTGGGTTGGTGAATTCGGATCGCGAAACGCACACCATGTAAGCTGCTTGTTGCGGCTTTGCCGCGGCTTGGTTTTATTTAATTTTTGTTATCGATTGGCTTGGGCTTTTTGCTCAGGCCTTTTGTTGTTCTTTTTTTTGCCCTGCGGGCGGCTTACGTGGCGTGCTCTGCGGGCGGGTGTCGCTTTGGCTTGTCCTGCGGACGGCTGACGTGGGTGGCGCATGGCCTGCTGGCGGCTGACGTGGGTGGCGTGGCCTGCTGGCGGCTGACGTGGGTGGCATGCCCTGCCGGCGGCTTACGAGCGCGGCATGCCCTGCCGGCGGCCTTACTTTTTAAAAAGACCAAAAAGTAAGCAAAAAGTCTTCTTGCTACTTTGTTGTCCTTCGGATGGCTGCGCCATTTTTTGAAATCCAGCTGCGAGGGGTCGCGCGGTATGCACATCCATGTGCACCGCGCTCAAAGCGCCGTCCCTGGCGCTTTGACCCCACGCAGCAGGATTTCAAAAAACAACAAAAAGCGCGGGTACAGCATCACTTCGTGAGTGTCGGCACTCTACGTGTGTTTTTTGGATCCAGGCAATTGATGGGTTAGCGGTTCGCGACGCTCAGCAAGGTTCGGGACCTTGGATGTTTTTCGTGCTCGTGTTTGCAACTATTACTGATGCTCTATCCGACTTATTAGCTTATGAAACTATTATTTAAGTTACCAGGCTGTTTCTAGAGCGCGCTCGTTATATTTTTCTTTTTGGAAGCCCGCTAGCGTAAGCGAGGGATTTTATGCCCCGATAATTAACTTCTATGTGGTTACAAAAAAGACGCAGTTACTTCAGTGATATTTTTAAAGCTAGTAAATACCGAAGCACCAACTTCTTTAAACCCTCGCTCACGCTGGCGGGCTTCCCTTGACAGACCTCGTTTTTCAAAAAACAAAAAAAGCGCAGGCACAGCATCACATTGTGAGTGTCGGCACTCTAGTCGGCTATTTGGGATATTGGCAATTGATAGGTTTGTGGTTCGCGACGCTCAGTAAGGTTCGGGGCCTTGGATGTTTTTCGCGCTCGTGTTTGCAACTATTACCGATGCTCTAGCCAACTTTTTACCTTATAAACTATTTACTTCTTTAAGTTACCAAGCTGTTTATAGAGTGCGCTCGTTATCTTTTTCATTTAGGAAGCCCGCTAGCGTTAGCGAGGGACTAAAAGACCGTGAAGTTTAATAATTATCTAGCCTCAAAAAGAACACCGCACCTACATAAACCATCGCTCGTCATCTTCTAAGGAAACCCACAAGCGTAAGCGTGGGACTTCAAA
>CALGKA010000097.1 GCA_937927895.1 uncultured Granulosicoccaceae bacterium | reverse complement strand
CCCATTATTGTCAACTATGGGCACATCCATGTGCACCGCGCTCAAAGCGCCGTCCATGGCGCTTTGACCCCACGGAAGACTATTTCAAAAAACAACAAAAAGCGCGCTTGTGGGTTCGCGACGCTCAGTTGGTTGAGGGGTAACTGAAAGTTTTCGCGCTCGTGTCTTTGGTTATTCTTGATGCTTTTTCCGACTTTAAACTTGGGGGGCTTGGGGGGCTTGGGGGGCTTTGATGGTTTGCGCGCTCGTTTGTTTTGTTATTTCTGATGCTTTGTCCGATTGCGAATGATTGATGCTTACTTCTATTCGAAGGTGCTTGATATATTAAGCTCGTTATCTTTTTCTTTTTAAGGAAACCCACAAGCGTTAGCGTGGGACTTTTTTGAAACCGGGAAGCTTATTTATTCTCTAGAGTCAAAAAGAACCGCAAAACTAAATTGAAACTTTACCCATAAAAAAAGCCCCGACAGTGCGGGGCTTTCTCTTTACCTAAGAGTTAGGCAAAGCAGCTTTACATCATGCCGCCCATGCCACCCATGCCGCCCATGTCAGGCATTGCAGGAGCATCGTCTTTTGGTAGTTCAGCAACCATCGCTTCTGTGGTGATCATTAGACCTGCGATTGATGCTGCGTTCTGTAGTGCTGAACGTGTCACCTTTGTAGGATCCAAAATACCCATTGCGATCATGTCGCCGTATTCACCTGTGGCTGCGTTGTAACCGTAGTTGCCGCTTTCGCCTGCTACTTGGTTAACCACTACTGATGGCTCGCCACCAGCGTTTGCTACGATCTGGCGAAGTGGCTCTTCCATTGCACGACGTGCGATTGCTACACCGTGTGCCTGGTCCGGGTTGTCACCTGTTAGGCCGTCTAGAGATTTAATTGCACGGATAAGTGCAGTACCACCACCAGCAACTACGCCTTCTTCAACTGCCGCACGCGTGGCGTGGAGTGCATCGTCGACGCGGTCTTTCTTTTCTTTCATTTCTACTTCAGTTGTTGCACCAACTTTGATTACCGCAACACCACCGGCAAGCTTAGCAACACGCTCTTGAAGCTTTTCACGATCGTAGTCAGAAGAAGACTGCTCTACTTGTGAACGGATCTGATCAACACGACCTTCGATCTCTGCTTTAGCACCAGCACCATCTACGATAGTAGTATTTTCTTTATCAACGTTAACTTTCTTAGCGTTACCAAGATCTTCAAGAGTAACCTTTTCAAGCGAAAGGCCTACTTCTTCAGAAATTACCTGGCCGCCAGTAAGGATAGCGATGTCTTGCAACATTGCCTTACGACGATCACCAAAGCCTGGTGCTTTAACAGCACATACTTTAACAATACCGCGCATGCTGTTAACAACCAATGTAGCAAGCGCTTCGCCTTCTACATCTTCAGCAACGATAAGCAATGGCTTACCTGCTTTAGCAACTGCTTCAAGTGTTGGAAGAAGGTCACGGATGTTTGAGATCTTCTTGTCATAAAGAAGAACAAACGGATCTTCGAGTTCAGCACTCATGTTGTCTTGGTTGTTGATGAAGTACGGAGAAAGGTAACCACGGTCGAACTGCATACCTTCTACAACGTCAAGCTCGTTTTCAAGACCTGAACCTTCTTCTACAGTGATAACACCTTCTTTACCGACTTTTTCCATTGCTTCTGCAATGATATTACCGATGTTGGCGTCGCTGTTTGCAGAGATAGTGCCTACCTGAGCAATTGCTTTAGTGTCGTTGCATGGCTGTGAAAGTGAAGCCAGGTTTTCAACAGCAACAATAACTGCTTTATCCAGGCCGCGCTTAAGATCCATTGGGTTCATGCCAGCTGCAACTGCTTTCAAGCCTTCGCGAACGATGCTTTGAGCAAGTACAGTAGCTGTTGTGGTTCCGTCACCTGCGATATCAGAAGTTTGCGATGCAACTTCCTTAACCATTTGCGCGCCCATGTTTTCGAACTTGTCTGCAAGTTCGATTTCTTTTGCTACTGACACACCATCTTTAGTGACGTTTGGTGCACCAAACGCTTTGTCTAGTACTACGTTACGGCCTTTAGGACCAAGGGTAACTTTTACCGCGTTGGCAAGGATGTCAACACCTTTCAGCATTCTGCTGCGGGCGTCATCCGAGAACTGCACATCTTTTGCACTCATGATTTGATCTCCGTGAGTATGTTAATTTGGGGTAGTCGTTTGAAAAGCCAGAGGCCGTGATTAGCGATTAGGCTGTCACATTAAGCCTTGTAGCTTTTAGCCTTCAATAACGGCCATGATGTCGTCTTCACGCATCACAAGAAGTTCTTCGCCGTCTACTTTGATTTCAGTACCTGAGTACTTGCCAAACAAAACGGTGTCGCCAACTTTCACATCTAACGCACGTACATCACCAGAATCAGTGACTTTACCGTTGCCGACAGCAGTGATTTCACCGCGAATTGGCTTTTCGGTAGCTGAGTCTGGAATTACGATGCCACCAGCACTGGTGCGCTCTTCTTCCATACGTCGCACGACCACACGGTCGTGAAGGGGACGAATATTCATTGTCCGGGCTCCTCTTCTATTATTAATTTAAGGGGTTTATCAAGGTATTCTGACGCCAGCGAGTTCTAGCACTCACCTGCAGCGAGTGCTAATAGTATTGATTTCGACGACGAATTCAAGGTATTTGCTAAATAAAAGTTACTTTCTGGAAACCGGCGAGAAAACTGCAGCAACAACAGGTGCTCGGCAAACGGTAGGGCGGCACCCGTCAGGGCGAATTCACCTATCAGTAAGCCATTGAAAGCAATACTAAACTGGCCCAAACTGACAGCTAGGTGGTTGTAATGTTCGACACTGATAGCGTGATAAACACCGAATCAAGCCTGAAGGCTTATTTTCACGATGCTTTGGCTGATGCGATCAAAAACAGCCCTTTTGAAGCAACCGAACACACCGTTTGGTATCTGACCAATTTGCTAAACACCTACAGCCGATCTGAGAAATTTTTTGACTACCTTCCAGATCGCGGCACACTGACACCGCTGGCTGACTACTACCGCCGTGCGGTGGAGGCCAGCAGCACCCAGGAACGACGTCAGCACCTACAGCGCTTAGGAGATGTGGCAATGTTTATTGCTGGTATGTTCGCACCTGCACTAGAGCGCCGGCCAGTCGGGATTTCCTATTATATTTCGATGGGTGAAAGTGCTTACAGTACACTCGCAGACACCGCCAACCAAACACATCGCGACCAGGCACAGGCAGAAATCTTTGCCGACCTTGCCCAACAGTTTCACGCTTTTGTACAAATACTAAGTGCTATCAGCTCGCAGGCCACGACTAATGGCGAACAAAGCCAACTGACTGAAAATCTATTGCAAAAACACGATGAATGGATGCGCACGGGTGACCCTGCTCTGGCGAGAGATTTACGCCATTCAGGGATTGTGCTGGATTTAGAAGAGTGCGCTACCCATTAAGTCTCGGTTAATCTAAAAGTCATCGGTTAATCTAAATAGGTGTCAATCTTCTTTGCGAGTGAACTCACCTTCGATGATTTCACCCTCTATGCCACCTGGCTTAGGTTTTACTGACGGGCCACCGTAAGATGGCCGTTGACCAGGTGTTGTTGCCGAAAACCCGCCTGCAACAGATGCCACAGACACACGTTTTGATAGCGCCTTAACCAGCCACTTGCGAGTAAAGGGAATCAAGCAAGCAAAGCCTATGGCATCTGTGACAAAGCCCGGGGTCAGCAACAACGCACCACCGACACCTAACGCCAGACCTTCCATCAATTCAAAAGCAGGTATTGCCCCACTGGACATTTTACTGCGGGCCTTGTTCATTGTAGACAAGCCCTGAGCCCGGAGCATCCAGGTACCGAGCATCGCTGTGAAGATAACGATCAAAATCGTCCACAGCGCCCCAATTGAACCGCCAACTTTAATCAGCAAAAATATTTCTAATATCGGCATTGCGATAAAGAGTAGAAAAATAAACCGGAACACACCATTGCCTCTAGTGATTTGCGCCAAAGCTGCGCTTGTGTAAATTCATTGACTCCATCCTACAGTATCCAACCCAAACAGCCACAAATAGCCTATCCTTATACGAATAAAGCGACATAATCCGGCTCAAACATGCTCGCGTTTAAGAATCACAGCGCAAATGCCAAAAGCGTCTAACTATAGATCATATGTAAGCTGACCCGATGAACGTTAACACTGACTTATGGTCGAACTAAAAAGTTACAATGTCTTGCTCTCAATGAATACACGCTTCCTTCAATTTATTACTCTGTTCCTGCTTGCCCTATGGGCAATCTCGGCCAGTGCTTTGTCGCTGTTCGGTAAAGACAAAGAGCAACCACTACTCGAAGCTTCAGAGGCATTTGCTACTCAAGTCACACTTGAGCAAAGCACATCTCCAGATCCCAGCGTCGCTGTACAAATTGATATTGCCCCGGGCTACTTTTTGTATCGAAGCAAAATTAGTGTTGAATCCAGTGACGCTCAGTTTGGCGCACTGCAACTTCCCGCAGGCGAGAAAAAACAAGATCAATTTTTTGGCGACGTAGAGACTTACCGAGACACCCTGAATTTCACGGCACCTTTAACTAGCGTCAAACAAGCTGGCGTATTGTCGGTTACGGTGAATTCCCAGGGTTGTGCAGATATCGGTATTTGTTATCCACCACATAGCGAAGTCTTTACGCTAAACATTGCAAATGCAATTGGCACGCAAACGCTAAACGATTCTGCGAGTAACGCACTCACTCAAGACTATAAAGCCGATGGCCTACAAGACCCTGTCAGTAATACTTTCAGCAACAACCTAAGCTTACCGAAAAACAACTCACCTGCCATGAGTTCCGCTGCAATAAGCTCAAGTGCTGAGCCTACAACATCGCTTTCAAGTATTTTAAGCATCGACTCAGGCAATGAAGTACTCGACCCTGAAGTGGCGTTTACTCTGGAGGCGTCCACTATTAACAACGGCATAGCCCCTATCCGTTGGAATATTAGTGAAGACCATTACCTATACAAAAAGCGATTTTCGTTTGAACTGCTTGCACCTAACGGAGCAACACTTGGTGATGCGAAAATGCCCGAAGGCAGCTGGGAAGAAGACGCCTTCTTTGGAAAATCAGAAGTATTCAGAAATGCTGCAAGTGTAGAGCTCCCCATTGTACTACCTGCCAATACAAAAGAGGCCATACTTAAAGTCGGTTACCAAGGCTGCGCCGATATTGGCATTTGCTACCCACCCATTTACAAAGAAGTTAAGCTTGTTGAGATTACAGCAGTAGCAAGCGCTTCTGCAATTAATACAGCGGCAGGTAATACGGCGGCAAGCGCCACTATCGCACCAAGCGCTAACATCACCAACACAACAGATGTTATACAACCAGAGCAAGATAGACTCGCAGATAGCCTGAAAGGCAGCAACCGCTGGCTAACCATTCTGACCTTTTTCGGCATGGGCTTACTGCTTACGTTCACACCGTGCGTATTACCAATGGTTCCGATACTGTCTTCGATCATTATTGGCTCTGGTGAAAAAATAGGCGCACCCAGAGCATTCTATTTATCGTTGGTCTACGTACTTGCTATGGCGCTCACCTACACCATTGCGGGTGTATTGATTGGTTTAAGCGGTGAAAACATTCAAGCCACGCTACAACACCCAGTGGTACTAACTGCCTTTGCATTGCTTTTTGTGGTGCTGTCGCTTTCTATGTTCGGTTTATTTGAACTGCAAATGCCACAGTTTTTACAGAGTCGATTAACCAACATTAGCAACAAACAAAAAAGCGGTAGCTTCGCAGGGGTTGCGACCATGGGCTTTCTTTCAGCATTGATTGTTGGCCCTTGTGTAACAGCACCGTTAGTAGGTGCCTTAATTTATATTGGCCAAACGGGTGATGCTGTACTCGGTGGTGCTGCGTTGTTTGCGCTTTCAATGGGCATGGGCGTACCGATCTTAATCATCGGCACAACGTTTGGTAAATATATTCCAAAAGCAGGCCCTTGGATGGACACCACTAAGGCGATCTTCGGTGTACTACTACTTGGCTTAGCCATTTACATGCTGGATAGAATCATACCGACATGGGCCACTATGCTGTTGTCTGCCCTGTTACTGATTGTTGTTGGTTTATTCATGGGTGCGTTTGAATCGTATCCATCAGGTATACCCGCATGGAAACGAATCACTAAAGGTCTGGGTTATGCTTCCGTGGTTTATGGAACACTATTAATGATCGGAGCAGCATCTGGCACTGGCAGTCTGTTGCGGCCTATGCAAGGCTTTCATTTTTCAGGCGAAAAACAAGACACTTCAGCGCATGTCACTTTCCAAAAGGTTAAAGGCTTAGAACAACTTAACGTAGCGCTTGCCGATGCCAAATCTAGCAACAGACCGGTCATCTTTGATTTTTATGCAGACTGGTGCATTAGCTGTAAAGAGATGGAGGCCTTCACCTTCACTGATCAGGCAGTAGCGAGCAAAATGAACCAGGCTCTATTACTACAAGCGGATGTCACCGCTAATGACGAGCAAGATAAACAGTTATTGAAAGAGTTCGGTATTTTTGGGCCACCGGCGATCATTTTTTATAACGCTAATGGTATTGAAGATAAATCTGCGAGAGTCGTAGGCTACATGCCTGCAGATAAATTTATTACTGTTCTTGATCGCGTATTCTAACTGCTAGACCGATTCAATATTAACTCGCAGAGCTTTATTTGAAGCTCAGTCTATTCAAACAATTTTTCAACTGATTCTTCTTCAGCGTCGTCTTCTTCTTTTGATGAACCGACCATTACTCTTACGGGGTCAATAGAACTCCAAAGCGGAGTTGCTGCCATCATACCGGCAAACAATGCACCTCCGCGCAGCGCCCATGCCAGCACACCTGCTGTAGCACTCAACGACACACCAAACACTGCCTCAGAGCCCAATGCATAACTCCTGGATTTTTGCTCGTTAGCATTTTCTAGCTCCCTATCGACTCGAGCTAACGCATCTTGAAAATAATAGTTGTCTGTAACGTCTTTAAAATTAGATACATTTACCTGAAGATCAAAAAATAGATTACTACGGTCTGAATTAGCTAAGCTACTAAACGAAATAGTCTCATTCTGGTTGTGACTTAATGTTTGATAAGCATCGAGAGTCCTAACGGGTACACGAACCGAATAAAAGGTTTCCACATCTTCCTGGTAGAACACAACTGAATCAACTTGAGATTCTGTCTCAACCCTGTAGAAAGCATCAGCCTCTGGCAAATCTATAGATAACCCAGAATCAACTACAAAAGCATCAGGCTGGTTGCTTAATTGAACCTCATTTTCTTGCTCTTCTTCGTCCTTGACTTGCTCTTCATTATCCTCTTCTACCAATAAATCAGAATCTTCTAATGCTGCCTCAATTGCCGCAGCTATTGCGGCCTCTGTGGCGGCATCGGTGGCTGCACCAACAGGCGGTTCTACGTTTACCAATACGGTCGCAACCTGATAAATACCATCGCTATTAGTTACACGATAAGAAAAGCTATCCTGGTATTCAGCGCTGCCATCATGTGTATAACTAAAGGTACCATCTGTGTTGAAAGTTACTGAACCAAACTCCGGGTTGGTTTCAAGCGCAATAGTGTAATTATCATTTGCAGCCAACAAGTCATTTTCAATTACGCTCGCTAGCGCCGACTCTTGCCCTGCATCCACCGCAATAGTGTCATCAATAAGTTCAGGGGCTGGATCAAGCACTTCGGCAATGTTAATTTTAAACTCACCTACTACAGGTTGTGAGCCATCCTCACCGCCGTCTGCCAATAACAGCTGGAACGTGTCACTTTCGGTCTCTGAGCCGTCATGAATATAATACAGCTCGTTATTTTCCAGCTGCGCCACGGTAAATGTTGCGCCATTAGTGATCGGTGAGCCGTCAAGCATTAGAGTACCGTTATTCGGGCTACTGAGCACAGATAAGAATAGCTCTTCAGAGTTGTCATCAATATCAGTGGCAGTAATAAAACTGGTATCAACTGCATTCGTACTGCCTTCATCAAAGGTTGCATCAGTTAATGCTAAAGTCGGCTCACTATTCACAGCTATAAGATCAAAATCGATAAAGCGATCTTCCAAATCGGTATCTACACCATCAACTGAAACGCCACCATTATCAATGACTTTAAAACCCATCCGCGCTGTAGCACCGGCTGCATCTACATTTAATGGTGCGCTATAAACTAGTATGCCTGCATTTAGATCAGAGACAGATACTACTTCCCCAACTGCAACTGGTTCTGAGTTCAGCAATAGACTACCCGCTTGTGGTATTTGCGTAACCAGTACACCCGCCAACTGGTGATTATCATCTGTGAAACCAAAATCTGTAGGCTGTATAACGCGTGTTGCACTTTCACTAATTTCGATAACCGTTGATTGCCCTTGAGGCGCATCGTTAACGGCAAGCACATCTAACAATATTGAATAAGGATTGACCGAAAGATTGCTTCCACCGTTGGAAAGATCACCGGTGTCTTGCACCCGGTAAGTAAATGTGGTTAGTTCTGTGCCGTATGTATTGGCCTCGGGTTGATAAATAAAATTCCCATTAACTAAATCTGCCGCGCTAACAGATTGACCCACTACGACATCTGCTCCCGCTAACTGCAATATACCGGACGCTGGCAGACTTTCAATTATCACAAAGTCAAGGGTATCTGAATCACCAGGATCGTAGAAAGCAAAGTTATTAGCTGTAAATATATAAGGAGTATCTTCCAGCACTTCAATTAATGCATCTGTACTCTGTGGCGCATCACTTACGGGAAGCACATTGAGACTTAAAATATTAGGCTGCTGGTTTGTATTCTGGCCACCACTACCAATGCCACCGTTATCAATAACGCTAAATTCAATTTCACTATATACCGCACCGCTTTCATCCGCTAAGGGAGTAAATTGCAGTTCACCCGCTTGCAGACTGGCATGTGGGATCAGCTGCCCCACCTGAACTCGCGCACCTGCTGAGGTAAGTTCACCATTAACGGGCAAGGTATCTATACGCACGGCCTGAAACAAATCTGAATCGTACACATCGCTAAAACCGAAGTCTGTCGGGTACATTTTATAAACCGTATCTTCAAGCATTGTAATTGTGGTATCTGCACCGACAGGCCAATCATTAACGCTCGCGACATTAATATGCATAACAGAATCTAACACCGCGGTATCTACACCGCCGTTAGCAGTGCCGCCCTTATCAATAACTTGATAGCTCAATGCATCAAAATACTGACCGTTACCATGTGGCTCCGGGAGATACTCAAGAAGCGCTACGTCAGCAACGTCAACTATCTGATTAGGCACCACCGGCAAGCCTGAAAGTGTTAATGCCCCATAACCAGGTAATGCAGATAGTACAATTGCCTTGAGCTGATGTGATTCAGCATCACTAAACCCAAAATTGGATGCCGCAAATTGATACGGAGTATCTTCTTGTGCCTCTACCACTGATTCAATACCAACTGGCGCATCATTTACACTTACCACGTTTACGGTCATAGTGCTCTCTGTGACAGAGATATCTTGCCCACCAGCAGCACTGCCACCCGCATCGCGCAACAGGTAGTCAAAAGCCGCTACCGCCGCACCATTGGCATTGACTGGCGGCGTGTAAATTAAGTCTGTGATCATTGTGGCATTGATCACTTGCCCTACGGCTACCGCATTATCATTGAACTCCAAAACACCACTGACAGGAAGCGCTGTAATGATGATTGAATCCAGCGAGTGACTTTCAACATCTGTAAATATAAAGTCTGCTACGTTAAATGCATAGGGGGTATCTTCGATTATCTCTACTTCAGAGGCTGAACCTATTGGAGCATCATTCACTGGCACTACATCAATATTGATTGCACCATTTGCAAAACTTATATCAATACCACCATTTGCAGTACCGCCATCATCACGCACCATGTATTCAAACGTATCTTGTGCGACTCCATATATATCAGCGGCGGGCAGATAACTAAGGTTTTCTATATCAGCCACATCAATTGCCTGCCCAACAACTACCGACAAACCCTGCAGCGACAAATTTCCACTTGTTGGCAGAGTTTGAATAACTATTTGCTGAAGATTATTTGCATCAATATCGTTAAAACTAAAGTCATTTGCAGCAAATGCATAGGCGGTATCTTCAAGTGCGCTTACCGTTGAAGTAGAAGTCACGGGGGCATCATTGACGCTTAGTACATCAATTGACCAGGTATTAGGCTGTAGGGCAGTGTCTATGCCGTTATTATCGGTACCACCATCATCCATTACATAAAACTGGAATGCATCAAACACACTGCCATAAGCGTTAGCGTTTGGCGTGTACCTTACATCTGTAATATCAGATGCTGGCACAACTTGCCCAATCACAACAGGTGCACCCGCAAGGCTTAGAGTGCCATTGACCGGTACGCTTTCAATGATAACCGCTGCTAGATTATTGTTATCCGCGTCTGAGAAACCAAAATCTGTAGCATCAAAACTATAGGGAATATCTTCAAGCGTAGTGGCCGTAACCTCATCACCAATCGGTGCATTGTTAGCAGACCCAACGTTAATAGTAATTGTTTTGGCTACCGGGTCGGTGTCTTTTCCGTTGTATAAAGTGCCACCGTCATCACGGACATTAAATTCAAAGCTCGCATAGGCAATTTGGCTTTCATCAGGCTCAGGGGTAAAGACCAGGTTAGCCACTTGGTTTGCGGTTATCGATTGACCTAAGTTTACTGGCGTACCGAAAAGCGTTAGCTGGCCATTTGCCGGTAGGGCACTAATGACTATTTCCTGCAGTGCATTAGCATCAGGGTCAGTATATCCAAAGTCATTTACCTTAAATATATAGTCAGTATCTTCAGGTGTATAGACTGTGTTATCAGTACCCGCTGGCGCATCGTTCACACTTAGCACATCCATCGTAATAATGCTTGACGCCAGGCCAGTATCTAATCCACCATTCAGGCTGCCACCGTCATCAGTTACTGTGAAGCCTAGGCTGTCATAACCGATGCCATGTACATTAGGCTCTGGCAGTAACTGTAGATTTGGTATCTGAGCAACATCAATCACCTGCCCCGGCACTACCGGGGCACCCGCAAGCAATAGTTGCGCGTTAGCTGGCACGGCAGTGATCGTTATAGCCGCTAAAGCGTTGTTGTCAGAGTCGGTAAACCCGAAATCAGTAGCAACGAATGTATAAGGTGCATCTTCGGTGGTGGTAACCGAATTATCGGTACCCGTTGGTGCATCATTTACAGATACGACATCAACAACCATTGTGTTCGTTGCAGGGTCTGTATCTACACCACCATTTTCAGTGCCGCCGTCATCCTGCACTCTAAAGGTGAACGAGTCATGAGCAATACCGTGAGCATCAGGCAGCGAGATGTATTTTAGATCATTGATATTCACAACAGACTGCCCGGCTTGTACCGGCACACCGGACAATATAAGTTGGCCGTTAGCAGGCAGCATATCAATAACAACAGATAGTAAACTGTTATTGTCTATATCGGTAGAACCGAAATCAGCGGCAGTGAATGAATAGATAGAATCTTCATTCATAGTTACGCGGCCATCTGCACCTACTGGCGCATCGTTAACACTAACTATATTGATAGTAATATCATTGGCTAGCAAGTCAGTATCAATACCACCGTTAGCACTACCTCCGGCATCTTGGATCACAAAAGAGAACGTATCGTAGCCTATGCCATTGACGTGCGATTCCGGGGTAAATACCAGTGCACCAATATCGTTAGCACCGATGGCCTGACCCGGCGCTACCGGTACGCCTGCCAGGGTTAACAATCCATTAACGGGCAATGACGTTATAATTACATTCAGCAGCGTATGATTTTCTATGTCAGCGTATTCAAAATCAGTAGCACTAAACACATAGGGAGTATCTTCGAAGGTTGATACGGTTTTATTTCCCCCTACTGGCGAGTCATTCACGCTAGTAACATCAACACTGACTGTATTCGGCATCGGATCAATATTGACACCGCCATTGATCACACCACCGTCATCTTGTACCTGGAAGGTGAAGCTATCAAAGCTTGCACCATTAGCATTAGCTGGCGGCACAAATTCAAGGGCCGCAATTGAAGACGCAGCGATCATCTGGCCAGCTGTCACAACAACACCTGACAAATGCAGTTGCCCACGGACAGGAACTGATGTAATAGTTACCGATTGAAAGTTGTGTCCGTCTGTATCTACGAACCCGAAATCTGCACCACTGAATTGATAGGCTGTATCTTCGTTAAGTGTAACGACAGTATCTGCGCCTTCTGGTGCATCATTAGAACCTCTAACATCTATGGATATCGAATGCACTTGCAGGCTGATATCGACACCGCCATCGGCTGTGCCGCCGTTATCCTGAACACGGAAATCCATATCATCAACGGCTACACCATTCACATCAATCGGTGGAGTATAACTAAGCGTTGGTAATTCAGACACCGGGATTGCTTGACCGACCATGACAGGCACACCTGATAAAAACAACTGCCCCGAAGTCGGTACCGATTCAATAATTACAGCAGCAAATTGATCACCGTCATTGATGTCACTAAATCCAAAGTCAGTAGTTGCAAATAGAAGCGGTGTATCTTCAGTAGTAATTAACGTGGTATCCGATGCTGATGGAACATCATTAACTGACGCCACGTTAATGGTAATCTGGTTTGCAGTCTCATCTATATCCGTACCGCCATTGATCGTTAAGCCGTCATCTTGAACTTTAAAAGATATTGTATCGTAGCCAATTCCGTTCTCATGCAAGGCCGGTACAAATTGAAGTGATGGAATATCGGCTACTGCAATCACTTGCCCACTAGTGACAGGCATACCGGCAAGCTCTAACGCGCCATTGACAGGTAATGCCGTGATAATTACAGCAGATAAGTTATTGTTATCAGATACATCTGAGAAACCGAAATCCAATGCTGTAAATGAATGCGGGGTATCTTCTAAGAGATCGATTGTACTGTCGCTTCCCGCTGGCGCGTCATTCACACTGGCCACATCAATTGTCATCACATTAGCGGCAATGCTCTTTTCTATACCGCCGCTAGTAGCCCCACCATTATCCCTGACACTAAACTCAAAAGTGGCGTAGGCTTGCGCAGAATCATTAGGATCAGCTACAAACCCAAGATCAGCTATAGATGAACGAGGTATTTCCAAACCTGAAGTTATAGGCGTTCCAGAAAGCGTTAGCAATCCGTTTGCCGGTAGAGATTCAATAACAACGGACATGAACTCATCGTTATCTGAATCTCTAAAACGAAAATCCGCTGCTGTAAATTGTAGCGGGGTATCTTCAAGTGTAGTCAAAGTATTATCCGCACCTGCTGGTGCGTCATTCACACTAGCAATATCAAAAGTTATTTGATTCGCAACTAGATCTGTATCTACACCACCATTTAATACTCCACCATCATCTTGCACTTGGAAGGTAAAGCTGTCATAGCCCGCACCATTAACATTTGTCTGCGGTATGAACTCCAATAAGGGTATTGAGGCCACCGGAATCAATTGACTACTAGTGACGGGAGTGCCTGACAATTGCAGATCGCCATCGGCGGGAAGCGTGGTAATGATTACCGATTCAAAGTTGTTTCCATCAATATCAGTAAAACCAAAGTCGCTGATTGCAAATTGATAAGGGATATCTTCAAGGCTAACCAGGGTCGCATCAGTTCCATTCGGCGCATCATTAGCTTCGTTTACATCAATGGCAATTCTGTTTAATAACAAAGCTGAGTCAGCGCCACCATCAGTCACACCACCATCATCACGCACTCTAAAATCGAATGCATCGAAGGCTATACCATTCGCGCCCAACGGCGGCATGTAGCTAAGATCTGATAGGGAGGCAACACTTATTTCCTGCCCCACTGTGACATTCCCACCTAACAACAACAGCTGACCGGATGCTGGAAGCATCTCAATGATTATCGATTGAAACCGATCACCGTCTATCGGATCATTAAATCCAAACTCTACCGCGTTAAAAGCATACTCTGTATCTTCAGTGGTCACTACCGTGTTGTCAGCAGCTAGTGGTGCATCATTCACTGAAGTTAGATCAACGATCATAGTGTTCGCTAGCGGGTCTGTGTTTTCTCCACTATTTAGTACTCCACCGTTGTCTTGGACCCGGAAGGTGAAGCTGTCGTATCCCGTGCCATTGGCATTGACCTCAGGTACAAACTCTAACAATGCTATTGAAGCAGCATCAATCGCCTGGCCAGGTGTTACAGGTGTACCCGAAATCAGTAGCTGGCCATTCGTCGGCAATGTATTGATAACCACAGACTTCAAGCCATGGTTATCTATTACATCGCTAAATCCGAACTCCGCTGCACTGAACGCTCTTGGTGTATCTTCCAATACAACTACTGTTGCATCACTACCTGACGGGGGATCGTTTACGGGATCAATATCGAGCGTTATAACATTGGTTGCGATGCTATTATCGCTACCACCGTTAAAGACACCACCATCGTCTCTGACTGAGAATTCAAACTGCGTATAGGCTGCACCAAACTCATTAGGTGCTGCCTGAAAACCAAGTTCATGTATAAAGTTATAGGCTATTTCATCACCTACTGAAACTGGTGCACCTGTATAGGTCAATTGCCCATCTTGCGGTAGTGTTTCTATAATCAATGACATAAACGAATCGTTGTCAGGATCAGTAAACCCAAAATCTGCAGCGGTGAAATACCTCATTTTATCTTCAATGCCGTGCAGCGTGTTATCAGCACCCATCGGCGCGTCATTGACACTAACCACATCAATAGTGATATTCTTACCGCTTAAATCAGTATCATTGCCACCGTTCGCTGTACCGCCATCATCTTGCAACAAATATTCGAAGCTATCGTAGGCCAGACCGTTCATACCTGGCTCAGGTATGAACTCAAGTAAACTTATTGCAGTAACATTAACCGACTGCCCGACCAACACCGGCACTCCACCTAACACTAATTCTCCATTTGTTGGCAGAGCAGTAACAATGATATTGAGTACATTGTGGCTCTCTACATCACTATAGAGAAAGTCTGTTAAATTAAATTCATACGGGGTATCTTCAAGCGTTGATATAGTTTTATCTATTGCTTGCGGTGCATCATTGACACTAGTGATATCAAAAAACATAGCGTGCCAGCTAGCTTCTGTATCTTCGCCACCATTTGCTGTTCCACCATCATCGGTTATTTGATAGGCAAATGCCCCTTGCACTGGCCCACCCGCTATTGGCGTGGGTGTCTGTATTGCATTAAGCGGTGGCGTGAAAGATAAAGTGGGGATATCTGCCTGATTTATTACATCCCCCGCAGAGACAGGGAGCCCGGCTAAGTTGAGCTGACCCTCCGTAGGCAATCTATGTATCGTTACGGATAGTAGCGCATTGTTCTCCACATCCGTAAACGGAAAGTCAGCAGCACTGAAATAGTAGGTTTCATCTTCGTCTATACCAATGTGTGGGTTATAACCGACTGGTGGATCATTCACCGGTATGATATCGATGGTGATTTTATTGGCCGTAGGGTCTGTATCTACGCCAGTCGCAACCGTGCCGCCATCATCAATAATACGGAATTCAATATCGTCACCCGCTCCATCATTGAGTCCGGCGGTATAAGTTAGGTTTGTAATCTGCGATGCCGCAACCTGCTGCCCCACTGACACTGCTGAACCATTCAGCTCTAGCGCACCATTACTGGGTAAAGTATCAATAAATATCGCTGCAAGACCATTCGATTCCGGATCAGTGAAGCCAAAATCTAACGCTGAAAAAGTATAGATGTCCTCCTCTAATATGGAAATAGTATTATCAATACCTGCAGGCGCTTCATTGACATTATTAACATCGATGTCAATTGTATTAGCATAACTATCGCCATCAAGCTCAATGATATCGACAGGCATAGTACGAGACTGCGTACTTTCATAGTCAATAACGCTACTTCCGTCTACCGTCACTTCACCTGTTTCACTATCTATAGAGAAACCACTGCCCAATACTGATTGAAACTGATAGGAATTCAATACTTCACTGACATCCCATTCAACCACGATATAATTGAGTCCCGTAGTGACAGGCTCATCATTCCAATAACCTCCAACTTCTAAGACCCCATAATCTTCACCGCCATTTGACTGATAATCGTTCGGTTCATTGGCTTTCCAGTTCGTATACGCGCCGTTTACTGCGCTACCATCTATAGCCCCTTGCCAAAAAAGCTCCGACTCTCCACTGGAATAATTCCAATTCCATTGGCCTTCATCAACGTCGTCCGTTGCCCCTATCCAAACACTGTCACCCAGGGGAGATTGAGCATGGGATACAATCGCATTTTCATATGCTGAGTCAATTACTACCAGACGCGAAGCGACACCATCAATTTTTTGGCTCGCAGCATAGTTTAAAGCACCGCTATAGATCGACTGGTGTGACGACGTTTTATAAAACTTATTAGTAACGCTGTCGTAAACCATATTGGCTTGACCGGCAAGTACGGTAGCAATTTCTAACGGTATTTCTTCCACGCGGACATCAGCGATCATTACACCTGGAGTATCAGCTTTAAACTGCAGTGCGGTGGTAAGGTTTTCCGCGGCAATTATTAAAGACTGATTTCTCCACAACATGTTATCTGACAGGCTCCACGGATCATTACCACCAACAGACGTGAGATCCACTGTGGTATTTTGCACCTGACTACCGAAGACAGCTTCTACAGCTATAGAAGCTGCATTGGTAGAAAAATCACCACCAACTGAATAATTCAGTTGATATAGGCGACCTGGCTCAGTACTTAGAGTCTGACTTACAGCGGCATCTACAACATTTAATCGAACAGAGTTTCCGCCTGTGAGTGTATTGTCGCTGTATGCTCCGTCGGCCCGAAGGAGATCTACACTGCCACCGGAAACACCCCATGCCCCCAGGGTGTCACCAGCCGCATAGTTGTTAGAGCTTGCTGGAACACCTGCATCTGTGAAGTCACCATCACTAACCACACTGCGCAGATGCTCACCCTCATGCACTAGAACATGACCCACCGATGTTCCAGTTGCACTGTTCTCATACACATTTAGATCCGTACGAACTTCTGAGTGACTAAAACCAGCACCCATGGCGTGCTTTACAAAAAGCGGGTTAGTTCCATTCTGATCCAAGACCGTCCCTTGTACGCTTAGTGCTTGCATTTGCCAGTTAGCAATGAGCCTTGCATCTGACTGCAGAAATTTCTTGTCATGCATCAATGATATTTCAGAGGCACTACGCACATAATCCCACAACCGGACATCATAGTAGTTGCCACTAAATTGATTCAATGGGGTAATTGCCGATGAAGATGCCGGCTGACCTAACGTTAACGTGCTAGAGGTGAGATCAAGGATTACGCCAGTACTTTGGTTACTCCAATCATCAACCTTGTTACCGTCGATGTAGAGAAATACACTCTGGTTTTCACCATTCCATGTTAGCGCCACACTATGCTTTTTCTCATCTAGCAACTCTGCACTATAGTCCATTGCAGTCGATGCAAACGCAGCACTTGAGCCTACGTTTAGCAATAGATTTCCAGTAACAGTATCTATGCTGATGCTTATATCCTTTGCACTGCCATCGGCAATCTCAACGAGCGGAACAATAGCTGCTAGCGGAGAGGCTGAAAATATAACCTCTACAGTGCTGGCATTAAGGTTAGAAAAACCTAATGCGTTCGACTGTAAATAAGCATCGTTGCCACCATCATAGTTAAGCTCAACACCCGAACTCAGAGTTGGTGCAACACTGGGCTGAATCTCTAAAGTAAACGTACCGATCAAGGCTGTGGAATCAGTGTTTCCATCAGTAACGCTAAATTCGAAAGAATCATTAACCGCTGCCGTGGTGTTGACATAAATCAACCTGCCGTCATCAATATCTTGCTGGGTAAAGGTAGATATAGAAGCAAATCGATTATCCGTATAGGCTACGAAACCACCTGCAGGGCCTGTTGTAACGGTATAAGTTAATTCCGTCGGCGCGCTATCAGCATCGGACACTGTAAGTTGAGAGCGTGTTATAGGAACAGCCCCACCATCGGCAACCAAAGTGATGATGTTATGTTCTAGAACCGGTGAAGCGCTCGACCCTAAAATTCCAACTGAAAGTGCATCATCGCCAATACCCGCTATTTCAGATACGCTTAGCTCAAATAGTGTCAGTTCAGAATCTAGCTTTTGAGCCTCATTGGCACCATCCTCAAGACTGAGCGTTGAGCCTGCCGTGTTAAAAAGCTCTGCAGCATTTGTAATATCAACACCGTCCACTGACGGAAGAGGATTAAGATCTACTATCCCGAAAACCACATCAACAGAGAACAGCACACGAGGCTCTAGCGGCTCCAGCGTTAACCGTGCAGTCTTTTTAAAAATTTCTTTACGGCTAGAAAAAGTCAACGGAAACGAAACCTGATAGTGGATTACTTCTATACGATCAACATATTACTAACGGCCATAAATAAAGCTTTCTACAGTTAAGTTCGCCCATTATAAGAATGAGTTATAACAACCGGCTAACCTAGATTAACAAGTTTGCAATTTAACGTATAAAGTCAGACTTTGATCACAAAAATGTGCGCATGAAACATCATGAATTACTATAAAAACTTAGCTCGCGGCAAATGCTAAGGACAGATTAATTTAGTCAAATACTTTCTCTACAGAATCTCCTGCAGTATCCTTCTCTGTTGCCTTGCCAACCATAACCCTTACTGGATCAATACTGTTCCACAAAGGGGTAGCTGCCATCATGCTCGCGAACAGTGCTCCACCACGCAACGCCCAGGCGAGAATGCCCGCTGTAGCACTGATAGATACACCAAACACAGCCTCTGACCCTAACACCGTTCTAAAGGTATTGTCAGTGGCCGTCTCTGATAGTTCATCGTCTACTCTTGCCAAGGCATCCAGGAAGTAATTATTGTCAGTAACATCTCGAAAATCTGAAATTTTCACTTCCAAATTAACTAATAGATTCTTAGTATTTGATGTACCCTCAGCGTCTAACGCAATCAAGTCAAGGCGGTTGTGTTGCTTCACATCCAAACTTCTAATTTCGTGCAATTTTAACGTAGCAAGGAAATTGGTCTCTACCTGTTGCTCTGTATAAATAACCACAGAGTCACTTTGTGAATTGTCGTCTATTTCAGCACGTGTCTGAGGCAAAGAGAATTCAGAGATAATACCTTCCGGACCCAATGCAGTTTCCAGCTCAACCTCTGCATTTTTCTCTACTGTGAGTTCCTCTTCCTCGTTCGCCAATTCTAAATCGATTACCGGTTTCGCAGGTAGCAACGGTTCTTCAAGGAGCTCCTCGAACGGTACCTCTATAGCCGTTTCCAGCTGCGGCTCAACTTCAATAGTCACAGTCGCAATCTGGTAGAGATCGTCGCTGTTAGTAACGCGGTAGCTAAAGCTATCATTTAAAATATTTTCGCCATTATGAACATAGATAAATGTACCGTCATCGTTAATAGTTACTACGCCGTTTTCTGGTTCTCTTTCAATACTCAATGTGTAATGATCCGGCGACAGCAAGATATCATTATCTATTACACTGGCTGCGATCGTTGTTTGTCCAAACTCCACCTGCCGGATATCGGCTACTAGCTCTGGCATAGGATCAATCACTTCATTTACAGTAATTGTGAACTCACCAAATACAGGCAGTGCGTTGTTTTCCTCACCATCGCGCAATGACAAAATAAACGTATCATCAGATGTTTCGGAGCCATCGTGAATATAATAAACTTCATTATTGTTCAGCTGCGCTACTGTGAATGTTGTGCCATTGGCCATTGGCGCCCCATTCAACAAGAGCACTCCATTACGAGTCGCCTTCTCAAGTGTGAGCAAAAGGTCGAACTGACTGTCATCAACATCTGTGGTTTTAATCAAGGTTGCATCGAGCAGTCTCTCACCACCTTCATCAACAATTGCTTCAGTAAGCACCATCTGCGGCGCATCATTAACAGCATGCACATCAATAGTGATAGTATTGGCATCAACTGAAAGGTTATTGCCACCATTACTTTTTAGGCCGTCATCCTGCACTTTAAACGTGAAAGACGTCAGGCCCGATCCATTCATATCTGCAGCTGGCCTATACACAAAGTTTGCGCTAAGCAGATCTGTAAGGCTCACCGATTGCCCGACAGCAAGCTCCACCCCTGAAAGCAAAAGCGCGCCAGTACCTGGCAGTGTTTCTATAACTATTTCATCCAGTCCATGGAGATCTGCTGGATCACTAAAAACAAAATCTGCCAGCGAGAAAATATAGTCTGTATCTTCAGTAGCAGTAATCGTTTGATCTGCACTTTGCGGCGGGTCATTAACGGCGAGCACATCAAACGTTAATGTGCTGGCGTTGAGATCGGTATTGAGCCCACCGTTGGCGACTCCGCCATCATCTATTACGCTAAACTGAATTTCACTGTATGCCAGCCCTGAAGTGTTAGCAAGTGGCGTGAACTCAAGATCACCTCTCACTAGATCAACGCGGCTTATCACTTGCCCTGCAACTACCGGAACGCCTGCAAGCGCAAGCTGACCGGTGGCGGGCAAGGAATCTATGCGCACAGATTGCAATGCGTTGGAATCTTCCACATCACTGAATCCGAAATCGGCAAGTGTTAACACATGAATTGAATCTTCCAACAAGACTTTTACTGTGTCACTGCCTGATGGCGGATCATTCACACTGATTACATCAACTTGTACCCGACTAACGGAAACTGCGGTGTCTGCTCCACCATTGTTGGTTCCACCATCATCAACCACGATAAAATCTATGTGGTCAAGTGCCACACCATTTGCGTGTGGGTCTGGAATATATTCCAGCAGCGCAACATCGGACGCTATAACCGACTGGTTTAATGCCACCGGCACACCTGCTAGATACAACTCGCCATTCGTTGGAAGTGTTGCAACCGTTACCGATTGCAGCGCATCTGAATCACTATCCGTAAATCCAATGTCGTTTAGTGAAAACTGATAGGGCGTATCTTCGTTAGTGCTTACTACCGTATTGAATGCTTGCGGGGCATCATTAACCGACAGCACATCAATACCTATTACACTTTCTACCGTAGAGGTATCTTGCCCACCATTGGCAACTCCGCCATCATCTTGAATGTGATAAGAAAATGATGCATAGGCTACACCATGAGCGTTAGCAGGCGGCATATAGAGCAAATCAGAGATTGCTGCAACACTAATCACCTGTGACACTGCTACCGGTATACCATTGAGGCTTAACTGCCCCAGAGCCGGAAGAGCTGAAATAATTACCGACTGTAAATTATGACCTTCAATATCGGTAATATCAAACTCGACCGTACTAAAGCTGAAAGGCGCATCTTCTAGTACTGTGATCGTTTTGTCAGAACTTTGCGGCGCATCATTCACGGCAGTCACGTTAACAAACAACGTAGCATTAGCGTTGCTGGTGTCATCGCCACCGTTGGTAATACCACCATTGTCTTGCACAGCAAACTCAAACGAATCAAAGCCTGCACCATGACCATGTAATACAGGAATATAAGATAGATCACTAATGGCAGAGGTCGTGATTGTCTGACCAATGACTACAGGCACACCACTTAACACCAGTTGCCCGTTTACAGGAAGCGTTTGGATTATAATCAAATCTAAAGCGTTACTGTCTGGATCACTGAATCCAAATTCATTGCCACTGAAGCTAAAGGTGGTATCTTCAGCAGTGGTGATCATTGCATTAATTGCCTGCGGAGCATCATTAACACTTAGAACATCTATTGACCAGGTATTCGATTGCAGCGCAGTATCTACTCCACCGTTGTCTGTCCCGCCATCATCGACAACACGAAAATCAAAATTATCCAAGCTGCTACCAAAGGCATTTAGCATGGGCGTGTATGTGATATCAGCCAGGCGGCTAGCCACAACTGTCTGACCAGAAGCGATAGGCACACCCGATAACTCTAAAACTCCGCCCACAGGCAGGCTATCAATAATTATATGTTGAAGATTATTGTTGTCTGAGTCTGTAAAGCCGAAGTCACTATCTCTAAATGTATAGGGTGTATCTTCAAGCGTGCTAGCAACAACGTCAGCCCCGGTTGGCGCATCGTTCATGTTGCCAACATTAATAATGATATTTTTTACAACCGTATCTGTATCAGCACCGCCATTCGCAGTGCCGCCATCGTCTGTTACTAAGAATTCAAAGCTATCATAAGCTGCTTGATTCGCACCCGGTTGCGGGGTGAATACCAAATTGCCCACTTGAGATACGCTAATCACCTGCCCTGCGGTCACAACAGCGCCTGAGAGTGTCAACGTTCCGTTGGTCGGTGGCGACTGAATAGTGAGTGATTGAAACCGGTTATTATCCACATCAGTAAAACCGAAGTCTGCGACACTAAATGTGTGCGAAGAATCTTCAAGGATAGCCACCACATCGCTGCTACCAACAGGGGCATCATTGACGCTCAGCACATCAATTATTACCGTATTTTGTGCAGTGTCTGTATCAGAACCACCATTGAGCACGCCGCCATTATCGACCACCTGGAAGGTAAACAAATCAGCGGCGATTCCATTTACATGTAAATCGGGTGTATAGACAAGATTCGAAATTGAGTTCGCAGGTACAAATTGACCAGGCACCACTGCTGAACCCCCAAGCGTAAGTAGCCCAGAGCTTGGCAGCGTACTTATTATGATTGAATTTAGCGCATGATTTTCTATGTCAGTGATTACAAACTGCGAAGCGCTGAATGTGTAGGCTGTATCTTCAGTAGCACTTACAGTGAAACCAGTACTTGTAGGCGGATCATTCACAGGCACTATATCTATTAGCGCGCTGTATTGCCCGCTTGTATCAACACCACCATTTGCTATGCCGCCACTGTCTTTAACTCTAAAAGTGAAGCTGTCATAGGCCGAACCAGTCGCATTAGCTTGAGGCGTATAAGTTAACTGTATGATATCCGCGCGTGCAATTGCCTGCCCTATTGCTACGGGCATGTTATTTACAGCTAACACTCCATTTGAGGGAAGTGATGTGACTAGCAATTCTGTGAAATCGTCTGACTCTACATCTGAATAGGCAAACTCACTCAATTGATAAGCGTGCACACCGTCCTCGTTCATAGTGCTGGTGAAGCTTGCAGATATAGGAGCATCATTAATACTGTTTGCACTAAACACTATTGAATTAGCAGTGCTATCGGAATCTACCCCACCATTGGCAACCCCTCCATCATCTCTCACGATAATATTGAAGCTAGTAAAAGATACTCCGTTGGCATCTGGTGCAGGTGTAAAGGTTAGATTATTCAAATCCGCCGCTGGTATTGTAACTCCAGCAGCTACAGGACTGCCACTTAGCATTAGTGTACCGAGCGATGGCAAAGTATCAATCGTGATATCTAAAAGACTATTATTTTCAATATCAATAATACTGAAATTAGCTAACGCAAACTGGTAAGTCTGTTCTTCATCGATGATTATTGTCCGATCATTAATATCCGGTTCATCATTGACTGGCGTTACGTTAAACTGCAATGTGTTTGCTACAGGGTCTGTGTCAGCACCACCATTTAACGTACCGCCATCGTCTCGAACTCTAAACTGTATTTGATCTAGCGCCGGGCCGTAGAGATGATCATTTGGCGTATAGGTAAGATTGTTAGCCTGTATACTTACCACACCCACTTGTTGACCCACAGCCACCGCAACACCATTGAGCTCCAAAACACCATTACCTGGCAGGGCGTCAATCATCACAGAGCGATGCGTATTATTATCTATGCTATCAGTGAAACCAAAGTCAGCCGTTGTAATAATAGCTGTTTCATCTTCTAGCAGAGACACTACTCCATCGGTGCCCGCTGGCGCATCGTTTACGCTCAATATATTAATAGTAAGGGTGTTAGCAGACTGATCTGTATCAACCCCGGTATTGGCTATGCCACCATCATCCCTCACCTGAAAAACAATCGCTGCACTAGCGTTACTATACACATTAGCAGAAGGTTCAAATCGCAATAACCCACTATCAATATCGCTAACAAGTATTTCTTGATTAGGTAGAAGTGCATTTCCATTAAGGGTGAAATCACCAGAGCCGCTGGCGCTAACCATTATCACTGAGAGAAAGTTGTCACCCTCGACAAGATCACTGAAACCAAAGTCACTACTGGTCAAGGTCCGGGTCTGATCTTCAAGAATATTGATCGAGCCCGTGGTACCAGCCGGCTCATCATTTGACGCCACAACAGTAATGGTAAAGGTGTTAGGGGTTGGATCAGTATCAATTCCTGAACTTACGGTACCGCCGTCATCAACTACCGAAAATTCAAAACTATACACCCCACTATCATTTTGAGCTGGCGTATAAGAGAGATTGTTAAGTTGACTAAGGGACAAACTTTGGCCGACTGCAACACTTTGCGAGCCAACCATCAAAGTACCAGCACTTGGCAAAGTATTTATTACTATCCCGGACAAGACATCAGATTCAGCATCTGCTTGTAACGGGAAATCTGTGGCGCTGAATGAATAGGCAGTATCTTCGTCTATGGTAACTGCTTTATCAATGCCATTTGGTGACTCATTAATGTTACAGACATCAATGCGTAAAGTCTCTGTATAGCTATGACCCATCTCATCGATAACACGCACATCTACATCATGAAAAGCATCGACTTCAAAGTCTAACTGTGAAGCATCAGCGACAGTAATTTCACCAGTATCTTTATTGATAGCAAAGCGACCGTTAGCATCGCTATTACCAGCGCTGCTAAATTCAAACTGATACTGATTAACAAACTCATTAGCATCCCATTCAATAATGTAGTTGATGGAATGCGCGGTACCGTCATGATCATTCCACCCGGTAGCCGTTACCTCTAGATAGTCTTCGTCTTGCCAATCATTGGGCTCAGTGGCCCTCCAACCGGTAAAGGCACCGTCAATAGGACGGCCGGAATCGTCGCCCTGCCAGAATTGGTTTCCGTCACCCCAAACCCAGCGATCTTCTATAGCGGAATCATTACCCCCGGTCCAAAATCTAGGATTCGCAGCAGAGATAATACTCTCGACGTAGTTGTTTTCGTGCTGCGTCTCAATCCGGATCAATCGACCTGGCACATCATTAACTAAAGTAGCACGAGCAGCGGCATCGGCATCAACCCAATTCAACTGCTGGCTTGTAACAGGCTGGTAGAACTTACTGGTAGCAGGGTCGTAAGAAAGGTCTGGATACTGACTAAGAATACTGTCAATGACAGGTGGAACTGTGCGCACTACAACATGCGATAAAAACGGACCTCTATTAGCCGGTTCTAACGACTGAAAGCGAATTTCTGCAGTACTTGAGCTTGCAACAAAGCGAAAGCCTTCTTCGCTCCACAGAGGGTTGGTTTGAGACCAATAATCAGTATCGAGTTTGTGTTCTATTATCTGTGTTTCTGTATCTGCTGTTACTCTTACTGATTGGAGGTTATCAGCGCCAGAATTGCCGTTAGCAGCCATCAGGAACTTAAGCTCATACTCAACACCCGGGACAGTATTAATCACCTGCTTTATAGTTCCAGGCACATTGCCAGCAAGATCTATGATATCGCCGTTTACAGGGCTTGGATATGTATCGTTGGTAGCAGCAATATCGATATTTCCAGAAATAACCTCCCACGCACCAAAATTTCCTGTTATCGCAAGGTGAGCCTGGTTTCTTGAATATCCGTGCTCGGTAAATGAAGCATCCTGTACTAAGTTAACACTACCCGCTTGGTCAACCGGGACCACATAACCCACTTGCGTGCCATTTGGACTATTCTCGTTAACATGCAGATCAACCAGTATCACCTCGCTAGGTGAAAAACCACTGCCAACTGCGTGCGCAACAGAAAGATTGTTACCTGAAACGACATCGACAATTTTATTGTTTGCATTGAAGCCATCCATCTGCCAGTTAACCACTAGATTGGCAGGCAAATTAGCCGGGTCAAACTTCTGCGCGTGATAGGAATTTACTTCAGTTGGTTGTAGCGCTCGATCCCAGAACCGCATGTCATACATTGCTCCAGAGAACACCTGAGAACTATCAAATCCACCATTAATGGAATCTTGCTCTTGACCCAAGACAAGTGAACCATTGCTAAAATCAGGCTTTGCACCAGTATATTGCCTACCTTGATCAACTAGAATGCCATCAATATAGGTAACCCAACTCCCTGTTGTTGAATTCCAGGTAAAGCCAAGTGAATGAAGCTTTCCATCAAGCAGGGCTGTTCGATAATCTACCCCATCAAGAGTAAGCAATTGAGCACCAAACAATACATGCAGATCTGTCAAATGTTCTAACGATACAACAAATTCATCGCTACTTTGAGATGTTGCATATGAGGCCAGTACAACCTCATCAGTGGTATATGCTTTAGTAAACTTAACCTCCCAGGTAAACTCAGTGGCATCAAAGCCTAAAGGGTTATCAGTAACTAAATAAGCATCGTTACCTCCATCATTATTGAGCTCAATTCCACCACTAAGGTCTACTATACCTTCGCGAACCACGACTCTTATTTCATTTGGAGTAACATCATAATTTGGTCCCGCAGTACCGTCATCGCCTACACTAAACGTAAAGCTATCGTAAGCATTATCAGGTGCAGCTCCAAGAGCAGGAGAATAGATTAAATTTCCGCTGGTAATATCTGCGATTTGAATGATATCACCAGCCTGTACAAGCCCTGCCCCTAGCAGCTCTAGCCGCCCGTTAACAGGTACACTGTCTATTCTGACAGTGGAAAACGAGTCTCCATCAATGGGATCTGAAAAGGCAAAGTCATAAAGGACAAAAACATGACTAGTATCATTGGTCACACTGATAACCCGATCACCCCCATCCGGTGGATCAGATACGGGCGCTAAATCAACGGGCACAACCACAGCGGTGCTGGATTGTGCTCCAAAATTATCTTCAGCTTTTACGGAAATCGAATCAACCGCTCCATTTTCATTAGCAGCTGGTGTCCAATAAGCCTTATTCGCAGGATCAATAATATCGTTACTACCCGGCGCAAAAGGTGTAGCAGTGGCACTAGTTGACCCAATCAAGAGACTGCCTGTGCTTACACCTTCTACTACAAACCTCTCTACTGTACCGTCAACATCTGACTCGTTACCAAAACCAATCATCTGCCCATAGTTGATTTCAAGTTCAGTGTCTTCATAGCCATCGAAGGCGTCAAATAAAGTCAGCGTAGGCTGCTCATTTACCACATTGACAGTTGTGCTCACAGCAGGGACAGATTCAGCATTATCATTATCTACCGCAACTAACTCAAAAGCATTTTCAGTTCCGATCACGTCAGTGTCAGGCGTCCAAAACGCTTTATTTGTAGCATTTACAGTATCGTTTATACCCATAGAAAATGCCGATGCTGTAGCGCTATCGATACCAATTCTTAACGTGCCACTCAGTACAGAAACGACTCGAAAGTCTGTCACTGTGCCATCAATATCAGATTCGTTTGCACTAGCGAGTATCTCCGTAAAGCTAATTTCCTGCTCAGTGTTGACATTCGCTACATCAACGTAGCTCGAAAATTCAGTCAGCGTTGGAGCAGAATTTAACACCTCTACTTGTGCGACAACAGCAGTTGCCGATGTAGCACCCTGACCGTCTACTGCTACCACTTCAAGTGCATCTAAAACCCCAGACACATTAGTATCCGGAGTCCAGAAAGCGCTGCTTGTAGGGCTTACAGTATCATTGCTACCGGCAACAAAAGGGGTTGCGGTGATGCTATCTGGACCAATTTTCAAAGTGCCGTTTGGAACAACAGCATTGATTTGAAAGTCTGTTACACCTATATCGTCAGCTTCATCACCTGCTACCACCAATTCAGCAAATGTAATTTCCACTTCCGTGTTGAGCGTAGTGATCTCTACCGGAGTCGAAAAAACACTAAGCGTTGGCGCACTACCAGGCGCAACACTACCCATAACCTCATACACATCGTCTACCGATAACGCACGATTGTAGATTCTTGCATCGTCCAGATTGCCATCATAGTCATTAGTAGTTTGACTGGTAGCACCTAACAAATATGGGTGTGGGGTATTAACATCTTGAGTAGCGGTAACCGGGCTTCCCTCAATAACACCATCGACGTACAGTGTGAGTTCACCTGTCTCTCTTACGACGGCAACGTGATGCCAATTAGCATCGTGTTTAAATGCGCCAGGGGCCACTATTTCCTGACCGCCACCACCAACATTGACTACCAACTCATCGGTATTTTGCGTATGGATTTCGACTGAATCCAATTTACCCACTAGCCCTTCTTCCGCAGCGCCGACAGTGGCAGTGTTATACCAAAGAGCAATCGAGAAATCGCCTGTACCAAAATCGTATGCTGCACTATTGGGAATTATCAAATAGTTGTTCGAACCCACTGCATCTGAATCCAGCGCAATGGCCTCAGGCGACCCTGCCGCACCTCCAGTTACATAGTAATCACCCACAGTCGCGAATGTGGCGTTATTACCACCAGCGGTATCATCTAAATTTGATTCAAATTGCCAATGGCCAACTAAGCCTGTGGTGATATCAAGCGTAGACGCATAGCTTTGCACACCTGCATCTGACAAAAATAACCCGGTATTTATATCACCAACATTATATTCAAGTGACCAGTTACCTCCAAGGGACTGATGACCAGTAGTGTCTTCACTAGCAGCAACATCGCTATCAAGAATCACAGCCAATGCGTCGACTAACTCGCGACCATTATCAGAGGCGGCCAGATCACAGCCGTAAAATAGAATATCTGCGTCAATTGCTAATGAATCTGTCCAACCTTGAAGCTGTGGCCGGTAAAGATCTAGCGAATCGTTTGTAAGCGTAACATCACCCAGCTCTACAACCCCGTCTGCGCCATGCGAGATTATATGGATTGCGTCCACTGGCCCGTGGTCATTTAGAAAACGCTCAATTTTATCTATGCCATTGACATTCGATTCTAGAGTTAAAAATTCAAACGTTACATTTGGCTTTACCGCAATTTGATCAAGCAGAACATCAAGATCATCCACCGCCAGATCAATCACAATGAGTTCAATGAATTGCGGTGCACCAATCGTTTGCTGCTGATCATCGCTCAGTGTAATTTGATGGCTGCCCTCGCCGGTGGCATCGCGGCGGAGCACTGACTCAAGAACTGAACCAAGCGTTAGATTGTCAAATTTGAGATCAGCATTGTCCTCAAGGCCCTCGAAAACACCCACGGCAAAGCCGTCAGCTGAGAATAGAATTCTCGCTTCAAGTAACTCAAACAAAGCTGAGCCTGAAGTTTTTGAATGCTTTTTCAGAGGTGATTCACGCTGTATTCAGTGCAAGGGCCAATTTCAGAACCAGAGCCAGGAAAGATTCACTACTACTGGTTGCCATTTTTAGACCAATTAAGCGCATCATCTGAAAGGACAGCGAAGATGTAAAACCTTCAATATCACAGCATTTAACAGGCACAATGTGACGTGATCGTCGTACTGGAAATAGTCTGATGCATACCCACCCCCCTACCCACCTGCAACGCCAACGATTTGTCAGATCACTCTATAGCAGTGAATTTAGTGCCAAAACTTCAGCGATTTTCTTTGGCGAAATGCCCAGAATTACTGCAGTGTTTCTTACGATATAGGCCCATGGAGAAACTTTATTAAGGTTATTATTCGCTGAAAAAAGGCGTCAATAGACACTAGCTAGTGTCCGCAATGCACAACGCAGCATCTTCAACAAAGATGGAATCAGGGAGTTTTTCCAAGCGCGGCAACACAGTTACTTTAGCCCTATAACACGTAACACATAGCACATAGCACATAGCACATAGCACATTGGTATAAGCTAAATGCTCATTTAAAAACAACTCCGCACCAGGCCGACCACCACCCTCCGTACTTAAACCTTGCACCATACTACTCGATAGAATGCGTACAATGTCATGGGTGAAGTTATAGGATCTACCTAACGTCATTCGATGATTTACCCGATAGCAAAGCGGCGCCATTCTATAGGTTAACCAGCCCTTAGTTCTACCGACGCAGAATCTATTCGATAACAATTAATAGTATCTGGTAATGACGCAAGGGCACTATTAACTGCAGACTCTTACCAATACTTACCTATAAGTCCAAACCACAAACTCAATGGAAAGCTACCCCGCCCCAAAAATTACGCAGCTATTTGAACTTGAAATAAAGCGCAGCCGTTTTATTACCAGTGTAGCCCGAGTAGAGGACAAACCTGCCGCCAAAGAATTCATAGCAACGGTCAGAGCCAAATACCCCGATGCTAATCACCACTGCTGGGCGATAGTAGCCGGTAGGCCCAACGATAGTTACCAACACGACCAAAGCGACGACGGCGAACCCAAAGGTACAGCCGGCAAACCAATGCTTAACGTACTCACGCATTCCGGACTAGGCAACACTGCCGTAGTCGTCAGCAGATACTTCGGCGGTATAAAACTAGGCGCAGGCGGCTTGGTAAGAGCCTACACCCAAGCAGTCTCCGAAGCGCTGGCCGAATTAAACACAGAACCCACCTATATTAGAGAAGAAGTCACTATAGACTTACCCTATACCTCATTCGATATTTTCGAACACTGGTTGCAAACAAAAAACACTTCTATTACCGATAAAGAATTCTCTACTTCTGTAGTGGTTACGTTGGCAGTACCGGTATCTGAAATATTAGAGTTAAAAGAAAAGTTGCAGCAAGTAAGTGGCAAGATAATTCAAAGTAGTTTTAAGTGATGGGTTATTAAAGTAGTAATTGTATAGAAAGCTTTTCAGATCGTGATTCTCTATAGCATCCTAATATACATAAACATCAAGGCATCTAGGTTCCACGCTTACCCTTGTGGATTTCCTTAAAAGATGACGAACGGCGTGTTGATTGGGTCAAGCGTTCTTTTTAAGATGAGATTATAATTAAGCTTCTCAAACCTTAAGTCCCTCGCTAACGCTGGCGGGCTTCCTAAAAGATGACGAGCGGTGTTTTTAAGTCAGATACAGTGTTCTTTTTGAATCGAGATTATTATTAAGCTTCTCAATCCTTAAGTCCCTCGCTTACGCTGGCGGGCTTCCTGACGAGTGTTACTTTAAAAGATAAAAAGAAAAAATATAACGAGTACGCCTGGCTTAAAAAAGCAAGCGGTAAGTTTAAGCCATCAGAAATAATAAAAAACACGAGCGCACATACCATCCGACACATCTGGCTCAACTGAGCGTCGCGAATCCCCAAGCGCGCTTTTTGTTGTTTTTTGAAATAGTCTTCCGTGGGGTCAAAGCGCCAGGGACGGCGCTTTGAGCGCGGTGCACATGGATGTGCCCATAGTTGACAATAATGGGCGCGACCCCATGGAAGAGGATTTCAAAAAATGGCGACAGCCATCAAAAGGACAACAAAGTCGCAAGAAAGACTTTTGCCTACTTTTGGTCTTTTTAAAAGTAGGGCCGCC
>CALGKA010000096.1 GCA_937927895.1 uncultured Granulosicoccaceae bacterium | reverse complement strand
TGACGGCATCTCACTTGATCTTTGATTCCACAGCGAATTTTTTCTTTTTGCAAATATCAATAAGTATTCGACGCAAGAAGAAAATCCACTGTGAAATCAAATCTCTACGCGATACGCTCGCCACATCATGAATAATCCGGGCTAGAAACCAAAAAGCCCGCTTACAATAAGCGGGCTTGATTTGGCGGAGAGAGAGGGATTCGAACCCTCGATACACTTACGTGTATACACACTTTCCAGGCGTGCTCCTTCAGCCACTCGGACACCTCTCCGGAACACTGTTCACCAGTGCTTAACATCGCACCAGTTAGAGTAAATTTTGCCTAACCTTCCTGACCACCTTTAGGAGTATAGATCGGTGACGGAAAAGCGGAGACATTACTGCCTACATCTGCAATTTTCGGTGTACCGCGTTTTTCTACTTCATCAATACGAATCACAGAATGCATAGGGATAATCGTTTGGCTAACCCCTTCAAATTCGGTTTTGAGTTTTTCCTCTGAAGGATCAACAACAACGGTCGTGTGGGCATCAAACATTAGGCCTTCGATCACCACAAAACCGTATAGCTCGCCCTGATAAATATCACGCGCGTACAGCTCATATATTTTATCTTGATTGATAAAACGGATGCGATAGATATGTTCTTTTGACATCAGCGGAAGTCCTGGGCAGCGACGCCAAGAGAGTAATCAACAACACCCGCGAGCCCCAAAATGAACACCGGTTGCAGCTACAACAATTAAGCCGACCGATCATACCACGAGAGCACATCGGTGGGTATTTTAAAGCTAATTTGCTACCGGGTTCTTAACTACCGGTTGGGTTTGAGCGATCTTAATGACAGTTTGTCGAGCAGATCTGGAGTGTCTTTCTGCAAAAATCTCAATTAATTGAGACGCTTGGCAAAAGTGTCGCGCCCTACAACGGGATCTGACACAAAAAAGAGCAATGGCTAGCGACGTCGCCCGCGCATGACTTTCTTACGTCCACGTCGAGCGGAATCCATCTCAAGCCGTAACTGCGACTCCGCACTCCTGGGTGACACCTTGGCGATCTGATAAAGATGAGTTAAAAGCCCATCTTCAACATCCGTGATTTTCCCGGCCCGTAACCATGCTGGCAACTCCACCGGACCATAGCGCACTCGCGTAAGACGGCTTAACTGATAACCTGCCGCCGACCACATACGCCGAACCTCGCGATTACGACCTTCAGTAATGACCACTCGATACCACTGATTATTATCACTGCCGCCATCAAACCAAATGCGTTGAAAACGAGCAAGGCCATCTTCTAACTCAATACCGGTTTGAAGTTTTTTAAGATCTTCATCACTGACGGGCCCGCGCACACGACAAGCATACTCGCGCTCTACTTCAGAAGAAGGATGCATTAAGCCATTGGCAAGATCACCATTATCGGTAAACAGCAGCAAACCCGTGGTATTAAAATCAAGCCGCCCGACCGCTACCCATCGCGATGATCGCAAACGTGGCAAGTGTTCAAAAACAGTGGGCCGGTTACGCTCATCAGATCGTGAAGTCACACGCCCTTCAGGCTTATGATAGGCGATAACGCGGCTCGGTCTTGCACCACTTTCCAGTACCCGATATCGCTTACCGCCATAACGAATGCGATCACCCGCATTGGCTTTATCACCAAGTGTTGCTGGTTGGCCGTTGAGTACTATTTCACCGGCCGCGATCGCAGAATCGATCTTACGACGCGAGTCAAGACCGGCACGAGCCATTAGTTTTTGCAGCCGTTCAGCCATGTTGCAGGGAACTCGCCAGTAATAAAAGGAGGAATAACCGCTATTCTCTCACAGCTCGACACCCCATGGCCAAGCGTCTGATAGTATGAGTTCAAACAACAGCCAATCGCCTAACTATGACCGACTTTAACACCTTCAAATCACTCAATATTGCTGTTCTAACCGTCTCGGACAGCCGTACCGAAGCCGACGACAAATCCGGCAAGTTATTAGTCGCCGAGCTCACCGAATCAGGCCATCAGTGCACCCAAAAAGAGATAGTCAAAGACGACAAATACCAAATACGGGCCGCCCTAAGCCATTGGATAGCAGACCCCGCTGTAGACGTGGTACTTAGCACCGGCGGCACAGGAGTCACCGGCCGAGACGGCACCCCCGAAGCCATCAGCCCACTGCTAGACAAAGAAATCGAAGGCTTCGGAGAAATGTTCCGCGTACTCTCATATGAAGACATCAAAACCTCAACACTACAATCAAGAGCACTGGCAGGTGTCGCCAACGCGACCTATGTATTCGTAATGCCAGGCTCACCCAGCGCCTGCAAAACCGCGTGGCAAAAGCTGATCTCAGAGCAACTGGATAGCCGCACCAAGCCGTGTAATTTAGTGATGTTAATGCCAAGGTTGAATGAGACTTAGCGTTACTAAGGTTCAGTGTTCTGTTTAAGTCTTGAGGATGATGTTCTTTTTTAGGCAAGATAATAATTAAGTTTCACAGTTCTTTAGTCCCTCGCTCACGCTGGCGGGCTTCCTGAAAAAAGCAAAAGATAACGAGCGTTGAAGTTTATGAATCGAACATCAAATCAAGAATAACCAAACACACGAGCGCGAAAACTTTCAATTATCAACTAAATCACCTGAGCGCCGCGAACCCGCCTCCGCGCTTTTAATTGTTTTTGGTCTTTTCAAAAATGAAGGTCGCCGGCAGGGCATGCCTCGCGCGTCAGCCGCCGGCAGACACCGAATAAACACATAAGCCGGCCGCTGGACAAGTAAAAACGACACCCCAGCAACAAAAAAAAGGGGATCAAACGCCCCCGTTTAAAACTAAGACCATCCCCGCGCCCCCTTAACCAAATCATAAGCCGCACGTATGTGCTGAGTTTTTTCAGTAGCGAGCTCGATCATCTCAGGAGGCAGACCCTTAGCCACCAACTTGTCTGGATGATGCTGACTCATTAATTTGCGATAAGCTCGTTTAACTTCATCTTTCTGTGCTGTTTTTTCTACACCCAACAACTGGTATGCATCATTAATGGAAAGACCCGACGACCGATCAACCCCAGATCTACTCCCTGATGAACGACCAGAACCACCGCCAGCAGATCCCTGATGAGCACCAGCAGATGCTCTACCTGCGCGCACAAGAATCTCCATCTGACGCAGCATAAATTTCGGGTACTTCAGGTACTCACATACATCTTGCAATACTTTTTCTTCTGCAGGATGTGAATTGCCATCGGCGTATACCGCGTGCAGCTGAATCTCAATGAACATTTGCATCAGGTTAGTACGTCTGCGGCACTCGATACGAAATTGCTCAACCACCGCTTTAAGATCATAGTCAGGTTCTTTTCCCTGCTGAAACAGTTCAATAGCCACCTTGCGCTGCTCGGCAGATAACTGCATCTGCGACATTACGCTCTCTGCTACTTTGATTTCATCAGGAGTGACTGTGCCATCTGCCTTTGCAATATGCCCCATGGTGGCAAAGGTTGCGGTAAAAAAAGCAGCCTGCACACGTTCCTGTGCACCCGGTTTTAAAGTCTCTTCATCTTCTTCATGCTGCAGTCGTTGCAAGCCAGAATCAAAGTTATGGCCCAGCACCGCGCCTAATAGTGCACCGATTGGCCCACCAATTAAAAAGCCAAAACCACCGCCTAATAGCTTGCCCCACCAGTTCATTAGGAATATTCCGCCTGTTGTAATTCGACCATTTCACCGAGTAGTGAAGTGGCATACACACCACGCGCTAAGCCAAAAGACACTTCGAGTGTTTGTGCATCTAACCATTGCCATTTTAAATCATGCGCCAAGGCTCTAAGTGCACGGCGTTCATTCTTTAAACCTGCAGCCTCTAAGCCTTTCGCGATAACTTCTTCAGCTTGTATACAAGCCAATTCGAGTGCCGCTACATCATCAGTTGCCATGCTTGTACCGCTACCATGCAACGGACCTGTGGTATGTATATCTTTTTCAACCAAACGGCGTTGAGTATCGAGATCTGGAACGTCACAGGTGAACACGCTATTGGAACCATCAAGCATGCATACCTCACCAGGTAACACTTGTAGCCAAGAATCTTGCTCTATACGCTTAGCCAACACTTGATTAAAAATCCATGAGCGTGCGGCGGATAAATACATTGATCGTTTAAAGCGCGTGAGTTTTCGCTTACCGCTAAACATACTACGTGCATGATCTACATTTCGACCATCAGTACCAAACCGTTGCGTTCCAAAGTAGTTGGGAAACCCACGCGATGCAATATTGTTAAGGCGTTGTTCCAAACCTTCTTTATCACTTTCAATTTCACGCAGTACAATAGTAAAACTATTGCGCCGATGAACGCCAAGCCGCAACTTTTTTAGCGAGCGAGTGACGTGTAGCACCTCAACCCCTTCAAGCTCTGCAAGCACTTGATCAGCTGCTGGCAGCTCTTCTGTAAGCGGGTACGGTACGCTCATCCATTGTATCGTCACTGCGTGTTTGTCTTTAAGCCCGGAGTAGCCCAGATCCTTCTCATGCACTTTAAAGGCGCGACCAAGAGCAGCCAATACGTCACGGCTGTTGAGGCCTGTTTTTTTGATTTGCAGCCACATATGAGCGCCTTCAGCATCGGGCTCGAAACCAAGGTGTTCAACTACCTGAAAATCTGCAGCCTGTCGTTTGAAGACCGCTTTGGGAAGTACGTCGCGACAGCTGGCGGGGCTTGGGTTATTATTCACGTAACTCGCGGATTGCAAGGAAGATTCATGGCAGGCGTATCCTCACCCATGAGAGCCACAATCGCAACCAGTCTGAAACAAATTTCACTTGGCTGCGGTTGAAAAGTCGTTCAGAGATTTACAATGACACTACATCGGGGGACTAGCTGCCCTATTCGAGGACCACATGTTCAAACGACGCACTAAGAGCCATATTGAATGAGCAATATTGACGAACTCGACCGTCTGGATCAAAGACAAAAACTGAGTCAGCTCGAAGACGAGCACGCCGCACTCGATCGCCAGGTGACTGAATTTGCGAACGCCTCTGGTGCTGATCAAATGATGCTAAGCCGACTAAAACGTCGCAAGCTTCAGCTCAAAGATGCCATAGTCAGATTACGCAGTAATGTGTTGCCGGATCTTCCCGCTTAAGCACCATTCGACTGAAAAACCTTCGTGCTTACCCGCCTTTCCGCCTAAAAGCCTTTCCACCTAATAGCCTTTCCACCTAATAGCCTTCGCACCTTATTATTCAGCGCAAAAAAAATAGCCAGGTCAATTGACCCGGCTATTTTTTCCAACTTTACGCTATTATCACCAAACTAATTATTTAGCCGCGAGTGGCTCACTTTCATTAATCATTTTGATAAGTTCGGCCGCAGGCTGATACCCCGGTATTTTTGTACCGTTATCAAGATAAATTAACGGGGTGCCTCTTAACCCCACCTGCCGTGCGAGGTCTACGTGTGATTGAATAGGGTTTTCACACGTGGCATCCGGCAAACTTCCACCCGATTTTGCGATAGTCATTGCTGCTTGCTGATCAGCTGCACACCAAACGCTTTGCAGCTCACGCGAAGAGGCGGAATCTATACCTGCACGTGGAAACAATAGATACCTAACGCGAATGTTTGCATCGGTGATATCAGCAATTTCCTGATGCAGCTTTTGGCAGTAACCACAATCAGAATCGGTAAACACTGTGATACTTCGTTCCGCATCACCCGCTTCATTGTTGAACACTACCATTTGATCTTCAGGTACTGCGTTGATCAAACTCATTTGCAAACTACCACGACGTTGCTCACTTATGTCTACTTTGTTTTCTAGATCAATAATGCTGCCTTCCAACATGTAGCGACCATCTGGTGTGAGATAAAAAACTTGCGCACCACTGATCAATTCATAGACACCAGGCATGACTGATTCAGAAATTGCAGTAATCGGCATACCCGGCGCTAACCGCGCCATGCTTTCACGCAACATTTGCTCAGGAGTTTGCGCTACTGTGGCGTCACTTGCTTGTGTCTTTACAGCGTCGGCGGGAGCCGCTTGCTCTTGAGCATTAACAATTCCATTGGCAATACTGCCAGTCAATATGATCAACAAGCTACAGATTGGATATAGTTTCATTATTTTTCCTAATATTCGCTTAACAATCAATATTGCCAAGCACACGATCGTTTGCACTGCATTTTGGACCAAAATTCGGTATGGGAGTTCGCGACCAATTCTATAAGTTTAGCATTAGATCTAAGCTGTTCAGCCCCTATTCCGGCTTATAGATTCACTTTGTTAACTGTGAGCAGCGCTAGCCCCTTGGATGATGCTCACTGTGCAGCTCTTTTAGTCGTTCGGCTGCTACATGTGTGTAAATTTGTGTAGTTGAAATGCTGCTATGGCCCAGCAGCAACTGCACTACTCTCAAATCTGCTTCATTGTTCACTAAATGAGTGGCGAACGCATGGCGTAAAGTATGAGGCGATAAATCTTGCTTTATCTCCGCGAGTTCGGCGTATTTTTTTACGCGGTACCAAAACGCTTGCCGGGTAAGACCACTGCCACGCCTTGTAACAAAAACCTGTTCGCACCCTTGTTGTCGCTTCAACAACTCATCTCTGCCCCAGTGCAAATACTGCTCCAGAAATTCCAGTGCGATATCACCGACCGGAAGCAGGCGTTCTTTATTGCCTTTACCGTTAACTTTTAAAACCCCGGCGGTCCGATTGAGCTGTGTCAGTGTTAAAGAAATTAGCTCACTGACGCGCAGACCACTAGAATAGGTTAATTCAAGCATCGCTTTGTCACGAATGCCTTCAGCGGTTTCGATATCCGGCGCTTGTAGCAATTTTTCAACTTGTGCTTCGCTGAGTGACATTGGCAACGGCCTGCCAGCTTTAGGCGCTTCTACCAATGCCGTTGGATCACTTTGTATGATGCTTTCACGTGAAAGCAAATTGTAAAATCTTTTCAGGCTAGATAAAAATCGCGCAGTGGTTCTGCTGCTTGCACCTTCGTGAACTCGCTTGGCCAAATAGCCCAAAACCTGCTCAGCGCCCACACCGTCGAGTGATAATTGGGTATCTAAAAGCCAGGTACTGAAAAGCTTTATGTCACTGGTGTAGGAATTGATGGTGTTGTCGCTGAGGCCGCGCTCAAGCCATAAATAATGACGAAAGCGCTCCATTAATTCATTATTGCGCAACACCAGCGAGTCATGCTGCCGATTATCGGGAGTCGAATTGTCACACTTGGTAGCCACGAGCGTATAATCGTCTATAAGCAACTGCAATATCATTGCATGGCTTTCACACAGCGCACTCTTAGTCGCTGCAATCGTACACCTTGTGATTTAGCAATGCCTGACAACAATAATAAAGACTCAAACAATAACACCTGCGCAGACCAGCCGCAGGCGGCCCTCACTATAGATGAGGCACGCAATGCAATTTTACGCCTGATACCGGTAACGACTAAAACCGAGACCGTATCACTTGCAAACGCAATTGGTCGGATAACAGCCACAGATTGTCATGCGGTTCGAAATATCCCACCATTTCGAAACTCTGCAATGGATGGGTACGCCATCCGGGAGCAAGATCTAAAAACTGATCGTCGCTTCAAAATCATTGCAACCTCCCTTGCCGGACACCCTCATACAAACCATTTATCAGAAGGTGAAGCCGTCAGAGTCACCACCGGGGCTGCAATTCCTGATAACGCCGATGCCATTGTGATTCAAGAACTGGTTAACAAAGACGCTGACACATTTACCACTAATGCTGTGGTTAAAACCAATCAATATATAAGAAACCCTGGTGATGATATTGCCGACAAGCAACAGCTCATCAGTGCAAATTCCGCGTTAAAGGCTGCAGATATAGGCTTATTAGCCGCGCAGGGAATAGAACAAGTGGAAGTCTTTGCTAAAGCTCGCGTCGGTGTGTTCTCTACCGGAGATGAACTATGCGATTCACAACAAACCTTAAAAAGCGGTCAAATTTACGATAGCAATCGCATCACGATTCAATCTCTACTTAAAAAAGCCGGTGTCGATACAGTTGATCTTGGAATCTGCAGGGATAATCGCAGTGATCTCCAACGCATGATGGAATTAGGCACTGAATTCGACTTTCTACTTTCAAGCGGTGGTGTTTCAGTTGGCGAGGCAGATCACGTAAAAGATGCCCTTGAGAACAGCGGCGAATTACTTTTTTGGAAAGTCGCAATGAAACCAGGTAAACCACTGGTATCAGGCAAGCTTCACAACGGAGCATTTTATTTCGGATTACCAGGAAACCCTGTATCAAGCATGGTTACCTGTATTCAATTTGTTATACCGGCCATACAAGCGATGTCCGGTGTCAAATTTCAAACACCAATATCTTTACAAGCAAAAAGTCTTAGTGAGCTAAAAAAAGAACCAGGGCGCTTCGAATTTCAGCGCGGAAAGGTTTATAACGATGAAAATGGAGAGCTAACCGTTTCAACCACTGGCTTACAAGATTCTCACGTCTTAAGCTCAATGACTCAGGCCAATTGTTTTATTTGTTTGGATCAATTCGTATCGGGTGCAAAGCAAGGTGAGCAAGTATCTATTATTCTTTTTGATTCATACCCGGCGCTTTGAAGTGTCTGTAGTGCTAGATACTCATAACAACAGCAGCACCTCATGCTTTATATTGGCTGATTAAAGAGTTTATCCACAGTCTTGTTACGATAAGTAACGCATTCGTGAAGCCTTATATAAAGCTTAGCGCTTTCTATTTCGCTCAACACTCTTAACAACTAAACAGCAAAACCCAGACACGACAAAGGTGGCCTAAGCCACCTTTGTCATCGAATAACACTGACTGATTTAACGCTGTTCGGCTCAGAGCTTTACACTCTAACAATCTGCCAAACATCGTTAAACCCTTGATATACAAGGGTTTTTTAGAAAAATCAGTTAGCGCTTCTTCTTACGTGAAGACTTTTTCTTCGAACGCTTCTTCTTGGAAGCCTTCTTTTTAGAAGCCTTTTTTTTAGAGCGCTTCTTCTTAGAGGCTTTCTTTTTAGAAGCCTTTTTCTTAGAAGCTTTTTTCTTAGAACGCTTCTTTTTGGAAGCTTTCTTTTTAGAACGCTTCTTTTTGGAAGCTTTTTTCTTAGAACGCTTCTTTTTGGAAGCCTTCTTCTTAGAACGCTTCTTCTTAGACGCTTTCTTTTTAGAAGCCTTCTTTTTAGAAGCCTTCTTCTTAGAAGCTTTCTTCTTAGAAGCTTTCTTCTTACTTACTTTCTTTTTAGACTTCTTTTTCTTAGAAGCCTTTTTCTTAGAACCAGACTTCTTCTTTGAAGTAGCCTTTTTCTTTCCTGCTACACGACCGCGTTTTTTTGCGGCTGCTTTCTTCTTGGTACGAGCCATTAAGTTCTCCTGAGAGTTATAGGCGATTGGATTATAATCGTTAATTCATTGAATTCAATAAAAAACACTGATTTACACCGCTTTTAATACAAAAAAAGCACCAGTTAATCAAAAAAACATGCTTTTTATAATTAAAGAGCATAAAAATTACTCAAAATTCATCTGTATAAGACGTTTTTTATAACGTACTTAAGCTTAGTTGAGCTTTAAAAAGTTATAAAAACATGTTTTAAAGAATAAATTTATAACTTCAAAGCGTTTTTAAACTGCTTTAGCGTTCGTTCAGCATTAAAAATCATTAAGATTTTTCTATTGCTCCACTCACTTAACTATTAACGACCAATGAAAACAAAATCTAACGCTGCATCTTTTACTCGGCGCTTACTCGCACTTTTATACGATCTTATTTTGCTACTTGCGGTGCTATTTGCCATTAGCGCAATCGCTGTAGCCATCAACAAAGGCGAAGCGGCAACACATCCAGCGTATTACCTATGCCTGTTGCTCACTACTTTTGTTTTTTTTGGTTGGTTTTGGACACATGGCGGCCAAACATTGGGTATGCGCACGTGGAAAATCAAAATTATTAACGACATTGACGAATCATTAACTTGGAAACAGGCTTTGATACGCTTCGCTGCGGCCGCATTAGCGTTAATACCAGCAGGTATCGGGTTGATATGGGTATTAATAGATAAAGAAAGCCTTGCATGGCACGACAGGCTGTCTAAGACACGTCTAATAAGCCTTAAAGCACATAAAAATGCACAACAAGCAGAGAACGACGTCTGATCAGGGTCATAAACAGGATTCAATAAGCATAAACACGCGCACAAAACACCTTAGGCGATACGTGTTAAGCCAAATAGTGCAAGCATACTAAACAAAGTAAGCGGGATAAGTGTACTTATCGATGGTGATAACCCGTTAGCTATCCCGAGATGGGTAAACAATCGGTTTAACAAAAAATAACCAATCCCAAGCAGTATTCCGATAAAGATTTTCTGACCTACGCTGCCACTTCTTTGCGATGTAAATACAAATGGCAGTGAAAGCATCAACATTACCAATGTTGATAACGGCGTGGTTATTTTGGTCCATAACGCCAGTTCAATTGCGCCGCTATCAAGTTGATTGCGCTGCAAGTATCCAATTTGACTGAAAAGATTTCTTACCGACATCGATTCAGGTGCAACAGACAGACCTTGAAGTAACTCAGCGTTAACCAGGTCTGCTACTTGTCGCTCTTCTGCGCGTTCAGTGATTAACGAGTCAGCAAAAAAGTCTGTTTGCGTGACATCGCGCAGTTGCCACTGGGATCCTTCAAGCTGTTTAGCTTGCTGCGCATGCACAACGCTCTTGAGCTCTGTTCCACCTCCGAATTCATAAATACTCACATCAACCAGAGTCATGTCGGGTAAAACAGACTTAATATTAATAAAACGTGTCTCAGACTTAGCCCAATAACCGGTTTGCGATCTAATGGATAAGCGCTTGGACAACGCTGCCGTGCGTAATTTTTGCGCATGGCTTTCACTCGGCGGCATAACAAATTCACCTAGCATCGCCACCAAACCCATTAACAACAGCCCGATAAGGGCTACGGCTGTGGCCATTTGTGCGATAGAAATTCCCGCTGAACGCATCACCGTGAGTTCACTATGCGATGCCATTGCTCCTAAACCGAGCAAGCTACCCAGCAATACAGAAGATGGAAACAATTCATAAGCGGTACCCGGCATACGCAAGATGATATAAATAAGCGCAGTTTTTACTGAATAGTCGCCCTTGCCGACATCATCTAGCTCACCAATGAAGCTAAACAACGCAGACAACGACACCAACACTAAAAGTACCAGCAGCGTATTAAGAAACACGGTTTTGCCGATGTATCGCGCTAATAAACTCATGAGGCGCTCACTGGTGACTGATTTTTAGGTACATTTTTACCAGGCAACCAACTGGCGCCATACCTTTTCACGGTAAGGAATATTATTAACACCACCACCAGCAAATGCACCCATACCATTCCGACTACGGGCGAAATAGTACCGGCTGCTATCCACTTTCGACTCAATACAAGCAGATTGGCGTAAGGCACGTAGAGCATAATAGCGAGTGCAATTTTGGAATAACGGCCTTGTCTAGGAGAGGTATACGATAATGGTATTGCCAACAACGCAAGCAGAAGTGCAGCCAGCGGAATAGAAAACCTCCATTGCATCTCTGCTGTTGATTGCAAATCATCACTGTTGAGTAGTTCCGTGAAAGATTTGGCTGAATTTTCCAGTTCGCGGCTGGTTTGCTCATCACGCGGGAGTCGTACACCATGTCGGGCGAATTTAGTCCGCTGATAGCTTTCAGCCCCGGGTTTTGCAATCGTGCTAACACCATTAACAAAAACAATGAATTCTTCGTCGGTTTGTTCTTCACGTTGGTAAATCGCGTACTCAGCGGTTTCAACTTCAAACGCACCGTCTTCTAGATCTCTATGCACAAACACTCGATTAAACTGATCACTGCCATCAGCCAACGATTCGGTAAATACCACAGCACCTCCGTCTAATATTTCGACAAAACGTCCTGCATCCAACAAACTTCCAATAGATTGTGTGGCGATTTTCTCTGTGAGTTGCTGCTCGTAACGCGCAGACCATGGAGATGCCCAAAAGGTTAAAAAGGTGATAACCACCACACCGATAACACCATTCACTATAGCGGGCCGATACAAAGCACCCAGGCCAGTTCCGCAAGCAGCCACAGCAGACATTTCACTATCACGATACATGCGGCCAAACGCCAACATGACACCCAGATATAAACCCAGTGGTATTAAAGTGACCAGCAAATTGATGACTTGCACCCCAACCAACAGGAACAATGCATCAACCGGTATGGTTCCATCGGTTACTTTGGACAGTATTCGAGCGAGCACATTGGCAACCATAATCACCAACAGCACTACTGTGACGGCGATCCAGGTGAGGAAAATTTCTTTAAAAATGTAGCGATCTAGCGTTTTCATCGCAGAGTTTTGTACCAGTGGCGGCAATAGTGGTGGCAATAGGCAAGAACATGAATCTCATGTTTCAGCTGTCTTTAACCTTACTAATAGTGCGTGATCATACCAAACCCAGTAATATTGTTTTTCTAAACCACCTCATTGAACGCCAGCCAAAAGAGATTCATCGTGGAAATTAAACTGTCGAACGCCAATCCGCTGAAAATTAAAACTCATTGCTTGATTTTATCTGTCGGAAACCAGAAAAAACTCACTGCGACCACCCAAGTCGCCGATAGCGCAAGCGGAAACTACCTAAGCAAAATTCTAAAACAAGGTGACCTTGCAAAAACAGCCGGTGCAGTTGTCATGCTGCACAACGTTCCTGAACTTGCGGCCCAGCGGGTTCTGTTGGTCAGCACAGGGTCGAATGAATCCATTACGCCGACTGATTTTGAAAAAATGTGCCGCGCGGTGGCGCAGGCATTGTCTACCCCCAGTATCAAGGACTGCGTTATCGGCATTTGCGGGTCTGATATTGAAGATAAAGACTTAACCTGGCAATCACGCACGGTGGCACAGGCGCTGGTTGAAAAAACCTACTCATTTGACTTACACAAAAGCAAAAAGGCCCCTGCTAATCACTTTGATGGCAAAGCCACTCTATATATAGAAGATCGAAAACATAACAAAGCGCTTGAAACAGGTATCAAACAAGGCAGCGCGATTGCGAATGGCATGAGCTTAGCGCGAGATCTAGGCAACCTGGCCGCCAATGTGTGCACTCCACGCTATTTAGGCAAACAAGCTAAAAGCCTGAGCAATGAGTTCAGCTCAATAAAAACTGATTTACTAAGCGAAGCGCAGATGAAAAAGCTTGGCATGGGGGCATTGCTAAGTGTTTCAGCAGGTAGTGCAGAGCCTGCACAACTCATATGCATGGAATACAAAGGGGGTGCTAAAAAAAGCAAACCCGTTGTACTCGTAGGCAAAGGGGTAACCTTTGATACCGGCGGTATATCAATCAAATCTTCAGCTGGAATGGATGAAATGAAGTTTGATATGTGTGGTGCAGCTAGCGTTTTTGGTGCTATGCGTGCAGTGGCAGAGCTTAAATTGCCTATCAATGTCGTGGGTGTGGTTGCGGCGGCTGAAAACATGCCTAGTGGCGAAGCTACTAAACCCGGAGACGTAGTGACTTCTATGTCTGGTCAAACTATCGAAGTGTTAAACACCGATGCTGAAGGCCGACTGGTACTTTGTGATGCTCTTACTTATATAGATAAGTACAAACCCGACGTAGTTATCGATATTGCCACCCTCACGGGTGCTGTGATTACCGCGCTCGGCAATCACACCACTGGCCTTATGAGTAACAATGATCAACTAGCCGATGATCTCTACAAAGCAGGCACAGATAGTCAAGATCGCTGTTGGCGCCTGCCACTTTGGGACGAATACCACAAACAACTTAACAGTAATTTTGCAGACTTAGCCAATATTGGTGGCCCTGCAGCAGGCTCTATTACCGCAGGTTGTTTCCTTGCGAGCTTTGCAAAAGATTATCACTGGGCACACCTTGATATCGCAGGTGTCGCATGGAAAAAAGGTGCAGCCAAAGGTTCAACCGGCCGCCCTGTCCCAATGCTTATGCAATATTTACTTAATCGCTGCAGTTAGCCCCATGACCAATATTCAGTTTTACCTCATAGAGACAGACGAGCCCGCAGAGCAGTTTAGCTATGCACTACAGCTCGCAATGCAAATACTCGCACAGGGAAAACACTTATATATACATACCGGATCTGCCAAAGACACTCGCGAAATGCAGCGACTTTGTGCTGAGAAAATCAGCCACGGCGATGAACGACTATCGATTGACCACAAAGGAGAGCCCGACAGCAACAGAGTAGCCTTGCTGAATTTGTCTGGCGAAGTGCCGCACTTTTTCAGCAGCTTTGACACGACTCTGGAAATTATCTGCACCGGCAGTGACAACAACGATATGGGCCGTGAACGCTATAAATATTATAAGTCTCGCGGCTACCCGTTGCGCCATAGCCAGGTGCCATCGCAGATGGTGCTGTAGAACCAAGCTCCCTATAAAGACTCTCTTATGTAGAGTCTTTATATACCGAGCATAAAATCAAGATTACCTTTTTCGCACCCAGTGGCAGATCTGAAGCGCCATTCCTACTGTTGCGTTACTAACCTGCTAAAATCCCATTAAATCTTTTTGCGATCACAGCAGAGTCATGGAAACAACTTACAACCCTACGGCAATCGAACAATCCTGGTACGAATACTGGGAGCGCGGCAATCATTTTGTCCCTGATGGAGACGGTTCGCCGTACTGCATCATGATCCCACCGCCGAATGTCACCGGCACGCTACACATGGGCCATGCTTTCCAAGATACCGTCATGGATACCCTTATCCGTTACCACCGAATGAAAGGTGACAACACGCTCTGGCAACCAGGTACCGATCACGCGGGCATCGCAACACAAATGGTCGTTGAAAGGCAACTCGCAGCACAGCAGAAAAGCCGCCACGATCTCGGGCGTGAAAAATTTATAGAAAAAGTATGGCAGTGGAAAGAAGAATCTGGCGGGCAAATTACCCAACAACTGCGCCGCATGGGTGCATCACCTGATTGGAACCGCGAACGATTCACCATGGACGAAGGGCTATCAAAAGCAGTCACTGATGTTTTTGTCTCACTCTTTGATGAAGGATTGATCTATCGCGGCAAGCGCTTAGTCAACTGGGATCCAGTGCTGCACACCGCCCTATCTGATCTGGAAGTACTCAGTGAAGAAGAACAAGGCCACATGTGGCACTTACGTTACCCATTGGCAGATGGCAGCGGCCAACTGATTGTTGCCACCACTCGACCTGAAACGATGCTGGGCGATACCGCAGTTGCTGTGCACCCTGAAGACGAACGCTATAAGGATCTGATCGGCAAAACTATCAAACTGCCGTTAACGGATCGTGAAATACCCATTATTGCTGATGACTACGTTGATCCTGAGTTTGGTTCCGGCTGCGTCAAAATAACACCCGCACATGATTTCAATGACTACGCTATGGGGCAGCGCCACACGCTGCAAATTATCAATATATTCACTGACAACGCTGAAATTAATGAACATGCCCCTGAGGCGTATCAAGGGTTGGATCGCTACGTCGCAAGAAAGAAAATAGTCAAAGACCTACAGGCACTAGACTTATTAGAAAAAATAGACGATCACAAATTAATGGTCCCGCGCGGTGATCGATCAAATGCCGTAGTTGAACCCTACTTAACCGATCAATGGTATGTCGACCTCACTACCGATACACAAGCCGACGGCCGCCCGGGCGGCAAGACTGCGATCACGCAACCCTCTATAGATGCGGTTAAAAACGGCTCTATAAAATTCGTTCCAGACAACTGGTCAAAAACCTACTACCAATGGCTGGATAACATAGAAGACTGGTGTATTAGTCGGCAAATCTGGTGGGGGCATCGGATACCCGCCTGGTATGACGATGAAGGAAAAGTATATGTAGCTGAAAGCGAAGCGCATGCGCGGGAAAAATATAACTTAGACAATAGCCTGAATCTTACGCAAGACGAAGACGTTCTAGACACTTGGTTTTCATCAGGTCTATGGCCGTTTTCAACACTCGGTTGGCCTGAGCAAACAGATGCACTGAAAACCTGGTACCCAACCAGCGTACTGGTTACAGGCTTTGATATCATTTTCTTCTGGGTAGCCAGAATGATCATGTTCGGCCTTAAGTTTATGGATGGCGAGGTACCCTTTAAAGAAGTCTATATTCACGGTTTAGTGCGTGACGCCAACGGCCAGAAGATGTCAAAGTCTAAGGGCAACGTGCTTGATCCATTAGACATTATTGATGGCATCACACTAGAAGATCTACTAGAAAAGCGCACTGCCAACATGATGCAAGAGCACATGGCGGAAAAAATTGCTAAGCAAACACGTAAAGAGTTTCCAGACGGTATCCAAGGCTACGGCACTGATGCGTTGCGATTTACCTTCGCTATTCTTGCATCAACCGGTCGAGACATTCGCTTTGATCTAAAACGGGTTGAAGGCTACCGCAACTACTGTAACAAGCTGTGGAACGCCACACGCTATGTATTGCAAAACACCGAAGATTTCGATCACTCAAAAGCAGGTGACTCAGACGTAGAATTATCACTTTCTGATCAGTGGATTATCTCACTACTGCAGCAGCTTGAAGAACAAGTCACAGCTCACCTCGACAACTACCGGCTTGATCTTGCAGCAAAAGAGATCTATGAGTTCGCATGGAATGAATACTGTGGTTGGTACGTAGAATTCACCAAGCCTTTGCTAAGTGAAGAACAAGGTGCCAGTGAAGCACAAAAGCTAGGCACGCAAAGGACCTTGCTCCGGGTGCTGGAAACCTTGCTGCGAGTTAGCCACCCTTTTATGCCGTATATAACAGAAGAACTGTGGCAGAAAGTCGCACCCAAGGTGGGCATAACCGGTGACACTATCATGCGCCAGCCGTACCCTGTAAGCGATCCCGCTCGTATAAATAATGATGCTGTAGCAGAGATTGATTGGATAAAAACGTTTGTATTAGGTATCAGAAAAATCCGCGCTGAGTACGATATTGCACCGGGCAAAAAGCTGCCAGTGCTTTGCGAAAACGCAGCTGGTGACAATGCCCGCCGCGTGACAGAACATTCAGCGCTACTGACAGTGTTAGCAAAAACAGACACCATTACAATCTTAGAGCCTAACGACCCGATTCCTGAAGTCGCGACTGCTCTGGTTGAGGAAATGAAAGTACTTATTCCGCTTGAAGGACTGATTGATAAAGCAGCAGAAGCAGAACGCATAAACCGTGAACGCGGACGCCTTGAAAAAGAAAAATCCAGACTGGAAGGCAAACTGTCTAATGATAGCTTTGTTTCTAAAGCACCAGCGGCTGTAGTTGATGCAGAAAAGCAAAAGCTTAATGATGTGATCGTGGCACTTGATCAACTGAAAAGCAGCTAGTGCCTATAAAAAAGGCCAGCTATCAGAGCTGGCCCTTTTTGCATTGAGTCACTTAAGCTAAACCTTTAAACCTTTAAACCTTTAAACCAAAAATTTATGGATGGAATTTGTGGCGACAGATGTAAAATTTAGCATCAGGAAAATTCAAGAGTCTGACATTGAAGGATTCCATGCAGCTCTTAGCTCAGTGGTTCGCGAAAGAATATATCTACTCACAGTAGAGCCGCCAGCGCTTGAAGACACCCAGAAGTTCATCCGTCACAACATAGTAAACAACACAGCTGAATACGTAGCCTTAAGTGAAAGCCAAATTGTTGGATGGGCCGATATACTCCCTCATCAAAAAGAAGTGCTGAGCCACTCAGGACTATTGGGAATGGGTGTCATTTCAACGCACCGCGGCCGCGGCATCGGATCTGAACTTTTGCGACACGTTATCGATCACGCTTGGCAACAAGGGTTAACGCGGATAGAGCTGGAAGTATTTGCCAGTAACGTCAATGCGTTCGCATTATACAAAAAATTTGGTTTTGAACTCGAAGGCACTAAACGCAATGCCAGACTGGTCGATGGCGGATATGAAGATGTTCATATCATGGCTATGTGTCGTATTTAAACATCGTCATTACAAGTTCGTGCATAAACAACAACTATCGAAATGAGCTCAATTCAACTCACCACTTAGTTAAACTTTTGGTCGCTAGAGAAATTCTGATCTAACTATATTAATCAACCACTTTACACCACATACTTGGATTCGTTCGATGGCCCTTGGTTTACACATTCCCTTAGAGATATTGCCGCTAATTTTACTCGCTTTTTCTTTATGCCTGTTCACCATGACACTACTTCACTTGCTCGTGCGCCACAAACTCAAATCCACAAGTTATGCTGAGATACCTGCTCGGGCTCAAAAGGTCAATATCAGTGTTTTAGCATTAAGATACGGAACCAAATTTTCTTTTACTACGAGAGACCTAGTTATTTATGAAGGCACTGATGATGAATCATCATCAAAGGTGGATAATCTAGTTTCTACGCTAGAAGTTTTACCTCTTAGTAATTGGCTATGCAGCAGCAAGAGCATGAGCAAATTAATGAATGAAATATTAGACGAAAATTACGCGAGTAATACCGACATTGTTGCTTATCACCCCATTGGAAATGAGGACTTGAGATTTCTTAAATGCACCATGACTCTATTGTCAACTTTGACTCTTTCAATTAACTTACTGTTACCAATAATTTCACTCTGGCTGATTTACGAGTTTCCTGATCTCAAAGTAGGATTTGAGACGCACTATTCCGCAGTATTTTTGATGAGTGTTGGAGTTGTAGCAATAGCCTTCGGATCAGCCCTTTCTTCAAAGTCTATCCGAATGGCTTATTTTTGATCGTGACGAGGAAACAGATCCGATAAATATGGAATCAGAGTAAGAGTTTCAAGATTGAACGCGATAGCGTTATTACATTTACCAATTACTACTGCTACTGCTACACATACAAGTTCCTAGAATTTCAACTACAACTAGAACACTGCATGCAATGCTATAATCCTTACAATGTTAAAAATGAGATGCACACGCTCTAGCAACATTGGTATATAAATATTGAAGATACTATATCGGATTGGATCCGAACCTTTGCGCCACATTATAGATCACACGTGGCACCAAGGGCTAACGCGGATAGAACTTGAAGGCACCAAACGCAATGCCAGACGGGTTGATGGCCGATATGAAGATGTTAATATCATGGCAATGTTTAGTATTTAAAAGATCCCACCTGACGGTGTAAATACACCGTCGCAACTAAACTACCGAATGGGATCTTCGACCAAACTATACAGGTGCCGTTTTTCTTTCTGTGGGCACTTGTTCTACTGGCCGCGCTGACTCCGCAGGCTCGCAGCTAAGCGCTGGAACATATTGATCCTTATTGATCACATATATTCTGTTATCAGCTTTATCAAGCTCTGTACGCGCGCAGGCTGCTGCACAATGCGTAAGTACTAGCTGGGGTGTTAGTTTTGTGGTTGCAGATAACTGAATAAACGAGCCGTGAGTGACCAATTCAACATCTGATAAGTATTTGATCGCGGTTGGGATTACTTCAACTAATTTCCTGGCTAACAACAAAGCTTGTTTGGCCTGCCCTGTTGCAAGTAACAGCGCAAATTTGCCATTGCCTAGATACGCCAAAGAATTTTTACGCGTATAGAGTTGCGCAATTTTCTCTTTGACCATTTCAAGCATTGGATCACTGGCCCCCAGACTTAGTCTGTCACCCGTGGCACTTGCGACTAACTTGATATCAAGCATCAAGACACAGTAACAAACCTTGTAATCTGACGCTGATGCTATAGCGGAACCTATAGCACGTTCGATAGCGGGTGTATCTATAAAGGTAGCACGCGGTTTTACGATTGGTTTTACGATTGGTTTAGCGACCTTTTTCACCACAGGAGCGGCACTAACTGCAGGCGCTGCAGGAGCAGTTGCAATAACAGGCACAGGTGCTTTTGGCGCTATTGGTACTGGCGCTGCCATCGCAATATTTTCAGCCTCAACCGATGCAGTACGACCAATACCATCTGCAATAGTATTAAGCCGTGTGAAAAGGGACTCAGCACTTTGCGTTTTATCCAGGCAGGTTATTGCGCCGGCAGCCAAACTTTTTTGTACCACAACATCTAAATTTTTACTGGTCATTACAGCGTAGACCGGCCGCATAGATGCAGGTTTCTCTTTAAGGTAACGGCATAGATCTTCGCCGCTTTCAGCGCGCAAATAGAATTCGGTAACGACTAGATCATACGACACCATATCAACAGCGGCTCTAGCCTCTGATGCTGACCTCACCACTGTTACGTGATAACCGCCAGATTTAAAAAGATCCCTCAATGCGAAACAAACAGGTGATCCGTAATCTACTAGCAATACATGCTTAGGCATGCTCACCACTGGAGTTTTGACAACTGGTGTGCCGGCTGTACTTTTCACAATTGGCGATTGAATCTGTGCTGGTGTCGGTCGCGTTGCCGCGGCGAATACCTTTGCTGGCTCGTCCTGGTTTACTGGCTCATCATGAAATACCAAGCCTTCAATAATATCTTCTGCTTGTTCGTAGTCTTTCCATAATAACGATTGCGTGTTGCTTCTTCGCCTGCATAAAGTATGAACATCATTGTTGAGGTTCTGGCTTAACACAATCATTGGCAAATCAGCACAATCAGGTGTCGCTAAGCGACCGAGTAGATCAGAAATGATTCCTATTTTACCTTCTGGCCAACCAAGTAATATGCAGTCATAGCTGTCAGTGATATTCACAAATCGAGCACTTAAGGCTTCACAGGCTAAAGCTGTGTCTGAAAACACATCGCAGTCATAATCGCGCAGCTCTGCAAATGTTTTGAGTACTTGGGCCATCGATGGTGAAACATCGACAATTAGAAGTTTGGTTTTATCCGCTTCGTTTGCCATCTCTTAGCTATCCAGGGTCTGTTTTTTGTTTTTATTCTTCACGATCAATCGCCTGATCGGATCCGGAGAAAGTCCGGTTCACAGATGAGTATAGTAGCTGGCAGAAAACTGGCAGAGATTTTAGCTTTTCGGATTATTTACTTATGAATTAACCACTTACCTTTAGCCCTTGGTGAGTTCCTCAAGGCTTGCCAGATAATTGAGCGCATGCTCGCGATCATTGCCGCACATATCTGCAGACGGTTGCAGATCAATACAAAATTGCGGTCTATCCGGGTGTCTGAATAACAAACATTGATTGGCTTCAGTAAGGTGTATGCAACGTACACCCGCTGGCTTACCGTCAGGCATACCAGGCAGCGGTGAGGATATAGAAGGCGCAATGCAGCAAGCACCACATGATTCGCGGCAGTCGATAATCTATACCAAGCCGAAGAATGGTTGCACTTGGACTGGATCACCGGGATTGATGCCATCACATTCAGCTGGTAATACAATAATGCAATTAGCTAAACACATTGAGCTTAGCCGCCCGGCACCTTGCTTACCTGTGGTAGTGACAGTTTGTTCTCCCGTTTCAGAGGTACTTACAATACCGCGCTGGTATTCAATTCTACCCGGCACTTTTCTTATATGTGTTGCCGATTTAACTGTAAAAAGCGGCGAGCTGGTATTGATACAGCCCATCATCATTTTTAATGTAGGCTGAACAAACTCATAAAAAGTAACCATGACCGCCACCGGATTACCCGGTAATCCAAAAAAGCGGCAACCGTTTACAACACCACAGGCCAATGGCCGACCAGGGCGCATAGCGAGTTTCCAGAACGTCAGCTCACCAAGGGCTTCAATCGTTTTACTGACAAAGTCTGCTTGCCCTGCAGATACACCACCCGATGTAATAACAAGATCGGCACGTTCAGAGGCTTCTATCACTGCTGCACGCGTTGCCTCTTCGGTATCTGCTACAACACCAAGATCAATAAGCTCAACATTCAATCTGGTTAATAACGCAAAAAGTGTGTGCCGGTTGCTATCATAGATTTCACCTGGCCCCAGCGGCTTACCAGCATGAGTCTCTAAAGCACGAAGTTCGTCCCCGGTACTGAAAAATGCCACAACCGGTCGACGCACAACGTGCACTTGATCGATACCCAGTGATGCGATTAAGCCGAGCTCTGCCGGGTTAATCAATGTGCCGCGCGGTAGTACTGTATCACCGACGTTGATGTCTTCCCCCGCTTGTCTCACGTTGCGACCGGCAGCGGTAGTACCATCAATGGTTATCTGGTCACCCTCTACCCTTACGTGCTCTTGTATCACTACCGTATCAGAACCGACGGGCATCATGCCGCCTGTCATTATACGAACAGTTTCACCAGCTTTAAGTTTTACATCGGTAGGTTTTCCAGCCCATGCAGTATCAAGCACTTTTAATGTTTTTTCGTTGTTGCCACTGGGTAGATCCCCACTATTGATCGCGTAACCGTCCATCGCACTATTGGTATAGGCGGGAACCTGAATGGATGATTTAAGATCTTCGGCTAGCACTCTATCCAGTGAGTCACGCAGTGCAAGTAAATCTGTATCGGTGATAACACTTACGGATTCTTGCATGCGTTGCAAGGCAATGGCTACAGGCAGCAACGCCGGTTCAACGGGATCATCGCAGGAGGGTTGCTTTTCAATTGCCATGCAGGCTCTGCTCCAATTCAGCGCGTTGCAATTCTTCTACTGTATTGATATTGGTAAAACTTGCAGCATATACGCTGCAGTCGACTGTGTGTAATTTGTGTTGCGCAAACCAGCGATCTATTTTTCGCTCACCACTGTTTAAGTAGTCACGCAAACTTTGCAAAAGATCTGTTCGCACCATACTAAAAACCGGATGTGTGCGGACACCGTCAGAAGCTACACCGATCTCTGCATCTTGTTCAATTACTGCACGTTTCATGTGCTGCAACAAATCAGGCGATTGCATGGGTGAGTCACATGGGCAAGTGTAAATCCAATCCGTGTTGGTCGCTGCCATGCCTGCTTCAAAACCTGCCAGTGGCCCTTGATATCCCTCAAGGCTATCAGCCACCACACTTACACCAAACTTTTTATAGTCAGATAGATTGCGATTGGCGTTAATGATTACCTGATCTACATTGGGCTTTAAAATATCAATGACCCAGGAGATCATTTCATTTTCTTGAAGCATCACCAAGCCTTTATCAGCGCCATCCATTCTGCGCCCCATACCACCTGCCAATATGACGCCTGTGACGGTATTATTCAAAAGACACCTCGGGCATTTTCCATTTTAGCTCTGTGCATAATAGCTCTGTGCCTGTTAACTAAGTTGCGCTTGGTAGTTCTGCAAAAACTCTTCGAATGATATTGTATCTGATGCTTCTATTTTTGCTTGCTTAGCGATAGATTCTGCCACTGATTTCTCAAAGGCCTGCTGCTTTTCATGCGCCAGCACCTTGGCGGCGTCTTGATGTTCTTTTGATTTACGAATTCCGAAGGTGAAAAAATCTTCGTCGTTATCTACTAGCTCTTGCAACATAACTCCTGAGGGAGTTTTACTTGGATCATGTATTTTATGAAGCTGCTGCGATAAAGAATTACAGTACACTTTTGGTTGTCCTTGCACATCTAGTAGATCACACAACTCACCTACATTATCCAGTATTTCAGAACCCCATTGACGCAGCGAAATCGTTTCACTACCACGCTGCAGTGTATGATCGGGATCACGACCACGATGCGCCACTGATACCAGATTTTGTTTACATTGCATCTGCTCTTTGGCATCCATGGGCGGGCTTTCGCACAGCATGCAAAACAACATAAACGATTCTAAAAACCGACATTGCTCTTCATTAATACCAAGTGGATCATAGGCATTAACATCAAGGGAACGTAGCTCAACGTAACGCACACCACGCCGCTCCATTGCAAGCGCAGGCATTTCCATAGGCTCTGTTATTTGCTTGGGCCTTATTGAACTGTAGTGTTCGTTTTCTATTTGTAGCAAGTGGGTGTTGAGTTGCTGGTATTCGCCGTCGGCATCGAACAATCCCAATTTTTCATACTGTTCAGCGGGTGTGTTTATTGCCGACTTAAGAAACCCTACGTATTCGTCAACCGAGTTGTAGCTGGCATTGACCGTGGTAGCATCATCGCGGTTATTTTGGTAACCGATATCTCCCATTCGCAATGAGGTAGCGTAGGGTTCGTAATACGTATTGTGCGCATGCTTTTTCATTACATCAGGTGGTTGCTTACCACCGAAAAACGTTCCACACACCGCCGGAGATGCGCCGAACAAATAAGGTACAAGCCACCCAAACCTTAGTATGTTACGCGCCAGTGCAAAGTACTGAGCAGTGACAAACTCGCTACTGAGAGCAGATTCACCCTCCACTTCAGCCAATATGTTCCAAAAGGTATCGGGATAAGAATAGTTATAGTGAACGCCTGCTATTGCTTGCATTTTACGACCGTATCTCAGACCCAGACCGCGACGATAAATATTCTTCATGCGGCCAATATTCGAAGTGCCATAACGACCAATAGGAACATCGCAATCGAGCTTCAAACCACACGGCATACTGGTAGCCCATAGCAGCTCACCTTCAGGCAGTTTTGAATAAACAAAATTTTGCACATCAGATAAGTGCTTTAAGGTATCGCCAAGTTTTTCATAAGGTGGCGTTACTATTTCCAATAACGCTTCTGAAAAATCGGTAGTAATAGACGCATGAGTGAGCGCACTGCCAAGCTCTATCGGGTGTGCAAGCGTTGATAATGTGCCATCTGGCCCGACACGCAAACATTCCTTTTCAACACCCACCATTCGGCCTTGCAAAGGATTTTCACTACAACGCTTGTATACCGATTCAAGTCGGTGACGGGCGATTTCGTACAATTTCGGGGATCTCCAGTGAACCTACGTGCAGTGCAGACTCTTTCAGACAGCATTATACTAGGGAATCTGTGTTTAATTCCGTATCAGCGCATTTAGTGACAACATTTCATTCAAAACCCCGTAGAGACTCAGCGCTAGACTTGAGTAACTCACGGGTAGCGACCGCCATAGGCCCCATTTAATGACCTCACAAGTGTTACTGAACTGCAAAAGCATTGGCAACAATAATCACCCCAACGTGGTGATTTTGCATGGTTTATTTGGCGATTTGAATAATTGGAGAGCGCAGGCAGAGAAGCTGTCTGAGCACTACCATGTTCACAGTATGGATTTGCGTAATCATGGCGCTTCACCTCACGCGCCGGGTATGGCTTATCCACTAATGGCCGCAGATGTGGCTTACACGTGTCAATCACTAGATATTACATCAACCCATATTATTGGCCATTCAATGGGCGGTAAAACAGCAATGCAACTGGCTTTGCAACATCCAGATTTAGTCGCTCGACTGATCGTTGTCGATATAGGACCGCGCCGCTACGAGCACCAGCACAAAGAAGTCATTAAAGGCATGAAGTTATTGGCTAACCATTCGCTGAGCTCACGATCTGAGGGCGATAAACTATTACAGCCATTTGTGCCGGACAACGGCACGCGATCATTCTTATTAAAGAACTTATCCCGCAATAATAACAAGCGGTTTCAACTGCGGATAAACATTGATGGGATAGCAGCAAACTACCATGATATAGCTGAGCGCATTGAAGCGGACGAACCATTTTCAGGGCCAACGCTATTTATCAAGGGTGCTGAATCAGATTACCTAAACGACAAAGACCGCGAGCCCATAGCCGCACTTTTTAGCAACCCGTCACTTAAGACAATAGCAGGTGCCGGCCATTGGCCACACTCTGAAAAACCCGAAGTAATTTATAAAATAGTGTCAGATTTTTTAGCCGCACCTCTTAACACAGACAGAGCTTGAGCGTGCAATGCGGGCGTGGCCGCAGCAAGCACCTGCCCACCATTAACCGCAGAACCACCCAACCAATCGGTTACCACGCCACCGGCATTTTGAACAATAGGTATTAGTGCCTGAATATCATAAGCACTTAGATCTGACTCTACCACTAAGTCAATATGGCCACTGGCCAACATGCTGTAGGCGTAGCAATCACCACCGTAGCGCAATAGATTTACCTGTTTACCAAGCTGCTGCTGCACAACAAATTCCGACTCAGTAAACATATCAGGTGCAGTTGACATCATGGTGGCTGCAGCAAGATTTTCACACTGGCGTGTCTTTAACACTGACTCAACCCCACGGTGCACAGAGACTGACTTCGACCCTGATGCAATGAAGCGCTCACCAGTAAAGGGTTGATCCATAATTCCTATTATCGGTTGCGCTCCATCAAACAACGCAATCAACACACCCCACACGGGTAAACCTGAAATAAATGCTCGTGTACCATCTATGGGGTCTAGCACCCAGGTTAAACCACACTGGCTTTTTGTCTGTCCGAATTCTTCACCAAAGATTCCGTGCAAAGGATAATGACGCTCAATAAGCTCCCGCATTGCTGACTCTGCGTTACGGTCAGCAACGGTTACCGGATCAAAGTCACCGTTGTCTAGTTTGTTATCAATTACTATCGACCGCCTGAAATACGGCAGAATAGTCTCACCTGCTACATCTGCCAAACTGCAAGCAAATTGCACTAACGATTTGAGTTCTGATTCTTGCATTGGTTTTGCCAGGTTTTTCCTTAGGCTTAATTTTTGAATTTCGACAGAATATTTGCGCTGAACTTTCTGCTGAAGCCGGGCACTGACTGCTACTGTGAGGGCAGAGTCGATTTCCCAATCAATTATGCCCTCATGCAAGCCAATGCGGCCATTCTCTCCTACAATTAATTAACTAAAGAATGGCTAAAAAATGGTCTTGGGATTAGACTAAAAATAAATTAAGCCCCCGACTAATCAGTATCTTAGCGGGTGTTGTTACCCCGGATATTTTTATCACAGCCGTTTTAAATTTATTTCATGAGACTTGTGTAAATTATGTGCAATTTGTTTTCAGGCAGATCCGTAAGCATTATCGGACTATTACTCGGGCTTTCCTCTATGGCCTTCGCAGTTGGCTACCTGCAGATGGTCGAGTTCCTTGAGCCTTGCCCCCTTTGTATTCTGGATCGTGCAGTGGTTATCGGCCTCTGTATCGTTTTCGGCCTTGCCCTTATTCATAACCCGATAAATATTGGCCGAAAGGTGTATGCCGTTTTAGCAGCATTGTTGTCCCTAACCGGCATTGCTATCTGTGCTCGGCATATTTGGTTGCAAAATCTACCCGCCGATCAAGTGCCTGAATGCGGCGCAGGCTTTTGGTACATGTTAGATACAATGCCTTTCGCAGGTTTTTTAGATACAATTCTCAACGGGTCTGGAGAATGCGCTGATATTCAGTGGCAATTGTTTGGACTATCGATTCCAGAACTGACACTCATTCTGTTTGTAGCGTTTTTACTGCTATCAATTGCAATGTTCGTCACGACCGGAAGGGTTCAGACAACACCCCTGAACCGAAACGACTGAGACACAACTGACAAGAGCAGATCTGAATGTTTTTCAGATCGAGGTAATATGGCTGACTCACTACGCGATCAATTGATCGCGGCTGGCTTTGAAGCCCCAAAGAAAAAACCCGCTAATAAGTCGGGCAAAGGCAAAGCAGGCAAAAGTAACGCTGGCAATAACAAGTCACGTTCTAAAAAACGCCCCGACCAGCGCAAGCACGCGGGTGCTGCAAATAAAAAGGCTGCCGCAAAAGGCAGCGCCAATAGCGCAGAAGCAGAACAACAAGCGCTTGAAAGAAAAAAACTAAAGGCACAAATCAAAGACCTCATCGACAACAACCAACTCAAGGAATGGAAAGGCGAAGTGACCTACCGTTACTTGGTTGATAAACGTATAAGAGAACTTTACGTTAATGAAGCCGTGCATAAGCAACTAGCGGCTAGAGAAGTTGCAATCACACGCCTTAATGGCGAGACCTTTCTTGTGCCATTGGCTATTGCCACAGAAATAAAACAAGTAAACCCACAGTGGAGTGTTTTTAATACAGAAAGCGACACTGAAAGCACTAAAAAAGGTGATGAAGACTACGCAGAATTTCAGGTTCCAGATGATCTACAGTGGTAAAATATTGCCTTAGCTCTTTACGTTAAGTTGCAGTAACAGATGTCCAAAACTTTTCTTTGGCACGACTACGAAACCTTCGGACGTGACCCGGCACGCGAGCGCCCGGTTCAATTTGCATCTATACGCACCGATGAAAATCTAGAAGAAATCGAAGACGGCACAATGATCTATTGTCGCCAGTCACCAGACTACCTTCCCGACCCGGAATCTTGCATGGTGCACGGCGTATTGCCACAAACTGCTAATGAAAAAGGCTTATGTGAGTGGGAATTTGCTAACACCATTCACCGCTTAATGAGTACACCCGCCACTTGTACTGTCGGCTACAACAATATTCGCTTCGATGACGAATTCACACGTCAACTGCTGTTCAGAAATTTGTTTGACCCCTACTCGCGCGAATGGCGCGACGGCAACTCCAGGTGGGACTTAATAGATGTTGTACGGCTTACCCGAGCGTTGCGTCCCGATGGCATAGAGTGGCCGGTAGATGCCGACAACAAAGCGACCAACAGACTAGAACTTATTACCGCTGCCAACGGCATCGAACACGGTGACGCACACGATGCCCTGGCCGATGTACGCGCCACTATTGCAGTGGCTAAACTGCTCAAACGTAAACACCCGAAATTGTTTGACTACGTCTACAACACTCGCGATAAAAAATGGATTCTAGCAACCGCACTCGACACAATAAGAAAAGATCCGGTGCTGCATATTTCCGGTATGACACCCGCCACCTATGGTCACTTATCGATGGTGATTCCACTTGGGCCTCATCCGACCAATCTCAATGGTGTGCTTGCCTACGACCTACGTCACGACCCAACAGACTTAATAAACTTATCTCAAGAAGCTCTAAGAGAACGAATTTTCACAGCGACTAAAAATTTGCCGGAAGGCACGCAACGAATCGCGATCAAAACTATCCATGCGAATCGTTGCCCGATACTTGTGCCGGTTAAAACACTAGACGATGAAACAGCCAAACGCTGGCAGCTGGATCGCAACCAGTGCCTGGAGCACCGCACGAGATTACTCGCAGCCGCACCACAGGTACTAGAAAAACTTGCGTGGGTGTTTACAAACCATGACCACCCCAACCAAAATGACCCAGACCTAACCCTATACTCCGGCCGCTTCGCGAGTAACAAAGATAAAAGCGTAATGGATGCCATGCAACAGGCTATGAATACAAACCAATCACTGCCAGAAGCAGGTAGTGAAATTTTTGAAGATACCCGCTTAAATGAATTGTACTTTCGACTTAATGCTCGCAACTGGCCAGAAAAGTTAGATACAGAGGTCACCTCACGCTGGCGAGACTTCTGCCATCAAAGAGTACACATTGGCGACGATGGCTTCAGATCAATTACTGACTATAAAGAAACAGTGGCAACACTGGCAAGTACTGCCACCACTTCGGTTGAAATACAGCGCGCAAAGAAGCTACAAGAATACGGCGATGAAGTCGCTGCTTTTTCATCAAAATAGACAAATAACTAAAGCGTTGAGCCAAACGCTGAAACGTTCATCTAAGCTTCAGACAATCACTATATTGTTATATAGTATTTCCCAGGAATCCCTAGCAGACTAACCATGCAGCACAGCTCGAAAATAGTCCTGTTTCAGTCACCTCCGGAACCGTGCAGCTATCTGGAAAACCACGTTGCGCGTAACGTATATGCAGATCCATTCACCATGCCCACCATGGAGCTGTACAGCGCACTGATTCAAAAAGGTTTCAGACGTAGCGGAGACCACCTTTATAGGCCGCATTGCGAAACGTGTGAAAAATGTATTTCAACCAGAATTCTCACCAACACCTTTGAACCCAAGCGCTCGCAAAAACGCTCAGTGAAACACAATAGCGACCTTGCCGTAAGCCTTGAATCCGCACGCTTTACTGATGAGTACTTTGATCTATACCAACGCTACTTAGAGAGTCGCCATCCTGAAGGTGGTATGGATCAACCCGAACAAGTTGATTTTGAACGTTTCTTAATTAGTGAATGGTGCGATACGGAATTCATAACCTTAAGATTACAAGGCAAGCTGTTGGCGGTCGCGGTAACCGATATTGTCAGCACCGGATTAAGTGCGGTATACACTTATTTTGACCCAGACTATGAAAAACGTAGTTTAGGAACCGCCGCAATCATGACTCAGATAGATCTGGCAATACAACGCGGCCTGCCTTATGTCTACCTTGGCTATTGGATCGAGGAAAGCAGCAAAATGAATTATAAATCGCACTACAAACCACAAGAGCGATTTATTAAAGATGTGTGGGTAAAAGTACCAGCTGCAAAAAGTCTTTAGTACTTATGTACTATTTTTTTACTAGCCCATCTGTCGGGTTAAATCGACTATGTGAGCACTTTCACTGGTCGGACTGGTTTGTTTAATCTTTTCAATGCGATCAACATACTTCTTGTAAAACTCTTTATCGCCTGAGCCATCAAGGCTTAGTGTTGTAAATACATTCTCAGCGTCTACCCACATACCACGCCGGAAAAATTGCATGGCTTTTCTATGCAGTTGCAACCGCTTCAGCAAACCAGGTGAAGCTTCATCGACTGGACAAACCGGCTCAAACAAACGCACGAATCTTTGGCGCCCCTTCACATGCACTGTATCTAGCTCTCTGAACAAATATTCAGGGACTTTTTCAACAGTCGCCTCCGAAACCACTAAAGGTAATTGATAGTAACCAGTACAGCGCTGTAAACGATTAGCGGTATTAACCGCATCACCCACAGCGGTGTAAGTCATGTGGTATTTTGACCCCATGTGCCCAACATTTGCAAAGCCTGTTGAGACGCCAATACCAATAGTGATTGCAGGCAACCCCACCTTTTGCATATCAAGTGATAGCGCTGCTACTTCTTGTTGGATTTTTCTTGAAGCGAAAACCGCATCTGTCGCATGTGTGTCACTGGCCCATGGCGCACCCCAAAAAGCCATCACGCTATCACCCATATACTTATCAACCGTACCACCATGCTGATGTATCACGTGACTGACGACTGTGAAGTAGGCATTAAGCCATTCACGCAATCGATCAGGCGCTAAGGTTTCAGATATACCCGTGAAACATTTTATATCGCAAAATAGAATGGTTAACTCACGCGACGCACTGACGGCATCCATACCAGCAGGATTTTGTATGTAGTAGTCGGTAATGTTAGACGATACATAGTGTTTAAATTTTTGCCCGACTTTTCGTCGATGCAACAAATGCTGCACTAATCTAGACAATAAATAACAGCCATATACCACAGCCAAAACGGCAATGGCGTGAATCAAGGTAGGAGAAAAAGCACTAGCAGGTGCGGAATTAATTACTACTGCAATCATTATTGATGAAAACACAAAGGCAAGCGTTGCAGTTGTGATTGAAAATGCAGCCACACTCACTGAAAACAACAGGCTAACAAACAGTGATACTTTTCCGCTCACACCAACCTGAGCCAGAATATCGCCGATACCACTACGCAGCGAAAGCGATACCGCAGATGAAACATCGCCTGCGGCTAAATGCCTGCCAAATTCAAATGATGCCAGATTAAAAGCAAACAGCAGTGCTACACCAAGTGCGGCCAAACAACACAATGTTGTGATGACATAGTATGCACGGCTGAAGGGCAGTTTACGCAAAGTGAACCTTAAATTTAATTGATAGAAATAAAGTCGAACTAACAATTTAAGTCAGTCTAATGGCACTACGCATCAAAATACGGCGCAACATTACACTGTGAGCTAGTCCAAGTTTATTGAGTGCAAGCACCGTGCACAGCCAGGTACCTCACACAATCGCTAACCGATTCGAGCAAAAAAGGTTCCGGTATTAAATCTAGATCTTACAGTTTGGCCGTAAAGCGCACTAGCTGATGGAGCTTTTGCCAATCAAATAACGGCCCGGGATCAGTTTTTCTGCCCGGAGAGATAGTACTGTGACCGACAATATTCAGGGTATCGTTTGCTTCTTTAGTCAATTCTTTGCCAATGCGCCCTTCTGCGAGCCATGGATTTTCAGTTAACCCCGGATATACATTACAAAGCGCGGCAATTAATTTTGCAACCACTAGGTATTGGACGGGCTCAAAGGCAATATCGTCAGCACCTTCGAGTTCAATACCAATTGAAAAATCATTGAATTTGTCTCGCCCGGAATAGCTTGAAAGTCCGGCATGCCAAGCGCGCTGATCAAACGCGACATACTGGGTTAGGTCGCCAGAGCGATTAATAAGTACGTGGGCCGACACCTTTAAATGACAAACTTCTGCAAAATACGGATGCCCCTCGGGCTTAAGGCAATTAGTAAAAAGCTCATCAACGTGACCACCACCAAACTGCCGTGGCGGCAAGCTTATATTATGAATGACAAGGGTATCCACTAAACAGCCGGCGGGCCTTGCATCAAAGTTTGGCGATGGACGTCGCTTAGCGTGTTGCAGCCAGTGATTTTCAATGTTCAACTAGTGGTATTCTTCATGGCATCTCCAGCCCCATTTTAATCAATAGGGCTGAAGGTCGCCACGTTAACTTAAGGCTACTTTGCAGCGACTGCACTATGAATGACGTTATCAAAAGCTGTATTGAGCAGTGTAAATCAAAAATTAGCCGCTTGGCCCTACCCGAGGGCGAAGACCCACGAGTGCAAGCTGCGGCTATAGACATTAAAGAGCAAGGAATTGCCACACCAATTCTACTAGGTGATGCTGCACTGGTAGCCGCGGTAGCGAAAAACAGTAATAACGATCTATCCGGTATTGAAATCGTTGATTCAAGCGCTTCGCCTTCAGACCATCTCAGCACTGCACTGATAGGCAAGAAACGCAAAATCACTGCAGAAACAGTATCCGATTTTATCCAACTTCCCATCTATCAATCTATTGCTATGCTACATACCGGCGACGTTGATGCAATGGTCGCAGGAGCTGTGCTACCAACTGCAAAGGTATTAGAAGCAAGCTTTGCGGTAGGACCAAAAAGCGGAATAAAAACGTTATCCAGCTTTTTCATAATGGCGCTAAATACCCCTGCAGATGGCGTAGCAGATAGCCTGCTTTTCGCAGATTGTGCGCTGAATATTGCCCCCACGGAGGAACAACTGGCAGAGATCGCGATCACCTCTGCCGAAAGCGCAGAAAAAATAATGAAAGTAGAACCGCGAGTCGCAATGTTGTCATTCTCGACGCACGGCAGCGCACGTCATGCAAGCGTCAGTAAAGTGGCTGCAGCAGTAGAAATTGTTCGAAAGCGTGCCCCGCACATCAAAATAGAGGGTGAGATACAGGTTGATGCAGCCCTTTCAGAGCGTGTTGCCAATACAAAGCTTGCCACCCCAGGGGATGTTGCCGGTAAAGCTAACGTATTGATATTTCCCGACTTAAATGCCGGAAACATTGCTTACAAAATGGTCCAATATTGTGGCGGGGCACAAGCAACTGGTCCGATTTTACAAGGCTTCGCTAAGCCCGTTTGTGATTTGTCTCGCGGTGCAAGCGTTGAAGATATTGTAGCGGCAGCAGCAGTTACACTGACACTTGGTTAACAAACAATATTGCCTGCGTAATCACCACTTGTTTAACCAAACCGCAACTGTAATCCGCAACAGTACAGAACTGTCAGTTGTTGGTACATTGTCTGCGGGTACAGATACAATGTGCACCTTGATTTTATAAGTGATTGCCGCATATTTATACTCTTCATATGTAACAGTCTCCCAGCATTTGTTTCTTTGTTATTTTTTATCGAGTCAATCGCGGGCCAAATGCTGGCACGAACAAACAGGATAATAGCCCCTTCTCCATGAGCCAAGACGACGAACCACAAGTATTACCGAAGAATAAAAAAAAGAGCACGGGCCTGATCTTACCTGGCCAGGCCTTGCCTACAAAAATACTTATTCTTCCGGTTTATGATCGACCATTTTTTCCAGCCCAGATTCAACCCTTGGTGGTAGATCGCGATCATTGGCGAGGCACATTCGAACAGCTGCACGAGAACGGCCAACATGTACTTGGCCTTATGCATGTAAAAGAAGACGCCCAGGAAATTCCCGACCCAACTGAATTTGCAAGAACCGGCTGTGTTGTGCGCCTTCACAATGTGATTGAACAAGACTCAAGCATTCAGTTTATTGCCCAGGGCCTTCAAAGATTCTCTATTCGTAAGTGGATAAGAAAAGCACCACCACTGGCAGCATCAGTTGATTACCCAATAGAACCAGAAGAGAGCCCGGAAGATGTCAAAGCCTATGCGATGGCATTGATTCAGGCTATAAAAGAGCTGGTACCGCTTAATCCACTGTACAACGAAGAGCTGAAAAACTTTCTTAACCATTTTAATTTGAACGAGCCATCACCTCTGGCCGATTTTGCAGCGGCCATTACCACCGCCCCCGGCAATGACCTTCAAGAAGTCTTAGATACCATTCCTATTCTCCAACGCATGGAAAAAGTTTTGTTATTGCTGCGCAAAGAAATAGATTTGGCGCGTCTCCAAGGCGAGATAAGACAAGAAGTTGAAAGCAAAATACACAAGAACCAACGCGAATTTTTTCTAAAAGAGCAGCTTAAAGTCATTCAGCGCGAGCTAGGCATAGCCAAAGATGACCGAACTGCAGATATAGAACAGTTTACTGAGCGCATGGAAAATCGTGCACCAACAGAAGCAGTTCAAAAACGCTTTGATGAAGAGCTAAACAAACTTTCGATTCTTGAAACCGGATCACCTGAATATGGTGTCACAAGAAACTACCTGGACTGGGTGACCAATGTCCCATGGGGCGTACACTCTGAAGACAAGCTTAATCTTAAGCAGGCGCGAAGAATTCTCAACAAAGACCACGCCGGCCTGGACGATGTAAAAGATAGAATTCTGGAGTTCTTAGCATTGGGCTCTTACCGCGGGGAAATTTCCGGATCAATTCTGTTATTAGTTGGCCCACCGGGTGTTGGTAAAACTTCCATTGGTAGATCTATAGCTGATTCACTAGGGCGTAAATTTTATCGCTTCAGTTTAGGCGGCATGCGAGATGAAGCAGAGATCAAAGGCCACCGACGAACCTACATTGGTGCGATGCCAGGCAAACTGGTGCAAGCTCTAAAAGATGTAGAGGTTGAAAACCCGGTAATTATGCTTGATGAAGTAGATAAAATCGGCGCATCGTTTCAAGGTGATCCAGCCTCAGCACTACTTGAGGTTCTTGACCCTGAACAAAACAGCGAGTTCCTTGATCACTATTTAGATTTACGTGTTGATCTCTCACGGGTGCTATTTGTTTGTACAGCCAATCAGATAGACACTATCCCACGACCGCTATTAGACCGCATGGATGATATTCGTCTGGCAGGTTACCTACCGGAAGAAAAATTTAAAATTGCCACCAAACATCTGTGGCCACGACTGCTGGAAAAGAACAAGGTTGCACCTTCTAAAATCACCATGACCGACAGTGCTATGAAAGCATTGATTGAGGGCTATGCGCGTGAAGCGGGGGTTAGAAACCTTGAAAAGCTGCTAGCTAAAATTCTTAGAAAAGCCGTGGTGCAGTTACTCAGTGGTAGTAAAAAAGTGTCTGTCAATAACAAAACGTTGATCGATTTCGTCGGACAACCTATCTTTAGACAAGAACGCCAACTCAAAGGTGTTGGAGTTGTTACAGGCCTTGCGTGGACGGCCATGGGTGGCGCTACTCTGCCGATTGAATCAACCATTATTAACAGTGAAAAAAGTGGCTTTAAGCTTACCGGTAACTTAGGCGCTGTTATGAAAGAGTCAGCTGAAATTGCCTATAGCTATGTCACCTCTAATTTGTCCGACTACAAATTCAAAAATGATCTAAGTAAAAACACTTTTATACATTTACATGTACCTGAGGGGGCCACACCTAAAGACGGCCCAAGCGCGGGCATTACTATGGCAACGTCATTGTTATCACTGGCGTTGAATAAAAAGATCAACTCGACGATTGCAATGACGGGTGAGCTGACACTTACAGGGCAAGTATTGCCTGTTGGCGGCATAAAAGAAAAACTAATTGCGTCAAAACGATTGGGCATTAAAACCGTAGTGCTGCCGTTTGACAATAAACGGGACTACGATGAACTTTCACGCTCTGTTAAAACGGGTATAAAAGTGCACTTTGCGCAAACCTACAAAGATGTGGCAAAAATTGTATTTAAAGGATCGCTTACGCAACCTTAACTTTCCTACATAGCGCCTATCTGTTGATAGGCGCGGCATTTTTCACAAGTGTGTATTAAGCAGCAGAGTTAATCTGCCACGGATACGGGCTCACCAGCCCGTTAATCTTATCTAAATACTCCTTGGATTCATCTACATCGCCTATAAGTTGCAGCATATAAGCAACCACATTATCTGAAATACCACGCTGCCAGTTACCCAGGCTTGCTGTCTCACGCTTGTAACAACGCAACTGCTCGTAGACATCTGCAATTACCAACGAGTTGTTAACGCCGTTTTCAACCAAACCGGTACATTCAATGTGAGCAATAATTCTAGCAATAGCGACCGTTGACTCACACCTTCCATCAACGGATGTCTCCACCAGACTCACAAAGGAATTGGCCAGCTCAGTTGAATGCACAAGAAAGCGCGCGGCGGCAATCACGCCATGTAAGTGTGTGGGATCAGCATCAAGCAATTGCTTAAGGCTTTTCATAATGTGCTCGGCGCGCAAACCAGTAAAACCTTTGGCCATAAGTACACCACACAACGCTTCAGGGTCAGTGGGGTTATTTCTAAGTGCTAAATTAAAATGCTTAAATGCCTGCCCTATCGCTAAAGCCACAGGCTCATTAAACTTGGAACCGGGTCTAAGACCGAGTCTTTTGGCTAAGCAGAGCTTTACATGCCCCATAAGCACATGCGCATCGGCATCTTTAGGATGAACGTTTATTACCTCCTGAAGGGCACGCTCGCTGATAGAGCTATAGTTTAAATTTGCATAGAAGCCTTGCCGTTCTGAGCTGCTCATGTTCTGAATTTCAACATGCAGTTTTGGCCAATCACCGTGGTTGATAAGGCCTATGGCAAAAACACTGTCACGCGGGCTTACTGCAAAATCGTGCATCTGGCGACTGCAAAACTTACCCATGCGGAATTTAGTGAGTTGCTGCTCATGCTTCTTTTGAAGCTCTTCAGCAGGCATGTCTTCCATCATGATCTGTTCAATAAGCCAGGCACTTATGTTGGCCAGGGCCATGGTGAGACACGCAGCGATAACAGCATCAACGCCCGGCTCAAACCAGCGATATTCCGCCATTACGACAGTCAACAATAATGCACAAGCAGTAAAGCCAATTCTCGATAGACCGAGCCTACCTACCATTACATATACGGCGAACATGCAAGGCAATACTATTAGATAAGACACAAATTAGCTCCGGCTGCGTGATTCACGCTTATGGATAAGATGCGTGAATTTTACCGAAGCAGATGATATTACGCTGTGAACAAACAGCGATTAAGCCCCAAGCAATCGAAGCGACTCTACATTCCTACTGTTAATGGCTCTTTAATGGGTGCAGTTTGATTTGGCATTTTATCGTGTTGCTGCAAACCGTATCTCAGGAATAGATAAATAGTGATCTGAACCCCCAATATTAGTGACGCAAACCACAGATGGAATGGTTGAAAAAATGCCGGTATATGCAGCCGGTCCATTATCACACCAATGAGAATGGTCGATACAATTAGGCCCGCTAGCCCAATGGCGAATCGACGCATCGGGTGAGGCGCCGCGATATGCTTGCACACTTGCCAAACCAACCATAGATTTGAAAACAATATCAGGGACGAGAAAGATCGGTGCACTAAAAAAATTAGCGGTAACTGTTCTATCCACGCGCTACGGGTATCGTCACTGCGAGCAATAATATCAATGGCTTCTCTTACCTGCGTACCCATAACCAACTGGATAACAGTCATTACCATCACAACGGTTAGCACTGTTTTGAAGCTCTTAGGAAGGTTATCCATTCCTTTACCACTGATGACTTGTCGCTGTGAACGCATCACCGCCCAAATTAATACAGCCACAATCAACTGCGCCAGCAACATGTGCAACGTGATCATTCCGGGGTTTAAGTTACTGGCTACAACACGGGAGCCAAGCCACCCTTGAAACACCACAGCAAAGAATGCGAATACCGATAATGTAAAAACCATTGAATCTTCACGACGAAAATGACGCGACGAAAGCATGGTTAGGAAAATCAATATACCAATCAAAACACCTACTAAGCGGTTAGTGTATTCAATCCATGTTTTGGTGGCGTTAAACTCAGTTTCAGCGTAACCGCGGTCGGCATAAATTTGCTGGTAGTTGGCGGGCAATTGGCTTTCGCTTGTCGGCGGAATCCATTGACCAAAACACGTCGGCCAATCCGGACAGCCCATACCAGAGCCGGTGGCACGAACAGCCCCTGCAATTAGAATCAGGCAGTACACGGCCGCAACTGTGATGAGCCCTAATTGGCGAAATCGTTGTATTTTTGCTTCAGTCATTTCGAACTCTAGTCTAACCTTTAGACAAGTTATAGGGGCTATAATCGAGGTTTGCCCAAAACCCGTGATTCGCCACTATCCAAAGGCTGTGACAACGTTAATTTTTCGGCAGATTCGCAAGGATTTTTCCGGCAGATGGAAAATATGCACTATAGTTATGAGAGTGCCTCGTTGCCGTCAGGCTGACAGTATAAACCGATATTGTTTGTTGGCGAAGTTTGACCCAAAAAAAGTTCGAAAATAAAAATGAGAAACAACGAATCACCGTCTGATAGCCAAGCTGAAATTCAGCAACTGCTGGACCAGCGCTTTACCCCACCGGATTTTCGCCTGCAAGAAACGGCGGCACAACCCTACAACCTCAGTCCGGTTATGCAGATCTACGCAGAACAACTGCTTGATTTAGGGTTTATCTTTTCGCACGAATTACATATTAACCGGTGCGTTGGTAAACCATCAGAACAGCCCGCGCGCATGCTCGTTTATATGAATCCAGATGATCATGGTTATGCGCTTTTAACCGATCTGTACCACACAAAAAACTGGGTGTATTTTACTCACTACTATAGCCGCGGCAGAAGACTCATAACCACATGCCAGCCAGGCGCATTGTTACTTGAACCAATGCGAGAGCTAGGAAGCTCAGCTGATTTTTTCTTGCAAAACACAGGCTCTAGCACGCTCGCCACACAGTGGAAAAAGCACCAACAACTTACCGCGACACGCATGCCAGCTGAAGATGCGTTATTAATGGACGCCTACCAACACCTGGATGCTGAGCGTGAAGCGTATCGAAAGTACACAGACTTACTCATCGATTGCACCATACTTCGCTTAGCAGACACTGAACTTGTAAGCCTTACCCACACGGGTGCCAGAAGTTATCACGCAGCGATTACATCGCGCTCTGCCAGACGACCACAACCGAAAATTGAAGAATGGATTGGCTCACGCGGCAAAGTACCTGTGCGTCGACACTTGAACTACCGAAATGCAGCACTTGCCGCTAGCGCTGTAGTGGCTGCACTATTGGTGGCTAATCTGGTTCAGTTTCAAAATCAGGCCAACCCTGAAGGCTACGCTTCCGGGCCCGAAGCAACCATACCCCAGGCGCGCCCGGTCACAACCGTTGATGAACTAGAGACACTCGCACTCTCAAGGCAAGCACAACCCACTGAACCTCTGCCAGTTGAAGAACCTCAGGCTGCAATGCCGGCAGATATCATTGAAAGTGTAGACGTCGAACCAGAACAATTCCTGCTAGCCACTGATGAAGATGAAATGTGGCGAATAGCTGTTGAAAATGCCGAGTTCTTTTTGATGTCGAACGATGGTGACCCTGCCCCGTGGATACGTACGGCACGTAAAATGGCTGCAGGTTTTCCTAGTGATGACTCACGCCTTGCACGAACATACTTTCTAGCAGCACTGTTAGAGCGTGACCCACGTATTGCCGAACAACAGTACAACCGCGCGCTAAGTATTCAAACCAAATCACTGGGTTTGTACCATGCAGAAACTGCTCAAACACTTGAAGCTCTAGCCTGGATCGCTGAAGGATCACGAGACGCCTTAGATGATGCAATTACACACCAACGTCTGGCTCTAAATATATACAGAAGTATTTTTGGCGAAGAAGCGGAAGACACCCGCGCTGCTCGCTGGAAGCTACAGTACTTCGAAGATAGACTCGCTGGATTGCGGCCAAAGTCTGATGATAACCGCCGCTTGCTGCCAGCACTCGCCAGGTTTACTCGTTAAACCTGGTCTTTCATATCGGCATCAAAAGATGCCGATTACAATTAATCGCAGCGATTAACGTTTCTAACCGTTAGCCTTTGCTTCATTGTGACGCGCCATGAAACCCTCAATGGCTTCCACTCTCAAAGGCCCTGGATTGTTTCCCAATAATTCACCGTCAGGATTAAACAGCAAGTAGGTCGGCGTGCCGCGAAAGCTCTCTTCGGTCAGCCCCATATAATGTGATGCCACTATCGCAATATTGCCGACATAATTAGGGAAACTCGGCTTATTCTTTTCTATATAAGCATTGATCTTGTCGACATTCGCCATTCCGTCGATAGCAATGCCCACCACATGAGCGTCAAGATCTTTATGCTCATTGTGAAACGCCGATATTTTTGGCTTTTGCTCATGGCAGATATGACAATTGGTTGCCCAAAGCATCACAAGCGTCCACTTGCCCTGGCCAATAATGGTATCTAGATCAACCACCTCGCCGCTTTCACGGCTTTGTACTTCCATACCTGCGTTTGCAGTACCGGCTGCCATTACTAAAGCAAATGCCAAAAAAACATTTTGCAATGTACGCTTTGAAAAAGCGTAAGTAACAGCGGCGTGGTTGACTGGAAAATTCATGTTTTGTTTAATCCTATTTGATATCGATCTTCAGACGCAAACGATAGAACATAGTTCCCGACAGAATCGTGACACTGCGAAAACTTTATTGTCCATCACAACTTCGCTGACCGGCACGGTAGCTGCAATACAAGAGTGCGCAGAAGACTATATGTGACACAAATTGCACGCCATAAAACCAGGATCAAATAGACAAAACACTAGTTTTTTAAGCCGCAGCTTCCTGCTCGCAGGCCTATTCCTGATATGGCTCACAGTACCAATTGCAGGGCTCGCACAAAGCAAACAATTTGTTCGACTAGAAATTCATGGACTAAGCAAGTCACTAAAAAAACAGGTACTTACTTACGTTGATGTGACCGCTGAGATGGGGATTGAGGAAATTCCGGAGTATATCAATGCGCTAAAATCAAACGCGACAAGAAGCCTACAAGCGATTGGCTATTATAAAAGCGAAATATCAGCTAAACACTCAAGTTATAAAACCAGCACTACTATTAAACTGCATATAAAAGCGGGCGCGCCTTCACGGCTGAGAGCAATTGAGATTAACCTGAGCTCAAACGATAACGACCGCAGTGAGTTTCACAAGGAGCTTCGCAGCCTTGAACTTATGCAGGGCCAGGTGTTCAATCATGGTACTTACGAACAAGCAAAAGCAAAGTTAGTTAAAACCGCACAGTTCCTGGGCTACTTTGACGCAAAGTTTAATCGATCACAGGTTTTAATTAGCAAAACTGACAACAGCGCTGACGTATTTATCGACTACGATTTAGGCGACCGATACAACATTAGCCATGTGATTTACAACCAGGATCTATTCACTAACAATTTCCTAAGCAAATGGCAGAACTTCGAGACTACGGTACCTTACCGTGCAAGCTACGTTCGCGATCTAACCGTAAACCTACAAAAGAGCGGTTACTTTAATAAAGTACGAGTGGTTCCAGATATTCAATCAGCTAGCAACTATGAACTGCCGCTGATTGTTGACCTTACCCCGACCAAAGAAAATTCAGTAGGCATGGGTATCGGCTTCGCAACCGACACCAAGTTAAGGTTTAAAACAAATTGGCTACGACCACACACCAACAGACACGGGCACACATTTGAGTCCAATGCCAGTGTATCTAAAAGTCGCCAGGACTTTTCCGTTGGGTATCGATTGCCGCAAAAATCCAACCCCGCTAACAACACCTATTCGCTGGATATTGGTTTATTGAATGAGAGAACCGATGATACATTCTCGCAACAAAGAACCTTAGAAATCGCGGAACACAGATTAACAAAATCAAAGTGGCAAAGAAATTTATTTATTAGACTGGAAAATAACCGCTTCGATGTCGGTGACAGCACAGATAAAATTAACTTGCTATTACCAGGTGTTGAGCTAACTCGTTTAAGTTCAACAAGCGGCATACACCCCAATAAAGGTCGCTACTTTTCGATGCGAATAATGGCCGCACAGCGATCGTTTTTTTCAGACCTCAATATGCTGAAAGCAACTGCCACTGGTAAACTTTTAACCTCGTGGGATGAAAAAAACTATTTAATTGCACGCACCGAACTGGGTGCTTTGCATACTAGTTCATTTGATCGAGTGCCGACAACCCACCGTTACTTTGCTGGTGGCGACAACAGCATACGCGGTTACAGTTACCAGGAAATTTCACCAAAGAATGAGAACAATGAATCTATCGGTGGGCAATTCTTAACGACCGCTTCAGTTGAATACAACCGCTACTTTTCAGAAAAATTTGCCGTGGCGGCATTCACCGATGCAGGACGTGCATTTAGTGACAACTCCGAACCCACTCGAATCGGTATAGGCATTGGCTTACGGTGGCGTTCACCTGTGGGTTCTCTACGCATTGATTTGGCTCATGGCATTGACAATGATAACTCCCCCTACCGGATCCATTTAGCTATTGGACCTGAATTGTGAGTGCGGTCAAAAGCGCAAAATATAGTCTTGGGCTTCTATTGCTCTTAGCACTACTTTGTCTGATCACTCTATGGTTGACTATCAGTACCACCGGCGGCACAAAGCTATTGCTAACCACCACACAACATCGATTGCAAAATGTTAGCTACACATACGAATCTGGCAACCTTTTAGAAGGCATAGTACTGACTGACGCACTCTGGAAGCTTAAAAATGGTGTGACGGTATCTGGAGAAAATGTAAACATAACTGCTAACGCAGCATGCTGGCAAAGCAAAAAACTTTGCATAGACAGCGGCACTATAGACAAACTAGTTATCAGCCTGCCATTAAAAAAATCGCTGAGTAATGAAATTACTCTAAAGAGCTTAAGTCTTTTACTATCTATTAAAGCAAAAGCTATTTCGGTACAAGAGCTCATCGTCGCGCACCCTGCACGGCCGGATATAAAATTCATAAATGCAGAGCTTAAAGGTTCAATCAGCGACAGCAACATAACGCTACAACAATTCCATGCACAGTGGAATAAACTAAGCTTACAAGGTAGTGGCACACTAACCATGCAAAACAATTACCCGATTAATATGCATGGTACGGCATGGCGAAAACTGGGCAACAGCGCATTACTCGCTAATTGGGAAACCAATGGTAATTTGAAAGCATTAAATCTTAAAGCGACGTTTAACAAACCGTTTAACGCCGAACTTAGTGGCGAATTATCTTTATTAGACAGACGACTTCCAGCTGATTTAGACTTTGAATGGAATAGCATTGCACTACCGTTTAATCGGGAAAATCCCGAAGTGATAGCGACTGCCGGAAAGGTAGATATTAGAGGTCACTGGCCGCACTACAATGCTAAAGGGTCTGCACAAATTTCAGGGCCAAACATACCTTCTGGCAGTGCTGACCTTAGCGGCAAGGTTTCAACTACAGCCCTCTATTTTGAACCACTTACTATAAACACTTTGAACGGTAGTATAGTGAGCGATGGTGAGCTTAGTTGGAAAAACGATATACGTTGGCGTGCATCTATTAATGCTCGCAACCTCGAGCCCGAACAACAATGGCCGGCACTCAACGGTAAGATCAATGTTGCCACAGCCCTTGAAGGTGCATTAACAAAAACCGGTACAGAGCTTCGCTTCAATAATATTGCAGGTGATGGAAATATTAACGGATACCCGTTAACTACCAGCGGCAATATCACTAAAAACAGTGACCAGCGCTGGCACTTCAATAGCCTTCAGTTAAACAGTGAAAACAACAATATAAGCGCTAATGGCACCGTTGGTGACTCCCTAAAGTTAGTGTTTTCTTTGCTGTCCGCAGAAACTCTTTTACCAGGAGCCATGGGCAATATTCACGGTGATCTAACACTCACCGACGACATAACAAACCCTACCATCGAGGGCAGCATTACTACCGCCAACTTCAAATATAACAATATTGATTTAAAGAATGCGAAAATTAGCGGTATTGTGCGCAATCTAGCAAGCGCACAAAGTGATGTTAGATTTCAAGCACAGGCAGCGACTGTAAACAATCGATTAATCAAAAAACCTGATCTCACCTTTAATGGATCACTATCCGATCATTACTTAAGAATGGAACTCAGTAGCAACCCGATTGATTCGGTTACATTGGAAATTCTTGGCTCAACCGATGAACACTACAACTGGAATGGCCGAGTAAACTCCGTTAGAAGTCATCTGGCCAATCGGTCTTTGTCACTGGCAAAACCTTTTGTAGCAACGTGGATTAACAACAATAAAACCCTGGCCGTTGAGCCTCACTGCTGGCTATACGATTTTGCATCAGTATGTGTTGAAGAATCTTCCCTTATTGGTAAAACCGGTATTGTGCAATTTGGACTTAATCGCCTACCGCTTGAATCTATAAAAGAATTTGTACCGAATACTATCGGCCTTGATGGCAATCTAGTCGCTAACGGCAATCTTACGTGGGGCCCTAATCAAAAATTATCGGTAACTGTGGATTCATACCTTGAGAACGCTACTGCACAGATCGATAAATTCATCAATAAAAACAAAGTACAAATGAATTTCCCGGTGGCCAAACTCAACATCACGACTAGCGGCTATAGAATATATTCAAATTTATATTTAGAGTCAGACAAATTCTCCACCTTCGAGGCAACTGTTGCGGTAAATACTTCGCGCAACAATCTACCAATAAAGGGTACTGTAAGCCTCACTGAAGGTCAGCTCAGTTGGATCAGAGACTTACTACCCGACATTAATTTGCTAGATGGAAAACTCAATGGCGAGGCACAGATTACCGGCTCACTATTCGAACCTGTTTTCACTGGTGATATTCGGCTACAGAATGGCAAAGTTCAATCTGCATTATTGCCAATAGATATTAAGAATATCGATATAGGCTTAAACATTCACGGCACCAGTGCAGACATATCAGGCACTGGTCTCGCCAACGATCGACCTATTACATTAAAAGGTACAGGCTCTATTACCGCTGATGGATTTTCATCTGACTTAAACCTGGTCGGTAACGATATTAACATTACCCACAGATACGCTGAAAACGCTGTTTTATCGCCCAACCTGAACTTTACAATACGACCGCACAAAATTGACATCACAGGCAACGTAGAAGTACCAAGCGCTCAAGTAACCATTCAATCTTTAACGAGCGACGGCGTCGCACTATCCGATGATGTGATTGTGATCGAAGATACCGCCGTAATCGAGAAGCAAAGCGCTGTTGGTTCAACAGGTATCAATACAAAAGTTAATATTTCACTGGGCAACGATGTATCGGTTGAAGCCTTTGGCCTCAATGCGGATCTTGACGGTGATTTTCAATTCAGGCTTGAAGCAGAAAAGCCACCAGCACTGGCAGGCACTATCGGGGTATCCGAGGGTATCTACAAAGCATACGGCCAAACACTTAAAATAAGAGACGGGGATATCACCTTCACAGGGCCCATTGAACAAACTGCCCTATCCATTGAAGCCGTACGTGAAATCAAAGGCCTTTTAGCAGGAGTCCGAATTGGCGGCACAATTAAAAGCCCAACTACCGATTTGTTTTCTGTACCCTCCATTCCAGAAGAAGACATACTCCCGTACCTGGTGCTCGGTCGAAAACTAGACTTCGGTGAATCGAAAGATTCTGACTTATTAAGAAAAGCCGCTTTAATGCTTGGTGTAGGTAGCAGTCGGAAAGTCTCATCTAAACTCGCAGCGAATTTAGGTATCGATGATTTTTCACTTTCCGCTTGGGGCTCTGGTGACGACACTGAAATACTGCTTAGCGGAAAGCTAAACGACAGACTACTACTGAGATACGGCCTGGGTGTGTTTAACAACAGTAATAGCTTGTACTTACGTTATGATCTTACTGATCACTTTTATCTAGAGACTTCATCAAAAGGCCGCTTGGAAACAGCAGTTGATCTCTTTTACTCTTTTGATTTCTAGAGTTAGTTTCTATACTATTTTATCAGCCCGTAAAGCTGATATTTCAGCATCATTATAACCAAGCATATCCTTTAAAACACGATCGGTGTGCTGGCCAAGTGTTGGGCCACCAGAATCAGTTCTACCAGGAGTATCCGATAAGCGTGGATGAATAGCGGCCACTTCTAACTCCCCTTGTGGGTATTCAACCCGTTCAAATAAGCCTCTTGCTCGATAGTGCGGGTCGGCAAACATATCTTCTACATTATAGATAGGGCCACTAGGTACTTCCGCCTCTTTTAATTGCTGTAGGACTTCGTCCGCTGTGTATTGAGTTGTCCAATCAATTATGGCCTGATCAATTTCATCTTCGTGTGCTACACGCCCTGCGTTATCTGCCATACGCGGGTCCTTGGCTAAGTCTTCACGTGCTGCACGAATCATTAAGCGCTTATAGATTGAATCACCGTTGCCACCAATCACTACATACTTACCATCACTACAAAGATACGTATTGGTAGGCACTATGCCCGTTAAAGTCGAGCCCGAAGGCTCTCTTATTATTTGTTCAGCAGAATATTCTGGAACAACAGATTCCATCATGTTGTAGACCGATTCAAAAATAGATACGTCCACCACTTGACCACGGCCGGTATTAGTTCTTCCAAAGAGTGCTAATAACACTCCAATGACGGCATGCATTGCTGCCAAGGTATCACCAAGACTTAAGTTGGGACGCACTGGCGGCCTATCAGGGTATCCGTTGACATATCGGAAACCACCGTAAGCTTCACACGCGGAGGCATACCCCGGTTGTGACGCACGCGGCCCGGTCTGGCCATATCCACTGACTCTGGTAAATATAAGTTGTGGGTGTGACTCTTTAAAAATGTCTGGCCCCATGCCCCACTTTTCAAGTGTCCCGGGGCGGAAGTTCTCAAGCACTACATCTACCTCACCCATCAGTTGCTTGACAACAGATCTACCTTGTTCAGTTTTAAGATCGACGGTTATAGATTTTTTATTTCGCGCAATACTTTGCCACCAATAAGAAGTACCGCTTTCATCAAGCTTGCGCCATGATCGAATTGCATCACCCCTACCGGGGGGCTCTACTTTGATCACTTCGGCACCAAAATAAGCCAGCACTGCTCCAGCCTGTGGACCGGCAATTAACTGCCCAAGCTCCAGCACTTTGACACCGTCTAGAGGCCTTTGATCTGTAGGCATAATGAGTTGCGCTCCATTAGTGTGCCGCAGTTGATTAAGTATTGCTGTAATAAGGACAGCACTCCAATCATACAATAGACAAACAACCGACAGACAATGCACACTATTGCTCTACGCATGAGGAAACACCATGACCGATAGTCCATACAACATTAAGCTTGATAAAAACGCCGCGAATTACACAGCACTTTCGCCATTAAGCTTTCTGGCTCGTGCCGCAGATGTATACCCTGAATACCTATCAGTGATCTACGGCGACACACAATATCGATGGATTGATACCAAGGAACGCTGCACACGTTTAGGCTCAGCCCTTAATAAAATCGGCATAGAAAAAAACCATACCGTAGCGATCATGGCGCCGAATATTCCAGCCATGGCAGAGGCTCACTTTGGCGTACCGCTATGTGGCGCGGTTTTAAACTGCATTAATACACGCTTAGACGCCGCCACTATTGCCTACATTCTGGAGCACTCCGAAGCACGCGTACTTATTGTTGATACCGAATACGCAACTACGGTGGCAGCAGCGATAGCCACACTGGAGAAACCACCGATCATTATTGATATTGACGATGCTGCAACAGTAAACGGCCAGCGCCTGGGTACTATAGAGTATGAAGATTTTTTGCAAACCGGTGATACCGACTATCAATGGAATACGCCAGACGATGAATGGGACGCGATAAGCTTAAACTACACATCTGGCACGACAGGCAAACCCAAAGGCGTCGTTTACCATCACCGAGGGGCTTATTTAAACGCCCTAAGTAATGTGACCGGCTGGGAGATGGCAGACCATCCGCGGTACTTATGGACACTACCCATGTTTCACTGCAACGGCTGGTGCTTTCCATGGTCGCTGGCATCTATAGCGGGCACCAGTATATGCAATAGAAACGTCTCAGGTGCCGAAATCTATGCTGCGATAAAAAAACACAAGGTGACGCACCTATGTGGCGCACCCATAGTGCTCGGCATGATTATCAATGCCGATCCACTAGATCAGATCACATTGGAATACCCGGTAAAAGTGATGACTGCTGCAGCGCCACCGCCTGCTGCTATTTTACAAGCCATGGAAGATCGGGGTTTTCATATGACACATGTCTATGGCCTTACTGAAACTTACGGGCCAGCCGTTATGTGCGCCTGGAAAAACGAATGGGATACACATGCTGCAGAACAACGCGCCACACTCAAAGCGAGACAAGGTGTACGGTATCAAGTGTTAGAAAACCTGGCAGTGCTCAACCCGGATACCCTGCAGCCAGTACCCCATGACGGCACTACTGTTGGCGAAATCATGTTCAGCGGTAACATTGTAATGAAAGGCTATTTCAAGAATAGCGAAGAAACTACCCTTGCCTTCAAAGGCGGTTGGCTTCACTCGGGTGACTTAGCCGTTATGGATTCCGATGGTTATTTGCGCATCACTGATCGATCAAAGGATGTGATAATTTCTGGCGGAGAGAATATCTCTTCTATAGAGATCGAAAATACACTCTATTCACACCCCGCTATTCTGGAAGCAGCAGTGGTTGCCATGCCAGACGATAAATGGGGCGAAACACCCTGTGGATTTGTCACCCTAAAACCGGGCAAACAGCTATCAGAAGCCGAGCTGATCAGTTGGTGTCGGGATCAAATCGCTCACTTCAAGTGCCCAACCCGTGTGGTGTTCACAGAACTACCCAAGACTTCGACGGGAAAGATACAAAAATTCAAGTTGAGAAAACTGCTGCCTAAGTCATAATCGAAAGTTGTATGTTGTTGATTTCAATAAACATACTGCATACAACACTGAAACGGGCTTAAACGAGTGCAGCAATAATCATAAAAAATTAGCGATCAGATCACAGAAAGAAATTGTTCAGAAAGCGATTTCAAGCAGTGAATCTCATTGAATAAGAGCCAAAAACTGTTACTATTTCGCCACCCAGAGTGACTAAACGGATACATTCTGGAACAGACTGTCAATTTTATGACGTCCCGCGAAGAAAAAGCTGGCGTTGTTGGTTATGCTTGGTCTTTCTGTTAACTACCTGTTCACGCTCGGTAGTGACGAACACACGGCTAATCTGGCGCTAACGTTAACTAGGAAGTTGACGTGCGACGTAATCGGAAGTTATCGCTGCATGAACACATCTCGACACAACGAAAACAAACGTACCGATACTGGTCGTTCGGCGAGTAAGCGCTCGTCCTCTGACCGTAGTGTTCTTATCTACGATTTGAGCAACACACAGGCAAGTCTGTCTGCTGATATCGAAAAATCTGGCTGGAAGGTTGATCTTGCTAATACTCACGCCGCTGCGGAAAAATGCCTGTACAGCAACGAGTACCATGTTGGGGTCGCAGTACTCACTTCTATAGAGCAGTTCTCAGCGCTGGAAGAAATACTCACCAAGCATCAGCTACATTGGGTTGCGGTTGTTGAATCAAATGTAATAGACAATGAGAAAGTAGCTGGTGCCATTTCTGATTACTGCTACGACTACCACACACTGCCATGCGATCATCAACAATTAGTTGCGACGCTTGGCCACGCCTACGGTATGTCGGTGCTTCGACCAAAACCAGCCATTCAAAATCTTATAGCTGATGAAGAAACCCAAATGGTTGGCCAAAGCGAATCAATGCTCAGCTTATACGCGACTATTAAAAAATCTGCGCGCGTCGATGCTCCAGTAATGGTCACTGGTGAGACCGGCACGGGCAAAGAACTTGTTGGTCGTGCATTGCACAACCAATCACCACGCAACGACGGCCCGTTTGTGACCGTTAGCTGCGCGACTATCCCTGAAACGCAAATCAGTGAAGTCTTGTTTGGCTCAGATACCACAACAGGCAAACTCGAAGAAGCAAACGGCGGTTCCTTGTTCCTTGATTCAATCACTGATCTACCTGCCACTCAGCAAATGCTGTTACTGCGCTTTATGCAGTCTGGCTTGTTAGATGATGGTAAAGGTGGTCAACACCAATGTGATGTTCGCATTATCACTTCTTGCCACAACAGCATTGATGATGCAGTAAAGAACGGAACATTCCGTGAAGATCTCTTCTACCGTCTCAACATTTTGCATATTGAAATCCCACCATTGCGTGAGCGCATCGGTGATGTAGACAGCCTGGCTCAATTTTTCTTCAACAAATTCACTGCTGAATCCATGGGCCGCATCAAAGGTTTTTCACAGCAAGCTAAAATTGCCATGCACCAACACCATTGGCCAGGTAACGTTCGTGAACTACTTAACCGCGTTCGCCAGTCTATGGTTATGTGTGAAAGTAGCCTGATACAAGCGATTGATCTTGGCTTAGGGACTCACGGCACTGCAGACGGTGAGTCAGACGCTCCTACCAACCTTGATGAAGTACGCGCTAAAGCTGAAGGCGACTTCATTCGCAAAGCACTAGAACGCAACTATAACAACGTAACCGAAACAGCCGGACAACTTGGCGTTTCAAGAGTAACGTTATACAGACTAATGAAAAAGTACGGGGTCAATATAGCCGGTAGCGGTAGACGCAACGCGGCAAGTGTTAAGTAAGCACACAACAACTTAAGCACAAAATAAAAAGGCTCCTTTTAGGAGCCTGTTTGCTTTGTGCTACTTACTTTTAAGTGCGTCCAGACTGCACATTTACTTATCAGTCTAAGTATCGACTGCTGTTAGCTCGTTGCAGCCACTTGTCTACAAAACGATCAATAGCAGCCTCTGCCGCAAAGCCGAATTTCTCTGGCAATGATTTTTTAACTTCAAACTTAACTTTAAATACATCTGCGTGCTCGCAGCTATTTACGATGTACTCATCACTGGTGAGCACATCATCTACTAACTTCATGTTCAACGCAGCTTGACCACTCCATGTTTCACCCGTGGCCACTTCATCTATATTAGTCTGCGGTCTGAACTTTGAAATAAAATGTTTAAACTGATCATGAATCACTTGAAGCTCAGAAATAAACTTCTGCCGACCTTTATCGGTATTCTCACCCACCACCGTCAGCGTTCTCTTATATTCACCTGCGGTTAAAAGCTCTACATCAATATCAAACTTTTTAAGCAAGCGATGAATATTCGGGATTTGAGCCATCACACCAATGGAACCAATGATGGCAAAGGGTGCCGCTATAATGTTGTTCGCAACACAAGCCATTAGATAACCGCCGCTTGCAGCTACCTTATCAACGCATACTGTGAGCTCAATGTTTCGGTTACGGATGCGCTCTAATTGCGCTGCAGCCAAACCGTAGCCATGTACAGTACCGCCACCACTTTCAACCCGCACCAGCACTTCATCATAGACATCAGCTACGGATAAAACAGTGGTCACCTCACGACGCAGCCCCTTTACCTGGCTTGCCCTTATATCGCCCTTGAAGTCCAGCACATACATACGCTTGCGCTTTTTTTCATCGACAATGGTGGTGCCATCACCACGGCTTTTGGCGGCAATCTTAGATGACTTCTTTTTTGCCTTGTTTTCTATTTTCTGTTGTTTCTTTTTATTTTTGAGCGTATTTTTTAGATCACTGTGGTCGAGCACGGCCGCATACATGGCCTCTTTGTTGTCATCTAGTTGCTCATTGATGTGGGTGATTGTCATATTGCCTTTTTCACGCCGGCCTCTTCCGCCCATTGAAGCAAACAAAGCAATAATCGCTATTAACATTATAAAGAGTGTCAGCAGCTTGGCCAAAAATAGCCCGTATCCAAATAAAAACGATCCCACTTATCTTTTCCCGTAACCTTGATTTTGTAATGACAGTCGTATGCTATACGACACGCTAACCAGCCTTCTTTATAAACCAACACTGGTGAATTCTAGGGCTGCGTGCGAAATCCCGCTGAATACTCCATTTGCTTCGATCTTCTACCAGGTACTTCTGTTTGACGCTATCAGCCAACTGAAAGCGCCTGTAGTTATTTGAGAATATCAATGTACCTGACTCACTGAGTATAGCCATACAATCGTCAATCATCGACTGGTGATTCTTCTGCACATCCCAGTCTTGCTCCATAGCGGTAGAATTAGAAAATGTAGGCGGATCAAGAAAAATCAAATCATAGCGCTGTGATTGCTTACTTTGGGCCTTTACCCAACTAGTGCAGTCAGCCTTTACCAGCTGATGTTTATCCATATCAAGTTGATTTAGCACATAATTATTCTGCGCCCACTCAATGTATTTAGGCGATAAATCAACGCTTACAGATCCAGCCGCCCCACCCATCGCCGCATGTACTGATGCTGTTGCGGTGTAGCAGTAAAGGTTCAAAAACAACTTACCCGCGGCTTGAGCTGATATCCATTGTCGCACTTTGCGATGATCTAAAAATAAGCCAGTATCCAGGTAGTCGTGTACATTTATTAACAAGCGACACTTGCCCTCTTCTACCTCGTAGAAGTGGTTCGTTTTCTCAATGCGCTGATATTGCGTTTCACCGCGCTGGCGGCTACGGCGTTTGACAGCCAGGTTTTCACTGTCGCACTCCAGCAACTCGCAAACCACAGGCAATGCCGCGTCTATCCGCTGCTGAGCGAGTACCGGATCAATATGTTTTGGTGCTTGATACTCCTGCAAGCTAATAACATTTCCTTTGGTACTTTTATAGAGATCAAGCGCAAAAGCAAAATCTGGAAGATCAGCATCGTAGATTCGATAGTTTGTAACCGACGCAGACTTGATCCAACCTTTCATTGAGCGAATATTCTTTTTTAGTCGATCACGGAATTGATCAAGCCCAGGCAGCTCAGTAGCTTGGCTTTTGGCATTGCCCCAAACATCGCGGGCGTTGGTTACCTCGCCAACACTTGCTAGTGTTGCTGGTGTTGCTGGTGTATCTTTCGCAGGTGTTTTGTCCAGCGCCGCAGGCGGCATGGTGGATTTAAACAACTTACATTCGATATCACCATTACGGCACTCAAGCACCACTTGCCTGGCAAAACCTGTGCGGTGAAAAAGAGACGGGTTGCCAGTAAATAAGGCTAAGTCCCAGTTAGGTGCTTTGGCTTTTAGCGACCGGCCCAACTTACTGTAAAACACACCAATTGTACTTTCATCTTCAAGCCGCTCACCATACGGTGGATTAACGACTACAAGCCCAGGGCCATTTTCAAAACCACTCGCCGTACTACTAGCCGGTTCAAATAAATCACTGTGGCTAACGTTAATCACGTGACTTAAGCCTGCCGCCTGAATATTGGTTTTCGCTGCAGCGACAGCCTCCCGGTCAATATCAAAACCTGTTATTTCGGGCATATCGGTAAGACCTTTTTGTAATCGCCCCTTGGCATCATCTAACAGTGATTGCCACACTTGCGGCTCATGATGACACCATGAAAGGAAACCAAAATACTCTCGATTAAACCCCGGAGCATAGTCTGCAGCGATCATCGCAGCTTCAATTAAAAAGGTACCGGAACCACACATCGGATCAACCAGCGGTGCTTTATGGGCCGACAGTGCAGGCCAACCTGCCTTGAATAAAATAGAAGCGGCTAGATTTTCTTTTAGTGGTGCCATCGCGCCTACTTGGCGGTAGTTGCGGCGGTGCAAACTACTACCCGCCATATCCAAGCTGACACGAGCGCGGTTTTTAAACAGATAGACATTGATACGAATGTCAGGCTCATTGCGATCAACACTTGGACGCTGACCGGTTTTATCACGAAACCAATCTACCACAGAATCTTTGGTCAGCTGTGCACCGTATTGACTATGAGTGATACACGAACTTTGGCAGAAAAAATCCACTGCAATAGTGCCACTGACCGCGACATGCTCATCCCACAGTATTTGCTTTAGTCCTTCGTAATAGCTTTTTTCATCCGTTACCTTAAACGCTGCCAATGGATACAGCACGCGATTGGCAATTCGCGACCAAAGACAAACCCGATAGATATCTTCCACGTTCAACTCACAGTCAACCCCTGAGCGACGAGTTTTTAAGGTATCCGGGTGCGAAAGCGGCAGCGCATCAAGTTCCGCAGTAAGGAGTTTTTCCATACCGGCGGGGCACGCAATAAAACAGTTTTTAGTGGGAGAACTTGCCAAGGGAGAGATTCACAGTAAGTAGTCCGACACCCTACCGCGCGACGGCTCCGCCGTAAAGATTCAATCGTTATTCACGTGAGTATTTGACCCGTTCAAACTGCTGGCAAGTCCCCATTACCGCCCCATTGCAGCTCTTAGGCTTGGCGCCGTTCAACTGCTGGCCAAACATTGCCGAGCTCTTCGATCGGCCCATCCGGGGGCAACCGACTGTAGCGACCTGTGAGTTCTCGCAATCGATCGGCTAAACCCGGATCAACCTGCGACCAGTCGAATCGCCACTTCCAGTTATCACCGACGGTGCCAGGCAGATTCATTCGGTGCCCGGCGCCTAATCCCAGTACATCCTGCAATGGGAAGATCGCCGTTTGCGCCACAGACATCATGGCGGATCGAATGATTGGCCATGGCATATCGTGATCGGCACACTCAAGGTAGCCACAAAGCTGTTGTTTGGTTTGATCAGACTCCTCGCGATACCACGAGAGTGTGGTGTCGTTGTCATGGGTGCCGGTGTACACCACCGTATCTGAGCTGTGATTATGCGGCAGATGTGGGTTATGTTTGTCACCATCAAATGCAAACTGCAATACTTTCATACCAGGCATGGAAAACTGCTTGCGCAATTGGTCAACCTCTTTGGTGATAATACCAAGGTCTTCAGCGACTAACGGCAGATCAGAAAATTGTTGTTGGATTTTCCGCAATAACTCCGCACCCGGGGCTTTAACCCACTGACCTTCTTTGGCAGTGGCAGCGGTTGCTGGTATTTCCCAACACGCTTCAAACCCACGAAAGTGATCAATACGTATCATATCGAACAAACTGAATTGAGTACGCAGGCGGTCAGTCCACCAGTCAAAGTTTGTTTTTTGTAGTGCTTGCCAATCGTATAACGGGTTACCCCAGAGCTGACCATCATCGGTAAAAGCATCGGGCGGCACACCCGCTACAATAGTGGCGCGACCATCGTTATCTACTGTGAATATTTCACGGTGTGCCCATACATCTGCACTATCGCCAGAGACAAAAATAGGTAGGTCACCTAATAAATACACACCATGCTCATGCGCAAAGCGACGTAACTCGCGCCACTGTCGAAAGAAAATGTACTGTTCAAATTTTCGGATTTCCAGCTGTTCTTCATAACCTTTCAATGCAGCCTCAATAGAGACTTGATCAAAAACTCTTATATGTTCCGGCCAATCAAACCAACCCGCACCGTTATGTATTTTTTTTAATACTACAAAGTTCGCGTAGTCTTCAAGCCAGTAACTTTGCCCTCTTACAAAACGATCGAAGTCGTTACGAGTATTATCATCGAGGCTTTCAAGTGCAGCTTTACAAGCTCGCTCTAGTGTATCGAAGCGCCACTGATCATTGCTTTCTGATTTTTCCCAAATGTTTTCTTCAAGCCAACCTTTATCAACCAACCAATCAAGGCTAATTAATAAAGGGTTACCCGCATGCGTTGACAAACTCTGATAAGGGCTGCCATCGCTATGGGTGGTTCCGAGTGGCATCATTTGCCAAATGCTCTGCCCACTTGCAGCGAGAAACTCTATAAATCGAAAAGCATTGTGGGAGAAGTCGCCATTGCACCCAGGACCAGGCAAAGAAGTTGGATGCAGCAGGATTCCACTACGACGATCTGTAAATGGGTTATGCAGTTTCACCTGGCGGCTACCTTATGTTTGAGTTAACAAGCCGTCTATACAAAACTATGTAGGTTCTGCCCGAGCATATCCGGGGTTACCAGAGTAACGCCATTATCGGTAACATAATATTTCTCCCGGTCAGATTCGATATCAACACCGATCTTTGTACCTGTAGGAATTATGCAACCTTTATCAACAACAGCGTTGTATATTTCGCAATGATCTTTAACAACCACATTTGGCAAAAGAACAGAGCGTTGTACTATCGAAAACTCATCAACAGATACATTCGAAAAAAGTGATGACTCCCGTACCTCAGCACCAGAAATTATACAGCCGCCTGAGACCATTGAATCTAATGCAACACCGCGTTTTTCTTCGGTGTTAAATACAAACTTAGCCGGCGGAATTTGTTCTTGATGTGTCCAAATCGGCCAATCCTTATCATACAGATTTAGATCAGGAACCACTCTGGTGAGATCAAGATTGGCTTGCCAAAAAGAATCTACAGTACCGACATCTTTCCAGTAACTTTGTTCACCACTTTGCTTATCAAGAAACGAATAGCCGTATACGGTACTTTGCTCAATGACTTTAGGGATAATATCTTTACCAAAATCATGTGATGAATCGGGATTCTTGTGATCTTCAATAAGTTGCTCTACAAGAAAGTCGACATCAAAAATATAAATACCCATTGAAGCCAGTGATGTTCCAGGCTTACCTTCTAACTCTTTAGGATGCTCTGGCTTTTCTTCAAACGATTCTATTCGACCATCATCCGCCATACTCATAACACCAAAAGCATGGGCGTCTTGCACAGGGACTTCAATACAGCCTACGGTTAAAGCAGACCTCTGCGCCACGTGATACGCGAGCATTGGCCCGTAATCCATTTTGTATACATGATCACCAGCAAGTACCAAAATATGCTTTGGGCCTAGACTGCGAATGATGTCAAGATTCTGAAATACAGCATCAGCGGTGCCCTTGTACCAGGAGTTTTCATCCACTCTCTGTTGCGCTGGAAGCAGCTCAATAAAGGGACCAAAGTCCCCGCCTATCATTCCCCAGCCACGCTGAATATGTCGGATCAAAGAGTGGGCTTTATACTGCGTTAAAACACCTACACGACGAATACCTGAATTCAAACAGTTCGAGAGTGGAAAGTCGATAATGCGAAATTTTCCACCAAAAGGTACTGCAGGCTTAGCACGCCAATCGGTTAAATTTTCTAATCGAGAGCCTCTACCACCAGCGAGTACTAATGCCATCGTGTCTCGCGTCAAACGACTGACGAAGCGACCCGCTGTGCCGGAATTCTGGTTATATACGTTTATTGTCATTTATAGATACATCATTTGTATATCGTACGAATTGAGGGTAATCGCCGCTCTGCGAAGGTCCATAGCACTTATCAAACAACTATTAGCCTCGGCAAGAACAGCTATGAACGGAAGTTGCAATGACCTGGTTGAAACTGCAACTATGCTCATTCGCAATAAAGGTTCCATATTCTTTGCTGCTTAATGGTTCAATGCCACTAACATCAGTGAATGCGAAGTAAAACAAGAAAAAATGCCTTACACCTCCGATATTTCTAATTCCAGCCACCTCGCGACTGATTTGCAGTTAATTGCAGAGGCACGCCATCACGACCCTTTCTCTGTACTGGGTAGGCATGGCAACGCTATACGGTTATTTTTACCCGATGCAGAAACAGTCAAATTGAGCCCATGTATTGAAGGCGCTGAATCTGACTTCCAACGACTTGAAGGCTCTGATTTTTTCGAACTAATCGTTGCCGACAGTGTACAAACTTATAAGCTTATGATCTTAGACAAACATGGCAACACCAGACAGTCTGAAGATCCCTATCGCTTCGCGCCAATAGTAGGTGAACTGGATTGCCACCTTTTTAAGGAAGGTAAACACCAAAAGCTTTATCAAGTACTGGGCGCACACCAAAGAACGATAGATACAGTAGCAGGAACACACTTCGCCGTTTGGGCACCAGATGCTGCAAGAGTTAGCGTTGTTGGTGATTTCAATAAATGGGACGGAAGAGTTCACTCAATGCGTAGCTGTGGCAACAGCGGTGTATGGGAATTGTTTTTACCTCAGGTTCAACCTGGAGACCGCTACAAGTTCGAACTACTCACCCAAAGCGGCAACATTCTAGTAAAGCAAGATCCGTTTGCTAACGAGTTTGAACTACGGCCCGCCACAGCTTCAGTCGTTAGCCAGAGCAATTTCCACTGGAGCGATCAACAATGGATCAATGAGCGTCACAAGAACGCCTGGCAAAACACACCAAGCTCTGTCTATGAAGTTCATCTTGGCTCATGGCAACGTAACGATGACAATCAATTTTTAAATTACAAAACACTGGCACACAAGCTTGTTGAGTATGTTCAGTTTATGGGCTTCACCCATATCGAACTACTGCCCATTACTGAACACCCTTTAGATGATTCCTGGGGCTATCAGGTTACCGGCTACTTTGCGCCGACCAGTCGCTTTGGTACACCCGATGACTTACGCTACTTCATCAATCACTGCCATTGCGCAGGCATAGGCGTATTACTCGATTGGGTACCAGCCCACTTCCCACGCGACGCTTTTAGCTTAGCCAGCTTTGATGGCACATGCCTTTTTGAACACCTTGACCCACGACAAGGCGAGCATCGCGATTGGGGAACACTGATTTTCAACTACGGCCGCAATGAAGTTCGAAATTTCCTTATTGCATCAGCGCTTTACTGGCTTGAAGAATTTCATTTTGACGGGCTACGCGTTGATGCCGTAGCATCTATGCTGTACTTAGATTATTCGCGTGAAGCAGGAGACTGGCTACCGAATCAATACGGCGGTCGTGAAAACCTTGAAGCCATAGAGTTTCTGCGCGAACTCAACACCGTCACACAAACCAACCAGCCAGGCACAGTAATCATTGCCGAAGAAAGTACTTCCTGGCCACAAGTAACACAGCCTGCAGAACACGGTGGGCTAGGTTTCAGCAAGAAATGGAACATGGGCTGGATGCATGATTCATTAAACTATTTTCAGTATGATCCCGTGCATAGAAAGCATCACCACAATGAATTGACCTTTGGCCTTTTGTACGCGTTTGACGAAAACTTTGTGCTGCCTTTCAGCCATGATGAAGTCGTGCATGGAAAGGGCTCTATGTTATCTCGCATGCCGGGTGATGATTGGCAGCAATTTGCGAACTTAAGGCTACTATACAGTTATCAGTTTACCTACCCGGGTAAGAAGCTATTATTCCAGGGGCTCGAATTCGCACAGCGCAGAGAATGGGATTTTAAAAACCCACTCGACTGGCATTTAACTGATGCACCGGCACATCGCGGAGTAATGACACTTGTCTCTGAACTGAATAGGCTATACAAAGAGCAGGCAGCGCTGTATGAATGTGATTTTGATCAAAGCGGCTTTGAGTGGATCAACGCCGACGATCACGAAAACTCTATTCTTAGCTACCATAGGCACTCGACCTCCCGCGCTGAAACATTAGTAGTATTGTTAAACTTCACACCGGTGCCCAGGGATCACTACTGCATTGGGGTAGAATTAGAAGGTAGCTATATAGAGCTATTCAATTCAGACAGCGAATTATACGGCGGCAGTAATTTTGGAAACTACGGCGCTCTAGTGAGTTACCCAGAGCCCTACATGAACCACCCAAATACGTTATCAGTTAAATTGCCGCCACTAGGCGCTGTCATTCTCAAATATGTTTCAAGTGACAAATAAATCCAATAACAATAGTCTATGACAGACCCATCCATTAACAACTCTAGCCGCTCGATGAAAATACTGTTTGCCTGTAGCGAGTTAACGCCATGGATAAAAACCGGCGGCCTAGCAGACGTGTGCGGCAGCTTGCCGCAAGCACTCAGCCAAAGAGGTATTGATCTGAGTATAGTTCTACCCGGTTATCACACGGTGCTAAAAAACATTCCACCACCAGAATTCGTAAGCTTAGTAGAGCTACCACTTGGCACAATCACTCTGTGTCGCAGCACACTACACGATACAGAAGTATTGTTAATAAACCATGAGACATTTAGCAATCGACCTGGCAACCCTTACATGTCAGATTCCGATCGGCCCTGGCCCGATAACGAATTCAGATTCGCACTTTTCTCACAAGCCATATGTGCAATAGCACAGAACCAGGCATCACTGGACTGGCAACCTGATCTTGTTCATTGCCACGACTGGCAAACTGGCCTGGTACCGGCGCTCTTGTCACTTGATGCCACGCGACCTGCAACTATTTTTACTATTCATAACCTTGCCTACCAAGGCAACGTTAGCTTAAAAGCTTATAACCAACTAGGCTTACCAGATGAGCTACTCATACAAAACGGATTAGAATTTTGGGGGCAAGCCAGCTTTATAAAAGGCGGCATTGCCTACGCTGATAAAATAACGACTGTAAGCCCAAGCTATGCAAAAGAGATTACCAGCAAGGCATTCGGCTGTGGCATGGAAGGTATGCTGCAACACCGCAACGAACAACTTAGTGGAATTCTTAACGGCATAGACACCGACACTTGGAACCCAGCTACTGACCAACACATAGATACAAACTACAACGTTGATTCACTTTCCCAAAAATCTGCCAACAAAGCACATCTACAAAAGCACCTTAAGCTGCGCCGTGATCCAGATGCATTACTGTTCGGGGTAATTAGTCGCTTAGCTGTGCAAAAAGGTATTGATCTAATTGTTGATGCTTTCAGTGAACTTCAAGATCAGAACATACAACTGGCTGTGCTCGGCTCTGGCGATTCAGAATTACAAAAAAAGCTACAAGACCTGGCACTGGCCAACCCAGACAAAATAGCCGTTGAAATTGGCTTTAACGAAGCACTGTCACACAAAATTGAAGCAGGCGCCGATGTGTTTCTTATGCCATCACGCTATGAGCCTTGCGGCTTAAATCAAATGTACAGCCACAGATACGGCACACTACCTTTAGTCACACAAGTGGGTGGCTTAGCAGATACAGTAATCGACGCAAGGGCTGATAAATCTATGGCCAATGGCTTTGTTATTGATTCTGCCAATACGCTTAGTTTACAGCGTGGAATCATGCGTGCAATTGATCAATTTAAAGATCAAAGCACATGGATCACTCTGCAGAAAAATGCAATGCAGGTAAACTACAGCTGGACTGAGAGCGCTGCACAGTATAACCATTTATACAAGCAAACTGTGCAGATGCACACAAACATTTAAAGCTTAGAAAGTAGCCAGGTAACGGCTAACTAAATTCCAGCTACGTGCACTACAAAGAGTTGAAGGCTTTGGTAAAGCCACGTAGCGATATATCTATATCAATCGGTCCAGCACCTTCAGCGGCTACTGTTACGGTTGCTTTGTTGCCTTTCTTCAGTGACGCAATCACATCAGCGCTCAGTGGCTCTCGCACTAAACAACCGTGCTTTTGACAAATTCGAAACGGCGCACCGCGCTCTTCACCTGCGTCTATTTTTAGGCGTAAACCAAATTCAAGCAATACGCCCAAAGGAGTGATGATATCTGCTACAGCGACAATTTTTACACCATCAATTTCAGCGTCTTGTTCCTCGATTTTTCTCACCACGAATTCTATAGCTGGAGAGCCCTCTGAATCTTCACCCAGCTGTGTCATCGCACAGTTTGCTCCACCACCCGCTTCGCAGACGACATTCCAGTCACCCACTTTGGTGACGTCCGGGGCCATGACTGTATCCCCTTGTGCGCCCTGGTCATTGTCGAGGTCACTAATTTTTTGCGCATGAGCGGAAATCGATACGGTGGCAAGTAACAACACTGCTGCGCGCAGAATATTGTTGATAGTAATGTTCACTTAAACTCCAATGTGAGAGGGCCAAACCAAGGCCTATGAAAACGGTCGGCTTAATTGTCAGCTTTTACGAAGGCTGAGTGTGAAACTCTGCGAACCTGTAAGACCCGCAGATCAACGTAAAGTGCCCGATCCATTATATAACGCCATTTCACCCTGAACTTTCGAGGCGCTCACAATCGCCGGGCGCGGCGTTTGCGCTTGGGCATCGCCTGGCTAAAAAGCTCCACTAGCTGTGTGGTCATCACACTGGCTAACTCACTGACATTGGCAATGGTAGCCGCGCGCTTGTAATACTGGGTCACATCATGCCCGATACCGATCGCTGTGAGCTCTACATCAGTATCCGCCTCTACCTGTTTGATCACCTCTTGCAGGTGGCGCTCTAGAAACTTACCAGGGTTAGCCGAGAGCGTTGAATCGTCGATCGGTGCACCATCTGATATCACCATTAATATTTTGCGCCGCTCTGGCCTTAGCAATATTCTTTGATACGCCCAGGTAAGTGACTCGCCATCAATGTTTTCTTTTAATAAACCCTTGCGCAACATTAAGCCTAAGTGGTTTCTGCCGCGACGCCATGGAGTGTCTGCGCCCTTGTAAACAATATGGCGTAAATCGTTAAGACGCCCTGGGTGATGTGGCTGCCCGGCAATGACCCACTTGTTTCGCGACTGACCACCCTTCCAGGCCCTGGTGGTAAAGCCAAGTATTTCGACACTCACACCACATCTTTCCAGCGTGTTGGCTAGTACATCAGCACAGCTCGCTGCCACCACTATTGATCTACCATGCATAGATCCAGAGTTATCAATTAATAGTGTTACTACGGTATCGCGGAACTTAGATTCTTTCTCTTGTTTAAAAGAAAGAGGCTGCATAGGATCAGTCACCACGCGCGTTAAACGTGCGGTATCAAGCACGCCTTCTTCTTGATCAAAATCCCAGGTTCGATTTTGATTCGCCAACAAATGCCTTTGCAATCGATTGGCAAAACGCCCAACAGACGACTGCAAATCTCCTACGTGTTCATCAAGCCTTTCACGCAATTTAGCAAGTTCAGTAGCACTGCATATATCAAGCGGCGCTATCACTTCATCAAACTCTGTGGTGTAAACATGATACTTTTTTGCAGCCTCGCTGCTGGTCTCCTGGATAGACGAACCAGGAGTTTCAGAAGTATCAGCGCCTTGTGTATCTGAATCATCCTCAGGATCATCTACCGCATCACCTTCGTCGCCTTCACTTTCAGGCATGTCGTCACTTGGGTCTGATTCACCACTGGGTAAATCACTATCGCTGTCGTCATCTGCGATATCGTTGTTGTCTATTTCATCGTCTGCATCGGCGGCGTATTCTCCATCTTCCGCGCCATCGGTAAAATTCATCTCAAGCAATAAATCATTAACTTGCTGCGCAAAAGCTTGTTGATCGTGGCGCTGTTCAAAAAGTCTATCTAACCATTCAGGTGATACTTTTTGTAGGGTCTCACTACAATGTGACAACACTTCGCGGCCACGTTCCGGCACTGGCCGGTTGGTTAATTTTTGCCTTAATAGCAGCCCTAGACCTTCAGCTAAAATATCAGAGTAGTCACTGTCGTTGTTAAGTCCTGACAATCTCTTGGAAAGATTCACTTCAAGGTTGCTAGCGACCCCGTCTAAGTACCTTGTGCCTACTGCTTCAACCCGGGTTTGCTCTACTGCATCGAACAAACGTTTGGCCACCGGGTCTGCAGGGGCTCGACGCTGATGAATAGATTCATCATGGTGGGCGCGCCACAGTGCGACTGCATCTGCTTGACCACGAGTCGCAGACAATGCCTCTGAATCTAAAGAAGCGGCAGGCTCTGAAAGTTTGCTACCACCAATATTCACTACACCTTGGCCGCGTTCAAAAGTAACGGCTAATGATTCATCATGTGATACCGCGCGCGCGCAAGCACTGAGCGATCTTTTAAGATCATCCAGCTCCGCGGCTATCTCACTTGGTGATTTTTCTGGCAACTACAGCTTCCCTTTTGGCAAATGACTGCAATAGATAGTTAAACGAATCACTGCCACATCACGACGCTTTTTGCGACATACCTTGCATCGCACCAATCACTGATGCATCTGCTGATAAGTCTCGATCAAAGACTCGTTGATATAGTTCTTCCAATAAATCACGCTCTACGGGATCACACTTGTTGAGAAAGGTGAGCTCGAATGCCAACGCTTGATTACTAAAAAATGTAGTATTTTGCGCCCACGTAATAACTGTGCGCGGACTCATAACGGTCGAAAGATCACCATTACTAAAAGCCGAGCGGGTTAAGTCAGCGAGTGCCACCATGCGGGCAACCGTTTCACGACCTTCCTCTGTATCAAACTCCGGATTCTTGGCCAATACAATCGCCGCTTCTTTATCTTGTTCTAAGTAGTTCAACACTGTGGTGATCGACCAGCGATCCATTTGCGCTTGGTTTATTTGCTGCGTGCCATGGTAAAGCCCGGTGGTGTCCCCCAGGCCGACAGTATTGGCAGTAGCGAACAAACGAAAGCTTGGGTGTGGCGTAATCACCCGGCTTTGATCCAACAGTGTTAATTTGCCCGACGACTCCAACACACGCTGAATGACAAACATAACATCGGGCCTACCGGCATCGTATTCGTCAAACACCAGCGCAACATTTCTTTGGTAGGCCCAGGGGAGTATGCCATCCTGGAATTCCGTTACCTGCTTGCCGTCTTCGAGGACAATGGCATCTTTGCCGATCAAATCTATTCGACTCACATGGCTATCAAGGTTAATACGCAAACAGGGCCAGTTCAGGCGCGAGGCGACTTGCTCTATATGAGTAGATTTTCCAGTGCCATGAAACCCACTCACCAGCACCCGTCGGTCCGTTGTAAAACCCGCCAGAATGGCTAAAGTGGTAGCCGGATCAAACAGGTAGTCGTTGTCGCGCTCAGGCACAAGTTCTGTACTGGCGCTATAAGCCGGCACTTTTAAATCGAGATCGATACCAAACGTTTCCCTAACCGACACTTCGGTATCTGGCAATGGCGCTATATCGTTGGTTTTTTCAGTTTTCATAGAACGGGTTCGTCACATAAAAAAGCCTCGAAAACCTCCGAGGCACTATTTTGGAGTTAGTTTATAACGCTATGGCGCAATTTACATCGCTTTATGTCGTTACTACGTGTGCCCAAGCGCCTTTTGCAGATTACTACCTTTTCAGAATACTGCCTTTGCAGATCAACTGCCCGTAACAGGCTACAGCCTTCGGCAGATAGTTTCTGTAGATCCTAAGCTTAACACTCTCACTTGTCGCCAACTTGTGATCCCAGCCGCCATTTTGCCAGCTAGTTCCGCGCCTGGCCTCTGCGGTATCGTTTTCAAGTGAGATGCTGACTGTTACACTGCAAGACCTCTTGGCAGTTTTTTTGATTCAGGTAAACACATGGCCGTCGGCAACAACGTTTGGACTTTCTTCAACAACGATTGGAAGCAAGGAAACACCCCAATTCTAGGTGCCGCAGATCACGCAACGTGGCTGGGTACTCTGGTATTTGACGGCGCACGCAAATTTGAAGGCGTTACCCCTGATCTTGACTCACACTGCGAACGAGTGAATCAGTCTGCTATTGCTATGGGCTTAAAGCCCACCCTAAGCACTGAGGCCATGGTGGCGATTGCAACCGAGGGTCTAAGCAACTTTGCAGCAGATGCGGCCGTTTATATACGACCCATGTATTGGTCACGAGAATCAAGCCCGCAGGTAGTGTCTGGTGATCCTGATTCGACAGATTTTTGCATGTGCCTTGAAGAGGTACCAATGCCTACTGCTGATGCAAGCATGACTCTTACCACCACCCGTTTTTGCAGACCCAACCTTAATATGGCTTTAGTGAACGCTAAAGCTGCGTGCTTGTACCCACACAACGCTAGAATGCTAAGAGAAGCAAGCGATAAAGGATTTAAAAATGCCATTGTCTGTGATTCTATTGGCAATGTTGCAGAGACCGCTACCTCTAACATTATGATGGTAAAAGACGGTGAGATCTTCACCCCCGCACCGAACGGCACTTTCTTAAATGGTATAACAAGACAACGAATTTCTTCACTGCTTGTTATGGAAGGTCGAGCCGTACATGAGACAACGCTTTCACTAGAAGACTTTGCAAGCGCTGATGAAATTTTTGCAACCGGTAATATATCTAAGGTCACACCGGTAACACAGCTTGAAGAACGAACACTACAACCCGGTCCGGTAACCAAACTATGCAAAGAACTGTATTGGGATTGGGCCTTAAGCAATAGCTAATTCTCTTCTTAACACTATTTCAGCCAACGCCGCTTAAGTTAGGCTACGCGTAACTACAATCCGATTTAAAGCATGCTTATCCTCGTGACATTGCCATGACTAACACTGCCCCTGTCACTTTTCATACGCCGATAAGGTTAAACTTCTCGAAACAAGACGCCATTATATTGTGCACCTTAAACGCACGATATATTCACGCGTCTCTTGGCCTACGTTATCTAATGGCCAACATGGGCCCACTGCACGAAAGCACTCGGCTGATAGAATTCACAATCAATCAACGCACTAACGATATCGCAGAGAAGCTACTGGCTTTTGAACCAATGATTATTGGCTTTGGTGTGTATATATGGAACATCAAAGAAACCACTGAACTTGTCGCCCTTTTACATAAGCTTAATCCAGCCATTAAAATAGTCATTGGTGGCCCCGAAGTTAGCTACGAATACGAGCATACCGCTATATTTGAGCATTGTGACCATCTAATCACAGGGCAGGCAGATATTGCGTTCGCCAATACTTGCCAGCAACTTATAAAAGAGTCTATTGATTCCACGCAAGCTTCAATGCTTAATAAAGTCATTGAAGCACCCAACCCCGACGTAAACAAACTGGCCACACCCTACCCTTTCTATAACGATGAAGATATTAAGCAGCGAGTGTTGTATGTAGAGGCATCGCGTGGCTGTCCGTTTAAATGCGAATTTTGTTTATCTGCATTAGATAAAACAGCATGGCCATTCGCACTAGATACATTTTTACAAGAACTCAACACGCTATACCTAAGAGGGGCCCGGCAATATAAGTTTGTTGATCGCACGTTCAACCTTAAAATTTCGAACTGCACTGCCATTTTAGAATTTTTCTTAAAGCTTATTGCCACAGATCAGAATCTATTTTTACACTTTGAAGTTATTCCAGACAAACTGCCTGATGCACTAAAAAACTTAATAGAAAAATTCCCACCTGGCTCTTTGCAGTTTGAAATTGGTATTCAAAGTTTTAACACTACCGTACAAGAAACGATTAGCCGACGTCAAAACATTGCAAAAACACTCGCCAACATTGAATGGCTGCGTAATCACTCGCATGCCTATATTCACGCAGATCTAATATTTGGCTTACCCGGTGAAAACCTTGAAAGCTTTGCTGATGGCTTTGATCAACTCGTTAGCTTGAACCCACATGAAATTCAACTAGGGCTACTGAAGAGATTGCGCGGCAGCCCGATTGTTAAACAAACCGCTGAATTTCAAATGATCTATTCCGATGAAGCGCCTTATCAATTGCTTAAAAATCGTGATATCAGTTTCGATACCATGCAAAGAGTACAAAGATTTGCCCGCTACTGGGATCTGATCGCTAACTCCGGCAGATTCACACAGACCCTTCCAGTGTTACTGGGTGACGCTCCGTTTACGCGTTTCATGGCTCTTTCAGATTGGCTCTTTGCCACCACAGAGCAAACGCATAAAATCGCCTACACACGTTTACTTGCGTTGCTTTATACGGGTGCGATTTCCATCCCGCTAGCCAGTGCCGATACACTATTTCAAACGCTTGAGTCAGATTGCGCATCCAATAGTAACAACCCGCCACCCCGATGGCTGCGCCTGCACCAACCACCAGAGCTTAGGGTATCATCCGCAAATTCAACCACAGTGGCCAAACAGCCCGCGCATACGGCTACAGAGTACACCCGGGAACCACCTGCCAATACTGCTATGCCTGCACGACAAAATCGGCATCTACGCGACGATCCAACGAAGTCAAATTAGCTGCTCTCATCACAAGCAGTTTTTGTATAGCCTGCTACACTTTAGGTATCAGTGCGGCACCGCACCGTACTGGTCACCTAATTTATTTACCAATAAACAAGACATCGGAGAATAATCGATGATTGAAGACGTCACCTTACTGACGCTACTGATCTACGCGGTCATTGGCGTATTACTCGGCCTGCTACTTGGCACCATGTTAAAAGGTGGCGGTTTCGGCTGGTTCGGAAACCTTTGCCTGGGCCTGCTGGGGGCTTTCTTAGGCGGCCTGGTTCTTACCCTCACAAGCCATGTGGTAGACAACAATATCATGTGGAATGCCATTGCCGCAGCAGGCGGCAGCACACTATTAACGCTGATAGTGGCAATATTTAAACGGCGCTAGACGTCGAATCACGCACGTTTGTTCGGGGCCGGCTTCTAGCCGGCCTTTTTTGCTTTTAGAAACCCTGTTTCTATACGCTACCTGATTGCCCATTGAGGCTCCGGAAGCGTTATCATTCGTCCTTTGACAACTTGATAGTGGAGTCACCTTGGAAATTCAGTCCTGTGGAGCAGCAGAAGAAGTTACCGGTTCTTGCCACCTGATCAAGGTTGCAGGGCAGACTGTATTACTGGATTGCGGACTCATCCAGGGACGCAGCAAAGATGAATACAGGAATCGCGCACCCTTCCCGTTCGACCCGGCAAAGCTCGATGCGGTTATTTTAAGCCACGCCCATATTGATCACAGTGGCCGTTTACCGCTGCTGATAAAAGGCGGCTTCAACGGGCCAATTTATACCCACAAAGCGAGCGCCGAACTTTGCGACACATTGCTCAGAGACTCTGCCTACTTAAACTACAAAAATACCCAATGGGATAACAAGCGCCGTGCACGCATGGGTAAAGAACTGCTTGAGCCGTTATACGATAGAGACGATGCAGAAAAAGCATTAAAGCTTTTTAGCCCTCTCGAGTACGGTGAACGCGCCGACATTCTTCCCGGTGTGTCTATCAAACTTTCAGACGCCGGGCATATTGTTGGCTCATCCGTGGTGGAGATATGGCTTACAGAAAAAAAGCTTAAAAGAAAAGTAGTGTTCAGTGGTGATCTAGGCCACCGCGGTACCGCAATACTGCGCGACTTCACCATGATAGATGAGGCCGATATAGTCCTTATGGAAAGCACTTACGGTAGTCGCGTTCACAGACCGTGGGATGAAACATGGCAAGAGATCGACGACATCGTTGCTAAAATTCAGAAGAAACCGGGCAATGTATTGATTCCGGCATTCTCTGTCGGTAGAACGCAAAATATTCTTTATATGTTCGCCCGCAACTATGAGCGCTGGAATCTTGAAAATTGGCAGATATTTCTTGATAGCCCCATGGCCATAGAAGCTACTGACATCTACTTAAAACACCATGAACTCTATGACACAGAAGCGGCTGCCTTCTGGAAAGAAAAAGGCAAGCAGCTAGGCCTGCCGAATCTAAAGTATTCCAAGAGCTCTGCAGACTCTATGAAAATTAATGAGATCGAGAGCGGCGCTATTATTATTGCTGGTAGCGGCATGATGACCGGCGGACGCATAAAACATCATATAAAACACAATATTTGGCGCTCTAATTGCCACTTAATTGTGACCGGCTACCAGGCACATGGCACGATGGGAAGAAAGCTCATTGAGGGTGCTAAAAAAGTAAGGCTTTGGGGTCAAAACATAAAAGTTAAAGCGAAAATCCACACCATTGGTGGATTATCGGCACACACCGATCAAAAAGGATTAATGGATTGGTATGGAAACTTTAAATCTCGCCCACCTGTCTTTTTAGTCCACGGCGAAGCCAAAACCATGAAGATACTACGTAAAAAACTGAAAAAGGACTTATCAGCCCCTGCTCATATCGCACGAGCTGGTGAGACAATAGATTTAAACGATCTGTCAAAGTATCAATAATGTATACCAGCAACGTTTGTTCGAAACTAATTAAGCAACGCAAAGGCATTCTGTCGTGACAAAGATAGCAGTAACCGGTTCATCGGGCCTTATAGGGCGCGAGCTTGTTCGTCAGCTCAAAGCACAAGGCAAAGAGCTGGTCGAAATTGATAATGAGATCGATAAAGCACACGATATTGCCGATGCAGCTACAGTGACAAAGCTCACTAGCGATTGCCAGGGCATTATTCACTTAGCAGCCGTTTCACGTGTCGCCGAAGCACAAGATCACCCTCTACGTACGTGGGCAAGTAATGTCACAGGAACACATAATGTGCTCGATGCCGCCTTGCAAAGACAACCAACTCAGCAACCTTGGGTAATTCATGCAAGCAGCCGTGAAGTCTATGGCAACCAACCAAGACAAGCGATCACTGAAGACACCCCGATGACCCCTTTAAATATTTACGGGCGCTCAAAAGCCGCTGGTGAAGCCATGGTTTACGGAGCACAAGATGCAGGGCTTACGGTTTCTATTTTGCGTTTCGCAAATGTCTACGGTGATATATACGACTACTCTGATCGCGTGATACCAGCTTTTGCACGCGCAGCTGTTGATGGCACGACTTTACGAGTAGATGATGCAGGCACCTGCATGGACTTCACCCACGTAACAGATGTATGCGGTGGTATCAGTAAAGTTGTTGAACTACTGATTAACGGTGAAACCACACTGCCCCCGATCCATTTCGCGACAGGCACCGGAACAACACTTGGTGAGCTAGCTAGAATGGCAGTTGCTGCTAGCAATAATACTTGTGAACTAAATGAAGTTGAAAAACGCGAAGCCAGTGTGGGCTGCTTTATCGGTGACCCGACACGAGCAAAATCGCTACTTGGCTGGACACATAAAACACCCTTGCAAGATGGCTTCACCGAAATGGTCGATGCTTTCAGAAAAGCTTAAAAACAATTAATCAATCAACATTGCGAATATTATGTCTTTAAATAATTACAGCCCTAGAAAACGAATCCTTATAACCGGCGGCGCCGGCTTTTTAGGCTCACACCTGACCGAGAAATTGCTTAACGAAGGCAATGAAGTTATTTGCGCCGATAGCTTGTTTACCGGTACGAAAGACAACATAGCACCGTTCATGGATAACCCGTACTACGAGTTTATTCGTCACGATATCACTAACCCTTTGCAGGTTGAGGTAGATGAAATCTATAACCTAGCCTGCCCTGCATCACCGATTCACTATCAACATAATCCTATTCACACGATCAAAACCTCTGTGATGGGTGCGATCAATATTCTTGAGCTTGCAAAGCATTTGCAATGCAAAGTATTTCAGGCGTCTACCAGTGAAGTATACGGCGACCCCACTGTTCATCCACAAACTGAAGACTACTGGGGCAATGTAAATCCAATCGGTATTCGCTCATGTTATGACGAAGGCAAGCGTTGCGCTGAAACCTTATTTTTTGATTTTCATCGGCAAGAAAATATTGATATTCGTGTGGTGCGAATTTTTAATACTTACGGCCCAAGAATGCATCCGGAAGACGGCCGCGTGGTATCTAACTTTATTATGCAAGCCCTCCAAGGACAGCCAATCACAATATATGGCGATGGCTCACAGTCACGGTCATTTTGCTACGTTGATGATTTAGTCAACGGCTTTGTGAAATTCATGGACCTCGACGACAGAACAGCCACCGGCCCTATCAACCTTGGCAATCCAAATGAATTCACTATCAAGGAGTTAGCAGAGGCCGTTATTCGACTGACGAATTCAAAATCTGAGCTAATCATGAAGCCATTGCCGAAAGATGACCCTCAGCAACGCCAACCAGAAATTACTAACACTAAAAAGCTTCTCGACTGGGAACCGAAAATTCAGCTCGATGAAGGCTTAAAGAAAACCATTAGCTATTTCGAAACACTGATCTAAAAATCGATACGTGCGATTTTCGCGGTTGTCCTATTTACCAGGACAACCTTACTTAGAGTTATCTGCCGTATCAAAGTGCACACGAGGGTTGTAGTCCCAGCCTGATTCCATCGACTTAAGTGCTGCTTTATCACTATCGGTAAGCGTGCTGGGCAGTGCAATCTGCACCACCACTATTTGATCGCCGTTGGGTGCTGCCGGCAGGCCTCGCGCTTTAATTTTAAATCGCGCGCCACTTGCCGTATTCGGTGGAATTTTAAGATTCACCTTACCGCTGAGCGTTGGTACTTGCACCTGAGCGCCCTGCACAGCTTCACTTGGTGTAATGGGCAAATTTAAAGTGATGTTAGCGCCATCTACCGAAAATAGATCGTGCGGCTTTAGCTTTATAGTCAACACCAGATCACCATTGCTGGCACCAGGCCTGCCCTGACCACGCAACCTAAGCTGCTGACCGTCGACCACGCCTGCTGGAATACTCACGTTCAGGATCTTGTCTTCATATCCAACGGATGCCGGGACTTTTATTTTCGTCTTGCCACCACGGTAGGCATTCTCAAGTGACACGCGCACGGTCAAGCGGATATCGTCACCTTTTGAGTGCCGACCTGCCGTTCGATATTGCGCACCGCCATGACCACCTGCCCGACCGGCACCGGCAAATCCACCAGAACCATCAAAACCACCGCCACCAAATATAGATTCAAAGAAATCACTGAAATCAGCACTGCCCCCGCCGGCACGACTCGAGCCAGCACCGGGATTGAAGTTCCAGTCACCTTGCCACCCTTGAGGACGCCGAAAATCATCACCACCCCTAAAACCATGCTTTTTTAATTGATCAAATTCAGCGCGGCGGTTTTTATCTTTCAGTACTTCGTAGGCCTCATTAACAGATTTAAATTTCTCTTCAGCGTCTGACTCTTTACTAACATCAGGATGATATAGGCGCGCTTTTTTGCGATAAGCACGCTTTATCTCGTCCGAATTTGCCGAATCACTAACGCCGAGGATCTTGTAATAATCTTTAAATTTCATTGAACTTTAAAACCCAGCAATATTGTGCTGAAAGCTATTTTCTCAAGCACACGAATAACAGGTAATATGGTGCACCTTTGTTCAATTCACAAGCCCCCCGCAACGCTCCATTTGCAATAAATTGACGATAATTTGGCCCTAGAATCCGATGCCACTATTTTTCACAAACGCCTGAATGACCGCCGCCATATGACCATAAAAAAATGACGATAGGCGTCTCTGTAATCATCCCAACTTTTAATCGCTGGCCGGTGCTATGTCGTGCTATCGATTCCGCGCTGGCGCAAAGCTACCGTGCAACTGAAATTATTATTATTGATGATGGCTCTACCGATGACACCGCGCACCTTCTGCAGAACCGGTACGCCGATCAAATCACGCTGTATAGCCAAACGAATGCAGGCGTCAGTGCGGCTCGAAACACAGGCCTTGCAAAAGCAAAAGAAGACTGGATTGCACTACTCGACTCAGATGACGAATGGCTACCAGATAAACTCAAGTGCCAGGTTGATTTAATCAAAACAAATAAAGACTGTGTATTGTGCCACACCGAGGAAATATGGATTCGCAACGGTGTACGCGTCAATCCGATGAAGAAGCATAAAAAATCGGGCGGTGATATTTTTGATCAATGCCTGCCACTGTGCGCTATTTCTCCATCATCTACACTGATAAATAAATATCTTCTCGATTCCGTTGGACAATTTGATGAGTCATTACCTGCATGCGAAGACTATGACCTATGGCTTCGAATATGCGCCAATCATGAAGTTCATTTTTTAGATCAACCGTTACTAATAAAATATGGTGGTCACCAAGACCAGCTCTCTAGAAAATATTGGGGCATGGACAGATTTAGAATTCAGGCCCTACAAAATTTACTTAACACGGAGAAACTAAGCGAAGATAAACGAAATAAAACAATAGAAATGCTAGTAACTAAAACGCGCATTTTACTCACAGGCGCTATAAAACACACGAATGAATCATTAGCCGAAGAATGCCAAAGCATTCTACACAGGTACGAAAGCTCCATTAAGCCCGAGTCACCAATGTGCTAAATCTTGTACTGGCAACAAAAACTGAGGCTGAGCCTTTAATTGAAGAATTAAAACTCAAGCACGAACCTGCGCCCTTCCCATTCTATAAAAAAGATCAGGTTTCACTCATTATTAGTGGCATTGGCAAATGCCGTGCAGCAGCAGCCAGTGCCTGGTTAGGTGGACTGGGTGCACCAACATCGGTTAACAATCACCAGAACAAATCTGGCTGCTGGCTAAATATTGGTATCGCCGGTCACCTTGATGCCGCTATCGGGACTATTTTTACAGCACATAAAGTACTTGACCATGGTTGCGACAAGGTTTGGTATCCGCCACGCGTTTCTCCACCGCTTGAATCAGAAAATTTAATCACAGTAGACAAACCTCTAACCACCTACATTCCAAATCAGTTACACGACATGGAAGCCAGTGGCTTTATAGAGACCGCAAGAATGTTCTCTTACGCCGAATTGGTACAATGTATAAAAGTAGTTTCAGATAATGCAGATCAACCGTTTACTAAAATTGATACACACCTCGCAGGCAGTTTAATACAAGATAATCTATCTTCAATTTTACTTTTTATGGATCATCTGCAAGAACTTGCGAACTCTTTGAATACTCTGGATACAAGCATTAGCGAAGAATTTACAAAAAAATGGAAGTTCAGCGCTTCACAGAAAGTAATACTGGAAAGGCTGCTTCAACGTTACAACGTGCTACTTGAACCGATGACAGCAATACCTGATGAGCTAAGTCACAAAGGCTCAAGCAAAGATATTCTCCGCTGGCTTAATCAGTCAGTGAACAATGCGAGCCACTCTATATGATTCAAACAATCTACATAGAAGACAGCATTCGCGAACACCCCAGAACACTTGAAATTTGTCAGCGCTACCCAAACGCAGCTCTAATCAGTTGCGAGCGATATACCAGCGTATTTAATAGCAACTCCCAAAACTTTAGACTTCAAAAGCAACAACCTTCACTAATTCTGGCGAACAAGCACAAAGGCCATGTGCTACCGACACCGCCGGATTATGGAATTGGAGGGGACAGTAATTTCTACTTCTCGCATATGTTGAATTGCGTATACGACTGCCGTTATTGCTTCTTACAAGGCATGTATCGATCAGCTAATTACGTGGTGTTCGTAAACTACGAAGACTTTTTATCCGAAATTCAAAGTACTACAGAAAACACCGACGGCGCATGGTTTTTTTCTGGCTACGATTGCGACAGCTTAGCGTTTGAACCGGTAACTGGTTTTATGCAATTTGCACTGGAACGCTTTAGGGATATGCCCAACGCTAACCTGGAAATTCGCACAAAAAGCACTCAGATACGCGGCCTTCTAAGCCAACCCGCGATTAACAATTGCGTTGTAGCGTTTAGCTTTACCCCGGAAAATATTTCACAAGCACTTGAGCATAAAGTGCCATCTGTACAGAAACGAATTCTGGCCATGAAGAAGCTTCAAAATCAGGGCTGGAAGATCGGCTTACGATTTGACCCCATAATTTACACCACAACACTTAAGTCAGAATACCGCGATCTATTTTCAAGTATTTTCGAATCAATAGATCCGACCATTATTCACTCAGTTAGCTATGGGGCGTTTCGACTACCTAAACCATTTTTCAAAAAAATGGTAACGCTCTACCCAGAGGAAAAGTTATTTGCCATGCCATTGACAGAACATCAGTCGCAAGTGTCGTTCGGCGAAGATACAGAAGAAGAATGCTTGAACATAGTACATAAAGAACTAGCCAATTTTATAGATGAGAATATTATTTATCCCTGCAGCTAGAACTTAAGAAATCTGCCAATCTAACTACCGATAGGATCAACATCTAGCGAGGCCGTATCAGTGATCGTGGGCCTATTAACAAAATCTAAAAACATTTCCTCAAGTTCCTCGCCTTCTTCTCGCCACCATTTGCTATTGCCCCATACCAGATTATTTAACTGCGCCCCCATTGGCAAGGCGTGGTGAAATCTATCTTCTATAAGATCAGCCTGTGCCGCATGTACAGGGGCATATCCGTACGCGCTCGACATTTGAACATTACGGGTGGGATCCGTGACATACCGCAAAAGCTCCATCGCATCATTTGCAGATGAGTTTTTAGGTATTGCCAACATCGTCATGTGTGCAATCGCACCGTCCCATATCACTCCATACTCGTCTGGTTTTACTTGAGAACTAGAGGCCATTTTGCGCACTACGTTCTCACTTGAAACAGCGGCAAACGCAACTTCTCCACTATCTAGAAGTTCAAGTGCTTGAAGATCTGAATCTACCCAGACAATCTCGGCAGACAGATCGGTTAGGGCGCTTTCTACTGCAATCCATGCTTGCTCCAGAGCCATAACCGAATATAACTGATTACTCGGATAACCATTATTTAGCAGCACCCATTCTACAAATGCTCGCGGGGACTTTTTTATTGCCCGCCTGCCAGGGTAGGCTTGTGTATTAAAAAAATCCTGTATCAACGCGGGTGGGGAGTCATCCCTGATCGCTTCTTGATCAAAAACAACCACTGTTGCCCACAAAGAGTGCCCGACAGAACAGGGCTGAATACCATTGGGCACAATGCTCCGAAAATACGACGCATTGCCATATAACATTCGATGTAGTGGCAGAAGGTTTAACCGACCCTCATCACAGGCGGAAATCGCATCATGTAAAGGAATCTCGACCAGATCTGCATCGGCATACACCTGCTGTTCAGGCAACACGGTAAGATTGAGCGGGCGCTTTAGAACTGTGCGGTTTGTATAGGTGCTATCTAACCCGCTCCATAGCGTCTCTGCATGGCTGGAAATCGAGCTACGCAATGTGATCGATTCCCGGTCTTCAGGCACTACATCTGCCGCAATGGCATTCCCGGACATAAGCCAACAACAAGTTACTACCCCGAATTCCAGCACCGGTAGCACATTTAAAAACTTCTTCAAGATAATCAATTTACTGCGCAGACCGTTCAAAAAGCACACCTTAAAAGTAGCAGTGGCCCTTCAAGTCGCAAGTTTTTAGTCGATCTTTTTTTAGTAAAAAACAGCGTATTGCTGTTCGTCAATTAATCAGCTTTTTCCTCATTTTCTACTATAAACATTAATATGGTGCGATCACTAAAAATGTGAAACCAGCGCGGAATGGCCCGATCAAATAGAACATGGATACCTATGTCAAACAATACGATTGAAACTCAACCAGAGGTTCAGTTCTCGATCCAAGAGAGAAACAAAGACGAAGACAGCATTGATCTTCGAGAATATGCAAAAATTCTCCGCAAACACCGCTGGCCAATCATCATTACGACAGCTCTTTTCACAGGCTTAGCTGCATTTGTCGTATCGACAATGACTCCCGTCTATAGGGCGACTTCAACCTTGCTGATAGAGACCCAGCAAACAATGCCAATGAATCTGGATGAACTGATTGGAGTAGACACAAACAACCGTGAATATTATCAAACTCAGTTTGAGATTCTTCGATCTCGAAAACTCGCACGACGTGTTGTACAAGAAATGGCGCTTTACGATCATCCGGAGCTTAGCTCTCCTGATGATAAGCTTGTCGCCTCACCAAATGAATCAATTCCCAGTGAATACGCAAACACCGGATCACGTGCAAGCTTAAATCTTAATGAGTTCATTGCAGACCCAATTGAACACCAATTGGTGGTCAATCGATTTATAAGCAAAACTAGAATAACACCCATTAAAAACACCAAAATGGTCCGTATAAGCTTCGAATCAGAGAGCCCGGTGTTTGCCGCTCAAGTGGCCAACAAAATCGCTGATACCTACATTTTAAGTTACTTAGACTCAAGAATGGAAATGGGTGCGAAAGCCACAACCTGGCTAAACGAGCGACTCACACAACTAAAAATAAAACTAGAAGATTCTCAACACAAGCTTTTCGCCTACAAAGAGAAAAATGGCTTAGTTGATATTCAAGGCAACAACAATCAGTTAAGCGAACAAGAAATTGGCATAGTGACAAACAAGTTGCTCGATGCTGAATCAAAAATGGCTTATTCGAAAATTTTATACGACGAAGTGGCAAGAACGAAAGCCAAAGGTACTAACGCACTACTTGGCCTGCCGGTGATTGATTCAAATGAAATGGTTCGACGCTTCAAAATTGACCTCCAAGAAGCACAATTTCGACTGGATAAATTACTCAATCGCTACGGCCAAAAACACCCGGAAGTCGTTGATGCAAACTCCAGGGTGAATACCGCCAGGGGCAACTTATCAAGCCAGATTAATAATATTGTTGATTCAATTGAGAAAGACTATATTTTGGCCAAACAAACTGCAGAATCACTAGAGCGGACTTTAAACGAAGGTAAAAAAGAACTACAAAGGAATGATCGTTCAAGTGTGGAGCGAATACACCTTGAACGTGAAGTCGAGCTAAACCAGGAAATATACAATGCTTTCTATACCCGCAGCCGTGAAGTAGACGAAGCGGAAAACATGGGCACCACAAACGCACAAATAGCAGAGTACGCCGAAGCACCTTTGATTCCAGAAAAGCCAAAGAAAACACTTATGACGCTGCTGGCACTGATATTGTCCGCCGCGACATCATTTGCAATAGCGGTACTTCGGGAATCCACCAACCAAACCATCACAAGCACAGATGACGTTGAAGCCATGCTTGATACTCGCATGCTAGGCATTTTACCATTGGTTTCTAAACAAACTACCAAGAGAAACGGTGCACAAGCCTTAGTGCCAGGCTCTCTCGACAAAGACAAAAGGGCCTTTGAAGAGAGCATTCGAACAGTCAGAACGAGTGTTTGCCTCGATGATCTGGAAGATCCTCATGAAGTTATAATGGTCACCTCAGCCCTACCATCAGAGGGCAAGTCTACACTTGCAAGCCATCTGGCGTATTCTCTTTCTAATGTTGAAAGGGTGTTGCTTATAGAGTGCGATTTACGTCGGCCGAGTCTACACAGAGCGTTTAACTTTAAAGACTCAAACGGACTGGCACAACTGCTTAGTGGTCAAGCAAAGTTTGCGCAGTGCATTAAGCAAAAAGTAGTCGGTAGGTTAGATGTAATTCCAGCTGGCAGCATACCCGAACGACCTCTCGACCTACTTACTTCAAAGCAGTTTTCACAGCTTCTTGATCATATGCGCAAACGCTATGACCGAATCATTATTGACAGCGCACCAGTACAAGCTGTGAGTGATGCACTCTTGTTAGGTCAATTAGCAGACACTGTGCTGTACGCCGTACGAGCTAACTCTACTCCCGCTCAGGTGGCGGCGCGCGGGATCAAGCGCTTACGCGATACAGGGATTGACGTCACCGGTGTAGTAGTGACTCAAGTGAACCTTAAAAAATTAGCCTCTTATGGAGGTGAAATGGATTACCAGGGGTACTATGACTACTACGGCTATACTGACAATGAGCTTGCCCCTGCTTCAGAACTTAAAAATAAGGTGATACGAGGCCAAGCTTCAGGTGTTAAAAAATCAGACGAGAGAGCGGCGTAAGTTAAAGCGGTAGCGAAAAAGGCTAACGCCAAAGAAGTACGGTATACCCCTTTTCGCTAGCCACTTTTTTGGTTGCCTCTTTTGGATCAACGACCAAAGCTACTCTTGCCAGCTGAAATAGAGGTAGATCAACTTTATCATCTGAATACGCCCTGCTAATCTCTAACCATCGGCATTCTTTTTTAAGCTCCTCAAGCTGCCGCCCTTTCTCTGCTCCAATACAATTTTTACCGTCTAATTCACCAGTAATACACCCTCCACCATCCAATTCTGCTTTAGTGCAAAGCAGATGATCCATACCCAACGCATCACATAATTGCGCTACATAAAACTCAAAACTCGCAGTCGCAAGCACTAAAACATAGCCTTTTTGCTTTAGTCGTTTTAGTTCATCGATCGCCCGAGGCTTAATGTTGGTTTTTACCGTTTTTTCGCTGAAGTCTTCACACAGGCTTTTGAGGCGCTCCCCACCTAAGCCGCCAGCGACTGCTCCTAAAAACTTTGCTTTTAACCAGTGATTGCTTCTGAAGCCAAGCTTATAGGCACAATAGTAGAGCAGCAACGCACCACCTCTTAAAACACGAACCGGTCGTTTCCTGAGGCAAAAGAGTAGAAACTCTATATAGGTATCACGGTAAGTAATAGTGCCATCGAGATCAAAGACAGCAACTTTCTGTTCAGCTGAAGAGCTTTTTGGTGGGTTACTTTTTATGTGATTGCTTTGACTCACAGCTTTAAGCTTCAGCCAGCGCTATAGTGGAAGTTTTTTAAAAATGAATTCAGGAATACTTTTTATTATCAACATAATGTATCGCCAAAACCAAGGAGTATACAAAACACTTTTCTTCTTAATTATCGCAGTATCAATATCAGCAGCTACTTTGTCAGCGCTAGCCCAAAGTGCACCTTTTTTAAAATCACTGGTCATTGGCGTATCAACAAAACCAGGCTTTACAGTGAGAACATGAACCTTATGTTTTTGCATATCACTGCGCAGGCCGGCCAGGAAACTATCTACAGCGCTTTTTGCAGCACCGTAACAATAATTACTTCGTCGACCGCGGTCTCCAGCCACTGAACCTATAACTGCCAAACTACCACCACCCTGCTTTGCAAGTTGATTAGCTAAATTCAAGCTCAAAGACACTGTACTTGTACCATTAAGATTAAATTGCGCCATAGCATATGCCGGGTCATTTACGCAACGCGCTTGATCTGTTAGCACGCCATAAGATACCAGTGCACAGTCTATAGAACCCATTGCTGTTACCACATTTTCAACTAATTGTTGATGCTCTTCGGTGCTCGCTAGATCAACCACAAGCGTCGTAACTGTGGCTTTGGAAATTGCGCTTACATGCGCTGATAGCAGCGCTAGCTTTTCTGCGCTGCGCGCGACTAACACAATATGCTCGCACTGATCAGCAACCCGATTAAGATAGGCTTGAGAGATGCCTGAAGTCGCACCAAGTATGAGTAATTTTTTCACTTAAGCACGCACTCGTCGCCAAAAACTAGAAGAAAACTCTGGATCAATGAACTTTACAAATTCAGTTAACTTAGGAAATGATTTTTCAAAAGTTTCACTGCTCATCATTGCATCTTTGGCAGGGTAAATAGCACCACCTGCTGCAACCGTTATTTTTTCTAAAGTTGCTATTAACTGTTTTGTTTTATCACCACGATTAGGGAAGTCTAACGCAAGCGTCACACCAGGCCTACAAAAAGACAGTAATGCGGGTGATTTAATACTGCCCATTGTTTTTAATACAGATAAAAATGACCCTTGATTAGAGGCAGCAATTCGCGCCAACATTTCACTGAGTACTTCTGCACTTTCAAAAGGCACAACACACTGAAATTGGTAGAATCCTTTTCGCCCGTAAATGCGGTTCCAGTTCAGCACTGAATCCAGCGGATAGAAAAACTTAGCTATAGTTTCTGTATATTGTTTATCGCCTGAATGCGCACGAATGTATGCCGCATTAAATAGTTTTACACTTAAACGATTAACCAATGGAAAACCTGCACCGACGAAGGCGGGTACACGGCGCTTTGAGGTATTGAAGTTGTTACCTAAGCCACCCTCTTGCGCGTGGTTAGCGCGAAAGAAAACACCTTGCCCAGCATCACTTAGGCAATCTATCCATGACACACAGTATTCATGTGTTTTTTCAGATTCAGCGGATAGCGTAAGGAACTCTTTGTAACTGCTGTAGGACACCGACTCTACCGCCATTAAAGAATGGTGCAGCGGCTTTAACGCAATTTCAACCCAAGCAATAAACCCTGTTAAGCCCAAACCCCCGATGGTGGCGGCAAAGAAATCAGTGTGCTCTGTTTCACTACATATAAGCACCTCGCCGTTGGATCGACGCAGCTCAAATCGCTTTACATAACAACCAAAGCTACCGGCAACATGATGATTTTTTCCGTGCACATCATTAGCGACTGCACCTGCTATGGTAACAAAACCCGTACCCGGGGTAACCGGCAGAAACCATCCGTGCGGCACGGCAATCTTTGCCAACTGCCATAAGGTTACTCCAGCTTCGCAACGCACGACACCTGTAGCCTTATCAAATGATATAAATTTATTCAAGCCGGTCGCGTCAAAGATAGTACCGCCATCATTGACACATACATCACCGTAGCTCCGGCGATTGCCAACCACCAACTTATTTTGCATAGCTGGCAATGAGTCTGACCGCCAAACCAAATTACTTTGCGCTTGCGTAGCTTTAGAAAGGTTGCCCCATGAATCATTCATAATGAAATAGGCTGCGACTAGTCTTGCGAATCTTTCCATGAATGATAGGCCGCATTTAACATATCAGTGTCACTATCTGTTGGTTCCCAATCAAGCTCACGCTTAGCTTTCTCCATTGATAGCACACAGGTTTCATCAGCGATTAAATATTGCTCAGGGTCAAGCAATGGCCTATTGATTTTATCAAGCCCTGCTAATACCGCTTTAACCGCAAACGCAGGAGTAGGCACCACTATTGATTTACTACCTGCCGATTTTATTAGTGTTTTTAGTAATTTCCGTACCGTTGGCGGGTTTAGCGAACCGACATTGTAGGCTTCATTCGGAAGTCCTTTCGCAACAGCCGCTACACATATTTCCGCACAATCACTTACTGATATAAATTGGTAGAAATTCAAACCGTGTCCAATAGTGGGTACCGGTAAGTTTTTATCAATTAATTTAAACAGCGACTCCAGTATGCCTAATCGACCAGGCCCTATAATCAACCGCGGTCTAAATATGGTGATATTGAAACCACGCTCACGGTATTTTTCACAAAGCAATTCAGAATGGTACTTGGCATCGCCATAAGGCCCGACGGGTACACGCGGGTGGGATTCAGGGCGTGGATTTTCTACCGTATGGCCATACACCATGTCAGTGGTGTAATAGATCACCTTTCGGCAGCCGGTCTCTGTTTCTAAATAATCAAATAAGTACTCAGTGCCATAATAAAGCACACTCCAGAAATACTCGTGACGTTCCGCACGCTTTATAATGGGTACTAACAGCCTGGCCGCAAAGTGATAGACAATATCGTCGTCGTCAACCGGTATAGTTCTAAGCGCCTCTTTGTCGGTGATATCGACCTTCATAAAATCGATATCAGCGTAATGCGGCGAGTCAGTTTTTTTAATATCAATCGCGAGTACTTTTTCGCCACGCGCAACCAGTTTTTTGGCTAGCTCAGTTCCGAGGAACCCGTCCCCACCAGTGATTATGTGCTTCAATTTATTCGGTTCCGCTATTACAGTCTTTTTAGAACAGGTGAATGAGAATTAGACCTGAAGTGAGTGTTGCCAAGTGTGCAACCGTGTACAAAGCAGTGTATCGATCTGGTCAATATATTGGCGTCGCTTATCAGTTACAATCAGTTACGTCTACTATCCAGGAATTCCAACGATCTCTTAGCTTTAGATATACCAAACTGGCATTCTCTATCAGCCAGCCAAAGTATAGTCGTTGCCAGCACGGCGTGCTCAACATCTGAATCTGAGTAAAGTCCACAGAGCCTTACCTATACAGAGCCTTACCTATGTCGAAGTATATACCGCTGATTCTGTTCACAGTACTGACCAATTTTCTCTCGCAAATAATGCTCAAGAAGGGCATGACTCAAATTAAGCTCGATTCACTCAGTGCAAGCACCGCATTGCAAGCGATACCCGGGATACTTCTCAACATGTTTGTCATGGGAGGCTTGCTGGTCATGGTAATAAGCATGGCCTCGCACCTGTTGGTGCTTTCAAAGGTAGATATCAGCTACGCCTATCCGTTTCTAGGGCTGTCATTCGTGCTCGTTACCGCTTGGGGATACTTTATATTGTCTGAGCCTATGTCAGCATACAAGCTTATAGGTGTGTCACTTATCGTTTGCGGAGTCGCTCTGGTTGCCAAATCCTGATCCCCAGAATATCCTGCTGTGCGCGCTCGAAGGCGCTTTGCTCAAGACAGATTTAAAATCCGAACGATTCTTACACCGGATAAAAAATAAGCTCGAAAGGTTGTTATCGTCAAAGCTTGATCGTCAGCGACTAAAATCGGAGCGTGCGGATACTTCCGTTAGTCGCTTTGAAATACCCCTCAACCTTGATGTCTATGAGTTTCTAAAAAACGAAAAATCAAAAGGCAGGCGCATAGCTCTTGATACAACAGAACCTGCAAACAGCATCCATGAAATTTTATCGGACAAAAACATTTTCGATGAAATAATCGACACCAGCGCCGCTCTTTTGGATGTAAAAAACTACGACTACATTGGCAGCGATAAAACCTCACAAGCGGTTTGGAACGGCTCAAGCGCGCGCTACTTAGTGTCTACAAGCACTTCTACCCCTACAAACTTTACTTCACACTTTGCAACGCAAAGCGGCGGACTAAAGCCTGCACTAAAAACATTGCGGGCTTATCAATGGTTGAAGAATCTACTGGTCTTTGTGCCAATCATTACCTCACAACAATTCTCAAACCCAGAAGCATTAAGAAATTCAATTATTATGTTTTTTTGTTTTTCTGCAGTCGCCTCCTTTGGCTATATTGTTAATGACCTGTTAGACCTACAATCGGATCGGGCACATCGAATTAAGCGCAATCGACCATTTGCAAGCGGAGCTATTAGCGCTAAGCAAGGTATGTTCATTGCACTCACCCTTCTACTCGTGGCAGCAGTCGGCAGCTTTTTTCTTCCACCATCTTCAGCACTTGTGCTGTTATGTTATTTGCTTCTTACTATCAGTTATTCGCTGTACCTTAAGACCAAACTAATGATAGATGTGGTTTCTCTGGGAGGTATGTTCACTCTTAGAGTAATCGGTGGCGCAGCCGCAATTGACACAGAACTATCGTTCTACCTATTAAGCTTTTCAATATTTCTGTTTTCAAGCCTTGGCATGGTAAAGCGCTATGCCGAGCTACATAGCTTGAAGACTCAAAAAAAACTTGCCGCACGCGGGCGTGGCTACCGTGTAGAAGATATGGCACCCGTTAGAATTATTGGCATTTCACTGGGCTATATGAGTGTGTTTATTATGGGCTTGTATATTAATAGCCCGCTAATAACGCAGTACTACAGTCACCCAAAAGTCATATGGTTTTTATTCCCACTACTGACTTATTGGCTGGGTCGGCTATGGATTCTGGCAAACCGGGGTGAGGTAAACGAAGATCCACTAATATTTGCAATTAAGGATCGGGCCAGCTTAATGGTGGCGGCACTTTCAGCTGCCATTCTACTGGCTGCTAACTAAGATTTTCAACTCCCGTCGTTCAGTGACGGGAGTTGAATTTATTAGGAAAAGAGGTTTTAGAAAAAACCTTCCTTAATGGTGATGACATCACCAGGCTCAATAGTCTGAGACATCTCAACACGGTAGCTTTGCTTCTCACCTTGTACTTCCCGGGTAAGAAAAATTTTTCGGCGTGAAGCACGGTCTGTCATTCCACCAGCCAATGAAACCGCTTTAGCAAGCGTTAACCCAGGCTCATAGCCATAGCTGCCAGGGCTTTTCACTTCTCCATCAACAAAGAAAGAGCGATAACGTTCGACAGTGATATTTACCGATGGATTTTTCAGGTAGCCGTCTTGGAGCTTTGCCGTTATTGATTCAGTCAATTGCTGAGGTGAGCGCCCGGCTACTTCTATTGGTCCGAGGTAGGAGTAATTGATTGAACCTGATTGCGCAACCGTTGCCTGCATCGTCAGATCTGGCTCATCAAATACTTGAATGTAGATTTGATCTCCAGCTTGCAGAATATATTGCTCTGGTGCTGCAGCTGTTTGCTCTTGCGCAAACGCTTGCCCACACACAAAAAAAGAAACCAAGGCAAGTGTCATCGCTCGCAGAGAGCTGCTGATAGTGTTTTTCATTCTCTTAATCATTTTGTCGTATGTCCGTAAAATTAAAGTGACAACAGCCATCCCGTGCTGTGGGCAATGCACCATATTATCTGACCTGTTTAGATCAAACCATGATGGAAGCAGTATTTTGCATTGTCAAAATGTAAACAATTGGGTGTAGGAATCTTACCCGGTATTCCTTAATCACCCCTTAATCGCTCGATGTCTGCGTTTAAATTGTGCCGTTCATAGTGACGCCGATTAATGTTCGACCGAACTTGCGGCTTTCAGTTTCCAGAACTGCCCCGGTATACTGACCTGTGTCTAGATCGCGCTCACGGGTCAGTGTTTCACCCGTTCGAGAATCTATTACAACAAACGCTCCGATATCGAGCCATCGTCGAATATTATAGTTGCCTTCAACGCGGAATGAGACTGGATTTTCATCTGAGCCGTTGTTTTCGGAAAACACACCAACATCTTCATTCAATGCGACTTGTAACTCCATTCGAGTCGAGAACCGCTCTCTCCAATCATGAACCCACTCGGCGTTTACCTTACTGGTGAGCCCTAAGCCCCTACCGAAAGCTCCATTTTCACTCTGCTTGCCGCCGCCAACGGTAAACGTGGAGTAACGCCGTGGCCTCCAAGTGAGCTCAACCTCCCATCCGAGATAGTCAAGATCTGTCCGCTGATCGTTGATGAAGTCTTCTGATGAATTATTGATCCTAATTGAACCAGACGTAATCGCTGAAGAATCAAATTCAACTCCAAAGCTCTGGAATGAAATATTTCGTTCCGAATTTCCACCTCGTACCTGCGATGAACCAATTCCCGCAAACAATTGTGTTCGAGTACCTATCCGATAAAGCACCATCACATTCGGGGCAACAGATTGTTCGCTCAGCCCGTCTATAGTCGAGGCAGGGACATTTCTTGAGCTATCAAATTCTCGATTACCTAGTGTCAATCCAGCCCGCACTTCACCACGGGCTTTGGCCGCACCGTACGATACCTCTGCCCGCGCCGACTGACGAATCCAGGCATCTGGGGAGGTAAGTCCATCGAGCACGCCACGACTACCAGACTGACCCGTACCAGCAGGCTGATGGGCAATGACATGAGATGCTGTGAGTGTTGCTCTTAATCGACTGCTTATTTCCAGAAACCCGTTCAGAGACAAGGTGTGATCCTGATAGGAAGCTGTGTTGAATGTTGGAGATCCGGAAAGGCAGTCGCCGGGTCTGGCAAGTTGGTTAAAACTCGAACCCTGACAATATTCTTGAAAATACTGAGTGTAATCTCCTAAGTAGCTAAGCTGCAATCGATTGTTCCGCGCCTGCACAAGGTATCGCAAGCTAGGCTGCAAACGAAAATACATAGATTCTTGAGAACCATCGGAACCACGTAACGGGTTGTTATCATTACCAAATTCAAGCCGCACATGTGGTGCAACCGCTCCGCCATCGCCCAACTGGTAAAACCGCGGGTCTACCGCATTCGCAGCCGTTGACGCAAACAAGCAAACAACCGCAAGGCACCGATACAGCATTTTCGACGTGTTCCTGTCCATTCTTCTCTCTATTAAATTGCTGCAATTACCAGCATAAGGCCCCTATTACTACCGAAGTTTGCCAGCCATTCAGAAATGTTCAACTACTGTTACAAAAAAAACTTCAAACTGCCGAACAGACTTTCTCAATAAAAAGCGAAACAGCGGCCAAAACACTAACATAATCAGCTTATTATGTCATTACACAAAAAGAATCGTTAATGAAATGAAACAGTCAAACACCTGTGAGCGAGAGTCTAAACTATCCCGGCCAGATCCGCCTCAGCCGTGCAGCAATATTTGATAAAAAAACTCTGATCTAGTCTACATCGCTCAGAAAATCTCCACAAACCCACTAGTTACATGGCCCAAATTGAGTCATAGGATCGAATATAAGTGCTACAAAAACCGTACACTCTCGCGAGTTTTCTTCTAGATTGAACTTCAAAAGACGGTTTTATGAAAAAGTATCGCTTTGCATTAATCGGCGCCGCAGGCTATGTCGCACCTCGCCATATGGCGGCAATAAGGGAGACAGGTAATATTCTCACCGCCGCGATGGATAAAAACGATTCCGTCGGCGTAATAGACAGCTACTTTCCGAATGCAGACTTCTTCAATGAATTTGAGCGCTTCGATCGACACGTGGATTTAATGCGGCGTAAAAATGAAGCAATCGATTACTTTTCTATTTGCTCACCCAATTACCTACATGATTCCCACATGCGATTTGCGATGCGCTCAGGCGGCGATGCCATTTGCGAAAAACCAATCGTATTGAACCCTTGGAACATTGATGGCTTGATCGATGTTGAAAAAGATACCGGCAGAAAAGTAAATACTATTTTGCAACTACGGCTGCATGATTCAGTCAACGAACTCAAAAAGCGAATTGATAGCTCGCAAAGTGATGAAAAGCTAGACGTTGATCTAACCTACATAACTTCAAGAGGTAAGTGGTATTACTCATCTTGGAAAGGCGATGTTTCAAAAAGCGGAGGTATTGCTACTAATATTGGTGTGCACTTTTACGATATGCTGCATTACGTTTTTGGTGAACTACAAGAAAATGTTCTGCATTACAGCAGCCGCTCAACTGCCGCCGGCTATCTGGAATATGAGCGTGCTAGAGTACGGTGGTTGTTATCGATAGACGAAGAAAACATTCCCGCAGAGTCCCGTGCAAAAGGGATGAGAACGCATAGAAGCATCACAATAGGCGATCAAGAATTTGAATTCTCTGGTGGATTCACAGACCTACACACCCGTAGCTATGAAGCCATACTTGATGGCAAAGGCTTTAGCCTTGAAGATAACCGCGTCGCCACTGAAACCGTGGCGTCAATTCGAAACCAAACCCCCAATCTACATGTCGGTGAAGTACACCCGGCAGTTGCAAACCTTAAAAGCTAACGGTCTGATATTTTGAATAGAGAACACCAACATGACAGCGCAATTATCGATGATGGTGCACGCATTGGTGATCAAACACGCGTCTGGCATTTTTCACATATATGTGCCGGTGCATCAATCGGAAACCATTGCTCTATAGGCCAAAATGTTTTCATCAGCAACGATGTGTCTATTGGCAACAACGTTAAAATTCAAAACAATGTCTCTGTCTATGATGGCGTCACCCTGGAAGACGATGTTTTCTGCGGCCCTAGCATGGTCTTCACTAATGTACTCAACCCAAGATCACACGTAAGCCGAAAATCTGAATACAGAAAGACCCTTGTTAAGAAAGGTGCGACCCTGGGCGCAAACTGCACAATAGTGTGCGGCACCACCATAGGCGAATATGCTTTTATTGGGGCTGGTGCTGTTATCACAAAAGATGTTCCTGACTTCGCCCTGATGACAGGCGTACCCGCCAAACAATCTGGTTGGATGAGCGCATACGGCGAGCGACTTGACCTACCGCTTAGTGGCAATGCGCAATGCAGCTGCGAACATACCGACACAACGTATGTTTTGAGTAACGGACAACTAAGTATCAAGGAATAAATCAGTGGTATCTTTTATAGATTTGGCAGCACAGCAAGCCCGTATAAAAACACAAATTGATGCAAGCATTACCAAGGTTCTAGCCCATGGAAAATACATCAATGGCCCTGAAGTTGATCAACTAGAAACCGAACTCTGTAACTACAGCGGAGCCAACTACTGCATAAGCTGTGGGAATGGAACCGATGCTTTGCAAGTTGCCTTAATGGCTATAGGCGTAGGCCCGGGAGACGAAGTTATCACACCCGGGTTCAGTTACATAGCAACTGCCGAGACCGCAGCACTTTTACAGGCCAACCTGAAATTCGTAGACATTGACTTAGACACCTACAACATTAATGTAGATAGCATTAAAAATGCGATTACCGCTAAAACGAAAGCGATCATACCAGTATCTTTATATGGACGATGTGCAAACTTTGACGAAATAAATGCCATAGCATACGAACACGGCATTACCGTTATTGAAGATGCTGCACAAAGCTTTGGTGCATCCTACGGCAATAAAAAATCATGCAACCTATCAACCATTGCTTGCACTAGCTTCTTTCCTTCAAAGCCACTCGGTTGCTACGGTGATGGCGGTGCTATTTTCACCAATGACGCAACGCTTGCAGAAGCCCTTCGACAAATAGCGCGCCACGGTCAATCTATGCGTTACCACCATGTCCGTGTAGGCGTAAATAGTCGGCTAGATACTATCCAGGCCGCCATATTACTTGAGAAATTAACAATACTGGATGCGGAAATTCTGGCTAGACAAAAAATCGCCGAAACCTATAACCTGGGCTTTGCACGGTCAGATGACATCACTACCCCGTTAATCAGCCCTGACTTTAAAAGCGCCTGGGCTCAGTACACGGTACGAGTGCCCAATAGAGATAAAATTCTTGAAAAACTTAAAGAAAAAAATATCCCGACAGCTATTCATTATCCGTTGCCGCTCTACCGCCAGCCCGCAGTCGCAGACGATACGCTGCAATTAAAGAACTCAGAGAGCGCCGCCAGAGAAGTTATCAGCCTGCCGATCCATGCTTACATGACCAGCTCACATATAGAGACAGTTATTTCAGCATTTTTTGATTAACGCGTACCACCTGTTTACACTACGCTGTCTTGCTTCGCGCAGACCTTACACCAGCGTTAACCTTAACTCCTTATTCGAGCGTACCCGGCATGTTTCAAATTAAACCATCAGACAAAATAGGCGTCATTGGACTAGGGTATGTTGGCCTTCCACTGGCTGTGGAATTCGGAAAGACCAGCCCGACCATTGGCTTTGATATTCACGCTACGCGAATCAATGAGCTAAACAATGGGGAAGACAGAACACTGGAAGTCAGCAGCGATGAACTACGCACGGCCAAGCACCTAACCTATACAGATGATCCACAGGCACTTTCAGACTGTAAAGTATTTATAGTCACTGTCCCCACACCTATCAATAAATTCAAGCAACCAGACCTTCGCCCACTTATTGAAGCAAGCAAGGCAATCGGCCGCATAATAAAGAAAGACTGCGTGGTCATTTATGAGTCAACGGTTTATCCAGGTGCCACAGAAGAAGTTTGCGTACCGTTAATAGAAGAACAATCAGGTTTAACGTTTAACGTTGATTTTTTTGCAGGGTACAGCCCGGAGCGAATTAACCCAGGTGACAAAGAACATCGTATCACCAGTATTGTAAAGGTTACCGCAGGCTCTACACCGGAAGTCGCGCAAGAGGTAGACAAACTTTATCAACGGATTGTCACCGCTGGCACTCATTTGGCCAGTTCTATCAAAGTGGCTGAAGCCGCAAAGGTCATCGAGAACACCCAAAGAGATTTAAATATCGCATTAATTAACGAGCTCGCGATGATCTTCGATAAGCTTGATATTGATACCGCGGAAGTCTTAGCTGCAGCCGGTACCAAATGGAATTTCTTACCTTTCAAACCAGGTTTGGTAGGTGGCCACTGCATCAGTGTTGACCCTTACTACTTAACCCACAAAGCACAAGAAATAGGCCATCACCCTCAGATCATTCTTTCCGGCCGACAGATTAACGATCAAATGGGCCCCTACATCGCTGATAGCGTCGTTAAAATGATGATCAAACGGCGCATCCACATAGCGAACGCTCGCATACTGATATTAGGCTTGGCGTTTAAGGAAAATTG
>CALGKA010000095.1 GCA_937927895.1 uncultured Granulosicoccaceae bacterium | reverse complement strand
TCACCGCCTTAAGGCGGTGAGAGTTTCTATATCAAACCGCAGCGAATCTTGCAGACACCCAAAGGATATACGGCAATTCCTCAACGTTTATACGGTCTATGGATCCAGCAACTAATGACCGCGTTTAAAGACAGCTTAACTAAAACTATCATGCGCTCCGGCAATCGTTTCAGGTGTAATGCCTAGCGCTTTAAGAATGATAAGACGCAGCGATTCAAAGTCTGTAAATTCAGCCTCTGCTTTGCCGCGGAGTAACTCATGCCTTTGTCCGCCTTTGGTAATCAGCTGAAGCGCAGGCGCGTGCCAACTGGTTTCCTTGTTAGATCTTTGTATCCTTGTAACAAAAACCTGTTCAATATCACGGGTATCGACTTTTAGTTTGCCTCGCCAAGGTATTGGGTGATGTCTAATCAACATTGATTGATTACTTGCATAGATTGATGTGTTGTTAATGAGCCGCATTAGCGCATAACAAAACAAGACCACACCAACTACCAGCGGCAACAGTGTGATCGGAACAGTATCAAAAGGCTCTTTAAACCAATCCGCAGCAATAGGATAAGTTATTGCGATCCAGAACATCGCAAACGGTATGAGAATCCATCCAGATCTACCCGCCCACCCCCAGGTAATTGCAGTGCCATTATTTTCTTTGCTAATTTTGTATTTCGCCGGGAGTGCCGTGAGGCGTTTTACCTGGCTACTTGCCTCCACAGGTTCAATGTAAAGCCTGCCGCAGTAATCGCAGGTGCCACCGTAATTACGGGCCACCCCGCAGGACACACAGAAACCACTATCGGCGTTCTCGTTCATTATAGACTCACTAATATCCCATCGTTAATCTTTACCCTGAGATTTGATCAAGGCTACTGACAACCTGCAATGATAACAAAAGAACATCGTGATAGTCAGGGCGGCAATAAAATCCGGGTAACCTCTTGCAGGCTCGCCTAACGTAACAGCGGTTTCTTCTGTCAGATAAAGCAGTTGTCCCCTGAACATTCTCTATCTTTACGATTTATAATATCTCTATAGTAACTTGCTGCCTTCTGCAGCAATAGCGAATCAGCCTGATCATAAAGATATTCACACTCACCCGGAATTGGAGATCACTCAATGAGTCCCGCTGCTAAAATTGCAACCTGCTCCTATTGCGGAACCAAAGTAGTTATTTCACTTACCGGTAAAGGCCGTTACGAGCTCATTTGCACCTCTTGCAGCGCCCCATTAAAGAACACAAAACTGCTATATCGAAACCCTCCTCCAACGGCAACTGCTCAGACCTTATTTGACGTTCCATTAAAGAGGCAACCTGAAGTTAAAGCCGATCACAATAGATCTGGCAAAAGCAATCAATCAGAGAAAGAGCGTGACAATAAAGATTATAAAAAGAACATAAAGCGTCGCGATTCAGAGGAATATAAAACAGACCGGAAATCTCGTGATTCGGAAGACAGAAAGTGGAGTAAAGAAGACGACGATTTAAAGAAAAAATACAAAGAGAGAAAATACCAAAAGCGAAAAAAGCCAACTAAAAAACGTCGCGGGCTTTTCTATTGGATCCGCGAGGCGGCTGATGAAATTGATGATTTATTTGACTGAATAACAATATCTACTCAGTACTATATTTAAAAGCTACAGTGCTAAAATATTATGCCTGTTAGTCAACAAACCAGTATTAGATGACAACCCCAAGCAAGAATCGTGAGTGATATAATTCACTATAACTACTGCGTTCATCAACAAGCTACTCAAGATGATCGAATTATTCTAACCACACAAAATGCAAACGCAAACAGAACCATACGATCCTTAGCAAACTAACCCACCCATAAACCCAATACTACTTTTTCGCAGGTTGCCCGATGTTTTTAATATTGCTAAAGTCGTAATTAGAGATACCTATAAAGGAGTGAGACATGGAAAAGTCAATTAACGCAGGTGGCAAAGTACTACTCGCTGGATCTTTGCTAGCACTGATTACAGCCTGTGGCGGTGGCGGCAGCGACAATATCATTGATCTGCCGGGGCTAGTGGTCACTGGCGCCGGAGGTGAACCCGCTGAATCCATTTTCAATCCCTGGCTAGTATCCGTTCGAACCTTTCGGCAAGAATCTGATACGCCCAGCATTGGAGATGCTCGAGTTGCAACGCTCCAGTACGATGATTCGCAAACACTCCAACAACACATTGATTTCTACGGTGACCGCGAACTCGAAAGCTGTGAAATAACCCCCGTGGATGATGGCGGTGGTGGCACCAGTGACAGCAGCAACATCCCTTATATTGACGGCGGAAATGCGGTAGTTATTAATGCACCGAATGGCACTTGGTATACAATTAATCAGGTAAGTACTGGTATCTATGAAGTAGACAACGAACTACCAGACTCTATTCCAGCTGGTGCTACGATTTCTATTCCAGGTGGTGGCGTATTTCCGTCGGTCAGTGCAATACCCCTTTCAGAACCTTCTGCACCCATTCGAATTCTTCCAGCACCAGGCCCTGTTTCGATAGATTCAGTGTACCGCTGGCAAGCAGCTGCTGGTGCCGGCGAGTCTATACGTTTAAGCTTTCTGGAATACGATAGCGCAGGTAATTTTATTGACTTCCGGATTGGCTGCAACGCAATAGACGATGGTGAATTTGAATTGCCTGCAGATGTAATTAACGCAATTGCTACTAATACAAACACATTAGTGGCGCGTTACACACGAGTTAAACGCAGCCTGGACTTAGTAGCAGGCGTAGTCGTATTCTCGCGTATTTCGGTTGCTGAATAAGAAGCCCTGTTTTGCATTAACTCGCTAATCACTTAAAACATTTTTGACGTGCAAAAATAAAAGATGCCGAAATAGTTAAGGTAAGGTTATCGAGCGAGTCCTATCTGAAGTTTTTAAATCGGATAAATCGAATATAACATCAAGAATAAATAAAGACACGAGCGCGAATACATTCAGTTACCCCAAACCACCTGAGCGTCGTGAACCAATCTTCACGCTTTTTGTTGTTTTTTGAAATCCTGGTGCGTCGGGTCAAAGCGCCAGATACGGCGCTTTGAGCGCGGTGCACATAAATGTGTATACCGCGCGACCCTTTGGCGCATGATTTCAAAATGGCGAAGCCATCCGTTCTCTGTTAAAAAAGGGACAATAAAGTAGCAAGAAAACTTTTGCCCTAAAAATGGGTTCTTGCCAGCCTCTTACTTTTCATGTTTTGAAAGGTAGGGCCGCCGGCAGGGCAGGCCACTCACATCAGCCGCCTGCAAGGCAAATCAAAACAACAAGCCACACCAAAAGGGGATCAAACGCCCCGGTTTAAACCTACGTTACGGTGCCACCTCAATGGTGAAAGCCCCATTGCCATTGGTCAGTACACCCACACCACCTTCTGTATAAGATTCACCGACAATCAAAGGAGTAAAATGTATAGCTGTATCTTCTTGAATATTCTCAATCGCACACGTGTATCTGATGTAGTCTCCGGGCTCCATAGATGGAGCTATTTGCCTCCGACAAGCCGGTATTGTGCTCGCCATCTGAGCAATGCTTTCATGCGTTGTTTGTACCAGATCTATTTGTAGCTCTACATCAGAGCCGATCGCAACCGGAGTAATTTCATTTTGGGGCAGACCATTTACTGATACGGTGAATAGATCTCGACTGATTGGATACAGGTTGCCGTAGGCCGAAAAATCAATGTCTGCAACTATACTCTGTGAGCTATCTGCTGATGCAGTCATCACGTGAGATACGCGCTGATCCCAATGAGACAATAACTCACCGTTGCTCTCACACATAAATTCTTTGCTTTCTCCAACGGTCAGGCTCGCATAGTTTCTGCTGCACGGAAGTACGCTGCTTGAAACTTCGATGTTTTGTAAATCAACATCACCGTCATTAGTAACCGTTACCAGAAAATCCATTGGGTTAGATCTTTTGTAGACATCTGGTCCGTCAAAATGATTGGTGACCGCAACCGATGCAGTATTATCTGCAGCACCTTTGAGAATCAACTGGCAGTTGTCAAATTCTGAAGAACCATTGGAAGTGTATAAACTGATATACCCACCACTTAGATTAAAAGGCGCTGTGGCATCAATATGCAAGTAACCCTGAGCATACTCCATGCTTGCAATGCTCTCGATTCCATCAAGAGATATAGTCAATGAAGCGAAGTTCTGCTGTGTTAGTGTGCCGCGATATTGTGATGTGATCTCGCAGCCAAGACTGAACTTGTTACCAGCCAATTGAGCCATTTCGTTAGCGTTAAGCACATAACTTGCACACCCTGTAGAGGGTACACCGAGCGCGTTCCCATAGTAACCAGTTTTACTCGTTGCACCCGGTGTGCATCCGCTTACCCAACGCGAGGGAAGGCCGTCTGTGTCGACGTTTTCAAAATCTGAATTTTCAAGTAATTGAGTGACTCTCGCAGCTGTAATAGCAGGGTTAGACAACGCTTGATCTGGTGCCGGTATATAAGCGCTTACTTGCGGCAGGCTGTTATCGATAGGATCTACCGATACCATTCTGAAATATCCTAACATTCCTGCAAATGGTTGCTGCGCTGATTCATGGCTTCCGTAAGGAGTCACGTACACGTTGCTATCAGGCATTACCACTGTACATTCGAATTGAATTGAATCACCAGCTGCCAGACTAAAGTTCGGCTGTGAGGTAATAGCATTGGCAGCAGCTACGCAGTTGTCAGAATTTAGCTGTGGTGGCACAGGTGCATTCGGGTTATACCTTAGCGCACGAGCATATTCGGGATGTTGTAAAGTCGAATCGAATGGTTTTATGTTGATATTTTCGGCAGCAAAATATCCTTGATTCTGCAATTCGAAAGCAACAGTAACCACCTCACCTGGCGCACCCTCGATCACATTAGAATCACTGTTCGCTAGATTCATTCTTAACCTAACATCTCGGCTGTTGAGAATGTCTATTTCGATCACAGTTTCGAATGGACTGCCGTCGGGCAAAGTGCCAGTGACCACAAGTGCCGCATCAGCCATCTCACCGCGGCCCTCAACAATACCACTGCAGTTAAACAAGTGGCTTTGACCACCCACTGGAATAGTAGTCACAGGTGTACCTATGATAGACGGTGTGCAGTCCATGCTGCGTCCGCTAATTTCAATATTCGAGACCTCAAGTGCGCCAAAATTCTGCACCCGAAAGCCTCTGCGAAACAAATCAGTAGCTACAGTAGCTGGAGTAGTTCTGGCACTAAGCGTCGCAACACCCGCTTCTACGATGTTTACCGTTTGAGGTACTGCAGAGTTTGCAGCGTTTATAGAAACCGTTTCAAAGCCTGCCGCCAGCGGTAGTTGATCAGCGGTTACTGTGCATTGATAAACCGCGATAGTATCTAAAGGCACAGGTTCAGCAAACACCTTGCTGCATGCGTCAATGGAGCTTGTAACGCTGGTGATTCTGTCATCAAGTGTTAAACCACTTGAGGCTACCTGAATATCGAAAGTGAGTGACTCACCAATAGTGGTAACTACTTTTTCTGGGCGAATCGATAACAAGTTTCTAGAGTTATTGGCTATAGTTGAGATTGATGTTGAATCATCGTCTCTTACCTCCTGCCCATCAGGTGCAAAGCCCACAGCGATCGCGTGCTGGTAGTGGCTATTGCCCACAGGTGCATTACAAACCTCAACCTTTACCTCCCCGGGTTGCAAAGACGGATAGTTGTATGCACACCCGTTACCGAGGCTGCCGGTAATTGCGATATCAGTAAGGGTTACATTGCCAATATTTTTAAGATGGATCTCATTTGGAAAATTTGATGCATTAGTTACCAACCATGATTCAGCACCTTCAAGGTTCAACCGCACATCAAGGGCTGCAAGAGGTGTTACTGGTGGTGGATTTATAGGGTCAACTGGGTCAACTGGTGGGATGATTTCACCAGAAGCTTCATAAGTAAAGTAGCGTAAAGTACTACTTGCTGTTGTGTCTGCAACACTGTCGGGATAGTAGTCTATAGACTTGCCACCGACCGATGCACTGTTGGCTAGAAAAAAGAGATCTATTTTTTTGGCATTGACATCATCTTTAGCAATAAACTGAAGTGCGGAGCCACCGGTTTTTACAAGCTCCCAAGACCAGTCTGTACCACTACCGGTGTAATGGAATTGCTCAACACCTTCAACAAGATAATCAACTCCAATCGGGAACTCACTATTGAAGCCAACAAAACCTGTATCACGATTGCGGTCTGTATCGATATAAACACCTAATCCCCAACTATAACTTTCTACTGGATAATATGTATCCCACGCGACGTAATAACCTTGATCGTTATGCGCTATCCATGCCTCACGCCAGTCTATATCGTTCTTGGCAACGTCTTGTTCATCGAAAGAAAAGGCTTGCTGATCTTTAACTTCGGCAAGCGTTGGGAATAGCCCATCTGCTACGGAATTTGATATTACACCCGGTTGCGTATCTGTAGATTCAAGCACACAGTCGTCGAGATGAAGCTCTGCACCGTTGGTATAGGCAAGCACTTCAACGAAGGTTGCACCTTCTACGGCATTAAGTGAAACATTAGATTGACTGTAAGAGTCGGACCAGACCGGGATCTCTTCAGAATGCAGCGTTCGGTATTTTTCATCAAGATACGCAAGTGTTAGCGCCGCCCAACCATCACCTGTTTTTCTAGTCTGGCAAGATAACTGGTATGCACTTTCTGATTTTGTTTTCACGGTTTGGTATATGCAGCTCTGGCTTGGCAGCGATACCGCTTGCTGGCCGCTCGCACTTTCGGTACTTACTGTAGGCGCATAGTTACTACAGGTATGCCAAGATGCGAGGCCGGTCTCAAATCCACCGTCTATTAAAACTTTTGCGGCAGCGAGGCGCCCGGGTTTGATATCGCCCACATCCGTAACCGGTGAAATCCGGATCGGACCCTGATCACATGCAGATAACAATAACACTGCAATAAGGGCGGTAAAGCCTGAATACAACGGTGCTAGGCGCATTTTTACATCCTTAAAGCTGAACAACTTTAAGAGTACTAGCGGCGGTATAGATGTTTCTTTTAAACTTTCTATAAAAGCAATTTATGAAGTCAGTTGAGCTAGCAAATAGGTTTGTGGCCTAGTGTAAATAGGCGAGTGTATAATAGGTTAGAGTAGTAGCTATCAATAATGTTGTATACTCAACATTGGTAAGCGTATTCAATTGGAAGTAGCCTTCGAGCTGTAACGGTGCAAACACATATCACGGTACAATGAGTTGTTTCCTAACCGTGTGATTGTAAACACCAAACTTTGTGAGTGCGACCAATAATAATCGCTAACACAAAGGCCGTGTACAGAGCTAAAAGTATAGCGGGTACGCGCAAGTAAAACCCAGTCTATCTTCCCTACCGATAGTACAGCACACACAGAGGCTATCAATGATACGGCCCACGTTAATAGTGTTTCGCTATACGGATAGCGGTAAGCTTTGATCACTGTTACCGAGCCACCTAATAGGCTGATACCAATAGATATGCAAAGTGCACACTCTGCGCTCTCTGTGGGAGTGTTAGAAATTCTGTGTCAATCCTTTATTATATAGAAAATAGGATTGAACAATGTCAGACAAATTTAACTTTGAAGAAGCATTAAAGGCCCTTCAGTCAGGGCAGGCTATTACGGGTAAGGATGGGGTTCTAGCG
>CALGKA010000094.1 GCA_937927895.1 uncultured Granulosicoccaceae bacterium | reverse complement strand
AGGCCTTCTTGCTACTTTGTTGCCCTAGGGTGGCTGTCGCCATTTTTTGAAATCATCTGGAATGGGGTCGCGCGGTATGCACATCCATGTGCACCGCGCTCAAAGCGCCGTCCATGGCGCTTTGACCCCATTCCAGATGATTTCAAAAAACAACAAAAAGCGCGGGTAAAGCATCACTTCGTGAGTGTCGGCACTCTACGTCAGCTTTTCTGTATCTAGGCAACTGATCGGCTGGTGGTTCGCGACGCTCAGTAAGGTTCGGGGCCTTGGATGTTTTTCGCGCTCGTGTTTGCAAGCTATTACTGATGCTCTATCCGACTTATTAACCGTATTAACTTAATAACTTAATAACTTAATAACTTAATAACTTAATAACTTATTGAGTTATTGAGTTATTGAGTTATTGAGTTACCAAACTGTTTCTAGAGCGCGCTCGTTATCTTTTTCTTTAGGAAGCCCGCTAGCGTAAGCGAGGGACTTTCAAGCTGTAAAGTTTAATTATTATCCAACTCCAATAAAAACACCAACCCAACCAAAGTATCGCTCGTCTTCTTTTAAGGAAACCCACAAGCGTGAGCGTGGGAATTCAAAACCGTGCAACTTAATTTTTATCTGACCACAAAAGAGCGAAAACCCATGCCACAGCATTTTTGTCATCTTATTATAGAAACAACAACCCCCAAAACCAATACAGGCGCCTATCGGCGCCTGCTTAAACTATCGCTTACCAATCTAGAAGAACTAGTTGACTAACTTAACGGCACCACCGAATGACTGGCGTGCTACTTGATCTATATGATCCAATAACCCACTCTGCTCTTGTTCTTCAAGATCTTTAAAGGCCAGCCCTGCAAAGAAGCGGTCGTTTTTACCAGCGGTGGGATCTTCACCTGCATTGACTACTGTTGCTATTGTATCGATGCGTAGATTGCCCGGGAAAAACAACATGCTTAAACGAATCTCATCACCTTCGTTAAACGCTTCACTGTGATAACATTTAAGACCATTCGGGCTCAGACTCACTACATGGGTCGGGTAGTCCGGTAACTCTGGCGCGTCGTATTCTTGCTCATTGGCGGCTTCATCGATTACTTGAAGCTGCAACGCGATTGCATCTGAAACTCGGCGAAACTCTCGCCTCTCTTCGCTTTTCTGTACCGCACTCATAACTTTTTTCCTTTATAACATTCAAACCACTTTGGTTAATTTCAAAAGCGGATTTGTCAACACCACGTGCGTTAGCGGCGGTTTTCCGAAAACTTTAGTGGGCGAGGCTGCAAACCGTTGTTTTTAAGGGTTCCGGCTAAGCAAAGTTTGCAGTTCGTGATGGCTCGCTATGGTTCAAAGGTTCAAAGGTTCAAAGCTGCAAAGACGGCCCAGATCGCAGGACTATTATCTCTGGCGACTTTCACCACCACAGCACAGTTGCTACAATCCACACAATGCTCGCGTAGCTCAGTTGGATAGAGCATTCGCCTCCTAAGCGAAGGGTCGCAGGTTCGACTCCTGCCGTGAGCGCCATTTTTCAATGACTTAGAGGTATTGGCTTCTACCTTTTGGGTTTTCGCCCTATGTGTTTCGCAAGCAAACCCGGCAAAAACCTCTGTTGCACGCCAACCCACTCAGGCTCTATTGCAAGAATCCGTAACCGTGAGCTAGATAGCTGCTACATAATTGGATGTGTCCCTTACCCGATTCGTAGGGGGTGCCAAAATACATTTATATAATAGCGACCTCTCTCGATAGCGATTATCTCTACTTGCAGACTTTTCTTCCGGCGAGATTCTCGCAGCAGCACGCGACCGGTGCTAAAGTGCTAACTTACTCAACCATTAAAGCGTATCGCCTTGCTTCATAATGGCCAAACAGTGACACTAAAATTACCAGCTGTAGTCCGCCTAACCCTAAAACAATATAACAGGCAGCTGCAGATCAATATCACATACAAGCGTAATATCTAACGTAAAAACCTGGAACGAGGAATCCAACAATGGAATCAAGAGCCGCCATTGCAGTTAAAGCTGGTGCACCACTTGAAGTGGGCACTATTAATGTCGAAGGACCAAAGGCAGGTGAGTGCCTTGTCGAAATTAAAGCTACTGGTATTTGCCACACGGATCAATTCACATTGTCAGGGGCTGACCCTGAAGGGATCTTCCCGGCAGTGCTTGGTCATGAGGGTGCAGGTGTTGTAGTTGAAGTGGGTGCCGGAGTTACCAGCCTTAAGCCAGGTGATCACGTTATACCTCTGTATACACCTGAGTGTCGTAGCTGTGATTACTGCACCTCGGGCAAAACTAATCTGTGCCAACAGATTCGAGAAACACAAGGTGCGGGCTTAATGCCAGACAACAGCAGTCGCTTCTCACTCGGTGATGACAAACTCTTTCACTACATGGGTACCTCAACTTTTTCAAACTACACGGTAGTGCCAGAGATTGCGCTTGCAAAAGTTCGAGAAGACGCGCCGTTTGACAAAATTTGCTATATCGGTTGCGGTGTAACCACAGGCATAGGTGCTGTGATCAATACGGCCAAAGTTCAGCCCGGCGATAACGTCGTCATTTTTGGACTAGGTGGCATTGGCTTAAACGTTATTCAAGGTGCACGCTTAGCTGGTGCTAATAAAATTGTTGGCGTTGATCTAAACCCTGCGAGAAAAGAAATGGCCGAGCGTTTTGGCATGACCCACTTCGTTAACCCGTCAGAAGTCGAAGGCGATCTTGTGCCGTATCTTGTTCACCTTACCGATGGCGGTGCTGATTATTCTTTTGAATGTATCGGTAACGTTGATGTTATGCGTCAAGCTCTAGAGTGCTGCCACAAAGGCTGGGGCACTTCGATCATCATTGGTGTCGCACCAGCAGGCGCTGAAATCAGTACACGCCCTTTTCAACTGGTCACTGGTCGTAACTGGCGAGGCACCGCATTTGGTGGTGCTAAAGGTCGTACAGATGTACCAAAGATTGTTGATTGGTATATGGACGGCAAGATTGAAATTGACCCACTCATCACTCACACCATGCCACTCGATGATATCAACACTGCATTTGATTTAATGCATTCAGGTGAATCTATTAGATCTGTGGTGATCTTCTAACTGCTCGCCATATTAACCTGGCAATACTTTGGCTAAACCTAGGTGAGAATGGCAAATACTTTTTTTGCCAACCAACCGCCAGACGCGGCAGTTAGTGAACCTATATTTCTTAGGCCGTTCAATGTTGAATGGCCTGTTTTTTTGATCACAGATTCCTGTGGTATCGCTTCAATAGACTGAAATTCTGATTGATCAAGTTCAGTCAAGTCATTTAGCTGAATTCTACGAGCGCCGCCTTCAATCGCCCTACGATTCACAGGCATGCGCACCACGTTGCCACTTGCCTTTAACGCTTCAATAATTTCACTCTGGGCATCGAAACGACTTTGTAATTTTTCGTGTTGTGCAATTAAATCGACCTTATCTTGTTCCAGACCTTCAATCTGACGCTCTTTAGACAACAGCAGTTTTAGATAGTCATCTTGAATACTCGGCACAGAATCAACACCCATAGAATTATCACTACTGGGTTTGTTTTTCTTTGACTGTCGGTTCGACACTGTATCCATGATTTTTCCCCTGGCCCTGAGTTAAGTCGCTATGTTAAATCACTGAGTAAGTCACTGCTGATCGATTCATCCAAATTTGAATAGAATCCATTGGGGGAGACTTCTCTAACTGCGTATATTGTTGGATGCCAATATAGGCAAGTTCTGCAAGCGTTTATCTGTAGCACTTCAATGTTTTGATACTAGATCAATCGAAAGACTCTTAATTCAACGAAATTAGCACTCACGGCGACGAGACATTGGGCAGCTAGGCACATAAACCTACCCGACCCAGCAAATATTATACGGCGACTACTTTCTCTCTATAAACTGTAAAACCCCGGGATTGGTAGTTCTTGAGGGCGTTGGGATGATCATGAGTACAGGTGTTAACGATCACCCGCTTTACATCGCCCCATTGCCATGCTTGGCGCACAGCCTCCGAAAGAAGCGCCCCGCCGAAGCCTTTGCCAATGAATTTTTCTGCAAGACCAAAATAGGCTATCTCATTGGTATGAGGGTCTATTTTCTGTAGTTCAAAGTAGCCGGCCATACTGCCGCGATGAGTAGCGATCCATGTTCGTAGCGAATCAGATTCCGCGTATTCTTTCCAGCGTTCGGAACTCCAATCGGCTTTATCATGCCACTGCCAATTTTCACCGACTAATTCATAAAGCAGCCGGTTGACCTGGTATTGTTTGATACACGCTTCTTCAATTGGTAAATCTTGCGGCACAGGCTTTAAACCACGTGTATCGAAGCTGTGCATTTCCAAGTAATAGATTGTCACTGCAGCCATAGTTTTATTCACACCTCAGTAGTTGCTGCAGGCAAACAACAATTTAACTTATATATTTATTATTATTTTTAAACCTCGGCCAAATCACCCTTGCTTTCCAACCAGGATTTACGATCACCTGAACGCTTTTTCGCTAGCAACATATCCATTAGTTTGTCAGTGCGTACACCATCTTCAGCGGTTAAACACACCAAGCGTCGAGTGTCGGGCAGCATACTGGTCTCACGTAGTTGGCCAGGGTTCATTTCACCTAAACCTTTAAAACGTGTGACGGTCACTTTGCCTTTTATTTTCTCTTTCTCTATGCGCTTGAGTTCGCGTTCTTTTTCAGCTTCATCTAATGCATAGAATTTTAATTTGCCAACATCAATTCTAAAAAGAGGTGGCATTGAGACGCATACATGACGCGCTTCAACCAGTGGCCTGAAGTGCTTTAGAAATAGAGCACACAGTAACGTTGCGATATGCGCACCATCGGAGTCAGCATCGGCCAGAATACAAATTTTACCGTAGCGCAAACCGCTTAGATCGCTCGAGCCCGGATCAATGCCTATAGCTATAGAAATATCGTGTACTTCTTGCGAGCCCAACAGTTGATCGTGCCCTACTTCCCAGGTGTTTAGAATTTTGCCGCGCAACGGCATGATCGCTTGATATTCACGGTCACGCGCTTGCTTGGCAGAGCCACCGGCCGAATCCCCTTCAACTAAGAATAGCTCGGTGCGACTAAGATCAGTGGAAACACAATCAGCTAACTTGCCTGGCAGTGCCGGACCGCTGGATATTTTCTTGCGCACCACTTTCTTACTGGCACGCATTCTATTGGTTGCTGCATCGATCGCAAGCTGCGCGATTTGATCACCACTTTCGGGGTGCTTATTGAGCCACTGTGAAAACTGATCTTTAACAACAGCTGCAACAAAGCCTGCACATTCACGGCTAGACAGCCGCTCTTTGGTTTGCCCTACAAACTGTGGATCATTTAGTTTAACGGAGAGCACAAAGCTTACGCGCTCCCAGGTATCTTCCGGGGTCAGTTTAACGCCACGTGGCAGCAAGCTTCTGATTTCACAAAACTCTCTAACCGCATCACTTATACCGGTGCGCAATCCATTAACGTGTGTTCCGCCTTGTGCTGTTGGTACTAAGTTAACGTAGCTCTCAGTAACGGGCTCACCGCCTTCAGGCAACCAGATAACCGCCCAGTTTACTGCTTCGTTCTTACCGCTCTGCTCACCAACAAAAGGCGACGCAGGCAATAAGGCGTACCCATCTAAGGCTTCCTGCAAGTAAGCTTCAAGCCCGTCTTGATAACACCATTCGAATTTTTCTTTTTGCCCTTCAACACTTAACTTAACTCGCAAGCCACTGCACAACACTGCCTTGGCACGTAAGACGTGCTTGAGTTTTGGCAGGGAGAATTTTTCGGTGTCGAAATATTTTTTATCCGGCCAGAACCGAATTGAGGTACCAGTATTACGTTGCCCCACTTTACCAATAGCTTTTAGCGGCTGATCTTTGTTACCACCTTTGAAAGTGGCCAAATATTCCTTAGCATTACGACGAATTCTCACTTCAAGCTTTTTCGACAGGGCGTTGACCACAGAGACGCCTACCCCGTGTAAGCCACCCGAGAACTGGTAGCCGGCCGCATCTGAAAACTTACCACCCGCATGCAGTGTACAGAGAATAACCTCCACACCTGGCAGCTTAAGCTTTGGGTGCTTGTCGACTGGCATGCCGCGGCCGTCATCGATCACTTCTAAAGAGCCGTCTTTGTACAGCTTGACAGAAATCTCACTCGCATGACCCGCTATCGCCTCGTCAACACTGTTGTCGACAACCTCCTGGGCTAGGTGATTCGGTCGGGTGGTGTCAGTGTACATGCCCGGCCGTTTCCGGACCGGGTCAAGCCCACTGAGCACCTCGATCGATGCAGCATCGTATTTAGCGGCCATAGATTTTATTGATTCTGTTAACGGTAAGCGGCCAGAATGTTACCCGATGCGGGGTCTTCAGTCAGGAAGAATCACGCCCCGTGGCAATTGCAACTTGATAATAGCTACGACTCCCTCACAATACCCCTATCTGATTACTCCTTGGAACCTCATGTCCGAATCACCTTATATTGTTGAAGTAACGAAAGAAAATTTTGAAAGCGTCATTGTGCACGGCTCGATGCAGACACCGATTTTGGTGGATTTCTGGGCAGAATGGTGCGCCCCGTGCAAAACACTGATGCCGATTCTGGCCAAACTCGCCGATGAATATCAGGGCGCTTTTATTCTCGCCAAGATCGATACCGAAGCAGAACAAGAGATTGCCGCTCAACTGGGCATTCAAAGCCTGCCGACAGTAAAGCTAATCAGCCAAGGCGCTGTAGTAGACGAATTCGCAGGCGCTTTACCCGAATCTGAAGTGCGCGCCTTCCTGGATAAACACTTACAAGCAGCGCCACCGGCACCGGAACCCGCCGCAAACCCCGTTGATGTAGCCAGGCAATTGCATGAAAGCGGCGACTCAGAACAAGCACTGGCAATATTACGCGCCGCCCAGGCTGAAAACCCGACAGATGGCGATATCACTATTGCACTGGGCCAGGTTTGTGTAGCCACCGGACAATACGATGATGCTCGGCAATGCCTTTCTATTCTTAGCGATGAAGATGCAAAAAAGACAGAGGCTGGAAAACTTCGCGGCATGTTGTCACTTTCTGATGCTGATGACAGCAGCACTGACGCTACCGCTTTAATGGCTGCACTTAGCCAGGATAAAACGAATAGTGAAGCGGCCTACAAACTCGGGATCAAACAAGCACTGCAGGGCGATACTGATACTGCTATTACTACTTTGTTGGAGCTTATGCAGAGGGATCGTGAGTATGGGGAAGACGGTGCTCGCAAGACGTTGTTGTCTATTTTTGAGTCTATGGGGGATGACCCGGCTGTAGGGACTTATCGGCGTAAGATGTTTAATTACTTACACTAGGGGCAGGCTTTTTGCCTTGCAGGCGGCTGGGTTGCTTTGTGTGCCCTGCCTGCCGCCGGCTTGTCGGTTTGATTTGCCTTGCAGGCGGCTTACGTTCGATTGCATGCCCTGCCGGCGGCTTGTCGTTTTGATTTGCCTTGCAGGCGGCTGACGTGCGATTGCATGCCCTGCCGGCGGCTTGTCGGTTTGATTTGCCTTGCAGGCGGCTTACGTGCGATGCGTGCCCTGCCGGCGGCCTTACTTTTTAAAAAGACCAAAAAGTAAGCAAAAAGTCTTCTTGCTACTTTGTTGCCTAAGGTGGCTGTCGCCATTTTTTGAAATCCTCTGGAATGGGGTCGCGCGGTATGCACATCCATGTGCACCGCGCTCAAAGCACCGTCCATGGCGCTTTGACCCCATTCCAGATGATTTCAAAAAACAACAAAAAGCGCGGGTAAAGCATCACTTCGTGAGTGTCGGCACTCTACGTCAGCTTTTCTGTATCTAGGCAATTAATCGGCTGGTGGTTCGCGACGCTCAGTAGGGTTCGGGGCCTTGGATGTTTTTCGCGCTCGTGTTTGCAACTATTACTGATGCTCTATCCGATTTATTAGCTTATAAACTATTTACTTCTTTAAGTTACCTAGCTGTTTATAGAGCGCGCTCGTTGTCTTTTTCTTTGGAAGCCCGCTAGCGTAAGCGAGGGATTTTATGCCCCGATAATTAACTTCTATGTGGTTACTAAAAAAGACGCAGTTACTTCAATTATATTTTTAAAGCTAGTAAATACCGAAGCACCAACATCTTTAAACCCTCGCTCACGCTGGCGGGCTTCCCTTGACAGACCGCGTTTTTCAAAAAACAACAAAAAGCGCGGGTAAAACATCACTTCGTGAGTGTCGGCACTCTACGTCGGTTTTTGGGTTCGGGGCAATTGAAGGGTTTGTGGTTCGCGACGCTCAGTAAGGTACGGGGCCTTGGATGTTTTTCGCGCTCGTGTTTGCAGTTATTACTGATGCTCTATCCGACTTATTAACTTATTAACTTATTAACTTATTAAGTTACCAAGCTGTTTCTAGAGCGCGCTCATTATCTTTTTCTTTTAGGAAACCCACAAGCGTTAGCGAGGGACTTCAAAACCGTGAAGTTTAGTTATTATTTAACAGTAAAAAGAACACCAACCTAACACCAAATACAGCTCGTCATCTCTTAAGGAAGCCCGCTAGCGTTAGCGAGGGACTAAAAGACCGTGAAGTTTAATAATTATCTAGCCTCAAAAATAACACAGCACCTACATAAACTATCGCTCGTCATCTTCTAAGGAAACCCACAAACATAACCGTGGGACTTCAAAACCGAGAAGTTTAATTATTATCTAACAGTAAAAAGAACACCGCCCTAACACCAAATACAGCTCGTCATCTCTTAAGGAAGCCCGCTAGCGTTAGCGAGGGACTTCAAAACCGTGAAGTTTAATTATTATCTAACAGTAAAAAGAACACCGCCCTAACACCAAATACAGCTCGTCACTCTTAAGGAAGCCCGCTAGCGTAAGCGAGGGACTAAAAGACCGTGAAGTTTAATAATTATCTAGCCTCAAAAAGAACACCGCACCTACATAAACCATCGCTCGTCATCTTCTAAGGAAACCCACAAGCGTAAGCGTGGGACTTAAAAACCGTGATGTTTAACTATTCCCATTCAGCTAAAAAAAGACCCCCTGCCAAACATAAGTTACGCTGAAAAAACATCTAATCCCGATATGAACTATCACTCTTATCCAGAATTTCCTTCAGCTGTTCAAAGTGCGCAAATGCTGATTCGGAATACTCTTCCCATTCTTGAGCGGTTTTTTCGGCTACATCGTCACTCATTACGCTTAGTGGCTGGCCTGTTGAGTAGGCTAGTACCATTGTTTTAGCGGCGCGTTCCAGGTAGTACAGGTGTTCGAATGCTTCGGCTACTGTTTCTCCCATGACGGATACGCCGTGGTTGCCCATCATCATAATGGAATGATTGCCTAGTGTTCCGGCTATGCGTTTGCCTTCTTGGGTGTCGTTGGCGATGCCGCCGAAGTCTAGATCGGTGGCTACTCTGTTAAAGAATCTTGCGGTGTTTTGATCTATTGGTTTTATTGTGGGGTCTTTAAGGCAAGACAATGCGGTTGCATAGGGTGGGTGGCAGTGGAGTATGACTCTTGCGTGGGGGGCTGCTGCATGAATGGCGCCGTGTATTGACCAGGCTGAAGGGTCCGGGGCGTTTGGTTTGTTCATGGTGTCTTTGTCGTCTGTGTTTAGACAAAGCAACTCACTGGCTTTGACAGTTGAGAAGTGCTTCCATTTCGGGTTGAGTAAAAACGTTTTGCCGTCGTCGGAAATGGCGGCGCTGAAGTGATTGGCAATAGATTCGTGCCAGTCAAAGTGTACCGCTAGCCGAAAAGCGGCTGCCAGATCTACGCGCAGATCCCATTCTTCGGTTGAAAAATCAGCCGATGCTTGAGTGTTGAGTGTGTTTGCCATAAATACCTTCTCCTGTGCTTTGAGCCTAAGCCACCTATTCTGTGGATTCAATCTGTGCTTGTTTCGATTGCGTCATTGTGGCATCGAAGCTCTGGATTTGACCGGACCGGGCTTGCATAGTCGACACTGGTTTGTTCTGCTGGAAGAACATTACGAATGAAGGAATCCACTTTTGTCCAATAGCTTAACATTACGATCGGTAGCAGATACTGACCAGGCACGCTGGCAGGAATTAATGCATGCTTATGCGGATTTCTACCATGTAGAACTTGAACCAGATGCTTTGGCCGCCACCTGGAGTTGGATCAAAGATCCTAATGAGAAATTTTGGTGTACTTTTGCGCAGACGCAAGATGGTAATGTTATCGGTTTTACTCAGTACCAATTAATGCATCGATCACTCAGTGGTGAGTTGGTCTGTTATCTCAGTGATCTTTATGTCGAGCCTGCAGCGCGTGGTAGCGGGGCGGGGCGTGCTCTTATCGATTATGTTTTTGCGTTTGCTAAAGAGGGTGGGATAGCAAATGTTCGTTGGTTAACTCAAGACTATAACGTTACCGCCAGAAAGCTTTACGACAGCTATGGTGAAAAATCAGACTTTATTCTCTACAGCTTCCCGGTGCGATGAGAATCCGGATGAACGCGAGAATTCGATAAAGTATCGGCTCTTTGCTAACCCACTCGCTGGCAGGTTTAACAAAGAGCCGCGGATAATTTGCAGAAACTACTTTTTAAAGGCTTGCAGTTTTAGGGCAGGCAAGTTTTAGGGCAGGCAAGTTGCGAACCCGTCCCAGCCCCAGCCATCGCCATCGGTATCTATACAGATATTAATCTGTGTGTTGGTTACGTCTAAAGAGATTCTGCAAGATTCACTGCCTGTCCAGCCCCAGCCGTCGCCGTCAGGATCAACACAAACGGTGGCATTGGTTGTCACTGTATTGGTTGTTTGAGTATCTGCAGGAATAGTCAGACAAGATGCTTGACCGTCCCACCCCCATCCGTCGCCATCCGTGTCGATACAAATGGTGGCGTTTGTTGTTACGGCCTGAGTGTTGGGTATTTGAGCATTTGCAGCTCGGATTAAACAAGACGCTTGACCGTCCCATCCCCAACCATCACCGTCTGGATCTATACATTCTGTGCCGGTTGTAGCCACTGATGTAGTCGATGCGGTGGGGGCAGACGTGGGCGTAACTCTTGTAGTATTGCTACTGGAGCTTCCAGAGCTGCTTGTCGAGCCTGATCCGCTGCCAGAAGTACTAATTGATACAGTGTTGTTACCAACGCTTCGTTCGCCGTCGTTATCTACTGCTGCCACTTGGTAGGTATAACGTACGCCGGATTGAATATTGCTGTCGATGTACTGGGTAACATCACCGACTTGAATAGCGTCTCCATTGCGTATAAGTTCATAAGCAACAATATAGCCGTCGCTATCGCTACCTCTACTCCAGTTAATTTCCACGTAACCGGCTGAAGTTGTGCGGGCGCTGATGCCGTTCGGTGGTGTCGGTGGCGCTGCTAGAAGAGGCATTGCGACTAAAAATGATATAAATAATGCTATTGCGTTTTTCATGTTTCCATCCTTGGAAAGTTGCATCGGGTCAATCTGGCTCCATTGTAACGACATGTTCATGTTCTAGTTACTAGAAAATGGTGTTAGAACATTAGTATAGGAATAGTTACAACGGTATACGCTTGGTGCAATACGTAAGTGTTTCGCCTCCGTATTTAGCCGGATGGGTAGTTGACCAAACGGAGTCTATGGCCTAGTGTTCACAAGGATCATTCGATCAAAAGTGGGATGAGGAAGCGTAACGCTATAACTTTATTTATTAGACGAGGAGTTAAAGGATGAACCCTGTTTATAGTTATGAAGAAAACCACCCGTTAAATGCTAAAAAATTACGGGTATTAATATTAGACACAAGAGTGTGTTTGTTGGATTCTCTTGGTAGAGCGATCGGTGCTGAATCTGATATTGAAGTTGTGAAGGCTAGTTCGGTCGCGGCGTGCAACAAACATCTGCAAGCACAGCCGCAATACTGCAGTAATGGCAATCAAGCATTAAAGCATCAAGCAATAGCTGCAGAAAATCACGATACACAAATCGTTGACCTTATACTTTATTGCGTTGGTGTGAATACTCACGAGACTGTTGTCCAGGATATTGCAAGCCTGCCTAAGCAATTGTCTGATGCCGAAATTGTGTTGGTTTCAGAGCGTTTAGAGCCTTGGGTTTTTAATCTGATTAATTCAAAAGAAATTGCAGGTGTAGTGCCTGCTTCCTTCAGCACACCGCAAATAGTGCAGTGCTTAAAGCTTGTAAGCACAGGTGTCACTTTCGCTCCGACAGATTATTTGTTGTCGCAACAACAGCAGAACAGTGAAAGTGCGGATGAAATGCTTGCGGAGCAACTCAATGAAAAATTAACCCCTCGTCAAAGGGAGGTTTTACGGTATGTCTCATTGGGCAAATCTAATAAGTACATTGCAGCCGAACTATCGCTTTGTGAAAGTACGGTGAAAGTTCATGTACACGAAGTGATGAAGCGCCTTGGTGCTACAAGTCGTACGCATGCATCGTACATTGTCAGCAACATGTCCAAGGCGAATAATGCATATGAGTCAGAGACAGCAATGGCATAGTCCTGCGGGTAAAGCTAACGCACATGCGTTAGCTTTACTTATCATCGTTGTAGCGTTCGATCGTATGGGGTCTTGCCAAGCCGGACTTAAGCTACACTGATACGATACCCAACTCTTGGAAAGTGGACGCATACCTGGCCCGTTTCCGGGCTTTCCCGTAGAACAGAAATACTGTCACAGCTTACAGCGTGAACTATGCCTGTAACGGCTAGTTCACCACCATCGATATCAGGTGCAATACCTATTTCCATGCCGGGTGTTAACTGTTGAGGGTCGTTGTCATCCGAACATTCAGGGGTGACTGTTGTACTGTTATTGGCTATATCAAGCGCCTCTGTTGCTGATAAGTCTGTGTTCGTGCCGTGACCAATGGCTTTAACGCGAGCCTCCCACTCCAATAAGTGTGGGAATTCAGATAGCAGTTTCGCACCGCTGTCCCAACGGCCTCTAATAAACCACACCAGATGATAAGCACAGGCATCCACAACCCCTGGTTGATCACCAAGCAGGAAGTTTCTGCTGCCTGCCAGCCAATCATTTAGCCAGGCAAACTGTCCTCTTAGTTGTGCGGCGTAGTGTTGTAATTCAAGTTGAGCCGCTTTTAATTCCGTCTGCCAATCGGCTCCAAAATATAAACGACCTCTATCTTCGGCAAAGTCTGCCGGCAGGTTGTCACCCGCACCGGCCAGCACAATTTTAATAGTCTGAGCAAAAAATCGATCATCAGTCCACCGGGTTATGGCCCAAGGTAAGCCGCCACTTAAGTGTTCAGAAGCCGGGTAGTAGCTAGGTGTTGGATAGCGGCGTTCTAGTTCTCGCAGTATGCATTGGCTATCGCAGTAGATGTCTGCACCTATTTGCATGACAGGTGTGCGGCGGTAGCCACCGGTGAGCGGTACTAGATCTGGTTTCGGCGGTAGTCTTGGGATTTCTACTGAACGCCACGTCAGGTTTTTTATGCCAAAGCCAACTCGTACTTTTTCGGCTACTGGGGATTGTGGGTATTGGTGGAGGATTATTTCTGACATTGATCTGGTTTTTTTTGGTGGTTTTGGTGGTTGTATCATGCCACTTTTTTCCCTGCGGGGCTTTTCCCCTGGCGGGGAGGTTGGTTGTTTTTCTTTGCCTTGCGGCGGGTGTTGCTGACGCTTTGGCTTGTCGTGCGGACGGCTGACGTGGGTGGCATGGCCTGCCGGCGGCTGACGTGCGTGACATGCCCTGCCGGCGGCCTTACTTTTTAAAAAGACCAAAAAGTAAGCAAAAAGTCTTCTTGCTACTTTGTTGCCCCTTAGGGGTGGCTTCGCCATTTTTTGAAATCCTCTTCCGAGG
>CALGKA010000093.1 GCA_937927895.1 uncultured Granulosicoccaceae bacterium | reverse complement strand
TATGGTTCAATGGCGTTACGGGCACCACTTCAGTCAAGACTGCAATCGTATGTTAGAGCGGTGACGACCAAACGCTAACGATGCTTCCACCGCTGCGATAATAGCGACAAGAATCAACAAGGTCGAAATGCTGAAGTCGACAATGAGCCACCCTGCGACAAAAGGAAAACCGAAGATCCCAATAAAATAGGTCAACGAAAAAAGCTGCAAGGTTTGTGGGAGCAAATCTTCATCGGCGTCGTTAGCAGCCATTGCCGCTAAAATCGGATATGAAGCTCCATAACCAATTGCAAACAGAATAGCGCAGGCGATGTACACTATCTGGCTACCACCAATGAATAAGAACAGCAAAACGCCAGCACTCATTACGCACTGCAACAGCCCTATGATTCGATACGGTGCGGCACCGCCTTTAAACTTTGCAAACGCCACACGGCAAATAACCGTTGTAACCGTATAGACTAAGAAATAGTCCGCGTAGTTCAGACCCTCTGACGCTGCGATCACTGTTTGGAAATTGTTCACACCTGCAAATACCGATGCACCAAGGCACACCATCACGACCGGCACCCATGCACGTGAAGCAAAGATTCTTTTAACAGCCTGAGGAGATAGCCTAGAGCGATTGTCCGGCGTGCTGGTTTTAGCATGTTTACCAATTGACTTGGATATCACTAAAAACAATGAACCACTAACGGCACAAAAGACCGCTACCATTCTAAAAACATCCCGTAGATCGTATCCCCCGGACTCTAACCATGAAGCAAAGACAGGCGAAAGTCCGAACCCTGCCATTAAGAACACCGCGTAAAGAGAAAACATCTGCACACGATCTTCCGGGCTGCTCAGACGGGTCAATACGACCGGTGCAAGCGTGTACATCAACCCCCAGCCAAAACCAATCAAAGCACAGGCAGAATATAGTGCAGATCCAATGTTGTTTGCGATAGAGTAGAGAAATAAAGCTGCTGTGATCGCATATCCAGAAAGACCAAGTGTCTTTAAACGCCCAAGAACATCAGACAGATGCCCTGAATAGTAGACTGTAACTAGTGTGGTCAAAGCCGTGACGAGCAGCATCCTACCAACGTCTTTTTCATTGGCCCCGAATTCAACAAATAGATCAGGCAGTAAAAAGGTCAAGCCATAGGTTCCTGATTGCAGGAATACAGCTAGAAAGAATAATAAAAACAGAAACGGTCGTGACATTATCGTCTACAGCACAGGGCGTACTAAATTGTAGGACATCTACCTATACGAAAACGCACCAGGGTTACTAAAGGGCGCATATTGGTAATATAGCGAACGACGGTTTCCGAACTCCCTTGCAAAGCATTTCAATCTAATTGAAGAAAGCTGCGTTACGAGTATGCACCGTGTCGCATTTGAAAAATCGACTTAAGCTTGGGGGACTGCGTTCCTGCGTAACTTAAATTGACTATGGGTGATAATGCCGACTGCCAGCTTTCACTGCCATAATCTTCCCAACGCTCATCTGATACCAACACACCATGAAAACCTGTTTGAAATGCTAAGCTTAATTGGTCCGGGTTAACAAAGCCTGCCGCATAAAGTCGACCACCATAGTTGAGACTTCCCTGCACTGCTTTGGCCAGTGAAAAACCACGACCATCAGCGACACCATTAAATTCAATCACCAGCGGGCCTGCCGTAATAACATTGGCGTTAAGTTGGGCAAGATCAATCTCACCATCAAGGTACATAAATTGTGACGCTTCGATGGCATCGAGTTCTTCTATTGTGCCATCTGCATTTAGCAATCGAATTGTATTAGACATACGCCGCCTCCTTAAATGCTTCTTTGCCTACGCGATCGTATGCATCTGAAAGACTTTCGTTTGACTCACGCACATCAACATAAAAATTAATAATCCGCTCTATTGCTTGCGGCACTTCATCACCCGATACACCAGGGCCTAAACGCTCACCTATAGAGGCGCTTTGATCATTGCGACCACCGAGTGTTAACTGATAGTTTTCAACTCCTCCCTTATTCAAACCAAGTACACCAATACTGGCGACGTGATGATGCGCACAAGCATTGATACAACCGGAAATATTGACCGACACACCCGTGAGGTCTACTTTTTTCTCAGTAGCACGAATTTTTGAGGACACTGCTTGTGCTATAGGTATAGATCTAGCGGTAGCAAGCGCACAATAATCAAGGCCCGGGCACGCTATGATGTCACTTGGCAGATCAATATTACCCTCGGCCAATTCTATCTCTACTAAGGACTGCCATACTTTAAAGAGCTCTTTCTCTAACACATGGGGCAACACCACGTTTTGCCTATGAGTGATACGCAGTTCATCATGTGAGTATCGCGCGGCGATCTCTGCTAGCTCTCGCATTTGATGCGAGGTTGCATCACCCGGTATTCCACCGGCAGGCTTTAACGATACCATCGCGATAACATAACCTTGCTCTTTGTGTGGCTTTACATTTTGCTGCTTCCACGCTTCAAAGTCTGGACTGGTGCCAACACTGCCGACCTGAGTCTTGTATTTTTCACGATAGCGCGCATGATCAGGCAACATCGCGCTTTCAGTAATTCTTGTTAACTCTGCAGGCACGTAGGCAAAGCCACTCTGATCAATTGATTGAAACTCCGTTTCAACTTGTTCTTGTAATGTCTCAAGGCCGGTTTCTGCCAATAGAATTTTAATGCGCGCTTTATATTTGTTATCGCGTCTGCCATGTCGGTTATACACACGCATAATCGCTTCAAGGTATGGCAATAGATCCGCTACCTCTACACCCGTCTTAAAGAGCTGTGCGACTTTAGGCGTGCGCCCCTGACCACCGCCGACCCACACATCAGTAAGTGTTGCGCCATCCGGGCCGCGTCTTAAACGCAAACCAATATCGTGCACTTTGATCGCTGCACGATCCACCGCACTGCCAGTAATGGCAAACTTGAACTTCCGCGGCAGATAAGCAAACTCAGGGTGCAAGGTTGACCATTGCCGTAACAACTCACTCAACGGTCGTGGATCGATCTCTTCATCTGCGGCAACACCTGCAAAAGGATCAGTCGTAATATTACGTATGCAATTTCCACTGGTTTGTATGGCATGCATTTGCACACTGGCAAGATCATCTAAAATATCGGGCGTTTCAACAAGCTTTGGCCAGTTGTATTGTATGTTTTGTCGCGTCGTAAAGTGACCGTAACCTCGGTCATATTTATCGGCTATATCCGCTAACATAGCCATTTGCTTAGAAGACAGCACGCCATAGGGAATTGCTACACGCAACATGTAGGCGTGTAGTTGTAAGTACAAACCGTTCATTAAACGCAGTGGTTTAAATTCTGCCTCACTGAGCTTGCCCGCTAAGCGGCGCTCAACCTGGGCACGAAACTCTGCACTTCGCTGCTCAACAATAGATTGGTCAAGCTCGTCGTATTGATACATAACTATGCGGCTTTAGTAACTGACACGTGGCTTTCATTAAATATAGTGGGGCCGCTTACTCTGATGCGCTCTCGTATATCCGTGGCTAACAAGTTAGATTCCACTGCAACCAAATAGGGATCAATCACAAGGTTCGCGCGCTCATCATTTAATGCTGCGTCCAAAACATTGGCGGCGTCAGCACTGGCGACGACTTCGGCGTCAGACGCATTTTCACTCCACTGCAAATCTTGTGTCAGATAAACACTTCGACCCGTTCTAAGGTCATTAGCAATGATGATTGACTGCTCAGGCGTTTTTGAAGGCATGTTATTTTCCACGTTTTCTTGCGATCTTTCGGCTAATATGGGAAATTATTCATGCATACGCAATATTTAGTGAACAATATTGTACTCAATTTCGTTCTACAGACAAAAAACTGAACAAATGACCGAGCCTGATCCCACTAAGCGAACAACAATCAAACTAGATGACATGGATCGCAAGATCCTTATTCAACTTCAGAAAGATGCCACCTGGTCAATGGATCGTTTGGCTAAGCATGTTGGCGTATCGAAAACTGCAGCCTGGAACCGGGTGCAGCGAATGACAGAGTCGGGGGTCATTAAAAGACAAGTGTGTGTGATTGACTCGGTAAGCGTCGGTCTACTTGAAACCTTTTTTATTGCCATTAAAACGAATCAGCACCAACAAGATTGGCTGCAGCAATTTAATACCGTTATTCAAAAGTGGCCAGAGATTGTTGAAGCCCACAGACTCGCAGGTGATGTAGATTATCTAATCAAGGTACAAGTAGCCTCTACCCGGGAATTCGATGAGCTGTATAAAAAGATAGTCGCCGAAGTAGACCTATACAGCGTGACTTCAAGCTTATCTATGGAAGTAATGAAGCACGAATCAGCGCTGCCAATTAAATAAAGTGGCAACGTTTAATGCGGTTGCGCGGCTGCACTCGCGAGCTGAACGATAAGCTGCGGGACTTCAGCCGAGGCGCCAAAGTAGTCAGAGACTACTATCTCAAGTGATGGATTAGATGCTTGCGCTAGAGCAATTTGCTCTGGTATGTCGCTGGCGACATGTGCACCACGCGCCAAAAAGTATGGCACTACCAATACAGACGTTGCACCTTTGACAGCAAGCGCTGCAATAGCGTCTGGTATTAAGGGCTCCGCCAACTCTAAAAAAGCACACTCTACCTGATCAAATTGACTTGTTGACAAGGACGCTACGGTTTCGGTCAAGCGCATAATTTCTTGATTAGATTCTGATCGGCGACTTCCGTGCGCCACTACTAACAAACATTTCATTCGTTTCACTCAATTTTTATGTCGTTACTTGTATGTGGCTATATGAATCTGTTCACGCAGGTACAGAGGCACTTGTAACCATATTCAAATTATAACCGCTGGCGGATTAATACAACACACCCTATGACACTGCCCCACCACATTTGTAGCATACAACCAACAGGTATTACTGAAGATCTGAATCGGGGCTGTCTCACTAGTGCTGCGGCTTTCGCACCACTAGAAAACTCAAACGGCATACTCTCTCTTGAAGCACAATGGACCAGACTTTCGATGCTAGACGCTCGGGTGCTGGCTTGGTCGTGGGAAACTACTGCAGATTCCAAACTATGCGTTCAATGAACAAGCGTACGGTGGACCCTTCGGTATGGGGTGCTTACCCGGAATTTGACAGTTGCGCGGCCAATACTGCCGAGTGGGTTTATACTCTGTGCTGTCAATGACAGCAAACTTGCCAATACAACTATTGCCTGACAGGCTCGAATTTAAACGGCACGCAGCACTGTACTTTGAATTCCAAATATTGGCCCTAGAGGGATCTCAAGCGACACAAAACGCCGAACAGCGCTAAACACGACCTTCGAACTGCGCAATTTTAGCGCGCTCATCTCAGCTCGAATAAAAACTAAATTCGCCAAGATTGAGGTAAAAAAATGCTTCAGGCTCTTCTATAGGGTCATAAACCCGCAGTTTTGTAGCGGAACAGCCAAAACCAAGCTATATAAGCGTATTCTTTATCAGTTGGACCTGTATAATCCAGCACCGAAATCTCTTATTAGTGAGTCGACCCCATCCACTCGCACCTCCAGTTGTTTTTATAGTTGTCAGACTCTTATGAATACTGAAAAATTGCGCAATATCGCGATTATTGCTCACGTTGACCATGGTAAAACCACCCTCGTTGACAAGCTTCTAAATCAATCAGGCACGCTTGATCGTAAAAACGCTGATTCCGAACGAATCATGGATTCCAACGATCAGGAAAAAGAACGTGGCATTACCATTTTAGCGAAAAACACCGCCATCTCCTGGGAAGACTACCGAATCAATATTGTTGATACCCCGGGCCACGCTGACTTTGGTGGCGAAGTTGAACGTGTTCTATCAATGGTAGACAGCGTATTACTTTTGGTTGATGCCGTTGATGGGCCAATGCCACAAACTCGCTTTGTTACCTCAAAAGCATTTGAGCGTGGTTTAAAGCCGATTGTTGTGATCAACAAGGTTGACCGCCCTGGCGCGCGACCTGACTGGGTGCTCGATCAAGTATTCGATCTTTTTGATCGACTAGGCGGTACAGACGAACAACTAGACTTCCCTGTTATCTACGCATCGGCGATTAACGGTATTGCCGGACTTGATCCAGAAGAGATGGCAGAAGACATGACACCTCTGTTCAAAATGGTTGCAGAGAAAGTGCCTCACCCTGACGTAGACATTAACGGTCACTTCCAAATGCAAGTTTCAGCACTTGCCTACGACAGCTACGTTGGTGTTATCGGTGTCGGCAGAATCACTCGCGGCTCGTTAAAACCAAACCAGCAGGTTGTTATTAAATCTGCCAACGGTGATGAACGCAAAGGAAAAGTGCTCAATGTAAAAGGCTATATGGGCCTGGATACAATTGACACTGACTTAGCGACAGCAGGTGATATCGTTTGCATCAACGGTATTGATGGATTATCAATTTCAGACACCCTGTGTGATCCAGAGCATATTGAAGCCATGCCTCCGCTGTCTGTAGATGAGCCTACCGTTAGCATGACATTCATCGTTAACGACTCACCATTCGCAGGCAAAGAAGGCAAGTTTGTAACTTCACGTAATATCCGTGAACGCCTGGACCAGGAACTTATCCATAACGTAGCCCTTCGTGTAGAGCAAGGCGCAACTGCCGACAGATTCAAAGTCTCCGGCCGTGGAGAGCTTCACCTTTCAGTACTGATTGAAACCATGCGTCGTGAAGGCTACGAACTAGGCGTTTCACGCCCTGAAGTAATACAAAAAGAAATTGATGGCGTTATCCAGGAGCCGTTTGAGCAACTGGTAGTCGACATTGAAGAGACCCACCAGGGCCCTGTAATGGAAGAGCTTGGCTTACGCAAAGCTGACATGACCAACATGGAACCTGACGGCAAGGGACGTTTAAAAATGGAATTCATTATTCCATCGCGCGGCCTTATCGGTTTTCGCGGCATGTTCTTAACAATGACTTCTGGCTCAGGCATTCTTACCAGTGTTTTTGATCACTACGGTGAAGTGAAATCAACCGGGGTTGTATCGCGTCAGAATGGTGTGTTGGTATCAATGGTTACCGGTAAAACAGCAGGCTTCTCACTGTTTAACCTACAAGATCGTGGACGCTTATTTTTAGGCCACGCTGTTGATATTTACGAAGGCCAGATTATCGGCATTCACACGCGTTCGAATGACTTAGTGGTTAACCCTACAAAGGGCAAGCAGCTAACCAACGTACGTGCTTCAGGTACAGATGAAGCGCTCACGCTAACGCCTCCTATTGTGCACACGCTTGAGCAAGCATTAGAGTTCATCGAAGACGACGAACTGGTTGAAGTTACCCCTGAAAGCATTCGTGTTCGTAAGAAGCTGCTAACAGAAACCGCTCGCAAGCGCAGCGGAAAAAACGCTGCCTAAAGATGTAGTATTTGATACCCTGCGTCTACTAGACGCGGGGTATTTCAATGATTCAGTTATCTGCCAACCTTGGCTTCCTCTGGACAGAACTCACGCTTACTCAAGCGATAGAGGCGGCAGCTAACAATGGCTTTGAAGCCGTTGAGTGCCACTTTCCCTATACCACTCCCACCACCGATGTAAAAGCGACACTTGCCAAAACCGGCTTGCAGATGCTCGGCCTGAATACCATAAAAGGCGATGCAGCCAACGGTGAAAACGGACTCTGCGCTCTACCCGATAGACTCACGGAAGCACGAGCCGCCATAGATCAAGCCATACACTATGCAGATAAAATAGGCACACCCAACGTACACGTGATGGCAGGGGTCGCCACAGGCCGCGCCGCTGACAAAACATTTATAGACAACCTGCGCTACGCCACTACAAAGGCGGCACCACTTGGCATTACTATTTTAATAGAGCCACTGAACTCTTACGATGCGCCAGACTACTATCTAAACAACACCGCACAAGCTGCCAACATTATTGAAACCATTGACGCTGACAACCTTAAACTAATGTTCGATTGTTATCACGTCCAGGTAATAGAGGGTGATGTAGTCCGGCGCATGAGAAATTTGCAGTCGATTATTGGCCATATACAAATTGCCGCTGCTCCTGATCGTACCGAACCTGATAATGGCGAACTCGATTACCGCTATGTTTTCGAAGCGATTGATGCGATGGGCTATACCCAACCTGTCGGTGCTGAATACAAGCCTGTCAGCACTACAGAGTCCGGGCTAGGCTGGATGAAATCCCTCAGACGGTACTAACAATTCTCTATACAGAGCGTTGCTCTGACCCTACAACTTTACTGCTATACGAGTATCTGGTGGCGAGAAAAAACAACAGCCCCGCCGGCCCAAAGAACACCGTTAGCGTCAAGGAAGGCAATAGCACCAATAAAGGTAGGCGCTCACGCTTTGCCGTTTCAAGCTGCCAGGCACCAATAAACAGATCAAAAGCTAAATAGTGAATCCAACCTACGAGGGCTATCTCGGATTGAGCAAACAATCTCGTTAAATTGGCAAGAGAATCAAAGCCACCGCCTTCAAAAGGCATTAGGCTGATCATAAGCACACTGTAGATTAGCGCTAGCGCTAGCGGCAATACCCGACCAGCAAGCCAATGGTATCTTAACGAGGTAAACGCTGATAAAAATAACATTGCCCACCCGGTCATCGCTAGACAGTTGACGAACAGATAGATGGTATTGTTAGACATTTTATACTCAGGTAGTGCAATTAAAAAACCGCCGTGTTACTTCAATTTACACGGCGGAAACTACTACTTGGGTTTTATTGAATGACAGTATCAATCACATGGATGATTCCGTTCTCAGCGGTTATATCTTTTATAACCACTTTGGAGTCGTTAACAAAAAATCCACCCTCTGTGATCGATAGCGTTACTTCTGTCCCACTGGCGGTTTCTATGGTTCCACCGCTGGCCGCAAATGCAGAAACCGAATCAACTGTTTGACCGCTAATCACATGGGTAAGAAGAATATTTTTCAACGTTGGGAGATCACCCAAAAGAGCATTAATAGTTTCAGATCCTAGCTTGTCGAACGCTTCATCCGTAGGCGCAAATACAGTGAATACACCACCATGATCTGCCAACACTGTATCAAGTCCGGTCGCTTGAAGCGCTGCTACCAATGTTGTGAAACGACCGTCAGCGACCGCTACATCCACCACCGAACCAGATGCTACTACTGGCTCTGGAGCAATCAATACCTTATCAATCACATGTATTACGCCATTTGAAGCAGCTACATCAGTCGCCGTTACTTTAGAGAGATTCACATATAAATCACCATCGTTTACCGACAGTGCAAACTCTCTATTACTCGCGGCAGTAATTTTTGTACCAGCGAGAGAGATAGCGGTTTGCGCATCAACTTCAGTGCCACCAATTACATGGTAAAGCAGGATACTTTTTAAGGTTTCAGGGTCGCCCAATAAAGCATTGATAGTATCTTCGCCAAGCTCTGCAAATGCAGCATCAGTCGGCGCAAACACTGTGTATTTTGTCGATTCATCAGCCAATACCGAGTCTAAACCGGTTGCAACAAGTGCGGCAGCTAAAGTATTAAAGCTACCCGCATCGACAGCGGTATCAACTAAGTTAGACAGGTTGCTTTCACTGCCCTGGGTTTCCGAGCCATCGCTAGATCCATCATCAATGGTTGCCGGTCCACTACCATCAGCGGCTGGCACCATAACGGCGTCAATCACATGTATGATGCCGTTGCTCGCGGCTACATCCGCAATAATCACTTTAGACGAATTAATAAAAAGATCACCGTCTTGCAAAGAAATGGATAGCGCAACATTGTTAGCAGCATCGACAGAACCACCCGCTAAGCTCATGGCTGCTTCAGCATCAACAGCGCTAGGAATTACATGGTAAAGAAGGATATTCTTTAAAGCTTCCGGGTCTGCGAGTAGTCCGTTGACCGTTTCACTACCCAAAGCCGTGAATGCATCATCAGTCGGTGCAAATACAGTGTAGGTGTTAGATTCATCCGCAAGCACAGTGTCGAGGCCTGTAGCTTGTAAAGCGGTAACCAGCGTGTTGAAACTGCCATTACTAATAGCGGTCTCGACAATGTTCATGGTGGCGGCCATATCAGTACTGGCGTTCGTACCATCTGGCAATACTGTGCCACCGCTGGTTAACTCAGCTTTGCCATCACATGCTGTTAAAGCCAATAGAGCGAAACCAGCTAAAACTGCTTTTGCTCCGGTAATAAAGAATTGGGGGGATATATTCATACGTGCGTTCCATTTGTAGAGGCTATTTGACCCCACATCTTGAGGCTGCCCAGATGTTGCCACTACAACCGTGACGCGCCAGTGTCGCAGCTGTGAACACGCTGTGAATCGCATTGTTATGCCAAATTCTCCACCTAAGAACTACCGCTGCATCGTACTCGTTGTCTCGCAGCTGATCCTTACTTTTTAAGCACTGATTAATGACTTGACAAGCTAAAACCCAGTGACTTAGTTTATGCCTTGAGAGGCAAATCCATCTTGCACTTGCGTATAGGGCCGCCAGCATGGTCCGCTAACTATGGACCGCCAACAATGCGCCTCCAACATAGGTCCGTTAACCCGTTCTCACAGTGAGCCACTAAAACTGCGCACGTATGTTAGCCACTTCCCAAAAAAGCAGCGCTTAACCCACTTTGATTCACAATACATTTTTTGTGGCGAAAGTATAATAACGTAGTTCCCTAGATCGGTTGAAACGTTGAAAAAACTAAATCTAACTTTGCTTGCCCCCACGATTGCGTTGCTACTTGGCGCTTGCGACTCTGGATCGAATGTAGTGCTCACCGGCAACGAACGCGACAACACCCCGGTAGTAAATCCTACCTCTGGCGGTGTCCCTGCGACACTGCGCCCGAACCACTCACTGTTGTGTATGGAAGTCCCTGACTCATCAATGGAAGACGGTGTACCGGTAATACAGTCAGAATGCGACAGCGGAACCAATCAATCGTTCTCCATAAGAGACGCCGAACAAGGGTTAAGCTACATAATCCCTACCCATTCAGGTAAGTGCCTGCAAGTAGCTCGTGACTCAACCAACATTGGAGAAAGAATTATTCAAGGGGGATGTGACAACAAACCTTCCGCCCTTTGGAGAATCAACACAATAGCCGACGGTATTAGCATTTCTAATAATCACTCCGGTCTTTGCCTGGGCGTTGAAAACAGAAGCCGTGAGCCCGGCACAGTTATTCACCAGTGGCCCTGCAATGGTCGTGACAATCAATCTTTTTTAAGCGGCAGCAGATCACCTAATAGCAATCAGGAAGCGAACTCTAATAACTCTATTAGTTTTTCTACTAACAATGCAATTTGGTCTGACATCAAACCCATGCCATTAATCCCTGCCGCATCCGCCAACTTGCGAAACGGCAAAGTACTTTTGTGGTCATCTTACAAGCGCTATGACTTCTATGGCGATGGCCGTAAAACCGAAACAACAATTTATGACCCTGTAACAGACACCACTTCTGAACTGCTGGTTAGAAACACGGAACACGATATGTTCTGCCCGGGCGTTGCCAATCTCCCAGACGGACGCATTCTTGTAAGTGGTGGATCTTCCGATGGAGCAACGTCTATTTATAACCCTGATAACGATAGCTGGGAAAAAGCGCCAGACATGAATATTGGTCGCGGTTATCATTCAAACGTTACCCTAAACAACGGCGATGTATTCACCCTGGGTGGCTCATGGAGTGGTGGCACCGGCGATAAGTCTGCAGAAATATTCCGCAACGGCCAATGGGATCCATTAGATGGTGTTACTACTATCCCGTCTATTGTTACTGCTGACTTCCGCGGCTTATTCCGCGGTGACAACCACATGTGGCTGTTCGCATGGGAAAACGGAAAAATATTTCAAGCGGGCCCAAGCAAAACCATGCACTGGATTGACACCGCAGGCAATGGCGCTATAACAGTTGCCGGCCGCCGTGGCGCCGATACCGACGCCATGAACGGCAATGCAGTTATGTACGATATTGGTAAAATATTGACTGTAGGCGGCTCGCTTGACTACGATGCAAGTGCGGCGTCTACCAACACGCACGTTATTGATATCAACAATAACAACGTTAGCGCCAGACGTGTTCAGAGCATTAAAAGAGAACGCGTCTTTCACAATAGCGTAGTACTGCCTTCGGGCGAAGTGATTGTCTTTGGCGGGCACAACTATGCACGAGCTTTTAGCGATAGAGACTCTGTCTTAGTACCCGAGATTTTCAACCCGGTAACCGAGACCTGGTCTGACCTACCCGCTATGCAAGTCCCGCGAAATTATCACAGTGTGGCACTGCTACTGCCAGACGGCAGAGTTATGAATGGTGGTGGCGGCTTGTGTGGTGATTGCGATACTAATCATCCAGACATTGAGATTCTCACACCACCGTATTTGTTAGATGAAAACCAAAATTTAAAACCAAGACCGCAAATAACCGATGCCCCTGTAAACGTAAACCACGGTGAGACTATAAATGTCGCAACTACAGATGGCGCTCGAGAGTTTGTCTTACTACGATCTTCAAACAGCACTCACTCTGTCAATAACGCGCAGCGCCGGGTCCCATTGCAATCACGCGCTGTCAACAGCGAATACAGCAGAGTTATTATCCCTAACAATAGTGGCATTCTACCGCCGGGTGACTACATGCTTTTTGCAATAGACGCCAGCGGCACACCTAGTGTGGCTCATCAAATTTCTGTTCAATAAACGCGGTAACTAAAGCCATGCATAGCTTATTGAAACCTGTTTTATTGTTGGCAGCTTGTATGCTCATGACCGCAGAGAGTCATGCGCATAAGCCTGTAACTGCTGATAACAATTTAGAAATCACGAGTACCACAACAACAATCTATAACTCACCGAGCGCGCTAAGCCTTGGCCAAAACCGCTTAATTATTAGAGCCAATAACGATGCTGGCCAGGCATATGGCGGCCCAACTAAAGAGACTGTTCTTAGGCTTACTCAAGGCGCTACTGTTATGTCTGTACCCACTTACTGGGTCTGGACATCAACCGGTTACAGCGGCTTTTATGTAGCCAATGTGGTTTTTAAATCTAACGGCGAGTGGCAGGCACAACTTGCTAATAAAGATTCATCTGCCAAGTCTGCAGAAACTACGTTTCACGTAGCCACCACTTCAGTGGTACCGTCTGTGGGGCAAATGGCTATTTTGTCTGACTCAAAAACAATCAGCGATAATGTAGAATTAAGGCAACTCACCACAGATGACAACCCCAACCCTGACTTCTATAAGCTAAGCATCAGTGATGCTGTCAAGTCGGGGAAACCTTCAGTGATCGTGTTTGCCACTCCAGACCTTTGCAGAACCGCTGTATGTGGCCCAGTATTAACTGAAATGAAAAAGCTCGCAAAAGAATGGAGCCAAGTGAATTTTGTGCATGTTGAAATCTATCAACCACTTGAGACTACTAACAATAAACTAGTGCCAGTACCCGCAGTTGCACAATGGCAATTGCCGAGTGAGCCATGGACTTTCTTAGTGAATACCAATGGCCGCATTGCAGCGAAATATGAAGGCTATATAACGCAAAGCGAAATCAACGCAGCCTTGCTACAACTTAGTGGCAGCTAGAACGCTGCCACTAACTTTTTAGCGCTTTATTATCAGCTTTTACTAACTCGCCTTTTTCAGACCAGTTTGCACACCTTTTTCCGCAGGCATTGCCTGACCAATAATTTCTGCAATCATTTCAGCCGTTATCGGCGACAACGTCCAACCTAAGTGTCCGTGCCCGGTGTTATAAAAAACGCCTGTACGTTTACCACTCCCAATCCGCGGCATCATGTTAGGCATCATTGGCCGTAAGCCTGCCCACGACACGACATGCTCGGTATCCACTTCAGGGAAATACCGTCGGCACCACTGAACCAGCGGTCTGATTCGATCGTCTCTAATATCCCGGTTGACGCCGTTAAATTCTGCGGTGCCTGCGATACGGAACCGATCGACACCAAGACGACTGGTAACAATTTTCGCTTCATCATCAAGGATACTGACCCAAGGTGCAGCTTCTTGACTGACTGAATCATCCAACGGTACTGTTATTGAGTAACCTTTCACCGGATATATATTGACCCGATCCCCGAGCTCTGCAGCAATTTTTCGACTACCGATACCAGCGCAGACCACCACACCGTCGAATTCTTCTTCATTTAATTCGCCCGCGGCACCGGGTACAACGCTCTTTGATTTAATTTGTACCGTATTGCCAGTGTGGTGTAGTCCTTCAACTTGTGTATCACAACAAAAAGTAGCACCCATTCGCACGCACGCGTCTGCAAGACCGCGAGTATATTTATGAATATCACCGGTTGAATCGCTTGGCGTAAAATACCCACCATAAAAATCACCTGCGAGTGATGGTTCTATCTCTTTCATCTCGCCTTCGCTAACGGCCTTGCGTTCAAGGCCGCCTTTGCTTAGCAGTTCGTTTACTTTAGTCGCGTGTTCATATTCTTTTTTGGAAGAATAAATATGTAAAATTCCGCGCTGTTCAAAATCAAAATCTATTTGTTCACGCGATGCCCACTTTTGCAAATGCTCACGTGCAGCCACCGCTAATCGCGCTGTTTCGATTGTGTTATCTTCGTAGTTTGGGATATTACCTATGAACTCTGCCATCCATGACATCTTGTGCCAGTCAGGTCGCGGGTTGACCAGCAGTGGCGCGTCTTTTCGCAGCATCCACTTCAAGCCTTTAATAACCGTAGAAGTTTGAGTCCAGACCTCTGCATTAGAGGCTGATAACTGCCCGCCATTTGCAAAAGAGGTAGCCATTGCAGGATAACGGTGGCGATCAAATACAGTTACATCAAAGCCACGATTCATCAATGCGTAACAAGTGGTTACACCGGTAATACCAGCGCCAATAATAGCTATTTTTTTCATTTTTCAGTTCCCGACAGTTTCTTAGGATTGCGGTTGCAATCGCTTCCAATCCCATCTGTCTCGGAACCTGAGAGTTTTTGCAGGCTTAAAGCTGCATTACCCCTTCGGTGAGTGCTTACGTTCAGCACTGCTCTCCAGATGCCTCTATGTAATGTGGTCCGTTTGCCTGAGAGTTTCCTGGGTGTTGCTCCTTCGGCGTCGCCTGGCCTTTCAACCGGCGATCTCTCCCACATTACTTTTCACCGCAAGCGGTGTTCGTGTCGAGACAAGCGATACAATGAACGATTTGTGCCGCCTTGGCAAGGAATTGCGTACATTTTTACATTGCACAGAAAGCTTCGCATAAACCACCTTACTCCCGCGCCCCCGCTTTAGCGGTAATTTGCTGGAATCCTTTAGAATCAAAACAAGCTTATAGCCGTAACTGTATTTTTATACAGTATCCGCTACCATTAGATGGGTCAGCGCAGCCGCTAATTGAGTGGCACCATGAATCAGCACCAATCAGCGTTTATCCAACGCGCACTACAACAACTTAGTAGAGTTATCAGTACTTGCGTTGCCAACGGCTCCAGCGCCTGCGAAACGCTAGGCCGAAAAAAGGTTGGGCGGCATACCGTGGTAGTAAAATTAATTGCAGAAATAGACCGTGGATTTTCCGCACCACTTGCCTCTCATGCCATGAGCACAAAAACAGAAAATTCAAGCGGCAGTCCAACAGCAGCGAACCCACTCGGTGTAACACCTGATTACTCAAAACAGACAGAACACCACAATACTGTCCGTGGTAGCCGATGGCACAAGCCTATTTTTTGAGCCCGTTTTTGAGCATTTTTTTAGCCTCTATTAGGCACTACTTCATAGCCTGGCTCTTCTGGTTCATCGTCTGTCATTTCAGCTGGGAAACCAGGTGCAAGAATACTTAAGCCCGTGGCATCTTCTAAGCGACGAATAATATTCGGCGACCATTCACGCGAGCCATAGCGTTTTTCACCGTCTTTGAATATTTCTATTAGTAATGGGCTTATTTCCAACGGCACATTGGCTCGATCTGCAATGGCTTGAAACAAGCCAATGTCTTTACTGACCAAATCCATAGTGAAAGAGATATCACGCGAACCGTTAAGTATCACCTGACTTTCCGTCTCATGTACGAATGAAGTACCAGACGATATTTTTATAGCTTCATAAGTAGTGTTTAAATCCATGCCAGCTGCTTTCGCAGTCACTAACGCCTCACAACACGTCAATAAATTCGCAGTGGCTAAATAGTTGGTCATCACTTTTAGAATAGATGCCGAACCCAACGGGCCTGTGTGTAACAGTCTGCGCCCCATGGATTTTAAAATAGGTGTTATGCGTTCGAAGGTGTCACGTTCACAGCCAGCAAAAATTGAAATATTACCTGTATCAGCACGATGGCAACCACCCGACACCGGGCAATCAACAGCTGCCGCCCCTACGCCTTCAACCAATACGCCTAAACGTTTTACTTCAGCTTCATCAGTGGTCGACATTTCCATCCATACTTTTCCATCTGCAAGCCCTTGTAGCAGTCCATCTTCACCCTCCATTACAGCTGCAGATGCAGCAGGCGACGGTAAGCAGGTAATAACAACATCACATGCCATAGCCATTTCTTTAGGGCTGTCTGCCCAGGAAGCGCCTTTATCGATAAAGGGCTGAGCTAAAGATTTATCAAGATCGCGAACGGTTACATTATGGCCGTTACGTAGCAAGCTGCCGGCTAACTTAGCGCCAACATTGCCCAGACCAATAAAGCCAATCTTCATAATTCATACTCTGCTGTTTAGCCAACTTTAACAGTACTTATATCCGTCTGAATTACTTGTCTAAACCCGACTCTCACAAGCTGCTCTTATAATACTAGCCAATATTTGTAGGCCCTTATCTGCAGCTTCAGGTGAAGCGTGACTAAAATTTAATCGCAAACCAGGCACCGCCTGAAGCCCCTTGGGATAAAAAGGTTCACCAGGCATAAACGCCACACCACTACTTATCGAGCGCTTCAATAGCTCACGCGTATCAATGGAAAATTCCGGGCGCAACGCAAGCCAAAAAAACAAACCACCTACCGGCCGCTGCCAATCCGCAATATCACTAAACAACCGCGTGAGAGCTTTTTCAAAGTGATCACGACGATAGCGATAGAAGTCAGTTAATTTCTGATTTCGAGAACTGCTCTGCTGCAGCAGCGATAAAATAAGTCGCTGACTGATGCGGCAACTGTGCAAGTCAGCCGCCTGCTTTAAACGTACAAGGTGTGGAAACAATGCCTCAGAACAAGTTAGATAACCCAAACGTAAACCTGGCGCATAAGACTTTGAAAATGAAGACTGATAAACCCATTCTGAATTGCGAATATAGCTACACACAGGAGTACGATCACAATCATCGTAGACAAGATCACGGTAAGGGTCATCTTCAAACAGAACACTGTTAGCTTGATCACATGCCAACGCCAGAGCACGGCGTTGGGCATCAGAATAACAATGTCCGGTAGGGTTTTGAAAAGTAGGAATTGCATAAGTCAGCGGTGCATTACCCAGCACCGGATTATCAGCAGAGTAGCCCGAATACTCAGCACCAAACAGATCAAATACCTGCAACGCCGCAAGGTAAGTCGGAGTTTCAACCGACACGCGAGTCCCCCGCTCCACAAAAAGCTTGGCAACCAGATCAATTCCTTGTTGCGAGCCAGACAAAATTAAAACTCGATCTGCCGTAGTCTCAAGCCCACGCTCACAAAGCAATGATGCCACGTGCTCACGCAATTCCGTGTCTCCCTCAGAAGGTCCGTACTGAAGGTGCTCACTATTAACGCAAGACAAATCAAGCTCAGGAAAACACTCAGTCGCAGGCAACCCACCCGCAAATGAAATCATACCCGGCCGATCAATCACCTTAAGGATCTCGCGAACAGGTGATTCAACCAAATCTTCTATACGTTCAGCGAACACAATCAAGCCTCCATTTATGTCAATACTATTGACTCTTTTATTATGTTTTTATATTTAAGTCAATATATTTGACCTATTAGAGAGCCACCTATTGACACAAACAGTCAGTCAAACTAAGTTATCCAAATGATCAACAACAAACGCGAAGCACAACTCAGAGAAGCCATAGAACTTATGTTCTTCTCCTACCGGGCCTTCACAAAAGGCCCGGATCAAATACTCGCCAAAAAAGGCCTGGGCCGCGTACACCATAGAATCCTATATTTCATAGGTCGCAACCCGGGCCTATCAGTCGCCGAACTCCTAAATGTTCTGGCTATCTCAAAACAAGCCCTGCACCAACCCCAACAACAACTCATCAGCATGGGGCTTATAAAAATCGAAAAATCAAAAATAGACGGCCGAGTCCGCGAACTAAAACTCACCTCCACCGGAAAACGCCTGGAAGCAAGACTAACCGGCACCCAACTCCTACAACTCGAAAACGTTTTCGCGGAATGCGGATCAAAAACCGAAAAAGCCTGGCACCAAGCCATGCAAAAAATTGCCGATGATTAAAACCAAGCGTAACTACATCCAGTTGGATGATCAGCACCATTCTTAATGAAAGTTAGAAAACAATTAAACCTCACAGTCTAAATGCCCCAAACTTACGCCCTAAACTCCTCCCATAAGAAAATACATAACAAGCCCACTCCAACAAAGAACACCAAAAAATATAAATCCGATAGAGCATATAAAATCTACAAATCTAAAAGAACTTACAAATCTAACAGAGCCTATAAATCTAACAGAGCCTATAAACCTACAGAGTTAAAAATCTACAGAGCTTATAAATCGGACACAACATCACGAATAAGTAAAAAAACGAGCACAAAAACTTCCAGTAATAACTACCCCACCTGAGCGTCGCGAACCCACAACCGCGCTTTTTGTTGTTTTTTGAAATCCTCTGGAGTGGGGTCAAAGCGCCAGGGACGGCGCTTTGAGCGCGGTGCACATGGATGTGCCCATAGTTGACAATAATGGGCGCGACCCCACTCCTGAGGATTTCAAAAAATGGCGACAGCCACCCGAAGGGCTACAAAGTAGCAAGAAGGCCTTTGCTTCTGTTTGGGCCTGTCCAAATGAAGGCCGCCGGCAGGCATGCAACGCTCGTCAGCCGCCGGCAGGGCATGCCACGCACGTCGCCGTCCGCAGGACAAGCCAAAGCGACAAGCCGTCTGCAAGACAAGTCAAATCAACAGCCTGCAAGGCAAAAAAAAACAACCAGTGATATGCTAAGCAAATGAAAGATTTCGACGAACTCCGCTCAGTCCTGGAACTAGAGCGCATAGAAGATAACCTCTACCGCGGCCAGAGCTACAAAACCCCATGGGGTCGAGTGTTCGGTGGCCAGGTACTAGCGCAATCAGCTCACGCAGCACAACTATCCACACCTGATGACCGCACACTGCACTCTATGCATGCCTATTTTTTGTTAGCAGGCGATATCGACTTACCCATTGTCTACGATGTTGAACATGTTCGCGATGGTGGCAGCTACAGTACTCGTCGTGTAAAAGCGATTCAGAAAGGCCGACCAATCTTTACTATGCAAGCATCCTTTCAAGTACCAGAAGAGGGACTGAGCCACCATATACCGATGCCTGATGTACCACCACCAGAAGGCTTACAAAACGACACTGAAATTCGTGAAGCGCTGCGTAATGCAAAACCCGAAGGCTACACACTAAATCATACAGAACTCCCTATAGAGTGCCGCCCTGCTCTCGGTGCTGATCAATACACATCTGTTTCAGATCAAGCAAGGCAAAACATTTGGATCAGAGCACATGGCTCAATACCCGATTCAGACCGTATGCATCAAGTTGCACTTACCTATGTATCAGACTACAACTTACTAGCCACTGCACTTTTACCGCACAGAGCAATTGCCACTAGAGACAGCAGCAGAGAACAAGTGTTTATGGCAAGCTTAGATCACGCTATGTGGTTTCAACGTTCTTTCCGACTTGATGATTGGTTGCTCTATAGCTTGGAAAGCCCAAGTGCAAGCGGTGGTCGTGGTCTCTCAAGAGGCGATGTCTTTACCCGCGATGGCCAATTAGTAGCCTCAGTCGCACAGGAAGGACTAATTAGAACCGCACGTAGTTAAAAACAACTTATTTGCGAACTATTAGGCGCTTAAAAGCGGAAAACCTGCCCCACCGCCACAGATAATCTGGGGTTAGAACTTTCTCCGACTGGCGCATCAAGTGGTGCGGCCACATCTACCCTTATCACCTGCGATCCCAAGATCGCATTAGACGCAAGTCGTAAGCCCGCTCCAAATGATCGTTTAAATGAGGGAGAAGAAGCCCCTTTGGCCGACGCCCAGCCTGCATCAAAAAAACCCACCGCACCAATATCAAGCACCCCTAACTTCCAACCTGGACGATAACGAGTTTCTACATTCACGCGCAATCGTTGCCTTCCATCAAACTGACGAACTTCGTAACCACGCAAGCCGCTTTCCTCACCCAATGTATATTGCACTGGTAAACCACTGCCGTCTTCACCTGTGGAAAAATCCATGTTAAACGCTAGCGTGTTCTTAGGAGATTTAATATAAAAGGCTTTAAACGCCGCAGTACTTGCCCAGGGCCGAGCGCCCTGCTCTTCAAAAGTCGCACTACTCGCAAGAGAAAGGTTGAGTAAAGTCTGCTTACCTAGTAACGCAGACTTTCTGAGTATCACAGCGAGTTCGGGGTCGGTTCGGCTAACAGACAGACCAGCAGCATCTTCTTCATCAACCACACTCACACCGAATTGAATTTCAGCTGAGCTACCAATACTTATATCTTGCACAAAATTTAGAGTATCAAGCCCCTGTGTTTTTATATAACCATCGACCGTATCCAGGCCTAACAAACCACCAAGGTAAATTTTATTTTGATTATTCGGTTGCTCAATAAAAAGTGTATTGGACTCAGTGGTTCGTAACGCTGAATAATCAGATTGAGTAAGCCTCAGAACCACGCCACGACGAAAATTAGCAACACTTACATCTGAATCTTGCTTACCACTTAACGACGATCGCCACACATGCTGTCCGCCAATACTGAATTGATCTTGTGGAATAGCAACTACTGTAGTGCCACTACTGTAATATTTTTTATCGCTCTCTACTCTCTCGGTAACAAACGACCACTCTCGTTTGTCACGCGACGATCGAAAACTATCACTCAGACTGACACCATAGAAGTCACCCTCGTTGGTGCGTCCAATACGATACTTAGCTCGCCAGTCTTTATCAAAAAAGTGTAAATCGTCAAACACTATTGAGCCACGAAAAGCGCCTTGGGAATTTCGCGATAACCCTAGCAATAGTTGATTGCCCGTACCCAAGAGATTCTTTTCACCGGTTTTAAAACCAATGTTTCCAACGCCACCCAGGTAAGAGCCGGATGCCCCGAACACTATTGAGAAATTATCTTGAGTATCAATATGAAGCTCTACGCAATCATCTTGAGTTATGAGCTTTGCAGCCACAGAGGCAAACAGCCCAAGCTTGCGTAAACGGCGCTCGATATCAGCAATACTTTGTACTGATAAGGTATCACCGGCGGCAACTCCTGCCTCGCGTAAAATAACCGATTCACGTGTGGTTTTATGCAAGCGGTTAACGCTTGAGAACACCGATTGCACCACTGGCTGTGAGTCAGCCCTGGCGTTTTGGCTTGTAAAAATATTGCGGCGATTCATAACCACTTTGCAGATCACTAACTGCTCTGCAGATGAGTGGTCCTCGGAATCGATGACTTTCTTATCGGCTGCATCGGCCGCATTAACCAGCAAAGTAAAAATAACAAACAGAAAACCAGAGACCAGAAAACTTGAGACCCTTGAGTTCAAAATCGTTAACCGTTCACATGACATAAGCACTGCCACCCGTACTGACAACCTTAGTACTTGCCAATTGTGGATACTGCCGCTGAAATAGAGTCAAGAAATAGTCACCCGTACCGACAAATAAGGAGATAAGCGCAGCCAGCATTCCTCCACTTAATCCAGTGGATCGTTGGCTAACCCTTGTACCTGTGTAGCACTGCCCTGGAGCAGCCACCACTCAGGACACAATGATAACTCGGTTCACGGATATGCCTCAAAGTATTATTTCCACTCTGAAGATGAGTCTTCTGCAGTATGGCCCAATAACTTAATGAGCATTTACCGTAAAACTACTACAGTACTGCGTCGCATTCTGTTTCAACCGTTGCGCTTATCGATGTGCGTGTCCATAGCGGTTACTATGTTCAGCGCACACTTTGCTCACGCGCAAGACAACCCCGAATCAGATGCAGCGCTTCAGCAAGCGATTGCCTATGAAGCCGCCGCTGACTATCAAAGTGCAGTCAATGCCTACAAAACATACTTACAACTAAGCACAGTTAAAAGCGCCGAACGCAGACACGCTAGATTAAAAATCCCGGTGCTGCAAGAGGCCATTAGTCAAGGTGCTGGCCCGGAGCTAACCCTCTACCTCAATGCCATGGACTTACGTGCACAGGGTGAGTCTCAAGCAGCAGACCAAAAACTACAAGAAACTATCGAATACTACCCTGGCAACTCGTTGTCAGATGATGCATGGTATCTACGCGCATACATCGCACTTATGGACAGATACGACTACACACAAGCGCGCGAGTTATTACAGGCCTTACGCAATAATCATCCGGAAAGCCGCTATGTCGATACAGCGCTATTTGCCGAGGCGATTGTGCTTGAACAACAAGGCGACGCCAACGCCGCTATCGCAAAAATGTATGAGCTTCGTGACAGACATACCGGACTATCTATTGGCGGAATTGACTGGGCACGAGACGAGTATGTTTCACGACTCTGGTTTGAAAGAAGCAGCAATAGAATAGAATATTTAGAACAAAGAGCTGCCACGGTAACTCAACTCATAAGCTTAACCCCTCATGGTCGCGATGGTTTCCAATGGCAGGCAGAGCTAATGGTTGCGAATCAGCAGATGACCGTACTGCTGAATGAAAACGAGACATTTAGCAATATATCAATTAAAGGCAGTAACGCAACAGCTACCGATAAGAAAGTAAATGCCTACTCTGGCATAGTCAAAGGTCAACCTGACTCATGGGCTAGACTCACCATAGATAATCCCTCAGTGCGAGGCTTGATTTCAGTCTATGGACAACAACATGAACTCGTACCTGTTACCAGTGGCGGCTCGTTAAGTGATTTCCACACACTGCTACTTGGCGATGCCGATGGAAATACCTCTGAAGTACACGATCATGTGTTTTTACCACCAACATCGAAGGATAGTCTTAACAACTACCTGCGCACTATAAAAAACGTCGATGATGTCACTCTAACTCCAGGCTCGGTGAGCCATGTGGCAATAATAGGAGTGGTCATAGACAGCAAATACAATGACTACCACAGTGGCAACGGTGTCACTGAAGCGCTATCCATATTAAACACTACAGATGGACTGTTCCGCGAGCAATTAGGGATCGCGTTGCAGGTTGAAACCATAGTGGTTATCGAAGACCGCGACAACGATCCAATGAATCTTGGTAGCGTTAGCATGGAAACCATGATGCGCAACTTCAAAGACTATCGTGTCGCAAGCAATGACCTAGGCAGCGACATTGGCCTCGCTACTTTGTTTACAGGCAACAAAAACAACGATGCAGCCCTGGGCCTTGCATGGATTGGATCTGCATGCAGAACCGACGGTTACGATGTAAGCGTAGTCAGCCCTTATAAAATGCCTTCATTGCTATCAACCCACGAGATTGGTCATACCTTAGGTGCCCCACACGATTCTGAAACCGCTTGCGCCAGCCAGAACCAACACATGATGTGGCCGTACTTATCAATCAACACCGGCAGAACTTTTTCATCTTGTAGTAAACAAGCTATCGCTGAAACCATGCAAGCGAACAATTGCCATGTAGATGCGATAGATCTTTCAATTGATCTCAATGGTATCGATCAAAGCTACCTGAGTGTTGCTGTCACCAACCAAAATACACAACAAGCTATACCATCTGCGATAGTCTCTATTTCGGGGCCCGGAGTTGGCAACGCTGAATCATCAAACAGTTGCAGAAAAATAAACGATAGCCAACTCGAGTGTTCGATCGGCTCCCTATCGCCAATGCTATCAAGCAACTTAGAGTTTCAATTCCCAAACACTCTGGCGCAAAACGCACAGATCACAGCGACTGTTGCTGGATCAGGATTCATGGATGTAGAGATCTACAACAACAGCTTTAAAACCGACCTATATGGCAATTTATCAAAGCATTCGCTGCCAGTAAGCAGTGACCCGATCACTATCGGTTCTGGCAGCGTCACAGCCAGTGCCAACAATAACACCACCGATATTCAAGGTGGCGGGCACTTTAACCCGAGCAGCTTACTGACACTGCTTGTACTAGTTGCAGCGAGGCGTCGAATGCCTCGTGGTAAGGCAATTTAATAGTCGATAAATAGGCTAGCTTTCGGAGCTAGGTTATTGGATCGCGGCCTGTCTCAATCATATGGTCAAGGTGCGCAATTCGATCTTGCCCCCAGAAAGACTCACCTTTATAAACATAAGCAGGTGCGCCGACTACATCTAGCTCGATTGCTTCCTGTGAGTTCGCGCTGCGTACTTCAGCAATACTTAGATGCTTAGATTCTTCAACCACTGCCTTTCCATCAAAACCTGCTTTATCAAGTAGCTCTGCCAAAATAGACTCATCTGCAATCTGTCTGTCTTGACCCCAAAGCGCTTCACCAACACTTACCAAAAAAGGACCTGGATCTTTACCCTGCTGCGATAAAAGTATGCAACAGCAGTCAGCTCTTTCAGGATTGGCTGGAAAACTTTTTGGCTGGGCAATTACCGTAAGACCGCGGTAGTCGCCAATACGTTGCAACTCTAGAAGCCGATAGCGTTGGCGCATAGGCGGCCGCTGAGGCGGTGCAACCCCACCAGACACCTTCCACACTTCCATAAGGTTGACGGGCTTGTAGTTGATCGTTTTGTTGTGCTTTTTCGCTACTGCAGAAAATTCTTCGTGACCGAACCAAGTGAACGGCGAAGTGCAGGTGTAGTAATAGTCGATATGATCGGCCATGCTTAGTTCCTATGTAGCAATAGTTCCATCATCCTGTGGCACGCCTAAGATTGCAAGCATACTTCGCGTGATTGACAGTGGTAAAACGCCCAACCTTTCATTTGCGTTGCCTTTTCACAAAATTTTTAATTCAAGCAGTTACCTAACAACCCTTTTAGCATTGCAATGTCAGATGCTAAAAGATTAAAACTAACAAACTCGCCACTATTATAGGGATCTGTTACCGGCAAGTTTGCATAAAATAGCATTGAGTAAAATACATTATGACCGACAGCTTTTAGCAGCACACACGATAAACATGACACCCTTGCAAGCATTCAAGATTTTATAAAACTTCTTTCACGCACACCCAAATAAATTGGCAGCGCTACACAAAGACCAATCAAGAAACACACGGCTACATAAGCCCACGGCCACTTCACTTTGTCGGCAGAAGCTCTAGTTACAGCCATCAATGAAAACACAATCCCTGCAAAATAGGCATCAATAGCTACCCCGGAACTGGCTGGAGTTGCCATAGCAGACTGCAGAAACGGACCAAGTAAAAAACTATCTGCCGCTTGAAAATACTGAACAAAGTACACCCAGCTCAACACACCCCCAATTGCTGCAAGTGCAAAATATACATTTGACAAAAAAGCAGGACGTAACATGGTAGACCCTTTTTAATTCAATCAAAGACCGGTTCTGGTCTGTCTTTGTGCGATCGTTACGATGCACTCAATGTAACTAACCTATTAGCGTCTATACCGAAAAACCTGCCAACTTAGTTTCCATATATTCCATCAGCCCTTCGCGCGCGCCCTCGCGCCCTAAACCGCTTTCCTTCATGCCGCCAAAGGGTGCTGCTGCACTGGTAGGGTTAATATCGTTAACACCAATTATTCCGAACTGAAGTTGCTCTACCGCTCTGAACGCCCGAGATATATCTTTAGTATATACATAAGCTGCAAGACCATAGTGCGTATCGTTTGCCATGGCTATGATGTCGTCGGAATCATCAAAGGTGATCACAGGGGCCACCGGACCAAAGGTTTCTTGCTTATAGATAAGCATTGAGCTGTCCACATTTGATAACACAGTAGGCGCATAAAAATAGCCCCTATCTAGCTCACCTTGCACTAAACGCTGACCACCACACAATACAGTGGCGCCCTTATCACGCGCATCATTCACTTGTTTATCCACCTTTTGCAAGGCAGCCTCATCAACTAACGGGCCGATGGCAACACCATCAGTAGCACCGTTGCCTACACGCATTTTTTCAATTCGTGCAGTGAGTGTTTCTAGAAAAACAGGCAGAATATTTTTATGCACAAAAATTCTATTCGGGCAGATACATGCCTGGCCAGTATTAAGAAACTTAACCAGGCTTGCACCCTTTGCAGCATGCACCGGGTCTGCATCTTCAAAGGCAATAAACGGCGCATGACCGCCAAGCTCCATAGACACACGTTTCAACTGCATAGCGGCATCACGAGATAGCATTTTTCCAACAGCAGTAGACCCGGTAAACGTTAGCTTGCGTACCAATGGGTTTTCACAAAAGACTTTACCTATTGGTGCGGGCTCTGATGTAGTAACTAAATTCGCCACACCTTTTGGAAGGCCCGCCTCTTGAAGAATTTTAAATACTGCTATCGCACACAAAGGTGTAGCTTCTGCAGGCTTTAAAACCACGGTACAACCGGCGGCCAATGCTGGAGCAAGCTTTCGGGTCAACATAGAAATCGGATAATTCCACGGCGTTATAGCTGCGACCACACCCACAGCTTGATGCTGCACGATAAAACGCTGATCAGATCTGGCTGAAGGTATTGTCTCACCGTACGTACGCTTGGCCTCCTCCGCAAACCACAATAAAAAGTCGGCAGCGTACTGCACTTCATTGTTGGCAGCTTTTAGCGGCTTGCCCTGCTCGCAAGTCATTAGTGCCGCTAGTTCTTCTTTTTGCTCGAGCATTAACTGCCAGGCGCGATACAGAATCGCAGACCTTTGGTGAGCTGTAGTGCGTGACCAACTATCAAAAGCCGATTGTGCCGCTTCAATCGCCCGAGTGGCATGACTGGCATCGCCGTCAGCTACTTGATCAATCAATTCACCGGTAGCAGGATTGGTAACATTAAACGTTTTATCACACCGTAGCCACTGACCATCAATGAACATAGTTCACTCTTTTTACACTTTTGGGAATCGGTCAATTGTACAACAGCCACTGCAAAACTAAAAAAGCGACGCCAATAGGCGTCGCTTTAGTTTGATGCTTTGTCTGCCCTTTTAAATGGGGATAAAGCTTTGCTAGTTTCTGAGCTTTTCACCCCTGGGATCAAAAGGCGGTTCGTCTAGCAATCTGGCGTGGTGTGGCAAACCGAGCACCGCCACGTCAAACTCAGCCCCGCTCTTTATAAACTCAGACTTAATAAAGCACAATGCTAATGATTGCTTCACTGTATGGCCGTAAGCCCCCGAACTGACCCGCCCAACCGGTGTACCGTCTTTTGCAAAGATTGATTCACCCCCTGATGCATCAGCCGTTGTGACATCAATAGACAACATCACTAGTTTTTCACGCGGTTCATTTTCAGACAGCTTAGCCCAAACATCTTTACCGAGAAACTCTGGCTTATCCATTTTTATCAATCTTTCTAAACCGACTTCATGCGGCCAATATTCAGGCGAGTACTCACGACCCCATGAACCATAACCTTTCTCAACTCGTAGACTCAACAACGAACGGCCACCGACCAAACGAATTCCATAAGACTCACCCTCTGCAAGCAATGCATCAAAGAGTGCCTCTTGTTGCTCTGTGGGTACGTAGATTTCCCAACCGAGATCACCGGTAAACGATACCCGCATCGCAATGCCTTCAATACCCGCTATAGCAAGCTTAGATGAACGCATGAATTTAAAAGCATCGTTGCTTAAATCGATGTTGGTCATGCGCTGCAGCATCTCCCGTGACTTGGGCCCGGCAACAGCAAAGCCACACCAATCATCAGTACGAGATTCTAGAGTCACGCCTGCAGGCGCTGGCACCATTTCCCAAAATCTGCGGTGATATTCCTCTGCCATACCAGAGCCAAACATCCAGAAGTGATCATCAGCCACTTTGGTCACAGTAAAATCACCTGCGATTCCACCGCGAACACCCAACATAGGTGTTAAACAAGATCTACCCACTTCTGTTGGAATGTTATTGGCTATAATTTTGTTCAGCCAATCAGCGCTACCGGCACCTTTAATTTCATACTTTGCATAGTTAGAAACATCAAGCATTCCAACGGAATTTCGCAGAGCTTCGCACTCTTCACGAACATGCTCGAACCATTCTTGACGCTCAAAGCCATAATCTTCTTTTGCCTCGACTCCGTCTTTAGCAAACCACAGCGGGTGTTCCCACCCATAATTCAAACCAAAAACCGCCCCCATGGCTTTTTGTTTTTCATACACAGGGCGGGTTTTTAACGGACGCCCGGCTTCTCGTTCTTCGTAAGGAAAATGAATCTTAAAGCGATTCGCGTAGCAGTCTAGTGCCCGCGCTTTGGTATAGGTTTTATTTGGCCATTTACCAAAGCGTGCGATATCCCACGGGAAGAGATCAAGCTCAGGCTCACCTTCAACAATCCACTGCGCCAACAACAAGCCCAGCCCACCTGACTGACTAAAGCCCGGAATAATACCGTTACAACAATAGTAGTTTTTAAGTCCGGGGACAGGCCCAAACAATGCCGCGCTATCCGGTGACCAAATCATTGGTCCGTTGATAACTTTCTTAACCCCTGCAGACGCAAGTGCTGGCAATCGATCGCAAGCGCGCTCGAGGTTATCAGAAATTCGATCAAGATCATCAGGCAATAGCTCATGACCAAAATCCAGTGGGGTGCCATTTTCAGCCCAAAACCTTCCGTCTTTTTCATAAGCCCCTACCAACAAACCATTGCCTTCCTGGCGCAAATAAAACTCCGCGTCACGATCAGCAATTGAAGGAAGCCTACGACCCGCTGCAACAATCTCAGGGATATCTTCGGTAACAAAGTACTGGTGCTCCATTGGCATCAACGGCAGATCAAGCCCTGCCAAATGCCCCACTTCACGGCCCCATAAACCTGCCGCGTTAATCAATACCTCAGTATGTATATTGCCCTTAGGTGTTACTACATCCCAGGTGCCATCAGGTCTTTGATTAGTTTCAACCACCGGCGTGAAGCGGTGTATATCAGCACCGGCATTTTTAGCCCCTTTAGCATAAGCGTGAGTCACACCAGAGGGATCAACGTTACCGCCATCGGGTTCGAACATCGCACAACGAATACCATCAGTATTCAATAACGGATGCATATCACGAGCTTCAGCCAACGTGAGCTCATGGAACTCCTCTTGAAAGTAGCGCGCCTTTGCAGCCTGCAAACGAAGTTGATGCTCGCGATCTTTCGTTTGCGCCAAATAAATTGAGCCTGGCTGAAAGATACCGCACCCCTGCCCGGTTTCTTGCTCAAGCTCTTTATAGATCTTGATTGTGTAGTACTGAAGCTTAGAAATATTATTGTTGTCATGCAGACCATGTATACCCGCCGCCGCATGCCAGGTAGAGCCTGACGTCAGCTCATCCCGCTCCAGCAAAATGACATCCTTCCAGCCAAGCTTAGTCAGGTGATAAAGAATGCTACACCCCACCAAACCACCACCAATCACAACCGCGCGAGTCTCTGTCTTCATAGTTTCCGTCCGTCAGCCTACCTGCAACATTACACTTAAATTCTGCAACAGACGATAACCCGACAAGTGGTCAGGGACGACCAACCTTGCTGCTAAAGCGCAAAAAGGGTGATGGATGGCGGGTTGGCGGGGGAATCTAGGTGGGAGGTGGTGTTTGGGGTGGCGGTTCTTTTGTTGGGGAGCTTAATAATTTGCTTCTCAGTTTTTACATCCCACGCTTACGCTTGAGGGTTTCCGCTAAAAAGATGACGAGTGGTAGTTTAGTGGGGCCGCAGTTCTTTTACGGTTATTTATAATTAAACTTCGCAGTCCTTTAGTCCCTCGCTTACGCTGGCGGGCTTCCTTAAAACCGGACGAGCAGTACAAAAAGCAGACGAGCGGTGCAAAAGATAATAGGCAGATCAGCGCTTTTGTAGAGGGAAGCGGAAAAAGCATCAGTAATAACAGAAAGCACGAGCGCCAAAACCATCAATGCCCCCAACCAACTGAGCGTCGCGAACCCCAAAACTATCAATTGCCCTGATCAAAATTACCGACGTAGAGTGCCGACACTCAGGAAGTGAATCGGTAAATGCAGTTACCCGCGCTTTTTGTTGTTTTTTGAAATCGTCTTCCGTGGGGTCAAAGCGCCAGGGACGACGCTTTAAGCGCGGTGCACATGGATGTGCATACCGCGCGACCCTTTGCTGCTGGATTTCAAAAAATGGTGCAGCCGCCCCCTCCCAGTTAAAAAAGGGGCAACAAAGTAGCAAGAAGACTTTTTGCCTACTTTTCGGTCTTTAAAAAGTAAGGCCGCCAGCAGGGCATACGCGCAAGTAAGCCGCTGGCAAGAGCAAGTCAGAACGCGTTCATTTTGAGGTTAGATAATTATTAAACTTCACAGTTTAATAAGTCCCACGCTCACGCTTGTGGGTTTCCCTAAAAAAAGTAAGGCCGCCGGCAGGCATGCCAAGCTCGTAAGCCGTCCGCAGGATAAGTCAAACGACAAGCCGTCTGCAGGGCTAGCTAAAGCGACTACCTAAAAGGCAAACCAAGCAATGCCTGCAAGGCAAACGAAAAGCCTATGCCCGCGTAAAACAATAACCCAAAAGCCCAGCCGTAGAACTATCATGCTCCCCAACCTTCTGCGACTGCAGCTCCTGCAAAAGAGTAGCCGCCAACTGCTTACCAAGCTCCACGCCCCATTGATCAAAAGAATTAACCCCCCAGATCTTACCCTGCGCAAACACCTTATGTTCATACAGTGCTATCAAGGAACCCAAAGTCGCTGGCGTGAGCTCATCAAACATCAATGTATTGGTAGGCCTATTCCCTTCAAATACCTTGTGCGGTGCAAGTGATGCAATAGTTTTTGCATCAGCGCCACTCGCACGGAGCTCCGACTCGACTTCTGAAAGAGTCTTGCCTTTCATTAACGCTTCAGTTTGCGCTAAAAAATTAGCCAATAGCATATTGTGATGTTCGCCGATTTGGTTTTGCGATTTGACCGGCGCAATAAAGTCAGCGGGGATTAGATCAGTGCCCTGATGAATTAACTGAAAAAAGGCATGCTGACCATTGGTACCCGGCTCACCCCAAATAACGGGCCCGGTAGCGTAGTCGACCGCTGTTCCATCAGCTCGTACATGTTTACCATTACTTTCCATATCTAACTGCTGAAGGTAGGCCGGAAAACGATGCAGGTACTGATCATACGGTTCTATAGCGTGTGATCTGGCGTTAAAAAAATTGCCGTACCAAACACCTAACAATGCCAGAATAACGGGCATGTTTTTTTCATACTCAGTTTCAACAAAATGGCGATCCATCTGATGCGCACCATCTAACAGGGCATCAAAGTTTTCATTACCAATAGACAATCGTATAGACAAGCCAATACTTGACCAAAGCGAATAACGCCCTCCTACCCAATCCCAAAAGCGAAACATGTTATCAACGTCGATACCAAATTCAGCTACCGCTTCACTATTGGTCGATACGGCAACAAAATGCTTAGCGATATCTTTAGTAGCAGCACCGCTGTTTAAAAATGCTTCACGCGCAGAACTTGCATTAGCAAGTGTTTCTAATGTGGTAAATGTTTTTGATGCAATAATGAACAGCGTCGATTGCATATTTACGTTTTCAATCACCTGCGCTATATGGCTGCCATCTACGTTACTGACAAAGTGAAACGTTAAGTCTTTCTGTTGCCAGGGCTTTAATGCTTCACAGACCATTAACGGCCCAAGGTCCGACCCACCAATACCAATATTTACGATGGTATCAATAGGCTTGCCTGTGTAGCCGGTCCAGACTTTGTTGCGCACTTTATCAACAAAGGTCGCGGCGTGATCAGAGACTTCATGAACTTGTGCTACCAGATCTTCACCATCAACCTCAAGCGTAGAACCTTTAGGCATTCTAAGGGCGGTGTGCAGCACTGAACGATCTTCAGTGGCATTTATACGCTCACCTGCAAACATGCGCTTAGCTTCACCGGCTATATCTACTGAGCTTGCCAATTCAAACAACTTGACCATGGTGTCTTCGGTAATTCTATTTTTGGAGTAATCAAGCAAACAACCGCAATCGTTGACAGAAAACTTACTGAATCGCTCTGAATCAGCTGCGAATAGATCTCGCATGTGCACATTACTAATTTCTTTATAATGCGATTGCAGTGCCTTCCAAGCAGCCGAATTAATCAGATCACTCATTACGTCTGTCCCATAACAATAGTATTTGTATTAAATAATTACTCAGAGAATAATAACCCAGAATGCAAAATGACGAACAGTATCTCTACTGTTCGCCATATTTTTATTGCTTTTGGTGCCGCAGCCTTAGCTGCTACTTATATTACCGTGGTATTTCAACTACGGCTATGCTGCTTGCCTGCCGGCTAACATCAGCTAATTATCTGCGAGTCTCCAGATCTCTTTATTGTACTCTGCAATCGTTCGATCAGACGAGAACTTTCCACTTTTAGCACTATTCAATATGCTCATGGTCGTCCACCGTTCGGTGTCCAGATAAGCTTGCGCTGCACGCTCTTGCGCATCAACGTAGGTTCTGAAATCAGCCGCTGTCATCCACGGGTCTTGTGGATCGCGAATGGTCGCGATTACTGCATCAAAAATACCCGGCTCAAATTGATTAAAATGACCACTATCAAGAAGCGCCATGACTTCTGCGAACTCTTCATCGGATGAAATTATAGATTGCGGATCGTAGTGTGGCCGCGTTGCCTCTACCTCTGCCGCAGTTAAACCAAACAAAAAGAAGTTATCGTCGCCGACTTCTTCACGGATCTCGATGTTAGCGCCATCAAGTGTACCGATAGTAACCGCACCATTCATCATGAACTTCATGTTGCCGGTACCAGACGCTTCTTTACCTGCAGTTGAGACTTGCTCAGATAAATCAGTTCCTGCGCAAATAACCTCCATGGCCGTAACCCTATAATTAGGGAAAAACGCGAGCTTAAGCTTACTGCCAACATCAGGGTCATTGTTTACCATCTGCGCTACATTACTAATGAGCTTAATGATCTGTTTAGCCATTACGTAGCCGGGGGCCGCCTTGCCGCCTATCAATACACTCCTGGGTGTCCAGTTATCAATTTGGCCCTTTTTGATACGGTTGTACAAATACACCACGTGCAATAAGTTAAGCAACTGGCGCTTATATTCGTGAATTCTTTTTACCTGTACATCAAACATACTGTTGGTATCAAACTCAACACCGCAATCCTGCTTGACTAATTGTGCAAGCCTTTGCTTGTTATTTAGCTTTACTTGATTCCAGTCAGCTCTGAATTTTTTATCATTAACAGAGTCTGTTAACTTATCAAGCTGATCAAGTTGCGTAACCCATTGATCACCAATAGTGCTGTCTAGCAATTCTCGCAACTCAGGATTACAAGAGGCAATCCAACGTCTTGGGGTCACACCATTGGTTTTATTGTTAAATTTATGTGGCCACAACTCACAGAAATCGCGAAACAAACCATCAATAAGCAATTCAGTGTGAAGTGCTGCAACACCGTTAATAGAGAAACTCCCTGCTATCGCAAGATAAGCCATTCTAACCTGCGGCTCATGTCCCTCTTCAATTATTGACATCCGGCGCTGGCGTTCATTATCACCAGGCCATTTCTTAGCCACCTGCTGTAGGAAGCGTGCATTGATTTCAAAGATAATATCAACCACTCTTGGCAGCAGCTTTCTAAACAAGCTAACCGGCCAACGCTCTAGTGCTTCAGGCAGCAAAGTGTGATTGGTATAAGCCATTGTGCTTGAGGTGATTTCCCATGCTCTATCCCAGCTTAGCTCGTAATCATCCATTAATAAGCGCATAAGCTCCGCTACTGCAACACTCGGGTGGGTATCGTTCAGTTGAAAGCAATTCTTCTCTGCAAAACTATCGAAGTTCGCACCGTTATTTTTTACCCACTGTGCAAGCACATCTTGCAAGCTTGCAGAAGCTAGAAAATATTGCTGACGAAGACGTAGCTCTTTGCCATTTTCGCTGCTGTCATTCGGATAGAGCACCATCGATATATGCTCCGCTTCATTTTTGTTAGCTACCGACTCTGGATACCGACCCGCATTGAACTCACCTAATTCAAATGCATCAGAGGCCGCGGCCTTCCATAATCTTAACGTGTTAACGGTTTCATTTTCATAACCCGGGATCGCCGTATCATGAGGTACCGCCAGCACAATTTCAGTATCCACCCAACGCACACGTGAGGCACCATTAGAATCAACATAGAATTCACTTCGACCGCCAAACTTCACATGCCGGGTATCTTGCGGGCGCTGTACTTCCCAAACATAGCTGTTTCGCAACCAATGATCTGGTTCTTCTACTTGAGCGCCATCTTGTATCTCTTGGCGGAACATACCGTATTCATAGCGAATGCCGTAACCCACTACTGGAAGATTCAGTGTGGCGCAGCTATCCAGGAAACACGCCGCCAAACGCCCGAGTCCACCATTACCCAGACCAGCATCGGCTTCTTCATTTTCGATATCTTCAAGTGCTAAACCATATTCATAGAGCGCTTCTTTAACCGATTTTTCCATATCTAGATTGAGCATGGCATTACCCAATGCACGACCCATTAAGAACTCTAGTGACAAGTAATATGCGCGCTTGTTGCCACTCGTTTCGTGCGCGACTCGCGTGGCTTTCCAGCGCTCCATTAGACGATCACGCACAGACAGCGCTAGCGCTTCATAGAGCTCGCGTGACTCAGCTTCTGCTTCAACGCTTCCCAGAGTGTGACCCAGGTGACGTCTGAAATCTTGATCAATCGCCGCTTTGTCCATCCCCAATGGGGGTAATGCTTGCACTTTTTTCATTGATTAATACTCAAACAATCTGAATTTCTGTTAGTTCCGCTAGTAAGCACATAAAACCAGTTCACAGTTCACCGCACATACTAAAATGCAGGCGCATAAACCACTAGCGCACTTGCTGCCATCATAAAGTTGTCGGCAACTGGCGCTGCTTTTATAGGGCCAGGGTTTGCGGTATCGAGCTGACATTGCCACTCAATGACCCCGGACTCCTTGGGAAAGTGTATGTTTACCTGCTCTTTGCTGGCATTGAAAACTATTAATAACTTTGATGCAGGCCTTAGTTCGGACAATAGTTCTGCTGGCGATCCCTGCACTTCAGCACTTGTTTCCGGTACATTCGCTTCAAGCAAAACAGAAACACACTTAGCAAATGACTCACCCCATTGATGATCCGTCATTGGGCTACCACTGGGATCACACCATGTCACTTTGACTTGATCATCATTACCGACAAATTTTCGCAGACGCAATAATGGCTGTGATTTTCTCAGCGCTATAGCCAATTTTACAAAAGATAGAAACTCGGCATCTTTCTCCACCTGTGACCAATCAATCCAATTGATCTCGTTATCCTGGCAGTAGGCGTTGTTGTTGCCGCCTTGAGTTTTACCTATCTCATCCCCTGCCAGTAACATCGGTACACCTTGAGATAACATCACTGTAGCAATCATGTTGCGACGCTGCAGATTTCGATATTCATTGACTGAAGGGTCGTCAGTGTGCCCCTCTACGCCGTAATTGTCACTGTAGTTAGCATTGTGACCATCACGGTTATCTTCACCGTTGGCTTCGTTGTGTCGCTCTCGATAGGAGACAACATCCGCAAGCGTGTAACCATCATGAGTGGTAACAAAGTTTACACTCGACCAAGCACCGCGACCGCTGTGATTAAATACGTCACTAGAGCCAAACACTGAGCCTGCAAACCGAGGCAACACACTGTCATCGCCGCGCCAATAGCGCCTAACAGTATCTCGGTATTGGTCGTTCCACTCAGACCAACCAGCGGGAAACTTACCCAACTGATAGCCACCCGGGCCAATGTCCCACGGCTCTGCATAAAGCTTTACCTGACTCAACAAGGGATCTTGCCCTACAGCACTTAAGAATGCTGACCGATCATTATAACCCTGCTCGTCACGGGCCAGAGAGGTTGCCAAATCGAATCGAAAACCATCAACGTGCATATCAGTGACCCAATAGCGCAAGCTATCCATCACCATCTGTAAAACTCTCGGGTGATTAACATTAAGCGTATTGCCACAGCCAGTATCATTAAGGTAATAGCGCTTGTTATCGTTCAATAACCTGTAATAAGAGCTGTTATCAATGCCCTTAAAAGACAAGCTCGGGCCGCGATGATCCCCTTCACAGGTGTGGTTATAAACAACATCAAGAATTACTTCTATCCCTGCATCATGGAGCTTACGCACCATTTGCTTAATTTCGTTTAGATTGCCACCAGACTTAGCCATTGTGCGGCCAGATGATGCACCGGAGAAATATCGTTGCTCTGGTGCAAAAAAATTAAGCGTGCTGTAGCCCCAGTAGTTAGATAAGTTTTTATCAACCAGGAATCTATCATCTACAAAATGGTGGATCGGCATTAACTCAACTGATGTGACACCCAGAGACTTTAAATACTGAATGATGTGCTTGTCACCAAGCCCTGCATAGCTTCCACGGATTGATTGATCTAGCGCTTCGTGTTTTATCGTCATGCCGCGCACGTGGGCTTCATAGATTACACTATCAGAAGGATGTATAAGCGGGCGCTTATCATCGCCCCACGTGTAAGCCGGATCAATCACCACACACTTAGGCATAGCACGCGAGTTATCACGCCGATCAAAAGATAGATCCTCGCGTGGACTATTAGCACGATAACCCAAATGTGCATCTGACCACTTAATACTACCAATCAGCTGCTTGGCGTATGGATCGACCAGTAATTTATTAGGATTAAAGCGATGCCCATTGGCGGGATCATACGGACCATAAACACGGTAACCGTAGCAGTCACCAGGTACTATGCCCGGCACATAACCGTGCCAGATCTGTTCTGTGCATTCAGGCAATGTAATGCGTTCACGTTCACGCTTACCTGAAGTATCGTATATGCAAAGCTCCACACGTTCAGCATGGGCTGAGAAAATTGCAAAGTTAACACCTGCGCCATCCCAATTGGCGCCAAGAGTATGGTGGTATCCCGGTAGCACTTCAAACTGTGGATTCAACAGGAACTCTCAAAAATTCTAGGTCAGTAATGGCGCCAATAATGGCCGCTGACAAATGCAATATGAACTGTCGATGTAATAATGCACAGGTGCACAAACTACCAACACCTTCCGACAGACGTCTGGGGTTGCGGAATACAAATTTTCGTTATCCACTATAGACTTATCGACACCGACTCAGCTATGTTTAAATTCTCTCTCAAATAAGTTGTGGCACTACAACCCGCAATTTCTTCGATCTAATCCCGAGGTTTTTTTTGACACTTGCCAGGCAGTTCCGCTTATTAATTCAAGTTTTTATTTCGCTGGTTGCCAGCAACGTATTGGCGGACACATCAAACGCGCCAACCACGATTCGCACGCCAACAATACAAAAAGCAGATTGCCTGGATTTTATCAGCGAAAGCTCTAACAGAATCATCTGTGGTTTTATTGAACTGCCCGTCGACCACAGTGCGCCTTCTGATCAGACCATCACACTGCCCATTGTGATTGCAGGGCAAACACAATCCCTATCGCCCGGTGCGTCAGACAAAGCGATATTAATACCCGGGGGTGGCGGCCCGGGTGGCACAATGGGATTTGGCTATCAATATTCCGAAGGTGCTTACCTACAAGCCTACAACGATTTACGTGCAGCGGGCTTTGATATCGTCATTGTTGATCAGCGTGGTGCCGGTTATGCAAAACCCAATTTGCGCTGCACTGAAACAGTCAATGCATTCAAGCATGCCATTACACACACACAAACTTTTGCCCAGGAAATAGCAAGCTACACAGATGCCATTGGCCGCTGCAATGAAAGACTGCAACATGAGAAACATTCATTAACTGATTTTGATACTTATCAGTCAGCGGAAGACTTTCTCAGCATCATTAATTCACTTGCGTATACCTCGTGGAGCACACTTGCGACCTCTTACGCCACGGTTATTGCGCAGGCAATTGAAATACTACAACCACAAACGTTTGACCGCATTGTTTTAGATTCTCCTGTGCCGATTGACTACCAACAACCCTATACCATGGAGTCATCAAAAGCGGCTATTTACAGAATATTATCATTGTGTGAAAAAACCAGGCGATGCAATAAAAAACACCCCGACATAAAAAAGAAATTTAATACTGTATTAGATCGCGCTTCCGAATCCCCCTATCAAGTGACAATCAAAGCCTATAACGACACAGAGACCACACTGAAAAATATAGAGTTAATCGTAAGCGATACTACACTGCTCGATATATTTATTACTGCAGCGTATAGCAACCACGCTATAGCCAATATTCCCAATATTATTGATCAACTACACAAAGGTCGGGTTCGCCATTTAGAAACATTCGCAGAGGACTACTGGTACAGTGGCACAGACCTTGATTATGCTGTCGGCCTTAGCTGGGCAATTCACTGCAAAGAACGAACACCACTTGAAGAAGCTTACTTAACAAAATACCCCACCCATGCCGCGCAATTTTCTACCGAGACAAAACTTGCCCTACAGCAAGAGAGACAAATCTGTAAGCAACTCAATGTAGGCCACAGCAACAAAATTAAAACAGACAAACTATTCACTGCCAGTACGCTACTACTAGCAGGTGATCTAGACCCTGTAATAAGCCGCCAGGACCTTAGTAACACTGCTGATAATTTCAGCAATGCAAGCACGCAAATCATTGCAGGTATGGGGCACGCTGTTTGGTATCAAAGTCACTGTATCCGCGACAACGTAGTGAAATTTTTTGCGTCAGTAAACCTTGACTCCCCGCCCGAACTTAGCACTTGCAAAGACGGAATTACGCGTTTCAAGTAAGCAGCAGGCTTAAGCACTATGCAAGTAACTGATCAATTCGCTGACCTACAACGGCTATTGCGCCAGAACCACCCTGCCACGGTGCTTACTGGTGCTGGTATCAGTGTCTCTTCTGGCTTACCTGTTTATCGCAATAGCGAAGGCAACTGGGTGCACAGCAAGCCTGTAGAAGGACCAGAATTCAGAGCACAATCCAGTGTTAGGCAACGTTACTGGTGCAGAAGTTATTTCGGATGGCCACTTTTCTCACGCGCACAACCCAATTCTGCACATGTGGATCTTGCAGCGCTTGAACAACAACAGCAAATCGCAACGATTATCACCCAAAACGTTGACGGGCTACACCAAGCTGCCGGCAGCAGTGAAGCTATTCCACTGCACGGCAGCCTGTCAGAGGTTATCTGCTTAAGCTGTGGCGATATAAGTCCTAGACAAGCATTACAGCTAAGGCTGCAACAAGCCAACCCAGACTTTCAATCAGTTGAATTTGCACCAGCGCCAGATGGCGATGCACAAATAGCAAACGCCGATATTCAGAAATTCAAAATCGTCAATTGCAGCCATTGCGATGGAATACTAAAACCAAATGTGGTTTTCTTTGGCGATAACGTGCCAAAAGAGCGCGTACAGCACTGCATGGACAAACTACTTCAAAGCAAACTGCTAATTTGTATAGGGACTTCTTTAATGGTGTTCTCGGGCTACCGATTTTGTCGAGCAGCCAAAGAAAACGCCATACCCATAGTGGTGATTAACAACGGCGTCACCCGCGCTGACGATATTGCGACAATCAAGTACAACGGTGAGCTTGCAGCAGCACTGTCAGCCTTACGGGCGCTTTAACTATGACCACCCCACCCTTTGTAACCACACTTGGTCCGAGCGCTGAAATTCACTACTACCCAAGCTATATCGATAGCACCGAATCAGCGGAACTTATAAACCTCTGGACGCAAGAGCTTGATTGGATTCAATCAAGTATCAACATGTTTGGTAAACAAGTGCTCATCCCTCGTCTAAATGCTTGGTACGGTGAGCGAGGCTACGGCTATTCTGGAACTTATTTCAAACCGAAACCGTGGACACCCGAACTCAAACACTTAAAAACGAGAATAGAAAAAACTACCGGGCACAGTTTTAACAGCGTACTGATAAACTGGTATCGCGATGGACGCGACTCAATGGGCTGGCACAGTGACGATGAAGCCAGCCTCGGAATCAATCCACAGATAGCGTCACTTAGTTTTGGAGACTCAAGAAAGTTCGTGCTGCGCGAGAAGTCCAACAAATCCAATAAGCATAGCTTGCTACTTGAAGACAGCAGCTTACTCGTGATGCTTGGAGAAACTCAAACTCTTTGGCAACATGCAGTACCTAAAACTACCCGATCACTGCAATCCAGAATAAACCTTACTTTTAGGCTAATCGAATAAGCGGCTTGTTTGGAAATGCTGAGATTGCAATTGGCCAAAGTTTTTTAACTATTGCCTGCTAATAAACTTAGGTAGTGTCCGTCTTTAAACAGCGCGTAGCGAGGATCATTCAGGTGCGTGAGATTTTGCATACCCTATATAGGCGTTTAGTCATTCTAAATAACTATATAGGGTCGGCGAAAGATCACGTGTCCTGGGTGGTCCGCAGTAGCGTTGTTTATGGACG
>CALGKA010000092.1 GCA_937927895.1 uncultured Granulosicoccaceae bacterium | reverse complement strand
GCCTACCTGCGAGACGTTTATGATTTTCGCAACGTACTGATGCTAGAAGTACCCAATGAAGATTTTGGCCGCACCATCATGCGGCAATTTTTATTCGATGCGTTTCAAGTGCCTTGGCTCACGGCTTTGCAAAGTTCAACGGATAAAAAAGTTTCGGACATTGCAACCAAGTCTTTAAAAGAAGCGATCTATCATCTAGAGCGTTCTGCAGACACTGTTGTGGCACTTGGTGATGGCACAGAAGAAAGCCATCAACGTATGCAAACAGCACTTGATTACCTATGGCCATATAGCGGTGAGTTGTTTGGTGCGGACAATACCGACAAAGCGATGCAAGTTGCAGGTATTGCGCCGCTACCGGCGCACATGCGGGATGCCTGGGATAGTAAAGTAAAAAGTACTTTGGCCAGTGCTACTCTTACAGCACCGGAAGATCCTTTTGCCCACTCAGGCGGTCGTAATGGTGTACGCCATACAGAGCACCTTGGCCATATGTTGGCCACTATGCAGGTATTGCAACGTTCCTACCCGGGTGCTGAGTGGTGAGTGACGCCCTAACGGTAGAACAGGTTTGGAACTGGCTAGAGGAAATACCCGACCCGGAGATTCCCGTTATCTCTATTGTCGATCTGGGTGTTGTTCGAGATGTCGTTATTAAAGACGATCAAGTTAAGGTCGTGATAACCCCAACGTATTCCGGGTGCCCGGCGATGCGTGAGATTGCCAGCAACATCACCTCGCAGCTTACCCGTCACGGCATCAAGAACCTTGATTTAGAAACTCGTATCGCACCCGCATGGACCACTGATTGGATGTCAGCAGAAGGCAAAGCCAAGTTAGAAGGCTATGGCATTGCGGCACCACAAGCGGCTGGTAGCCCTAAACGTTGCCCGCAGTGCCAATCTACAAGCGTCGAAAAAGTAAGCCAATTCGGATCAACACCGTGTAAAGCGCTGTGGCGTTGTGTTGATTGTCTTGAACCGTTTGAATATTTCAAATGCATTTGAGAGCAACCTTTTGAATCAGTTTTATACGTTAACCGTTACGCATATCCATAAAACCATTCGTGATGCTGTGGTGCTCACTCTTGAGCCCGATGTAGATGGCAATACTAATGGCAAAAGTCGTGATGCATTTACGTTTATACCCGGCCAGTATCTAACGTTTCGCCGTGACTTTGATGGTGAAGAACTACGTCGGTCCTACTCTATATGTGCGGCGCGCGATGACAATGCCTTGCAAGTCGGTATTAAGCGGGTAGATGGCGGTTCGTTTTCAACCTGGGCTAATACAGAGTTATCGGTAGGTGACACGGTAGAGGCGCTGCCACCGATGGGTGATTTCTATGCGTCAGTTGATACAGCGAAACCTCGCTATCTGGCATTTGCAGGCGGCTCTGGCATTACACCGATCTTGTCGATAATAAAATCGGGCTTACACGAAAACCCTACAGCGCGCTATACATTGGTGTACGCCAATCGTAGTGCCAACACCATTATGTTTAGAGAAGAGATCGAAGATCTAAAAAACCAATACTTACATCGTTTTTCTGTGATGCATATTTTGGAAGATGAAAATGAAGAGATAGATCTATTTAGAGGCCGAGTTGATACTGAAAAGTGCAGGCAACTGTTTGAGTCATGGATTAATATTGATGCCGTTAATATGGCGTATATCTGTGGACCTGAGCCAATGATGCTCGGTATCAGAGACGCTTTAAAAGACCATGGTTTATCGAAAGATCAAATCCGTTTTGAATTATTTGGGGCTGCACAGCCCGGGCGTAGCAAGCAGCCTGCAAAAAGTGTTGACACTCACAGCGATGGCATAGCGGGGAAAGTCATCATTGGCGGTAAATCAAATGCAGTAGTGCTTGCCGACGGTACAACGTTACTCGAGGCGGCCCTTGCTCATAATATTGATGCCCCTTTTGCCTGCAAAGCCGGCGTTTGCTCTACCTGCAAAGCGCGGGTATTGGAAGGCGAAGTCGAGATGTTGGCCAACCACGCGCTCGAAGATGACCAAGTCAACGACGGATATGTTTTAACTTGTCAGAGTGTGCCGGTTTCAGACACCGTTGTATGGGATTACGACCAAGCTGGCCATTAGGTAGTGCCTCAGGAATAGATGGCTGGTGAATCGTGGCGAGTTGCTGTGTAAAACAGCACACTTCCTTAAAGTGTGATTGAGCCAAAATAAATGAATAATACTGCTCCACACCCAGCTTAATAGCGGTATCAGCTAGGGGCTTTTGTGGAGAAATCGATAGTCGATTTGATGGGTATTTTGTAGCATTCGGAGTTACCTGTTGTGAAATTGGTAACAACTTTCCCCCAAGGATTTGTTCAATCTTATGCAAACCATATCATTACCCCAGCACGCTTATGTACCAGGTCAAAACGAACGGCATCCTGCAAGTGCTTTTGATGCGATTATAGAAACGGCTGTACAAGGTGATAGCCCAGAACAGCTAGCCAATAGTGATGCTTTTAAAGCCGGGATAAAATTTCTTGAGTCTGGGTTCTATTGGGAAGCGAATGAGGTTTTAGAGCCCGTGTGGATGTACTTGCCAATTGATTGTGAAGAGCGACGCTTTGTGCAAGGTTTAATTCAACTGGCTGATGGCTTCTTAAAAGTGGAGATGGGGCGCACGGGTTCGGTTATGCGAAATGTTAATAAGGCGCGTGGTCTAGTTCCCAATGAGGGATCTGTTATGAACGTTGATGTTCAAAGTGTTCATGGCTGGATTGAGGTCTTAGAATCTAAAACTACTTACGCACAATAAGATCAAAGTGTTTCGTGTTTCGTGTTTCGTGTTTCGTCTTTCGTGTTTCTAAGGCGGACAAATTCCATCGCTTTACTGCTTGCACTTTGATGGTCGGTATTTGGAAGGTATCGTGCCTTGATCACACTGCCACCTTGCACTGTTTGAGCCATTAACAGGATAAAACACGATAGTGTCTGTGCCGCGTAGAACCGGCAATTCGTCAGAATCGTAAGTGAGTGTCATGCTTCCGGCCTGGGGGCTTTCACTGATGGAAGCACTCTTCAGGTAGCGACCTTTGTAATAAGAAGGCTTATGAGCACCAGCATCATCGTTACTAATCGGCCAGTCGCCGGTTAGTGCGTACATTTCATTCATTCGAAGCATTAGCGGGTGCATCATGGCTAAGTCGCCACTGATTTTAGTTCTTGTCTGGTAGTTTTGATACACTGGTACACTCAACATAGATACAACACTTACAATAGCAATTGTAAGCAGAAGTTCGATCAGCGTGAAGCCTATCATGCGCTTTCGATTTATTGTTTGAACGTTCTTTGACAACATATTCATGCTGCCTTCCGGTTTTCATTTACCGGAGTTATTTCACTGGTTTTGAAATGACTTAGCTCGTTAACGAGATCATTTGCTGTCTGTTGGTTCCCCGGTTGTTGTTGAAGTTCAATTGCGAGTGTCCGGATGTTTTCAATATGAACCCGGAGTGACTCTATAGTGTGATTCATCTGATCGCTTAATTCGTGGAATTGATCGTCCTGACGAACTTCCATCGTAAAGCTGATATCACCAGACTGCATAGATTTGAGATTTCTCTGCAAACTAAACAAGGGGCCTGCAATCCGGTGGCTAGCGCGTAAGTTGTAACGATACACAAGGTAGAAACCAACCACTTCGAATGCGGCGATGGAAAGGCCAATGTGTTCCTTGTATTGATGTAGATTTGGCACGCGGTCAAGCAATATGAAGCCTGCGATGACCAATACATTTAGTATTATAAATGTGATCAACATCACTTCTAAGATCATTGTCTTTTGGAATTTATGCTTTACAAACAGCAGCTTCCGTTGCTCATGCATTATACGCCTCCCTGATGGTGATCAAAAATGTACTAATTGTGAAGATAGCGGCTTCGTGCAGAGATACTGAAAAGAAGTGATACAACGCTACAGCATAAGAGCGTTTGCGCTTCTAGGGGAGGGCAGGTTTAGGCAGGTCAGACGTACATAGCGAAAAGCTAGTATGACAATAATAGGCTAAAGCCCTGCACGAAAATGCTTTAATGCCGCACCTGATTCTATTGCCTCTCTGGCCGCGGCTGCAGCATCTTCTAGTGTTGCCGCTTTGCCTATATGCCACATAATTAACGTAGCACCCAGTAAGGCGGCATCGTGTACTGCACCTGGTTCTCCTTCAAGCGCTCTTATGCCTTTCTCAGCGCAAAGTTTAGCTAAGGCTTCGTTATCCCACTTCATGCCAATGGTACTTGGGTGTGCGGTGGCTTCTGGCATTGAATCCGGGATATCTTCTGCACGATACTCGCGGCTGAGGCCTAACGGTTCCAGGTCGGTTTCATGTTCGGTTTCGGGGTCTGTGCCGTAGAAACGTACAAACCGCGCTTTGGCACGAAAAGACGGAATAACGCCACCTTCAGTGCCACGTATAAGAAGCAATGAGTCGTGCGGTACGTGGCGCGCTAACATGGTGTATATCTCACGATAAGCCTTATGCACAAAGCCTGTGACCAAGTGTGTTTTTGATTGCCCTGGTACAGGCGTTAACATGCCTTCAGCGGTGTTGATAACGGTCCGTTTTACAATTTGTGTGCGCAATGTACTTAGGCTATGTAGCTTTGGGCAGAATACGGCCTGGTCTGCGTAACCCCAACCAATGGCAGGATCACTCAAACGGTCACTAAGGGTTTGCATGCTTTGAAGTGGGTCGCCACCGAGTGCTTTAATAATCATGTGGTGGGTGACGCCAAACTTTGGCCCCATTATCTCAACACCATGGGAGTAGGCGCTGACGCCGCATGCCGCAAGCACAGGCAACACAAATAATGATGCATGCAGTGTTCGGTTAAAACCGTTGTAGGGGTCTGACATGACTACCAGATTTTCTACGTTTGCGGTTGCAGTAACGGAATTTGCGCGCAATGAATCTAAAACGCCTCTGAGTTCATCATCTGTTTCACGCTTCATGCGCAAGCCAATTAGATAGATGGCGGCTTGCACTGGATCAGTTGAGCCTGCAAGCAGTGCATTGGTTACTGAGCGAGCTTCTGCGTAGCTGATGTTTTTACTCAGTTCCGGACCGGTAGCCACGCGCTTGATCACTGAATGAATCAGGTTATCGTCTGCTTGTTGGGGAACCTCTGGGGTATTTACTGGCATGGTCGGGCTGTTGGTCCGTAGGCTAATGTATAGGGCGTATTATCGCACAGGGTTAGGGCGCTGGCGTGCAGGGGGTTTTTACAGACGGCATTGCCTGCGGTATCACGATATTCTACGAATTACCGTATCTAAAGTCGCTAAAAACTTATCGAATAGAGTAGAATTACCTTCAAATATATTGGCATTTAAAGCCATGTAGACTAGGGCGTGCGTTGGTGCTTTTGGGTAAATAATTATCATCGCGTTACGCATTGCCTGGCTAGAACCGGAGTGACTACTTGAACAGCATAGAAGTTGGCGAAAATTCACTCGCCACCGATGAAGAAGGCTATCTTGAAAACCATACAGAGTGGGAACCTGCGGTGGCTACCGCTATGGCCACGATCGATAATTGTGAGCTGTCAGAAAATCACTGGGCAGTGATTAATTTTCTACGTGACTATTATGAAGACTATGAAATTGCACCGGCTATAAGAATCCTTACCAAGGCTGTGGGTAAAAAACTCGGTAAGGAATATGGCAATACAAAATACTTATACGAGCTTTTCCCGAATGGTCCTGCAAAACAGGCCTGCAAGTATGCAGGTTTGCCTAAGCCGACTGGTTGTGTTTAGAAATAGTGTGTCTTATAACCTGGCTATGTATATCTTGAAGGCTCTATACAATGCTGCTTAGCGTAATACTATATGTAGCAATAGCTGTTTGTGTGCTAGGTGTTGGTCGCAAGATCTATCAGTATTCAGTTGCACCGGCGGCGCTTAAAATTCCGACCATGCCGGCACCCAAAACACACTTAGGTGTAGTGTGGCGCATGTTTAGGGAAGTGGTGTTTTTCGAAAGCCTGTTTAAAGCTTCAAAATTTACCTGGATTTTTGGTTGGTTGTTCCATGCCGGGTTGGTGTTAGCTCTGTTAAATCACTTGCGGTTTTTTACGGATCCTGCTTGGGCTTGGGTGTATTTTATATTTCCTGTTACCCGCTACGCTGGTTTTGTTATGTTGATCGGGCTTGGTGGTTTGCTTGCGCGGCGCATATTGGTTGATCGGGTACGAATAATATCGGCGCCATCTGACTACTTAATGCTTGTGCTTATAATGCTAATAGCCGGTACCGGTGTTTTAATGAGTAGAGTATGGTTTACCGATCTAGGCGGTGTGTATCTTTTTGCACGCGGTTTATTATCGTTTGAACTGGTGGCTTTGCCTGGCAGCGTAATTTTATGGCTGCACTTGTTACTTGTTGCAGTATTGTTGTTGATCTTCCCGTTTTCAAAGTTACTACATGCGCCGGGTGTGTTTTTTAGCCCGTCACGCAATCAGGTCGATAATTCTCGGGAAAAGCGCCATGGTGGGCGGCACTTTACAAGTCATTTAAAAGGCCAAACCGATGACAACTAAACAAGCCATCAAGCGAGCTCACGTCAATGGCTAAACAACCAGAATTTGAAGTGCCAAAGCTTGGTAAGAAGCTTGTTACACCAAAAGTAAATGTAGGAGCAATGGCACATAGCAAGCCCTATGAGGCCAGGCCTGGTCACAATGAAGCTATTGGCTACCCGGGTGAATTGATAGACAACTGGCAAGAGGTAGGGATAAAAAAGCTAGGACAATTGGTTAAGGGCTCTAGAGCGCTGCAAGTGTACTTAGACTCGTGCGTAAAGTGCGGCGCGTGTACCGATAAATGCCATTACTTTCTCGGCACCGGTGATCCCAATAACATGCCTGTAGCAAGGCAAGATCTATTGCGCTCGGTTTATCGTCGGCATTATACGTTGGCGGGTAAGTATTTGCCGAAGCTTGTTGGTGCACGCGAGTTCGACCAGGAAATGCTAGATGATTGGTATACCTATTTTCATCAGTGTTCGCAGTGTCGGCGTTGCTCTGTGTATTGCCCTTATGGCATTGATACCTCAGAGGTATCCATGGCGGCGCGCGAAATAATGGATACCATTGGCAAGGGGCAAAAATACACCAATGAAATTATTGCTAAAGTGCACAAGCTAGGTAACAACCTGGGGCTACCTGAGCCGGCACTTGCCGATACGCTCGCAGGTCTAGAGGAAGATATCCTTGACGATATCAATGTGGCGGTTAAGCTGCCGCTTGATGTTAAAGGTGCTGAGGTACTGCTGGTCACACCCTCTGCTGATTTTTTTGCAGAGCCTCACATTGATGGTTTGATTGGCTACGCTAAAGTGTTTCACCAGGCGGGCATTAGCTGGACAGTATCGTCACATGCCTCAGAGGCCGCAAACTTTGGTTTGTTTATTGGTAGTCACGACAACATGCAGAAAACCGCTTTGCGTATTTGTGAGGCTGCATTAGAGTTGGGCGTTAAAAGAATTGTATTTGGCGAGTGTGGTCACGCGTGGCGTGTAGGTTATAGCTTTCTTAATACACTTGCCGGGCCGTTTGATTTTCTGGATTCGCGCTACCCTGTACCGCAGCATATCATTGAGGTCACACACGAGCTAATACAGCAGGGTCGCCTGCAATTCGATAAGACCGCTAACGATGAAAAGCGAGTCACTTTTCACGACTCATGTAACGTTGCTCGAGCTTCACGTATGGGTGCTCAGGTGGGTGGTCAATTTACGTTACCGCGCGATGTGATCAAAGCCAGCTGCAACCACTTTTTTGATATGCCTGCAAACACTACAGGTGAGGCAACGTTTTGTTGTGGCGGTGGCGGCGGTTTGTTAACCGATGATCTGGTAGAGCTTCGCGTTAAAGGCGCTTTGCCGCGTATGCAGGCATTTAAAGAGGTGAACGATAAGCATCAGATTACACACATGGCGGCTATTTGTGCTATTTGCAAAAGCCAGTTTGCTAAGGTGTTGCCGTACTATGGTTTTGAGATGGATCAGATCATCAGTGTGCATCAGTTAGTTGGAGATGCGCTTGTTTTTTCACCTGAACATTAAAGCGATAAAGAATCTTTAAGCTTCAGGCTTAAACCATTCAAGTTTATCTTTTAACGATACAACACCGCCAATTATTAGTAGTGTTGGTGCAGAGACTTCGCTCTGTGCTACGAGCGTAGGCAACCCTTCTAGCGTGCTTGTGAATACACGTTGTTTTGATTGAGTGCCTTGTTGTATCAGTGCTGCGGGTGTTTCAGGTGATCGACCGTAACGTATTAGTGATTCACAGATTTTTTCAAGTCCGGTAAGCCCCATGTATACCACTACAGTGCGGTGTGGCGCTACCAGGTCTTTCCAGTCAAGATTCACTTCACCGTTTCGTAGGTGCCCGGTGACAAAAATACAAGATTGTGCGTGATCTCTATGGGTGAGCGGTATTCCTGAAAAAGCTGCACAGCCGGATGCGGCGGTAATACCGGGTACAACCTGAAAAGGAATTTTTTTCTCAGCAAGGGTTTCTATTTCTTCACCGCCACGACCGAATATGAATGGGTCTCCGCCTTTGAGGCGAACTACGCTTTCATGTTTTAACGCCAGATCTGCCAGCAACTCATTTATAGATTCTTGTTGAAGCGTGTGATTGGCCATTGCCTTACCGGCATAGATCATTTCAGCCGCAGGGTTGCACAGATCAATAATAGGCTTGCTTACCAGCCGATCGTAGACAATTACATTGGCACTTTGGATTAGTTTAAATGCACGGATGGTTAGGAGTTCAGGGTCACCGGGACCGGCTCCTACAAGTGATACCATACTCATATGGGTTAATTTATGTCTCTTGCTGGGTGGTTGATTGCGTGCGTTGGTGCTTGGCAGCCGAACGTTTGGTTTGTTCGCGGTGGGCGTATTTGTGTAGCGCGATAGTGTATCGCAAAATTGGATGCTACGGAGTCTAGTGTGTCGAGTACCGTTAGTACCTAGCCATTTGAAAATATAAAATAGGCAGCTTAGATGGTGTAATTACTTGAATTGATTAATTGTTTTGTGGCGCAGCGTATGAGTAATTTGATCAAGAATTTGAAGCCAGGTACCAATTATTCGACGTCATTGAATATGAGGCTATTAAATCAGTTGCTCCACAAATACAATGATTCACGAGTGTTATGCGGTGGCGAATGGTAGCCTTATGCAAACTTATGTCTGAAGATAAAATCCATTTCTACAAAGTACCGCCGCCCTTTACCGGGGCTGGTACCAGCACCAATGAAAATCCTAACCCGGAAAGGCTTGCACCTGCCACCTGTACAGAGGCAGAACCATTTGCCTTGAGAGTGCTTGATGACAGCATGGAGCCTGAGTTTCGTAAGGGCTGCATTATTGTAATCGACCCAACGGGAAGAGCCACTGACGGTAGCTTTGTACTTGCGCAACAGCAAGATGAATCCTACCTGTTTAGGCAGTTGCAGAAAGAGGCCGATGGTGGCTGGATACTATGTGCTTTGGACGATCAGTTTCCTACGGTTGAAACGGCTGGTGATCTAAGTGCCATAGCCGGTGTTGTGATTCAGCGCGCTGGCGTGCGTCGTAGTTACCACAAGCACTATAGCTAGTGACCATCCATAAACAGCGCTACTGCGGTCGCCCCAGGTACGCAATCTTATACCGATTACATGTAGTTATTTAGAATGACTAAACGCCTACATGTAGTAGGCAAAATCTTACGCACCTGGAACAACCTCGCTACGCGCTGTTTATGGATGGGCACTAGCAAGCTAGTGCCCATCCATAAACGAAAGCTACTGCGGTCGCCCCAGGTACGCAATCTTTTACCGATTACATGTAGTTATTTAGAATGACTAAACGCCTACATGTAGTAGGCAAAATCTCACGCACCTGGAACAACCTCGCTACGCGCTGTTTATGGATGGTCACTAGCAAGCTAGTGACCATCCATAAACGAAAGCTACTGCGGTCGCCACCAGCACGCGATTTTTCACTTTCTACATGTAGTTATTTAGAACGATCTAAATAACTATTTATGGTCGGCGTAAGTTCACGTGTCCTGGGTGGTCCGTAGTAGCGTTGTTTATGCCGGACATTAGCTAGTTGCGCGCTAATAGCTTGAATAAGCACGCCACACACTAGTAGTAAAATTATAAACTTAAGTGGTAAATATATCAGTAGTTCGGCTGAGTTGTTGCGTCTTTGTAGGATTAATCCTACAAGCGTATACCGCGTTGCAGTCAATTGTCAGAAATGCACTCTCGCATGAGGTATTTGGCACGAGTGATGTATTACGTTAGCTGAGTCTGCGATCCCACCAGGTTGTGTTCTAGGCGTTGTATAAATCTTAGTCCAGGGTGTGATCGCTGACTCTTTCTACTTATCAATTAGATCTATTGGTAGAATGTACATTAGCTCTGTTCTAGAGCAGTGTAAAAAGGCCATTCGAGTATAGAATGCGTTACTTGTTTTTCTCAAACGACTCAAAAAGATCCGAGACTAGTACGCCGTTGATCTTCATGCCTTCAAGGTTCGCATCGTTAATTTCTGCGTTTGCCAAATTAAGGTTACTAAAAGATACCCCGGACATATTGATGTTGTTAAACCTTGCATCGCTTAAGTTTATATTTTCATAAGTGCTGTTGTGTAGGTTTACATCATTAAAGTCACACGCTTCCATGTTGGAGTCAACGAACTTAGCGTTTTTTAAAATTGCCCAGAATCGTGACTTAGATAGATCGACTCCGTTGAAGTTTGCGTCTGACATATCAGACTTCGCAAAATCGTGTGATTTGAATTGTGTGTCTGGGAAGGGTGTGTTTTTGTCTGTCAAGTTAATGGCCTTTTGTTTGGGTTTGGTTGGACGTTAGCATAAGGTTGGTGTTTCGCGAAGGGGGAGATTTTCTATACCGAAAGTTGGGGGGTAAGTGCGTGTGTGTGGGTTTATTGCTGCGAAGCTTAGGTGAAAAGCCGATCTAGATTCATGGCTTGCTTCAGTGTTCTTGGGTGCCTTTAAGGCGCGAAGCTTTACGGTTTTATAGTCCCACGCTCACGCTTGTGGGTTTCCTGTGATGTGCAATGGTCGTATTAGGGCAGCAAAGCTGCTTGAGTGTGTTCTATGTTGTGCTGGTTAAATTTCCATGCAGTGCTCGGTGGGAAACCCACAAGCGTAAGCGTGGGACTGACCGGTTTGGTGTTTAGGGTTTGAATGACTAGCTCGAACTATGGAATGTTGGTTTTGTGCAGTTCGGTTCTGGATATAACGCATGGTGAGATCGGGGTGGTTAGTCCCACGCTCACGCCGGTGGGTTTCCTGTGACGTGCATTAGCCGTATAAAGGCGGCAATGCTGCTTGAGTATATTCAATGTTGTGCTGGTCAGTCCCTCACTGACGCTTAAGGGCTTCCTGAAAAGAGGACGAGCGGGATGTTTATTGGCAGCTTCGCAGCGCTGCATATATAGGACGTTTAGTGCGTCAAAGGAAGCCCGCTAGCGTCAGCGAGGGATTTTAGAGGTGGTTGCTTGGGTATTCACTGGTTTTAAAAATATAATTGAGGTAACAGCATCTCTTTTTAAGTAGTCCATAGACGTTAATCAACGGGGTATAAAGTCCCTCGCTGACGCTAGCGGGCTTCCTGAAAAGAAAATGGCGGAGTGATTAGTCGCGGCTGTGCTGTGTATTTAGGACGATCGGCTTGTGCCTACTTGTAGTTTTTACGCACGTTTGTGTTCGTATTTCGGAGGCTTCATCTTGTTCGAAGCTAAGGATGTTCATTATAGAGCGTGATTGTTAATATTTACAAAGCCGCTAGCATGCGCGAGGGACTTAGGTCCGTTAAGTTTAATTACCATTACCTGCTAATAAGAATATCCACTTAAACAAAAATACCACTCGTCATCCTTTAAGAAAGATCTAAAACGTATGTGAGAGTGCCTTGAAATAGAACCTTATAGTCTTAGGCTCGTTGGCTTTTAAATCGGAAAAACATAAGATTCAAATAAAGTGCTTACGTTGCTGATTAAAGGCACGTAGGATTAGTCCTACAGACAAATGTGAAGCAAGTTTTGTTTTCTGGCAAACAAGTAAAATATAAGTGGAATTAACATTCGATTGTTGTAGTGTTGTTTCCAGAGTTTGCGGTATAACTGATTTGTGTTTCAAGAGTGAATAGCAATTGATCCTAGGTTATACCGCGAACTCTATCTTCTTACGCAACTGCGCTTTGGTGTTCATCAATTCACGCATAGGGTAGTAAATAGCGTGTCGACTTACAGTGGGGGTAGTGCGAGGCTGAGTATGTATTGTCAGAGCTACCCTCACTTTTTTTAAGTAAACGTAACGAAAGAAATATCTATAGTAGGTTAGGCAGGCTGATCTCGCAGCAAGGTGGTAAAGAGTTGGTCGCTTCGGTATGAACTTGATTAAAAATATTGCTGATGTAGCACTGTCTTCTTTTTAAGTAGCCCATAGGAGTTAATCATCGCGGCATAAAGTCCCACGCTCACGCTTGT
>CALGKA010000091.1 GCA_937927895.1 uncultured Granulosicoccaceae bacterium | reverse complement strand
ATATTCTATGTTGTGCTGGTCATTCCCTCCTGACGCCGGTGGGCTTCCTGAAAAGAAGATGAGGTTATATTTAGTCGAAGCACGCTTCGTATGTAATGCGTTAGTACGTCAAAGGAAGCCCGCCAGCGTGAGCGAGGGATTTAAGAAGTAGCTGCTTCGGTATTTAACTGGCTTTGAAAATATAACTGATGCATCGCCGTCAACTTATAGGTATCCATAGAAGTTAATTATCATGGCATAAAGTCCCTCGCTGACGCTGTCGGGCTTCCAAAAAAGAATACCGACTGGCTTTGCACGGACGCTACGAACGATAGAAAGAAGCTTAGTAGTCGGTAAAGGAAAACAGGAATAACAAATAGAAACGAGCGCGAAAAGTATCAGCTACACGCAGCCTACCTGAGCGTCGCTAACCACCAACCCATGCAGGCAACGCTCGTTGCCGTCCACAGGACAAGTCAAACGACAACCACCGGCAGACATGCAACCCTCGTCAGCCGTCTGCAAGACACGTTAAAACAACAGCCCGCCCCGGAGAGGGCATATCAAAACCCCAGCCGCCCGCCGGGCAAGCCAACACATCAGCCTACCACTTAATATTCTGCCACTCACCATTCTCTTGTGTAGCACTCAGTGCTACACCGTTCCACTTGCCAGCTGCGTAGTAGCCACCTGTTTCATTTAACTTAAACATAGAAACGTTCAGCTTTGCAGAGACGCTGTTACCTCGATCGTTAACATTATCAATGGTCACGTCCAGACGATCATAGCGTTGGAACATTCTGGTTAGAAATTGAGTTCTACCAGCGGTTAGTGATTGACTAATGGCTGACACACTTGCCATATCTTTATTTTCAATAGCCGTTCGTAGTTGATTTAAATGATTAGCTGCCGGGCCTGAGCCAGATATGCCGCTTACGCGTGGTTGTTGTACTGGCGCGGGTGCTTCTGGAGTAACGGTTGCAACGGTGGTTGCCGGAACGGTAGATTCCACCGCCACTGGTACAGCTGGCTGCTCCTGGCTTTCTGCTTCCCTGAATTCTATCTCGCGTAGCAGTGCCTTGGAGGCCGCTTGATCGGGAATGTACTTGTCGGTTTCTGTGTATAGTTCACGCGCTTCAGCATACCGCCCTTGTTGCACGAGTGATTTTATCTCTGCTATTTTTTCAGTGATAAACGGTGAAACCGTATTGTCGATTCCTGTAGATGCAGTAGCGATAGGTTCTATAGGAACGGGTACCGACTCTGGTACGGGTGCTGGTTCCGGCTTTGGCGCTACGATTGTATTGGTAGGTTCAATCGGCGCTGTATCTATAGCAGTCACAACAGTGGTATCTGTAGAGTCAACGGTCGGGCTGGTTACAGCGGTGTTGTTGGTTGTGGTTGTTTCAGCCGGGCTTTGGGTAGATAAACCATAGATTTGCAAGCCGTTGTCATTGGCTCTGGTTAAGAGTCGGTTTGCCTCTGATAGGTTATCTTGCTCTACATTGTCAGTGATTTGTTGTTTAACCAGGGATTCAATAGAGGCTAAGCCAGCTTTAGCTTCAACATTACTTGGATCGCTAGCTAGAATTAACTGGTAGTAGTCTAGCGCTGACTCACCGGCTGGAAACATATACTCGGACTGTTCCATTTTTTCTTTGGCTATATCCAGCGCCTGCATGGTAGTGAGTTCAGGCCCGTTATTAAAAAGATTTGACACTATATTGGGGTTGTTTACGAATAATAGTGATCCGCCCACAACAGCCAATAAACCAAGAGCAGGTACTAAAAACTTAAAAGGTGAACTCTGTTTTGGTGGAACGTAATCCCAGTCTGAATCGTCAAACTCTATTTCATCACGTATGGTTCTTCTGGGTGGAGCGGGTTCATTCGGAGCATCAACCGGGCGTTCTAGTTTGCTGCGTTGTCTTGGGGCTTGGCCGTACACACTGTTAATGGCCGAGTCTTTTTGATTGCCGTGCTGAAGATCGTGCTGATTATCAGTATTGTCGCTTCGGTTGTTGTCTGACATTCCACTTTGATTAGCAGCGGGCATAGTAGAATCTTGATTCACCGATACTCTAGGTGGAATAGGTGGCATGCTAGTTACCGACGAATGAGTCACAGCATCAGGATCAAGAGAAACCACACCGGTATCCATAGGTGCGTGGCTCTGGTTTAACGGAATGCTCACGATCTCACTATCATTGTTGCCACGAGACTGACTGGCCTGTAGCTGATCAGCGCGGGCTTGGTTGGTTTGTGATTGGTAGGCCGGCGTTTTAGATTGCAGCGGAGTATCGACACGATGCGGCGAATAGATAGATGCATCTTTCCTTGCCACATACGCAGAGGCCGGATTAAACACACCATCAAACGAATCGCGCCATTGTGCGATCACTTGTGGTCGGTCTTCGGCTTCCATACGCATACCCCAGTCGATCGCATCGAGGCAATCATCGGTGTATTCTTGTTTAGTGGCCGCGCGTACAGAGGGTAGTGGGTCATTGCCATTAGTGACTGATGCAGAGGCGCGAGTCACAGAGTCGGTAGGTACAGAACCCGTAACTGCTTCATAGCACACGGCAGCCAGTGCATAGATATCTGACCACGGGCCCTGGGTATCTTCAGATACGTTGTATTGTTCAATAGGTGTGTAGCCCACGGTGACAACAGCAGTAAGTTGCTGTGTTGTTTCACTCATGGTGTAACGTGCTGCGCCAAAGTCGATAAGTACAGGCGAGCCGTTTTGTCTTATATATATGTTGGAGGGTTTGATATCGCGGTGTACAAATCCGTGTCTATGGATCTCTTCAACGCCATCTAAAATGGGGAACAAAATGTTGCGCAGCTCGCCTTCAGAAAGCGTGTTTTGGCGCTCCATTACCTCGGCAAGTTCTTCACCTTGCTCGAAATCCATCACCATGTATGCGGTGTTGTTGGCGTGCAATACCTGGTGCACCCGCACAATATGTGGGTGTTTGAATCGAGCGAGGGTTTTGGCCTCCCGGGCAAAGTTTTGCAGACCTACATCGTAGTCTTCGGCAAATTCCTGCTTGCGTGGCGAGACATGTAAATTGTTATCGCGCTGGGTGATTTCCCGCGGCAGGTACTCTTTAATTGCCACTTCGACATCAAGATTCAGGTCAGTGGCAAGATAGGTGACAGCAAATCCGCCACGACCTAGAACTTCTTCTATTTGGTAGCAACCGATTTTGTCGCCGCGTTTCAATGTATCAGTATAGTTACTCACGCAGGCCTCAAATGTTTAAAAACTTAGTAATAATAAGGGGTTAGCGCACAAAGTGCACACATACTTGACTATTCTAATCTATCTTGGGCGAAGGGTGTTTAAGAAACGTAACAATATTCACCTAAGATCGAAAATGTGATTGATTTTAACCCGCTTAGCGCTTACAGCGCGTAATCGCGGTTCCGTGCCACCGTTTCAGGTCCCGCACCCAAGCAGCGTTTAAGTACTCGAATGCTCCCGTTAACTATCCCACCCTATACATTACAAAGAAAAGTTCAACCCGGCACTTCAAAAAGCACAGTAATAAAGTCCACCTGATCAGCTCCTGAACAAGCCCGCTAAAGGACGGCCTTAAGCGTAAAAACAGTGAATAATTTAAATCACCCACACTGGAAACCCACAAGCGTAAGCGTGGGACTGGCCTGTAAGAGTTTTGAATTTGAATGATGTAGCTCGAATGACAGAATGTTGGTTTTGTACAGTTCGGTTCTAGACATGAAGCCTGATGAGATTGGGGTGGTCAGTCCCACGCTAACGCTTGTGGGTTTCCTATGACGCGCATTAGCTGGAAGCCCTAAAGCGTAAGCGAGGGACTAAAAAACCGTGAAGCTTAATAATTCAAACACCCAAAAAAGAACCCCAACCAAATGACGCTAGTCATCTATAAAGGAAACCCACAAGCGTAAGCGTGGGACTGACCTGTATGAGTTTTGAATTTGAATGACGTAGCTCGAATGACAGAATGTTGGTTTTGTGCAGTTCGGTTCTAGACATGAAGCATGGTGAGATAGGGGTGGTCAGTCCCACGCTAACGCTTGTGGGTTTCCTATGACGTGCATGAGCTGGAAGCCCGCTAGCGTAAGCGAGGGACTAAAAAACCGAGAACCCTAATTATTCACAATATAAAAAGGAACCTCTACACCCACCCAAATAATTTGGCACAATCAACAAACGAAGGCACAGGCCCCAACGCACCCAAAGAGCACCGCCATGCAACTGATCAACCCAGCCCGCTACAGCCCGCACCATAACAAGTCAGGCGCCCCAAGCTATGATCAACTATGCCGCGAGTTCGTATGGAACATTCCAGATAAATTCAACATAGGGGTAGCAGCCGGCAAATACGGCCAAACAAACCCCAACCGCATAGCGCTCTACTATGAAAACGACAAAGGCTCAATCCACCAATATACATTTGGCCAACTATTAAATGAAAGCAACCGCCTGGCCAACGCACTGATAGCGCAAGGTGTAAAAGCAGGCGACCGGGTAGGCATAGTACTACCGCAAAGATTCGAAGCTGGCGTTGCCCACTTAGCAATCTATAAAATAGGCGCAATAGCTCTACCACTATCAGTAATGTTCGGTGAAGACGCCCTAAGCTATCGATTAAAAGATAGCGGCGCTACCGCAGTCATTGCCGATGGCACGCGCCGTGAGCTAATAGAATCTATGCGTAACGAATGCGCCGATCTAACAACCATAATAGATTGCAATGATCCCGCAAGTTATAAAACCTTGCTAAGCAAAGCGAAAGACACCTACACAGCAGTAATCACAAACGCCAACGACCCGGCATTCCTTATTTATACCTCAGGCACCACCGGCCCACCAAAAGGCGCATTAGGCGCACACCGATGCTTAATCGGCAACTTAACCGGCTTTGAGCTATCACAAAACTTTTTCCCGAAAGATAACGATATATTCTGGACCCCGGCAGACTGGGCATGGACAGGCGGTCTACTAGATGCGTTATTACCAGCATGGTGTTACGGCATACCGTTACTAGCGTATGAAACTAAAGGCTTCGATCCAGAGCGTATCTGTCAGTTACTGGAAAAATACAAAGTAACGAACGGCTTCATACCACCCACCGCACTTAAAATGTTGCGGCAAGTAGCGAACATTGATCAATTCAACTTTCACTTCAGAGCCATAATGTCTGCCGGCGAAACCGTGGGCGCTGAAATATTCGAATGGTCACGAGAACAGTTCACTGTAGATATCAATGAAATGTGCGGTCAAACAGAATTCAACTACATAGTCGGCAACTGTTCCGCCATGTTTGATGTAAAGCCGGGCTCAATGGGTAAAGCCTACCCGGGGCATCGCGTAGAAGCAGTAGACTCAAAAGGGCAAATTGTACCGGTAGGCGAAACAGGTGAGCTCGCAGCCCACAGAGATGATCCAGTCATGTTTCTAGGCTACTGGAATAACGAAGCCGCCACCAAAGCAAATTATCGTGGTGAATACTGGGGCTTAGGTGATCTGTGCTACAAAGATGAAGACGGCTACTTATGGTTCCTGGG
>CALGKA010000090.1 GCA_937927895.1 uncultured Granulosicoccaceae bacterium | reverse complement strand
CGAATCGTCCCGATGTACCATCCATATATCGTCCTTTTACAAGAAATAAATATAGATATTCATGAGGAAGAGTATTCAAAATTCCGGGAGCATGGCTATTGGTCAGTGATGTGGAAAATGGTTATTGCCACAGTACTGGTTATCGAGATCAATAAAAAAGCAGTGATCGGAAAAGGATTGCAGAGAGTACTGGGGTGCTCTCTAAATAAATCTGACTGGGAGGTGTTCGAGAGTATCGGTAGAAAATATCAAGACTGTATTGCTAATCGACAAGACTATGTTACTCCCATAATTGATATTTTTTTGCGTCGAAATTTTTCTCAAAATCAAATTCACCTTTGGTTGGGTGAATTTGTTTATCCACGGCTTAAGGTTACCGAGGGTGAGTACCATGCCATTATTCTTGATCAGGTTGATCAGGCTTTTCGCAGATATCATGATAAACAGAGTGATTTAACAGAAGGTGTGCTATCCGTTTGGGAGGCCGTTCAAACCGGTCTGGTGGATGCGATTGGCGAAATTCAGGATATCGGTGCTGGTAGTTTCCATATTTACGCTGCGATTCGGTCTGAGGCTTATCGTAAATATGCATTACATGGAAGGCAAAATAAAGCACAGGTTTCGAGTTACTGTGTGGAATTGAATTACGACATTGCTCTTCTTGAGGACATATTTAATCTGAATGTAAAACTAACAGACCGTAGTGAACTTGCAATTCCAGACGCCCGTTCTCACGCTAAACGATACCTCGGGGTAACCGAATTTCGCAATGTCAACGTTCCTGGTACCGCTGAGTCTGTGATTCAGTGGTTGGTGCGTCATACGTTTGGTTCCCCACGTGAACTGGTATGGCATGGCAAACGTATTGGTGAAAATATTCCACCAGAAAAACGCGGAAATCGTAAGGCAATGTCGTTAACAATTAACGAAACTGCCAACAATATACTTAGCGATTACCTGGCTGAAATGGTTCCACCATGGGATTCATCAGTAGAGATGGTTTACGAAAGTCTAATTCACTGCGTCCTAAGTAAAGAACAGGTTGAAAATATCAGTAACCGATATAAAGACAAATTTGGCAGGTGTCCGATACGATACCTTTATAGTTGTGGGCTGATTGGATATGCAAACTCTGGAACACAATCCTTTTTAAAAATATCCAGAACCGGTAATGAAAACCTGTTTCCAGATGCATCTTATTATCTGCTTCATCCTTGCTTGTTTAGCAGGGTGATTGAAAAACTCTCTGCGAAAGATCGTGCGGGGTTTATTTCACACTCTGTAGTAGTGGGAAATAACTTGGAATGTCCGGAGGAAATTCATAAACCCCGGTTGGTTCTCTATCACAATATGGATCAGCAAACGGTGTCCATTAGTCGATTCCCTCAGGACGGAGACTGGAATCCATCAATAGAGCAAATCCTCAACAACCGGATAGAACAGCTAACTATCGGCCCGGACTGCGAAAATACGGGCGCTCTTTTTTTGTTTGCTGTGCTGATTTGTGTGAGTGAGAAAAGGAAAAAGAACCCGACAATTGAAGAGCTTTGCCATGTCCTCGGCTGGCTGGTTGCAAAAGGCCTGGTGCCGCAGGTTATAGGCGCTGGAAGCGAACGCGACTATACAGTGAGTTACTTTAAAGAAGCACTAAAAACTTGTGATTCTGACAATTCTCCGTTCAATAAAGCGCTCGCGATTGTCGATTCCCTGAGTGACAGGGAAAATCCGATCAGTGTCCAGATTCAGTCGGGGAAAGATTCCATCATAGGTTATTCTCTAATTGGGTTGCTGCATGGTGAGATTCAACTGCGTTACTCTCTATTGAGAAAATAATAGAACAACGGCTTTGAAGCAATACGGATGTGGATTCAGTCGAAATGTTAAAGTCGCACGCTGTGTTGAATCTTCCCGAGAGGAAAATGGCGACGAGTAGTCCAACGTTGGAATCTAGCTTTAGAGTCGTTATAAAGTACTGCGGTTTCTAGTAAGTCCAAAGTGCGCACACTTAAGTTTTGGTAATTATTTTAATAGTTCGTTAGGTGCTCTGTAATTTACTCTTGATCGGTTTACATTTGTTGTTTACTGATGTTTTTATTTTCCTGCGTGTAAGCTGTATGTAAGTCCCAAAGAGAAGAATACCGCATCGTCCTTAAAACGTTCGGAAGTTAGCCGCGTGTATAGTACGGGAACTTCATCAAGGTATCGGTGGAGTTGATATTCTGCATGAGCAGACAGTGTTAGCTTGTTGGTTATTGTACGCTGGACAGTAGTAGAGACAACATGGTTCCGATCGTAGGCAGTGTTTTGTGACAATTCAATTCTCTTATCCAGTTGGTCTCTGTGATACTTTTGAAAGTAGTAGTGGGAATTGAATGTCCACTTACCATAGTCTTTGCTAAAACCAAACCCCACTTTGCTAAACAACGAGTTGTTGCGTAAGTCGATTGCCGGAGAGACACCGAATTCTTGTTGTACCGTATTGTCATCGGGGTAAGTTCTGCTAAGCGCGGTAATGTCGCCACATTGATTTAATTGGTTAACACTGCCACCGTTGTTGCTGAAATTAAATTGGTATTCGCAGTTACCGCGGGTTAGATCGCCCTCAAGGCCAGCGTGTTTTGTATCTGTGCTGCCGATACTTATAAGGGTGAGTAAGCGGGTAGAAGAGCTTAACTTAAAAGTTCGGTCTACTCCGAATTCCAGTATTCGATCCGTTGGCTGCTTGATGACAACCGACTTGATAACTTGATTATTAATTGTGGTGTAGGAATTCTTATCCAGTTCGGTGGCGTTGTTTGAGCTGAAGTTGAACCAGAATCCGGTGTTTTTTAGCTTTAATTTTTGCGAGGTGTATCGAAATCCGATGCTCGTCTTTAAAAAGCCAAAATCATCGCGCAAGGTTGTAAATCGACGTTTAGAAAGTCCACCTGATATTGAAAGCTGTTCGATAGGCTGCCAGCGGATTCCTATATTGCTTTCTTTAAATCGCGGTTTTTTTACGGCAGTTGCAAATCCCCCGGTGGGAAGATTAGGCTGGTATTGAACCGTATCGCCGACCGTTTTATAGTCGACGGCGATTTCTACCGGGGCGGCGTTACTGTAGGAACAAAAGAAACACAGTCCAGGTAATATCAGTCGTCGCAATATGACTTTATAGATTAATAAAAACATTTGGACTGATTAGCGCCTGGTGGATTGTGCGGGTAGTTCGGTAACTAACTTTTCACAACCACAGTCGTCAGAGCAGGGCGGAAAAATGCAGGCATAACAGGGCCTACGTCGAGTTTTTCCAGCGCAGCTATGGCGACTGTGGCGAAGATAAAGTGTTACCGAACTTTGCAAACACCCCGCTAGTATAGGGAGAAATATCCCTGTAATCCGAATCCGGAAACGGTCTCAGAACCAGTTGATATCGTGTGAAACGCAGGTGTTGATACAACACCATTGTTTGAGATCTCGAACTTTATTCCCTCTACTACAACAGTCATTTTATAATGACCGCTTTGTCTCAGGAAGTTCGGGTAACCATGCTTGTAGAGTTGCTCCCTTACATCATCCAGATCAATAGAGAAATTTCCATTTCCGGATGAAGCCAGTAGATCTTCTTCGGCGATCTCGGTTACTTGAGTAACAACGTTATTTATATCAACGTATTCTGCGTTTAGCAGTGTGCCTTGTGGCAGTTGCATTTCTATGCTGTTTTTGTCACCAGCATCCATTGAGAGATTAATGTCATTTATAACGACTGAGAGTCGTCTGCTATCGAGCATTGAATCTATCTCTAGTGCTACATTAATGCTTGCGTTTGACAATGTCTGATCAATAGTAAGGGCATTAGAGTTGAAAATAAGCTTATCGGCTCTGTATTCCCTTATTGCCATGTTATATAAAGCGCCGTCTGTTACAGGCGATTGAAAATCCGCTAACGTAAAATACTCCAGACTATTGCCGTAGTAGTGGTTTTTTAGTGCTAAAAACGTTTCATTTTGATCTATTTTGAATGCCGCGGGTAATTGTACAAGATCGGTGCTGTTCTCAAGCTCTGCCAGAGTTTCAGAAGTGTTTATGGATTCAAGCTCTGCATTGATCTTACTGCCGATCGTAACCTCCTCATTTGAATTCAGGCTCAGATAAGGGGCAATAGTAGTCAGCTGCTCATTAACAGCGCTGGTCAAAGCAACACCATCGGTTATGTCTATTGAGGTGTTAGCTGAAAATACTTCTGACAGCGCCTGCATGGTAAGGTCATAGTCAGTTGTGCTGGAGGAGAACTGTTGTACTAACAGATTTATTTCAACATTCAGCCGGGCTAACTCAACATCAGTGGCTGGATTACCAGCAAGATCAATTGACTGAAGTCCAAGTCGATCCTGAATTAACAACAAGGAGTCGTCGTATTTTGTACGATTAAAGCTTCCGCCGCTAGAAGCAAGCTCCATCGCAAGGCTGCTAACCGGCGTGATGAATCGAGCATCACCTGGTGCTCGCAGAGAGCCTGAAAATAAAACGCCACCTGTTGTAGCCGTTTCATCAAACCCCACGTCTCGTCCGCCAGTGACTGTGATTATTGCGGTATTGGCTGGACACTCAAGCCAACCGCCCGCTGCAGTTCGGCCATTTTCGTCGTCGTCGCACATTACCTTGCCGTCAACGATATATCCATCAATCGCCTGGGCGGTGATGACATCAGTAGCAGAGTTTTCCAGGATAACGGTGCCGGAATCACAAGCGACTAACAGGGCGCTGCAGGTAAGTACGCTCCAGCAAACTAAGGGGACACTTTTATTGAATATATCCATAATATTGCGCTATCCTTCTAAGGAATTACTTGGGAATAGATAATAACTAGCTGCAGAAGGTAATAAAAACTATAGTTAACTAATCTCATAATATCGACTGATAGAGTTTATTCGAGACAGTCTGAAGTCGTTGGTTGTTGTATTAGCAAATTAAGAGAGCGTCTATTCACACATCTATAATTGGCGTGGCCGTAAACGTGTCTTCAGCCCATGTAAAGTGTATCGGTGAATATTAGATTGTCTGTGAATCTACAGATGTGCAGTTACTAATCAACATTGGTGGGGTTTTCACTACACAATATGGCGATGAAAGACTGGCCCGTAATGTCATGCAATGTGTGAGTCGATTATTAAAATGGCAGGCTTATGGCTTAAGAGGGACTTCAGCGATTGTTTTGCAACACCTGTCTCGATAAGAAAGTTTTCAGGGTGCCCCTAACTTGCGTGCATTCCCCGATACAGGATTGGAGTCGAGTAGAAAAGACTCAATCACCGATAGCAATTCGGTTGGCTGCACGGGCTTATGCAGCAGTAGCATACCGCTTCCTGTCGCTTCTCTTACACGCTCCGGAGAAGTATCACCGGTAATGATCAATGCAGGGATGTCATCATTTAGCTGCTCGCGAACCAGCGCAATCGCTGCATCCCCTGTTTTGCCCTCACGCAATCGGTAGTCAGCAATAATTAACGCAGGCTTGAGATCTCGCTCCATCACTTCTTTCAACGCATCCTCACCGGACTCAGCAGGCACAACAATACAATTTACCTGCTTAAGCATAAGCTCCATCGCATCTCGAACTTCTTTATCATCGTCGATAACTAATACCTTAGCGCCTTGAAAATCCTTAACGTTGATATTCGCATTTTGATGCCTGACGATTTGTCTGGCATTATTGGCTTGACCTGCAGGGACGTTGACTTCGATTCGAGTTCCATGGCCCGGCTGTGAATCCATTGATACATTAATGTCTAGCAGTTCGGACAAACGTCGAACAATAGACAAGCCCAATCCAAGTCCTTTGGAACGATCCCTCTCCGGGTTTTTAAGCTGATAGTACTCGGAGAAAATATGCTCCTGTTCTTCTAAAGGAATACCAGGCCCGGTATCTTTTATTACGATACTTACTGTCTCGCTCTTGCGTTGACATGACACAATCACTTCACCTTCACTGGAATGGACCAAGGCATTATCGATTAAATTACGCAAGATCCGACCAAGTAAGAGATAGTCAGTAAACACGACTTCATCTGTTGGTCCAATGCGAAAACCCAGGTTAGCACTGGCTGCTACTTCACCGAACTCTTCATCCAGAACACGAAAAAGATCTGCACAATAAAAATGCTGAGGTACTATCTCAACCACACCGGCATCTAGCTGAGAAATATCGAGCAAACTGTTGAACAAACTGTTTAACGCCTCTGTAGATTGTTTGATCTTGTCAAGAATAACGGGCCCATCGGGCAGCTTGACCTTTGTCTCCAGTGCACCGACGAACAGGCCGAGAGCGTATAGTGGTTGTCTTAAATCATGGCTGGCAGCGGCAAGAAAGCTGTCCTTTTCTTTTTTTTCCCGCTTACCACTTCGCAGTTCTTCAACCACCGTGGCTAAGCGTGATTCAGAATCTTGCGCTGCATTGTAAAGCCGAGTTGATTGGTTGATAAGTCTTAGTAACTGAACGACAAGCGCGGTGCCCGTTAGCAATAGCATCAAACCCGAGATCCAAAAATAGCGATACAGAGCATCCATTCGATTAGAGATACGATCGCGAAATATATTGAACCGGGCAAACACACCAGTACCAACGCCGTAGAGTTCCGTAGACAGTGGTGTCAATGTATTCTCTACTACGATGAGCTGATCATCCTGAGGCAGAGAGTCACTAGAGAATAATAAATCGTGTTCATCTAGAAACTGTTTAACGTTTGAAGCAAATCTATCAGCACTTTTCAGACGTTGACTGGCGGGCAGGTGAATATCAAAAACTTTAAACGTGCTCCAGATCAAATCAAAGCGAAGCCGTAAATCTACCCACAGCACTTGTTTCTCGGCTCTGGTCTCAGCTTCAAGATATTCATTCAGCGACAAATGCAATCGATCGAACGATCGATCCGCTTGAAGAATGTAATTAAACGCACCCTCTTTGGAATCTTGCAATTCCAGTCGAGCCTGGTTGATATTGGACATCGCCAGCAGCAAGCTGGCCGCACAAATTAATGCAGCAATTATCAAAAAATATATGGATTTTTGGCTACCCAAGCTAGTGCACCGTAATCCGGCTCAGTTGCCATACGCACTGGGCCCTTGATTGCTCGCTATTAAGTTCAGGGTAGTCATCAAACGGATACATAACCCACAGCGGCCCAAGCTCTCGAACGCTTAAGTATTTACCGTTGAGTTTATAGGCAATAACAATTGGGTAAGATTTATAAGGCTCGTCGCGCGCTTCAACAGTGTATTCATCCAGAGCTTCAAGAAGAAGATGCTCAGATGACGCTCCGACGCGTTCTAGCAAAACGTCCATACGAACACCGGTAAATTCACCTACCCCTTGCGTCCAGGGTGTTGTGGTTCGAATAGTCACCACCGGTAACGACTCCAATAATGCAAGATCAAATACTGCTGCAGATTCGCTTTGCCCGTTAATTTGAAGCGTAGAATTGGTGTGCTCGATATTACCCGCAATCTCTAGAAGTGCGGGCCCATCGGGCTCTGGAAGATCAGGAGCCTGAGCATAAATGACACCAGTCGGTAGCAATAACAAGAGCTGCAAGCAGGTGGAAAACGCTAGTCGTCGAAACGATTGAAAATCTTGCTTTAACATTAAGCAATAAACCTCTCAGACAAAATTAATAGCAAACTACCCTAGTTGCGTACGCAAAGCGAATCTAGCCTGCATTGTCGCGCGAGAAACGTTGAGGGTCAGGTTCTTGCGAGTCACACATTCAGCTTAAACGGAAGTAGAATTCGATATGTAATTGGTAGTACTTTTAATAGTTTATTAAAAGCAGTTGGGATGTAAGAATTGATCATTAGTAGTTGTAACTGCAGTATTGCGTTTTATATCAAGCCTCTGGAAGTATATCATTGTACTTATATATACAGCTGGACTATCGATAATGGCCAGACACATCGTACATAAGATAAAGACAATGAAGTTGTTATCTCTAGCAGCGCATCGTACTGGCGAGTTGACGCAAAAGGAATTGAACTTAACAAAACGCCCTTGACCGATCTCTTGTCTTATCGGGCAACGCTAATCTGTCAATCGCAATAATCCCAGATCTCTTGCACGGTTTTGGCACGTAACCCTATTCTTAACCTTCAACACCTGAAACAGTGATTTAACATGTGTCTTGACGGTGGATTCTGCAATGCCAAGTTGATGTGCAATCAACTTATTTGGCATGCCTGCCACCAGTAACTGCAACACTTCAATCTGCCGATCTGTAATTCCCAGTTCTTTCACTATCTGAAGATTCACATCTTTGGAGTTTAAAAGATCCGATTCACCGGTTGCAGATACCTCTGCGAGTAAAGGCCAAATAGCCTGCCCGGCCTCCACCTGGTCTATTGATGCAATCAGGGCGTCTGCGGACAAGGATTTGTGCAGAAAGCCTGCCGCGCCGTTGTGACGGGCGGCATCAATCAAAGCAACATCTTCACTTAGATACGCGCGTGTCTAGGTGCATTGATTACTCTCTAGAACAAGTGCACGGAAGTCAGATATGAGAGTGCGCCCGATAAATAAGTTCCTATTTGCAGTGAGCAAGATGTCTAGCTTAGGCAATTATGTTTGAGTAAACAACGATGGGTGTTTAAGCGCTTGTTCACGGAATTACTTATATGAAGTAGCAACGCAGACAGCGGAATGCACTGTTAATAAATCTTGCTTTGATATGACAGGATTCATGTTGTTGCAGTATTGAAAACCGTAAAAGAAGTCATTTCCAGAAATCTCCCCCAAGAGGGTGATTGGCTTATATAGATAGTTCACTAGACTCCCATCCGGCACTGCAAGGCATTCGCGTTCGCGATTCCTTAGCAGATATAGTCGAGCTGTTTTAGTACCAAGGAGGTCTAATGAAACACACGTTAATGACGGTTGGAGCGATAAAACTAGCGATAGTCAGTAGCATCGCACTCTCACCAAAAATATTCGCACAGGACTTTGCAGATGATTTTTCTGTCGATTCCCTGAAGTATGAAATCAGAGTGGATACGGCAAGAAATAACTCCGGTGATTACTCTATAGACGGTGGCGTTTTAACGTTAACCGCAGAAAATATCGATGACCCGAGCTATACCGAGGTCTACATTGCTTCAAGCACCCGCTCAATGGGTATTGCAGGACGCTTTGACAGCCAGATGACGTCCATACCAGAAGGGTCATATACGGCAGTTGCTGTTCAGAGTGCAATTTTTAACGATACACCAGAGTCTGAGAGCGCCTCAGATATCGGTGATATCTTTTTGAACGTTTCAAGTTTAAATAATGGCAACAACACAAACCTACGCGTGTGTCTGGGACGAATAGATGCCAATGGATATTCAGCCTATCCACTTTTTGATGGCATAAACGACTGTAAAGAATACACAGATAATCTGCCTATTCCAGGTGAAGACTTTTCTATAGGCTTTGAAGTGGTAGAACCTAATCTTGTGAATTTGAATTTAAACGGTGTGCAAGACACACTGGAAATACCGGGTACTTTGCGATCGCCCGTAATTCCAGGTGGCAATTCACGATTGGAAATGCATGGTGACGGTAAAGCAGGCTTTGTAGTAACCAGTATCACCACTGACACAGGTGAAGACAACCTCTCACAACAGCTGCCTGTTCTTGGTCGCTATCAACTTGGTTATCCAACAACATTGGCTGCTCCGTCAGTGGTTAGCGAGAGAGTTCAGATCAGTGCTTCCTCTACCGATGGTAGCAGTGAATTTTCGAATTTACGTTTTACCGACGTCACTGATTATATGGAGGCTACCCTGATGATCGATTCCGCTTCAACTCTGTCGGGTGAAAACACCAGAGCCGGCGTCGGCGGTGGAATTGATTTTATCTTTGGCAATGTAACGAACAACGTAGCCGAAAGCAGGGTAGGAGATATAAGAGCTACTATTTATATGGATGCACGTCGCAACGGACTTAGGCGATTAGAGTATTGCCTTGAACAATACGAAGACGACGACGGTAATGATCGTACAGGCTTACTGGAAAATGGCGAAGAGAGTTGCCAGCGTTTTCCAGCGATTATGGAGTTCGACACACCTTATCGTATAGCGATAGATGTGGATCGTGAAAATTCTAAAGTAACGTTCAAGCTAAATGAAGAAAGCTACACCGAGACCTTACCTTTCACCGTTTTTGATTCAGCCAACCCGCGTAGCCGCGTTGATTTAGGCGCTTACGATGGGGGAACATTACTCGGCTACATAGACGATGTAAGAAACACACGGTCTGCACTTACTGCTACTGAACTAGCTGCTGGGGCAGAAGTGCCAGCCGCGTTTCCGCCTACACCTACCGATGAAGAAAGGCGCGTGGACTCAAGTCTTGACGCACCGCTGAACTACTCGGCTAACATAAACTACATAGATGATTTTGAATCAGGTACCAGCGCTATTGGCCTTACTCGATTTCCCAGAGAATCAACACAAACTGCAATCGGTTACTTTAACGGTGCACTGGAAATACAAACCGCATCGGAAAATCCCAATCAAAGTGCAAGTACCGGTATCCGTATTAACGCCCCTGGCGATACCATAAAGGTATTGGCCTCTCTTTCAGATCGATCGTCAATACAGCCTGGTAGTAGTGAGGTGAGTTTCGATATGGAAGTGTCACTGCTTAATGATACACAAGACTTTGGTTTTAATGATCGCGAAGGTGATATTAGTGCCAAGATAAGACTGAGGCTCGACAGTGATGGCAGGCGTCGTATTCGCGCTGAGATTTCGCGACGTGATGAAAATGGTGATAACAATCGTCTGGAATTGTTCGACGGTGATGATGATTACACCTTTGATCTGGTTCCGGAACTCAACACCCCTTATGAATTGGGTATTAGTCTTGATCGGGTGCAGGCTACGATCACATTCTCTGTTGATGATCTGTCTCATACCGTGCAATTGCCATTTCAGGCGTTTGAACCCGCGGAAAGAAACATCGAGTTCAGATCATGGTTCAAAGGACTATCAGGCCGAAGTGTTGTGCGAATTCACTCACTGACTGTAGGGGACTATGTGCAAGACTTCACCACGCAGCCACCTGCTATTGCACCGTATATACCCGCTTGGAACAGCCGATACGATGGTGTGGACGTTGATTATATAGATGGACGCGTAAAGTTGTCTGCAGACTCACGAATCACCGATCGCAATGCGGATATCATGTCGCAGGGATCACCGCAAGTGGTTGCGGCTGATATAGAGCTTTCAAGTGATTCAGAGATCGCTGCCGAAGGTGCAGTTGCTGTAGGTCTTAGCAGTATTTTGTATCACGACACACCACCTGCAGACTTGAACGATAGAACCGGTGCTGTGTTTGTTGCACTTCGACTCAGTGCCAACGGCGTCGGCGAGCGATTTGTTCAGACTTGTGCGTTTAGCTCGAGTACAACAAACTTTTCAAGCTCGGTAGAACTGATAACGGGTGCCGTTGACGCAGAAGGTTTTGCCTGTCAGCGTATGGCAACGGTACCGGAATTCGACACGGTCTACCCGGCATCGATAACGCTCAACAAAGCGGCGGCAACGTTGACGTACCGCTTTGCGAATGAAGAATTCGTCTACAACATAGGGACCGAAATTCATCCGCCAGCAAGATCGTTTCCCGGTGTAAGAGCCAGAGCTCAAGATAACAGTAAAGTAGTTGCCTACCTTGATAATCTAGCATTCGCTGCTAACCCTGTACCGCTGGCACAATCTGATTTTGCTATCAGCCGTGACATAACTGATGAGGTGAATGCCGGATCCAATGCCGCCAATGCACCTGAACCTACTGACAACTCGAACAATCAGAGCAACAACGATTCGAGTGGCGGTGGTGGCACATTGGATCATACGGCGCTGATGTTGTTGTTATCTTCGTTGCTACTTCTAGTGGGATACCGAACCGCAAGACGCCGGTAGCACACTAGAGAATAAAGTATGTCAAACGAATGAGCCACGGGCAGCGCTATGCTGCCCTATCTCAGATCGAGTCTGAAATCGATCAGTTAAACGATGAAGCGATAATCGCCCCTCAGTGATAACGAGGGCGCTGCCAGGTTAAACGACAACATGAGTTGGCGGGACACCCTTGTTGTACATTTTGATGAAAAGCTCGACCACATTCCCGTAAGAAGCGTGCGTGATATACAGCTTATCTTGCCTCATGTCGCAAAGTCAGTTGAACTAGCCAGAGCTTTTGAAAAGCTTAAAGAGCAGTACCAGGCCGTGTTGTCAGCATTGGATCATGTGGAAATTGGTTTGTGTGTAGCACAGCAGGGTGGAGCTATAGTCGTTAAAAATGCCGAGGCAGATCGAATATTGACGGAGCACGATGGCATTCGTTTGTCTGACAACGGTAAGTTATTCATACATGACTCAGAACGCAATGCAGCAGTTACAACTCGCCATTCTTAGGCCATTTGTTTAGGGGGTATTAGTCGGGGATGGGCGTTATGTAAAGTAAAGTGGATAGTGTTGAGGTTTAAGTAAAGCGGTAAAGCAGAGCCATAGAGCAGAGCCATAGAGCTACAACACTGCCCGTTAGTACTAGCACTATGTCGCCGAATTTCACTATAAGCGGCTGAGTTACTCTTCTCCCATTCCAGATAAACGACTCAAACATTCAACACAGGAAAAACCAACATTAGCACTTTTTTGTAATGTCCATGTCTAATTCGGTTTTCTCGTGCAATAATCTGTATCAGGTTATGACTTTGCATTTTTTTTGATTTTGCTCATCGGGAACTCACTATGAAAACAATCATTATTTCGACAATCGCGGCACTTGGGCTAGCGGCATCATCTATTGCTGCTGCGGCCACGTTTGAACCTCTTGTCACACCCGCTGAACTATCCGCGCAATTGCAGCAAGCCAACCCGATCATCCTGGATATTCGTGGTGACGGCTATAAAAAGGCGCACATTCCCGGGGCCGTGTCCGCCCCGTATGGTCTGTTTCGTGGACCAAAAGAAAATCCGGGTCAGATGCTGGATGCTGCGGTTCTCGAGGAACGTTACGAGGCGCTGGGTCTGGAAATCGAGCGCCCCATCGTCATTGTTCCTGTTGGCAAGACTGATACAGATTTCGGTGCGGCAGCGCGTGTCTACTGGACATTAAAATCTTCCGGGTTCACTGACCTTTCGATTCTCAATGGCGGTGCGGTAGCCTGGGAATCAGCCGGGTTACCTTTAGACAACAACGCCGTAGCGCCTGCACCCACGGAGCTGAGCATCAGTTTTTCAAACGAGTGGACAGCCGATACAGAACAAGTA
>CALGKA010000089.1 GCA_937927895.1 uncultured Granulosicoccaceae bacterium | reverse complement strand
CGCTACTGCGGTCGCCCCAGGTACGCAATCTTTTACCGACTACATGTAGTTATTTAGAATGACTAAACGCCTACATGTAGTAGGCAAAATCTCACGCACCTGGAACAACCTCGCTACGCGCTGTTTATGGATGGGCACTAATTAGCAGTAATGGTGATCACAGTTGATGCTTGTAAGACAACCGCATTTACCGAGCTGTTAGTTAAAACAATCTGTAGTGTTTCCGCTTCTTCGGATATGTCATCTGCAAGCAGCTCTATCTCGATTCGTTTAGCCACGGTGTCGCCATCTGCCCATACCAATGTGCCGTCGGTTGCGATGTAGTCTTCGTCTGCAGTTGCGGTACCGGCGGTAATAACGTAGTCGATACTGATCTCGCCAGAGCTGTCTCCCAAACGATTAACAAAAGCGACAGCGGTGCTGCCCTCTGGGCTTGAGCTTGATTCCTGCGCCATTTCAATGGTGGCTAAAGTAATGGTTTCGTCTGCTTCAAGTGGTTCGATGGTAGCACCAGAGGTGGTAATGCAAGTGCTGGGGTTTTCTTCAGAGCGGTTACCACTCGCGTCAACCGCCACGACGGTATAGCAATACTCAGTACCGCTAGCGACAATGATATCGTTGATTCTTGTAGAGGTAACTTCGCGAACTATAATGCCGTCAGGGCCTGTGCGGGTAATTTGAAAACTGACTAGATCGTTGGGGTTTGAGTGGCTCCAATACACGTTTATTGATTGCGTACTTGCTTCGAGTGTAGCGCTTGATGGCGCATCGGGTGCTTCAATATCCAGGCTGGTTAAGGTACTGCCAATGGCCGCTACTGAAGGTGTTGATGAGTTGTTGGCTTCGTCACGCGCGACTACCGTGTAACTGTATTCTGTATTGGCCGTTACGTTTGTATCACGGTACACAGGAAATGGCGTGTGGTTAATGAGTGCGTCATTGCGGTAGATATCGTAGGTAGTAATGCCAATGTTGTCAGTTGCAATTGACCATGCAAGCGTAATAGCGTCTTCACCTGCACCCAGCGCGCGAAGGTTTTCCGGCTGACTAGGTGGCGAGGAATCAGTGCCACCAAAAGTGGTTTGTAGCTCTACGTTATTAACGGCGATACTTTGCAAGTTGGTTTGTGGGTCGTTAACTATTATGGTGGCACGGTTATTTTTAATAATCACCGGGTTTTCATTTAAGAAGCGATCAACACCTGTGTCTGATCTTTCATAGCGTGCTGTAGAAAGCGGCACCCCAGTGAGGCCATAAACTTCTAGAACATCTGACACAATGGCCTGTACGTTGGCATTTATCTTGGCGATAGCTTCGGCACTTGGGAAGTTCGCAATACTTGGGTCCCCGGTGAACGCTGTAAATATATCGGTATTAAGATCTGCGAACCATGCGCGTGCGACTAAATCTGTGTAACTGTGAATATTCTGTCGGTTGGCAGTGGCTTTAGTTAAATGCGCAATGCTATACAGGTAGTTGTTGTTACCTATATCAACACGCATTAGGTATTGATCGTCCACTAAGGCATCTGGCAGGCTGAAGATACCGCGATCATCAATGCTTGCAGTAAACACCTCACCAGCTGGATTCTTTAACGTGACTTGCGGTTCTACAATTGGGGTCGTGCTAGAGACAGTTCCTGAAAACAGCGGCTCGGCAGGATCTGAGCTGTTACCACCGCAGCCCGTGACGAAGATCAGGGTGAGGCATAAAACGATAGCGTTGCGATTCACTAAATTGTCCGTAAAGATTAAAGAGCGTTAAACAACCGGAGGTTTGTTGCAAGCGCGGCCTGAAGTAAGATACCTGCGGCCGATGCCAGGCGTTCCATTATTTACTTTTAATGCAGTGAATGCCAAGCGATATTGGCCTATTTGTCATTACAAATCGCGTTATGGCCTGGTGTGTAACACCATTGCAACACCTACCACACAAAACAGCATTCCACCGATAGCCAACAGCGATAGATTTTCACCAAACAGCCAGTAGGCTTCAAGTGCGGTTAGAGGAGGCACCAGATAAAACAGGCTGGCCACCTTGCCGGCTTCTGCGCCTTGAATTAGCCGCATGAGCAGCAGCACGGCGCCGATAGATAACACCAGCGTCAGCCAAAGGCTTGCAAGAATAAACTCCAGATTCCAACTGATACTGAATGGTTCCAGCAAAAGGGCTGCTGGAAGCAGTACTAAAGTGGCGCCAATGTATTGAATGAAGACCGCGGGAAGTAGTTCTATTTTTCCACTGATCTTTTTTTGATAGACCGTGCCAATGGAAATACCGAATAACGAGGCTGCGCAAAGCGCTAAGCCGGGTATAGATAATTCATTGATTGCAGTACGTTCGAAAATCACAATATAAAAGCCGATCAAGCCCGTTAATACCCCCATGATCTTAAGGGCGTTGAGCTTCTCCTTTAAGAATATTGCTGCAAGACACAAAGTAAGCAATGGTTGCAGGCCTACGATTAACGAACTAAGGCCTGCGCTGGTGCCCAGTGATATCGCCCAAAAAACACCACCAAGATAGACCGCATGAACTAAAGCACCAATAGCAGCTGAATGAAACACTACAGATTTATCTTTTGGCCACTGACTTTTTGACCACATTAGTAACGGTAGAAGGACCAGCGCTGCGAGTGCCATACGCATAGTGAGAAAGGTCATGGGTGGGGCATACTGCATGACTATCTTCGAGCCAATAAAACCTGTACTCCACAAAAACACAAACAAAGCAGGATACAGATAGGTGCTTAGTCGTGACGGAATCTGTGGGCTAAATGAAATGGATTGGCGTGGCATCGTTAGCAGTTTATAGTGTTGTGAGAGAGTTTGGTGTCTTGAATGCAGCCATTTGAGATGCGAACAATAGAGAAGCGGGTAAACCGCGTAAGAATAAGAATTTTGCTGTGCAGGAGAAAACATCAGTGACAAACGTTGAATCGCTACTGCCTTTTAACCCGGGGCATTGTTTTATAGACGGTTGTTGGCAGCCATCGGACAGTACAGATTCCATAGTCTTACATAACCCATCCAATGCGCAAGCGCTTTGTAAGATCGCCGCTGGTAACTCGGTTGACATAGACAATGCGGTCAATGCCGCCACGGCCGCACTGAATTCAGAATGGGGTCGCTTTAGTGCGCTTGAGCGTGGCCGAGTATTGGCGCGCTTGGGTCAGTTGGTGACCGAGAATATTGAATTGTTAACAACGCTTGAAACCGCTGATGTAGGTAAGCCTTTAACACAAGCTCGCGCAGATGCATTAGCGTTAGCGCGCTATTTAGAATTTTATGCGGGTGCGGCTGACAAAATACACGGCGAGACGTTGCCCTATCTGGACGGCTATACGGTTTATACGCTTCGACAACCGCACGGAGTTACCGGCCACATTATCCCGTGGAACTACCCCATGCAGATCATTGGGCGATCTGTAGGTGCGGCATTAACGATGGGCAATGCCTGTGTACTCAAGCCCGCTGAAAATGCCTGCTTAACCGCGTTACTGTTTGCAGAACTTGCTGATCGTGCTGGCTTGCCAAAGGGCGCACTGAATGTAGTGCCGGGGCTTGGTGACGTTGCTGGTGCCGCGCTCGCAGCCCATGCGGGTGTACAGCACTTATCTTTTACCGGTTCTGTAGATGTGGGTGCGTTTATTCAAACGCAAGCAGCTTCAAACGTTGTGCCGGTGACACTTGAGTTGGGAGGCAAATCACCACAGTTGGTTTTTAACGATGCCGATCTTCAAGAAGCGCTGCCTTTTCTTGTTAATGCAGGTATTCAGAATGCCGGTCAAACTTGCTCGGCGTCTTCACGTATTCTTGTGCAACGTGGTGTTTATGAGCAAGTGCTTGAGTTAATGGCAGATGCGTATAAAAATTTGAAAGTCGGCCCTGCTGATCAAGATTTCGCTATTGGGCCGTTAATCAGTGCGGCGCAAAAAGCACGGGTAGAAAGTTTTATCAAGATGGATACAGAGCTAACTCTTGTAGCGCAGGGCACGATCGTGACTGACGCCCCTGCTGAAGGGTATTATATTGCGCCGCGACTATACGCCTGTGAAGATCCTCAACACGCACTTGCTCAACAGGAAATATTTGGCCCGATTCAAGTAGTGATCCCTTTTGATGATGAAGCGCATGCACTGGCGATTGCTAACGGTACAGAGTTTGGATTGGTAGCATCGGTTTGGACTCAAGATGGATCAAGGCAAATGCGCTTAGCTAAAAATCTGCATGCAGGGCAAGTTTTTATTAATAACTATGGTGCTGGCGGTGGGGTTGAATTGCCGTTTGGCGGGGTGGGAAAATCAGGCCATGGTCGTGAAAAAGGTTTTGAAGCCTTATATGGGTTTTCAACCTTAAAGACAGTCGCGGCGAGACATGGCTAGTTCCGTCAACTATACAGCGGTGCTTTTACATCTATATTCGCAGGAGGTAACTCATTATTAAAACCGGTCTGAATAATCTTATAACGGATGTAGCAGGTCTGCTTGTTGGTAATGCATCCGATGAAAACCTAAAAAGTGGTAGCACGGTATTAATGGCAGATAAGCCGTTTAATACTTCTGTAGATGTCCGTGGTGGCGCGCCTGGTAGTCGTGAGACCGATCTGCTGGCGCCGGATAAACTCGTTAACGCGATAGATGCCATAGTCTTGTCTGGTGGTTCGGCTTTTGGACTAGATGCCTGCTCCGGAGTCATGGATCATTTACATCGCTCGGGGCGGGGGTTTGAAGTGGGTGATGTTTCAGTACCACTTGTGTCTGGGGCAATAATTTTTGATCTTCTCAATGGCGGTAATAAAGAGTGGTCTGAAAATCCGTACGCCGATTTCGGGATGCAAGCGTCAAGACTGGTCAGTAAAGAATTCGCACTAGGTACCGTGGGTGCTGGAGTAGGTGCTACCACCGCCAATTTAAAAGGGGGGTTAGGTTCTGCTTCTGTCATTATGCCGAACGGTGTCACTGTGGGCGCGCTGGTTGTTGTCAATGCCCGTGGCTCTGTTGTGACATCAAAGGCGGGTGACTTTTGGGCTGCACCGTTCGAACTTAATTCGGAGTACGGTAATCACCACACGGGTTCCAGGCCTGAGATACATTTAACAGACACTGGCTTGTCTGATCTAACCGGTGCAAATACGACCATCGCTATAGTGGCTACCGATGCGGCGTTGTCTGCTAGTCAGCTGAAGCGACTAGCCACCGTGAGTCATGATGGAATCGCCCGCGCTATTGTTCCTGCACACACGCTTTTTGACGGTGATCTGGTTTTTGCCGTCAGTACTGGAGACCCACCGGCTAGTGTTGCGCCAGCTGAAGAGGCGGCACTGGGCCATGCCGCAGCGTTGTGTTTGTCGCGTGCGATTGCGCGCGGTGTATATGAGGCGGTGCCGTGTGAAACAGACACGCTGCCTTGCTGGAAAGACAAATTCCTGGTGTAAATGCTGAGGTTGTTATAACAATAATGCCGGATAGATTAGCGGCGTCTCAATGCTCTAGACATAGCGGTGCTACCCCATTATTGTCTGCGTTTGTGGCTGATAATATGCCCGTTTCTCAATTTTACCTGTGCCTGCAACAAAGACTGTTTAGTTTACTAAAACCTTGCCGATAAGCTCTCAGATACACGAATAACGTTGGGTTATTGGCGCGCTGAACGGGTTTCATGCGGTAGCGTGCCACAAAGGTAGAGAGAAAATGAAACTTAAACTAAGTGCAGCGATGGTTACGCTGGCGTTGCTTTCAGCATGCGGTGGTGGTGGTGACACAGGATTGGTTGGCGAGAATACAACGCCTATTGAGAATGTACCTGAGAGTGACCGCGACGGTGGCACTTCTACACCGGTTATTACTTCGATTCTTGATGAAGATCGTACACGCCCGACTTCTGGCTTTATTGCATCAGATAGTTATGAGCTTAAGTCGAATGGTGCTGCTCCCTATTCAGACATCGGCGATCCTCCCCAGCGAGTATACAGTGACCGTGTAGCGGCCTGGCCTTACCTGTATTACGGCAACTTTATGGTAAGTAACAATCCATGGAACGCTAGTGCCGCAGTATCACCTATGTGGTATCAGGAGATCAGCTTATACGATACTGGTGCAGGCTACGGTGTGAAGTTTGATTGGGACTGGGGCGCTATAGGCGGTAACCAATATAATACTAAGTCATACCCTGAAGTTATATATGGTACTAAATCGGCTAACGAGCGTTCAGGAACATACCAAGAGACAGGTCTACCGGTAGAAATTTCACAGGCACCTGTTTTTACCATCGATTATGACTACAGCTATGAAGCTCGTGAATCAACCGCCGCACCTGGTACTCCTTCTGAATTTAACGTAGCGATTGAGTCTTTCTACCACGATACATGTGATGTTAAGCGTACCGGAAGTGCGGATGACAACACCGTATTCGAAACCATGGTCTGGTTGCGAATTGGTCAGAACAAGCCTTCAGGTGATGCACCAAGAGGCACTGTTGCTACCAGTGATGGCCGTATTTGGGATATCTACACCAAAGTAAACAGCAATAAAAATTACATAGCTTTTGTGGCTCAGCAAGAAGAGCAAACCGGTACGGTTATGTACAGCGAGCTATTAGATCATGGTCAGGATTTTGCAGTTGAGTATGGTATCTATCCACTTCAAGATTCTCATTGCCTAGCTAATATATTGATGGGTACAGAAATCTGGTACGGAGCGGGTAGTTTTAATCTTAACCAGTTTACGGTTAATCGTACTTACTAGTAAGGTACAGTCGTTATAAAACAAGCCGCACTTTACGTGCGGCTTTTTTTTTGTCGTTGCATAGTCACTTTTCAGTGCCTTGGTAGCCCACTTCATTTAATGCATCCACAAATCGGCTGATTTGTTCTGGCTGACAGCCTGCGACATTAATACGTCCATCACCGGCTAAATAAATTGAGTGGGTATTAATCAATGCATCTACTTGCGCAGGCGTTAATGGTAGCAGTGAGAACATTCCGAATTGCGTTGCTACAAAGTTAAGGTGCGGGCTTTGATTAGCCATCTCCGCGCGTAAAGAATTGACACGCTGCACCATGGTGCTGAGTTCATCGAGCCAAAGGTTTTTTAATACGCTGTCTTGTAAAACTAATCGGACTACAGCGGCACCATGATCGGGTGGCATAGAGTATATTTTACGCGCGATTAATCCAAACATGGCTTGTGCACGTTGAGCGGTTTTTGAGTCATGCGCTGCCATGTATACAGCACCGGTTCTGTCTCTGTACATGCCGAAATTTTTAGAGCAGCTTGCAGCGATTAAGGTTTGTTCACAACTTTCTACAATAAGCCGCGTGGCTGCTAGATCTTGATCTAAGCCTTTGCCTAGCCCGTGATAAGCGATATCGATAATAGGAATAATATTGCGATTAGCTATTGTGGTAGCAAGCGTTAACCATTGATCTAAGCTTAGATCAGCACCGGTTGGATTATGGCAGCAACCATGTAGCAAAATGGCATCACCGGCTTTGGCTGATTGAACCGCTTGCAGCATGCTATCAAACTGTACACGCTGCGTTGCCTGATCAAAATAGGCGTAGGTGGCGGTTTTAAGCCCGGTTGATTCTGTTAATGGCAGATGGTTGGGCCAGGTAGGGAGGCCAACCCACAAGGTACCGTTGGGGTGTGCGGTATGGTATAGCTCAGCGGCTAGTCTTAAAGCACCGCTGCCACCAGGTGTTTGTGCACCTAATACGGTCGCGCTTGAGTTCGGCAAGATTAAGTTGCCCAGTGTCTCCACGAATTCCAAGTCGCCGGTTAGCCCAAGGTAGCTTTTACTTTGCTGTTGCCCGTGCAGGTTTGACTCGGCCGTTTTAACCGCTTCCATAACGGGGGTGTTGCCGTGCTTGTCTCTATAGACACCTACACCCAGATCTATTTTGTCACTGCGTGTGTCTGCCCGGTATTGCGCAATAAGCTGTAGCAACGGATCGGGTTGAGGTTCTGGTAAACTGAACTGGGCCATTTTGGTATCCTTAGCGACTTACCTTTAATTTTATAGCAGTTACTTTACTACACCTGTTATTAAAACCTAAATTAGGGGTGCGCGGGTAGGGTGTGTGGTTCTGTCAGTGCGGATAGCGCTTTGAGTTTTTTCCAGGTGTACAGATGTGAAACTACAGCGCTGCATAAAACCACAGTAACAGTAGAAATAAACATCGTAATCATTGGCAGTTTGTACACCACTATGAGTAAATAATTGATTGAGGCTGGAACGATTAGTTGTCGGGCTAAGCCCAGGTACATTGGAAACAGCGGTTTCTTGATTGCTTGTAGCGATGCCACACTAACAAACAGCACTACGTAGGCAAAAAACGCAATGGCGTCAATCCGCAGGTAAGTAGTGCCTGTGCTTATCATGTCAGTGTTACTTCCGAAAAAGCTCAACATAACAGGTGAGAAAAATATCATGATCGGAATTGAAACCAGCGCTATAGCCAACCCCACCGCCATGGCTTTTTTGTAGATCTCTAAAATTCTTGCTGGTTTGTTAGCGCCGAAATTTTGGCCGACCAAAGCCATTACGGCTGAATTTAAACCCAGTGCCGGTAGTAGTAAAATTTGCTCAAGCCTTAGGCCTACTGAATAACCTGCCACGTGTTGGCTGCCAAAACGTCCTACAAATGCGACGGTTATAAACCCACCTAGAATAATAGTAAGCATATTAAAACTGGCGGGGGCTACTTGCGCCAATAGTTCTGACCAGAGGCCGAAATTAAAGCGCGGCTGTACCCACCTGCCAAGGCGTTTTTTGAGCACCCAATATAGGTAAACTGCAGAGCTTATTTTAATGATTACGGTGCCTAGTGCGAGACCCGCAACTCCCAGTTCTAATACGAAAATGAGCAGTGGGTTTATTATAAAATTAGCGACCAGGCCTACTGCTAGTGCATTGCGGTTAGAGACTGTGTCGCCTAGCGCCATAAGCGCACCAGCGGCAATGCCTGCCAGTACAAAAGATATACAACCGCACAATACAATAGTGACATATTGCTTTGCATAAGGGGCGACAGCTGAATCAGCACCAAGGAAAGTAATTAGTGGATCTGCTACGAACATGCCAAGGCATATGCACAGGAGTGATATTACAATGCCAAGGCCGGTGGATTGATCGAGCCAATCAAGGGCAGCGCCACTATTACCTTTGCCTACCTCTGCGGCGATCATCGCAGTTGTACCGGTTTGCATGCCGATGCTGCCACCTATAATAAGAAAAAACACGCTACCGGCAATAGAAACACCGGCTAGTGCGTTATCAGAAAGCATGCCTGCAAACCAAAAGTCTGTCAGGTTGTAGAGCGTGTTGAATATCATACCCATTGCCGCGGGAACTGCTAAGGCAACAAGGTGGGTGCTGATTGAACCTGTAGTTAAGTCTCTGTGGCCACTAGGCATCAATGGCTACCAACTTCCTACCTTGTAAAGCGAGGCGACCAACCGGCAGTGCCCGGCGTCTGATCGCTTTGTTGGGGGAGATTATAAAAAGATCTCCGTTTTCACCGTGAATTTGTCTGGGTATACCGGCTTGTTTCGCAAGCTCGGTGTTGGCTTTCATGTGTTTTGGTTCACCGTGAACCGGTATAAGTAGTTGAGGTTTTACCCACTCATACATGGTGAGCAGTTCTTCAGCCGCCGGGTGGCCTGAGGCATGGATCAGGTCTTCGACGTTGTGTTCCCCGAATACGGTCACACCAAGTGCTTCAAGCCTTTCTATTAAGCTCTGCACGCTTTCTTCATTGCCCGGTATGCACTTGGAACTAAAGATCACGGTATCGCTTTTTTCTAGTGACATGTCTCTGAAGGTGTTGGTGCTTAAGCGATGTAACGCGGTTCGAGGTTCACCTTGGCTGCCGGTGGCTAAAAGCAATACAGATTCCGGCGGCAGGTACCCTAAGTGATTTGCCTCAACAATACTGATGTCGTCGGGCAGCAAGCCTGTGGCACGGCCGGCGTTAACCATGTTGATCATTGAGCGCCCGATCATGCCTACGTGGCGATCGGTGGCTTTTGCAATTTTAGCCATGGTGGCGACTCTGGCGAGGTTGCTACCGAAGCAGGTGACCACTACGCGCCCGGGTGCGTTGGCTATGAGCTTATGCAAGCCATCGTGCAGCTCTGATTCAGAGGCGGTTTTGCCTTCAACATCTGCATTGGTCGAGTCGCACACCATAGCGTCTAGATGTAAACTCGCCAGTTCTCGCAGGCGTTCGCCATCGAAGGTTGTGCCAACAACCGGGTTGTCGTCTAATTTCCAGTCGCCAGAATGGAATACGCTACCGGCGGCTGTTTTTATAAGCAAGCTACAGGGCTCGGGCACAGAGTGGGTCATCGCGATCCATTCTACGTTGAACACGCCAATATCAATGATATCGCCAGCTTCAATAATATTGATGGTGACTTTATCCAATAAATTATGTTCAGCAAGCTTACGCTGCAAAATATACGCGGTGAATGCTGTGGTATAGATGGGGCATTGTAGCTGCGGCCACAGGTACGCCACAGCACCGATATGATCCTCGTGAGCGTGAGTAATGATCATTCCTGCTATATCTGCTTTACGTTCTGCGATGAATGCCGGGTCGGCCATTTGCACGTCGCGGCTGGGGTTCTTGGTTATTGCCGGTTGCGAGACAGCTGGTGTCGGATCGGAATCGTTTGGTGTTGGCTTATCGGAGAAGGTCACTCCACAATCTATCACCAGCCATTGATTATCGTGGCCGTATAAATTGAAGTTCATTCCTATTTCACCGCAACCGCCAAGCGGTGCGAACCAAAGATCTTCTTTGTCTGGTGTCATTGCTTTTTATTCTTTGGAGGTAGCCGATTAACGGTAAAGTGAAATAATGGACGGATGTGCAGAAAATGGCCCGGGAGATGGTTTATTTTGACCAACTAGAGCTGTGCCATAGTAGCATTTTTCGCAGCCACAGTTTCTTAGCGATCGCCTGGCTTTTGCGGTTGCTTGGGAATGAGCACACTTTACTGGACGGAAAACGAATGATAAAAAATAGAGCGCCAGTCATAGATGGTTTGCAGTACGCCAATTGGTCGGAAAAAATATTTCGCCAAATGCGTGACGGCGGTGTTGATGCCGTGCATGTGACCATTGCATACCACGAGAATTTCCGCGAAACGGTTTTAAACTTTGAACAATGGAACCGTTGGTTTGAACAATACCCAGAGCTCATATTTAAGGGAAAGTGGGCGAGCGATGTTGATCTTGCTATAGAGACCAACCGCACGGCGATTTTTTTTGGTTTTCAAAACCCGTCACCCATAGAAGACGATATCGGATTAGTAGAAATTGTTCACACGTTAGGTGCACGTTTTATGCAGCTGACCTATAACAATCAGTCTTTGTTGGCGACTGGTTGTTACGAAGAGCACGACCCAGGTGTTACCCGCATGGGTAAGCAAGTGATCAAAGAAATGAACCGTGTTGGTTTAGTGATTGATATGTCGCATTCGGCAGAACGTTCAACACTTGATGCAATAGAGTTATCCAGTCGGCCCGTTGCGATTACTCATGCCAATCCCTATGACTGGCATCCAGCGTTGCGCAATAAATCCAATACGGTGCTAAAAGCGTTAAGTGAAACAGGTGGTATGTTGGGGTTTTCTTTTTATCCACATCACTTAGCGGGTAAAACGGAATGCACCCTACAAAGTTTTTGTGAGATGGCCGCTCGCAGCGCCGAAGTAATGGGCGTTGAACACATTGGTATCGGTTCGGATCTGTGCCAGGATCAACCCGATAGTGTGGTTGAATGGATGCGAGTAGGGCGTTGGAGTAAGGAGATAGACTACGGTGAAGGCAGCGCAGATAACGCAGGTTTTCCGCCGCAACCAGACTGGTTCACCGATAACACAAGCTTTCCGGGTTTACGTGCTGGTTTGCTTAAATCTGGCTTTAGTGAGGCTGATGCTGACCGCGTATTAGGGTTAAATTGGTTAAACTTTTTTCGTACAAATTTTGTCCCGCAATAACAAGACGAAACGCTGCTAAGGGGTTTTTGTTTTGCTGCTAAAAGGGTTTTTGTTTTATAGTTTTTAAGTCACCCAGGGATACACCGATGGCCACTGTAAATGTAGATAAACCAAGTATTGCGCTGCGACCCCCGTCGACCATGATGAAGCTTGCGCGCATGGGTTCCATGCATCAGACACGCTTGTCATTTATGCGCGTGTTGTTGAGGCGCTTTGCTGCTGAGCAGTGGTCGTTTAAGCGCACACTTTGGCAAATGGATAATAAAGGTGTCGGGGTAGGCGTCTATAGCGCGACTGGGCCAGACAGAACGTATTCATTGGTGGTGTTTTCAAATGATCTTGATCCCTCTAAGCGATCAGACCGGGTTATTGCTGAAGAATGGGATTCAACCTTTACCTTGTTTGATGGCGTACCCAATGATGCTGATATAAAAAGGCTGCAGCAAAACGTGCCGCTGCAAGAGGCAGGTAGAATTAGCGCGTCAGAGCTTTCTTTGTCGCGTGCTAATCGCTCAGTAAGATTATTTAACTATGTACGTGAGACCTTAGCGCAAGGATTGCAACCAGAAGCAGCAGAACTCAATAAGGTGGGATACCTTATGCGTACCACAGCAGTGTACGGTTCCGGGAAATTTGGTGCTATTGACAGGCGCTTTATTGCTGGACGCGAGGAGTTTACATCGCCATTTCAAAGCGAGTTAATGGCGGTATACATGATAAGAATGTTCAGCGTTGATATTGTTGAACACCTTGCTAAGGTCGATTCCCCTGCAACTGCTGTGACTCTGAATAAAAACTTACGTAGATCTCTCGGTATAGGAAACTCTACTGGTTTAGGCATGGCGCCGTTTATTGTTAATCACCCGGTATTATTTAATCAGTGGATGTTATCTCGTGAGCAGGCATTGTATCGGGTCCGTGAAGTTGCAACCTGTGATCTGGAAACAGTAGAACGTTTTTGTGTCTTACTTGAGCGCCAGCAAGCGGGGCTAAAATACTGGATAAGTGAACACCCGCTACAACAAGAAAAAATCGCCGCACTTCGAGCTGATCTTGCAAGCCTTAATTCTAAAGTGCTACCCCGGGAGTTAAGCCCGCAAGTGTATCCGTGGAATACTTTATACCTGTGGGCGGAGCATAACTTATCGCTCGAAGGGCAAGAGTGTTTAGTCACATTGTTAATTGAATTGTATCCGCACTTAGTCGATGAACTAGCCGCCAATATGAGCGCCGATGAAGATCAGTATTTTAAAATCGATGGTAAAATGAAAATTGGTTCTATAGCAGAGCTAATCAATACTCACTATCAGTTTGCACTCAATACCGATTTTACCGATCGCGATGCCAACGCACGCTTTTGGTATGCATCAGAGGAAAAGTTAGAGCCACGAGTGGGTGAGCGCTTTGATGAGCCGGGCGCTGAGCGTGAGCACCCATTAGCCATTGCGCGCGATGTAGTGGGAATCTATAAAGACATACAACAAAGTGATCCCAATGATGTAGTAGCCCTGTTTTTAATTAACCACCCGGAGCATAGACTGGTGGTGCGCCGCATACAACAGGCTGCTCTGCACCCTTATTCAGAGATTGAAGATAATCTACTGTCAAACAAAATGTTGCCAATTGATCTGTTGCGCTGCAAGTTATCGTTTTTTGGTGCAATAAAGTTTGACCCGCGCAGTGATCGCTGGGTAAGAATCAATATGTTTCAACATGCCCCTCTACCCGATGAATTACTGAACACTTATGACGACACATGGGTGTATCCGCCTGCCGACTCGGGTGCTGAGCTCGTGCAAGAGCCAATACACTAGTGCTTGAATTATCGTTAGGGGAGCTAGATGCGCTGGTATTAAAAGCGTATCGCGGGGCGGGTTTCAGTTGGGGGATCGCACAAGAAGCCGGGCGGGCGGCGTCATGGCTTGCTGAGCGAAATCTACCTGCCGCAAATATGTTCGCTACTCTACTCAAACAAATCGATGGAGTGGCAGCTGGTGACTTAACACCTGACATAGCATCGGGCCAGTGGATAGCTACGGTGCCGGCGGCATGCCCTGTCGTGGCAGGTGCTGTGCTTTCAGATCTTGGGTTTGAGTACTTTGGTATAAACCAGTCTGAAATTGAGTTAGGAAAAGTATATAGCCCTGCGATACTGCTGCCGTTTGTTGCAAGTTCGGCGGCTGCAGAAAAGAAGTCCTTAAGGCTCATCATAGATAATCAGCCTGTATTGATCAGTGATACAGGTGAAATCGATTGCAGCGACCAGCAACAATTTGTGCTCGCATCGTGTGCTGGGGTGGTGATCGGTAAGGCACAAGTGCGTGCATTCACGCGAGAGTTTTGCCAGCGTGCAGCCTGTTCAGAGCCCGACATGGCGGTTCTTAATTCTCTCGCTCACCGCACTTATGTGCCAGCCAGTGCGCAGTCACGCGCGGCGGGCGCTGGCGCTGGATTGACTGATAACGATTAGGTGCTATAGGTAGTTTCTAATATAGCGGGATTGCTAAATAGATTCGTGTTTTGTTCACTGGGACACGCTATTTCAGTTTGTAAGATAGGTTTAACAATTGATAAAGTATTCGAAAGTATTCCGGCCGTTATACTATTGCGGTTGAGCTATCGCGATAACTTATAGCAGTAGTTCCTCAGGCGCGCCATTTCTTACCAGGCATTTTTCATGAAGCAGGCAAAATCTTTAATGGTGGCAACAGGTTTGGGCCTGTGTCTAAGTCTAGCGGGTTGTACGAGTGCGCCTGTGTTTGACTCCAGCGTGAGCGGTGAGCCTGCAACAGAAATGGCTCCAGATGTCAGCTGTGAAACGGATTGCGCTGATGGCGATGCAAACCGCTACCAGTATTATCTGGGTATTTTGTCTGTATTAATAATGGGCTAGTTATCTGAACCTCTAATCGCAATTTAGCCGCCTTCCTGTTGCACGACTAGTTCGAATTCACGGGAACGATTGCGAAAGCAGAGTCCGCTTGAGGTAGGGTCTAGCCCGTCATCTATAAACACGTTTATTTCAAAGTTGTATGTGCCTAGCTCGGTAGCGGTACCTCTGAGGGTGTATAAACCGGAGGAAGACTCAGTAGTAATACCTGGAGGTAATGCGCCGTTTATTATTGTGAAGTCGTAGTCGAACCGATCATCACGTGGTTCGTTTCGAACGGAAGCCTGAATGGTTTGAAGGTATTGTTGATTTAAAATAGCAGCTGGCAAAGTAGGGTCTGTAGAAAATACTGGCCCATCGTTATCAACGCAATCGAGCACGGCATCGCAGCCGATTAATGTTAATCCGATGCCGACAAACGTTAGTGTTTTTAAGCAGTGAGCTATTGCTGTTGGACTTGTGTTCATAGCATTTATTCCTTTAATTACGGCACGAGATAATTACGGGACGAGAGCTACATGTGTGAGCTTAATGTGAGCTTAATCTTGTTCTCGCATTCGTTCTTCGCGTTCTTGTTTCTCTTTATATGCCTCTTTGATTTGCGACATCACGGCATCTATATCCGCGTCTTTATCAACACTTTGAAATTGACCGGTTAATTCTGTGCCTGGTTCTAGTTCGCCTTTCTCATAGAGAGCCCACATTTCATCAGCGTAGCGGCTATTGAGTAACTCCGGTGCAAATTGGCTGTAGTATTGGGTCATGTTGTTAATGTCACGGGTGAGCATGTCTCGCGCGTGATTGTTGCCTGCAGCATCAACTGCCTGCGGGAGATCAATAATGATTGGGCCTTCTTCGTTGACCAGTACATTAAATTCTGACAAATCACCGTGTACAAGGCCGGCGCATAGCATCAGTTTGACATAGTTCATTATAGTGTCGTGATCTTCAAGTGCGAGATCGTGCGGTACTGATACATCGTTTAGGCGAGGCGCTACATCACCGTTTTCATCTGTTATAAGTTCCATCAAAAGAACGCCGTCAAAACAACCGTAAGGTGTGGGTACGCGTACACCGGCATCTGCCAGTTTGTATAGTGCGTCTACTTCTGCGTTATGCCATTCGGCTTCTTGTTGTTCGCGGCCGAATTTAGAGCCTTTTTCGATCGCGCGGTTGCGTCGGCTATTGCGGCCTTTGCGGCCTTCTCTGTATTGAACCGCTTGCTTGAAACTTCTTTTTTGAGCATCTTTATAAACTTTTGCGCAGCGTATTTCTTTGCCACAGCGCACCGCGTACACGGTCGCTTCCTTGCCACTCATTAAAGAATGCAACACCTCGTCGATCAGACCGTCTTCGATCAGTGGGAGCAAGCGTTTAGGAGTTTTCATCAGGAGGGATCGTAGTCAGCGTCGCTAGAGTGTGGTGGCGCATGTGCAATAGTCAACGCACAGAATACGTTGATTTTGATCTTGTTGACTGAAAAATACTCTTGCATTGCGTAGAGATGACCAAATAGTAAAGCGCGGCCGTCTGATTGAGAAACATGAAGCACTTGGCAGAGTGGGTGGGCGTGTGTCGCTAAACTCGGCGATCTTGTGAATTAAAAGGGCTGAGTGAGCGTGTATAGGAAAAAGGTAGCATCAGGAATTTTTGCAGGCATAGTGAGTGCCGTGCTGTGGGCTAACCCGGCTTTTTCTCAAGTGTGTGTCGATACCGATGGTGACGGCTGGGGCTGGGACGGCTCTGGTTCTTGCCTGATAGTGGAAGAACAAAGCGTAGCAACGTCTGCTGCCTGTGTGGATCCAGACGGTGACGGCTACGGTTGGGACGGCCAGGCAACGTGCCTTATAGGCCAGAGTGTTCAAACAACGTCTCCAACGCAACAAGCAGAGCCAGTAGCTGCAACATGCATAGACCCCGATGGTGATGGCTGGGGCTGGAACGGTGTTGAGTCTTGTCTTGTAGGGGCGACTCCTCAAGCGCCTGCCACCGCTACACCGGTGGTTAATCAGCCGACTGTCACACCGCAAGCGGATGAAAGCTTATCTGGATTTAACCGGCAACGGGATTTAGTGGCGATTCACTTTGACCATGCCCCGGATCGCGACGATGGCCACGCAGCAGTCGCATCATTGATGGTCACACAAAAGCTTGGACTCAATGTACAAGTGGTTGCCGGCACTTATGGTGAGTATAGTCGCGATCGCTACGTTCCTGCCTCAGAGTCGCTAATGGCATCGGTATGGGGAAGTAATTGGTTAAACGCGCACAGTAATCGCGAAGCATCGATCGGCGCTGCTGTGAATCGCTGGGCGTCGGTGCTTGCATCAGGCGGTGACGTTTGGGTAGCAGAGGGTGGTCCATCAGATTTTACTGCTGAGGTGGTTCGACGTATCAATGTGCAACACACGGAGTTCAACACCCGCAATCGTATTCACGTGATTCAGCACAGTGGCTGGAACGAAGATCATGCGCTGGCGTCGGCGCTAGCCTACGTTCGCAACAACACTCGCTACCTACAGATCGATGATGGAAATCACCCGAATGCGACAGCTGATTTACGCTTCGAAAGCCACAATAACGGCGCGTTTGTCTCACGTGCGCTGTCTAGTAATTATTCGTCTGAGTGGGGTGTGGCGTTTGCCTATTTGTCTCCGTCAGAAAAACTCGACTTTTCTGACGCAGTGGAATTGTTGTATATCGTCGGGATTGGCACAAATGAGATCGCCAATGTAAATCAGTTCGGAGATTACTTTTTCTAGGTGTATCAATTGTGAAACGTAAATAACGTAAAAGTTTCATAAATGATTACCAAATTCAAGTGTTTCGCGAACCGTATTCCAGCAGTAGATGTGGTATAAAACGGTCAATATTGAACTGGACACCAAACTGTATGGGCGCTATTCACGAGCTGCGTGAAGATTTTCGACGCTACCGGCATTATCATCCTGAGTATCGATGGATGTTCTTGTTGCTGGATCTAGTAACGGTGTTGTTTAAGCTGGCACTGTTTGCGGGTTTTGTTTATGCCTGTTACTACATCATTAACAGGGGCGAATTGCCGTTTCAGTCAGCCTTAAAGAACCCCCCGGTCGCGATTAACACGCCTGATGTCTCAAAGGATTCAGAACGTGAACTTACCGGTGAGCGTATTGCGCTGCTTAAGAGCATTGCAGCAAAAGAGGCTTCTAAAGAGGCTTCTACTGACAAGACTATACCGAAGCCTGTGGTTATCACGCCTACACTTGAAAGCAAGCCTGCTGTCGATACACGCAAAGTAGAACTGATTGGGTCAGCGGAGGAATCATCGATTACTGTGCAGCCTGTGACAGCACTTTTAGAGGCAACCCCGGTAAGTTTTGTTGAGCCGACAAGCCAAGGCTTTGGTTACAAATACCCGCGCAATTTAGATCAACCTATTCCAATCGCCACGACTACGCCTACAGTGGTGCAAGTGGCATCAGCTGCCGCACAGCCGGCGACTACGTATGATGCAATCGAATACCAATACACAGAAGTTGATCAGGCTGATGGCATACAGGGAAGAGACTGGGTGTTGAGTCAATTCCCAGGGTACTACACGGTGCAAGTTGCCTTAACAGTCAACCGACCGTTCCTGTTAAAATTTGCTAAAAAAATACCTTCAGACTATGTGTCGGCAATTTATCCGGAGCGTGTGAATAACAAGGGTAGTGTGCAATATAGTTTGAGTGTTGGTGAATTCGCAGACAAACAATCGGCCGTTGAGTTTTTAGAAGCACTGCCTAGCGAGACACGTCGCTATGGCGCGCACATAAGAACCTTTAAAGAAATCCAACAAAAAGCAGTGCAGTTTAGTTCTGATATTATCCGTTAGATTCGTGACATTGTGCTTGGCACGCCAGAAACAAATGCGGGTACGTAATGTTATGTTAAAACGGCTTCATGAACAGCGCATGCTCTCTCGAAAAATAGGGGGCAGGCTATGCATGTTGATTATGTTGTGTTCTGTGTCGACGCACAGCCACGCCGATTGCATAGTGTTGTTGCATGGCCTGGCACGCACTTCAAACGCTATGAAACATATTGTGCCTCCTTTCGAAGCTGCCGATCATCAAGTGGTCAATGTTGACTACCCTTCACGCAAAAAAACAGTAGAAGAACTCGCACCGCTAGCGGTTGAAAAGTTAGGTTATAGCAACTGTAATGCGAACGATACCGTACATTTTATTACCCACTCAATGGGTGGGATATTAGTTCGTTATTACTTAGAGAATAACGAGATCAACAACTTGGGCAGAGTAGTGATGCTTGCGCCGCCGAATCAGGGCAGTCAGGTGGTTGATAAGCTAAAGAATGTACCCGGTTATAAGTTACTTAATGGGCCAGCGGGTATGCAACTCGGTACAGATGCCAATAGTATCCCGATGCAAATGGGACCGGTAGAGTTTGATCTTGGTGTAATAGCAGGGAGTAGAACGTTTAATGTTCTGTTGTCTCAGTTTTTGCCTAACCCTGATGATGGCAAAGTATCGGTTGAAAATACCAAGGTAGAGGGCATGAAGGCCTTTATAACACTACCTGTCACTCACACGTTTATGATGAAATCAAAAACGGTGATTGATCAGGCAGTGAATTTTATAAAAACGGGCAAGTTTTTGCCTTTGTAGCGACTAGCGTTCAAGTTGGCCGCTTGATTTAGCTTGCCATTCTGTTTAAAACGGTTTTCCGGGTGGGGCGAGACTTTTGATCCGGATAACGTCGCACCAAATCTTTAGCTTGCTTCACCCATTGTTCTCTGGCAATTCTTCCCGGGAAGTCTAACGCTTCGTCTATCGCTTTAACGTCTTTTGCAACTAGCGAGGCCAATTGTTCCCATGACCTTATGCCACGTCGGTTAAGCGACTTCTCTATGACCGGGCCGATACCGTTGATCACTTTTAAATCATCACGGTGTAAAGAGCCTGGGGTTCCAAACGTGGTTTTACCTTTTTGCCACGCACTTTTCTTTTTTGTACCTGCCGCTTTTTTAACTTTTGGTTTCTTAGCGGTTGCAGGTTTCGCTTTTGCGTTAAGTGGTTGATGGCCGTTACGCATAATCGCTTTGGCTTGCGGCACCCATTCATCGCGTTTAATACGACCAGAAAAATCTTTTAGTGCTTCATCGACCGTTTTGATGTCTGCAGCGGTTAGTGTTGCCAGCTGTTCCCAGCTTTTAATACCGTGTTGATTAAGCACTTTTTGGATCTTTGGGCCAATGCCATTGATCGCGGTAAGATCGTCTTTGTGATCACAACCTGGTGTACCTAGTTTTGTTTTGCCTTTTTGCCAGACGTTTTTATTCGGCTTACGGGGCTTATTGCCTGGCTTTTTACCATCTTTGCTGGCGTTTGCTTTTTTAGCTTTATCAGATGCCTTTTTGGCCGCTTTGCTGGCGATCTTTTTCTCAAGCTCTGTGATGCGTTCTTCTTTAGTGGCAAGATCACTCTTAAGCTTTTTAATTGTCCCAACGGAGATATCAGTTACCGGGGCAGGGGTTATAGCATTCTTACGGGCGAGGCTCGCTTCAAGCGCTGCGTTCTTTGCTCTCTCACGGCTCAAGTAGGCATTGACTTCAGCAAGGGACTTTTGTGTTTCACGTAATGCGTTATCTGGTTGATTGTTGTTGTTTGAACTAAGCGCATTTGCTTCAGCAAGCTTGGTTTTGGTTTCTAATAGTTCAGTGTTCAAGTTAGTAATATTGTTTTTCGCATCCGCAAGCTCGGTCGCTGAAGCGTTGGCCCTTTGCAACTGGGCTTGTAGCTCTACAATCTTTTGTGCATCATCGTTGGCGGATGCATTACGTTGTTTTTCGTCAGTGAGTTCTGCCTGAAGTTTCTCGATTCTTGCGCGTTGCTGTTCTTGTTGTTGATCGTTAGTTTGTCTGTGCGCCACAGCACTTGCTTGGAAGTTTTTGAATTTCGCATCAAGCGATGCCAGCTCAGTTTTAGTTCTTTCAAGCTCAGTATTTGTATTTTCAGAGAGCGAAAGATCTTGCTGTTTTCTGGATAATTCGTCTTCTAGCTGCTTGTTTTTTGCAATGACTGCATCACGATCATTGTGAGCTTCCTGGCTTTGCTCTAGTTTTTGCGTGAGTTCAATGTTAGCCGCTGTGAGCTGCTGTGCCTGATTATCTGCAGCTGTTACCTTTGCAGCTAACGCTTCTTTTTCGCTATTTGCTTTAGCTAGTTTTGCCTCAAGTTCAGCCGTAGACTGCTCGGTTGCAGTGATCGCAAGGGCTGCAGTTGTAGGCTTGGACTCAAGCTCATTCTTAGACTCAAGCTCTTTCTTGGCGATAGCTAGTTGCTCATTGGCTTGCTTTGTCGATAAATTGGCTGTGCTAATCTCGTTCGCCTGAGTTTCTATTTTGGATTCAAGCGCCGATACTTTAAGTGTTACCTCATCACGTTCGGCTTGCATTTCCTCATGTTCTTTGCGTAATGCAAAAAAGGCCGTTTGATCCGCATCATCTGTTTCGCCATGGGTTTCCCATTCAGCGGCCGTTATTGGCGTTCTGCGCCAGCGCCAGAATAGCCAGCCTGCGAATAAGCCAAAGAGTGCGGCAATGCACAGAGGTAGTGTTATTTCTAGTAGCGCCCAAATCATGGTGTATTACCTGTTGCTGTAGTGCTGTGTTGTTTAAGAATAAAAGGCAAATGTTAGGTTAGTAGTCAATGTGTGCGCGGAATTCAACGCGTCTGTTTTTTGCGCGGTTTTCTGCTGTGTCGTTTGGAAAAAGCGGGTGGCTTTCGCCAAAACCTATGGGTATCAGTCGTTTGTACTCAATTCCGTTTTGAACGAGTTGATCAACCACTGCCTGTGCACGGCGTTCCGATAGAACAATATTTTTTGCAGCTGTTGATGCAGAGTCTGTATGACCTCCTACTTCTATAAGTACTTCCGGGTGTGTTTGCATTGCTGATGCTATTTGTTCAATGACCGGATAGGCTGACGGTTGTAGTTCTGTAGATGCGGGTGCGAATACAATTTGTCGTTTGATCTGATCTTGAAGTAACTCTAGCTCATTCTGAAGTTCAGTTACTTGGTCTTTGATCTCTAGTAAGGAGTGCTGCTCTGCGTGTGTTTTAGATACCAGTACGGTTATAGATTTGTCCGGTATAGTTGCTTGCAGCCTTTTTTGCTTGTCTACATTACTAGTAGAAATTCGACCTCTGAGTTTTTCGTTGTCGAGGGTGATTTCTGCGTCAATAACGTCGCGATCCAGGTTTGATAGGACAGCTGCAAAATTATTAATGTAAGAATCGCCTGTATCGCTTGTATTTTCCGGATTTGATATCGTTATTCGGTTATCAATTTTATCGCTACCAAAGGCCTGTTGTGTGGCAGATACCAGTGTTGCTTCGTGGTGTATCGCTGGTACCGATCCAAATAGCGTTATGAAATCGCCGTCGACCTTAGCGGCGACTTGAACCTCTGGTAGGTCTACTATTGGTGTGGGAGCAATCAATACTTTCTCGGCTGCAGCTTCTACGAGTATCGGGTTTACTGCTTTTACATCTGCCGCGCGAATAGATTCGCCATTGGGGCCTTTGAAGCTAGCTAAGATATATTCTAGCTGTGTTGGGTTAGCCTCCGTTGGTAAGGTACCGGTAACGGTGACGTGTCGGTAGTTGGCTTCGAATGCTAAGTTGCTTGAATCGATGCCTTGCTGTTCAAGTGCGCTTGGTGCACTCGATTCCACTTGTCGCTCGATGTGTTGCATGCCCCAGTAACTAGCACCAACTAAGGCGATAGCACTCACTGGCAAATACCACCAGCCCCACTTTTTGACGCGAGGGGTGGGCATTTTACCGGCGGGTGTACCTTCTAATAAGGCGGTTCTTCGAAAATCAGGCGACAATGCGCTCATGGGTAATGCCTATTTTGGTGTTGTTGGTATAGCAATGAGCAGATGTAACAACCAACGATTAATGAGTACCAGATCAAAGCAAATAAGTTGCCGGGCAGCAGCATTCCGGCTAACGAATAGGTGCTTATATTGTTAAGAATAGTCAGAGAATGTCTGTTTGCCAGAATTTCTGGCAATGATTGGTTTGAAAACCAGTCAACTCAAGACTTGAAAGGTGTTATTTAATGCACTCACAACGGGCAGGCCTAGTGGCGTGCCGTCTGCCTCTGGCGACGTGGTATTGATAATCAGCGCCTTGCAATTGGCATTTTTGCCGACAATTGTCTTCAGCATCAGATAACAAATAGTTTGCGATTAATACCAACGCTGTAAAAATACCAGCCCAGGCGAGCAACACCTTTAACATGAGGAGTTTGGCTTAGGTAAGAGTGGGATAAGTAGTGTTACTGGAATGACTAATCACGCGTATCAACGAACAATGCAATAAGATTAGTAGAATATTGGCTTTAGTGGCGTTTTTTTAAACCATCAATCGCTTTGCCAATGCCATCGACGGTCAAGCCATACATTCGTTTTTGCATTAGCTGGTGGGTAATTTTTACAGACTGTACACGTGACCAATAGGCTTCCGGCTCTGGGTTCAACCAGGCGACGTGTGGGAATTTTTCAAGCAGGCGCTGCATCCAGACTATGCCTGCTTCTTCGTTCCAGTGTTCAACGCTGCCTCCCGGGGCGGTGATTTCATAGGGGCTCATGGTGGCATCGCCAACAATAATAACCCGGTAGTCGGCGCTATACGTTCTAAGGAATTCTGTCAGTGTTATTGTCTCATTGTGACGGCGACGGTTATCCTTCCACAGTTTTTCATAAACAAAATTGTGGAAGTAAAAATATTCCAGGTGTTTGAATTCGCTGCTTGCGGCTGAAAATAATTCTTCACTGACGGTCACGTGGTAATCCATGGAGCCACCGACATCAAACAACAAAAGTACTTTGATAGCATTGCGGCGCTCAGCAGCCATTTTGATATCTAATAGACCGGCGTTTCGGGCCGTGGCATCAATAGTACCGCTCATGTCGAATTGATCTTGAGCGCCCTCGCGGGCAAAGCGTCGCAGCTTTCTTAGCGCCATTTTAAAGTTGCGTGTACCCAGTTCTCTTTCAGAATCAAGATTTTTGTATTCACGTTTATCCCACACTTTAAGAGCACGTCCGTGGCGACCGGTCTTTTGTCCAATGCGAACACCGGCCGGGTTGTAGCCATTCGCACCAAAGGGAGAGGTCCCGCCGGTGCCTATCCACTTGCTGCCACCTTGGTGGCGTTCTTTTTGTTCCTCCATCCGTTGTCGGAGGGTGTCCATTATTTTGTCCCAGCCACCGAGTGCTTCTATATCTTGCTTTTCTTCTTCACTAAAGAGTCTTTCAGCTTCAAGGCGCAGCCATTCCTCTGGTATATCTCCTATGACTTGTTCAAAAAGGTGTTGCTGACCATTGATGTAGTCACCAAATACTTTGTCGAAACGATCAAAATGGCGTTCGTCTTTTATAAGGCTTAGTCGTGCGAAATGGTAGAAGTCATCGATGCTGTAGTTAGCTATGCCGTGGCTGAGACCATCAAGCATGGCAAGGTATTCAGTGATAGACACGGGAATACGTGCATCGCGCAGGCGAAATAGCAGCTCAATCAACACGGCAGTTCAAACCTGTTATTTTTTGAGATAAGCGCACAACGCTTAACTATTGGTTTCGTTTGTTAAGAAATACTAAGCGCTCAAACAAGTGAACGTCTTGTTCGTTCTTAAGTAGCGCGCCATGTAGTTTGGGTATTATTGAACCGCTGTTGTCAGCGTGTAGTGCATCGGCTGGAATTTCTTCAGCCAGTAGCAGTTTAAGCCAGTCTAGTAATTCAGAGGTTGATGGCTTTTTCTTGATCCCTTGTACTTCGCGTATTTCAAAGAACGCTTTTAGAGCGGCTGATAACAAATCTTTTTTTATCGATGGGTAGTGTACTGAGACTATTTGCTCCATTGTTTCTGCGTCTGGAAATTTAATGTAATGAAAAAAGCAGCGTCTTAAAAAAGCATCTGGCAATTCTTTTTCATTGTTACTGGTAATGATCACCAACGGCCTGTGCTTGGCGACTACAGTTTGTTTGGTTTCATAAACATGAAACTCCATTTTATCGATCTCAAGCAGGAGGTCGTTAGGGAATTCTATGTCTGCTTTGTCGATCTCATCGATCAGTAGTACTGAGAGTTGATCTTCTTCGAATGACTCCCATAGTTTTCCTTTGATAATATAGTTTGAGATATCGTGGACTTTCTCGTCACCCAGCTGTGAATCACGTAAGCGCGACACAGCATCGTATTCATAAAGGCCTTGTTGTGCCTTGGTGGTAGATTTTATATGCCAGCGGTAAAGCGGTGCAGAAAGTGAGCGCGCGACTTCTTCCGCCAGTTGGGTTTTTCCAGTGCCGGGTTCACCTTTGATTAATAACGGACGGCCAAGTGTAATAGCGGCGTTAACCGCCAGGGATAAATCATCCGTTGCTATGTATCTATCGGTGCTTGCGAATTTTTTAGTCATGGTACTTTAAAGGCCTAGCGGGTGTTTTGATGGCGATTATGATTCACGTTTTAGCATGAAACCAAGTGGTCGACCGCCAACAAGATGCATATGTATATGCATGACTTCCTGATTACCATGCTCGCGGCAATTGATTATCAGTCTGTAGCCGTCGTCGCTGATGCCTTCTTCCCGTGCAATTTTTTTGGCAACGACTAGCATGCGACCCATAGTGGCTTCATCTTCGGGCTCTATGTCGTCAACGGTCGGGATCAGTTTGTTTGGCACGATTAAAACGTGTGTTGGCGCGACGGGGTTGATGTCGCGGAATACTGTTACTAAGTCATCTTGATAGAGGATGTCAGCGGGGATTTCTTTGGAGATGATCTTTGAGAATATGGTTTCTTCTGACATTGTCTTGGGGTCTTTTTTATTGGGTTTTTTGGGCTTTGGTTTGGTTTTTTTCTTTGGCTTTAAGTTTAGCACTTTATTGGGTTTGCTTGCCTTGCGGGGGATGCTGTCGTTTTGATTTGTCCTGCGGATGGCGGTCGAGCGTTGCATGCCCTGCTGGCGGCCTTACTGTTTAAAAACCAAAAAGTAAGCAAAAAAAGTCTTCTTGCTACTTTGTTGCCCTTTTTTAACTGGGAGGGGGCGGCTGCATCATTTTTTTGAAACCTGCTGAGACGGGTAGCGCGGTCCCTGGCGCTTGACACCGCAGGATTTCAAAAAACAACAAAAAGCGCGGGTAAAGCATCACTTCGTGAGTGTCGGCACTCTACATCGGCTTTTTGTGATAGTGGCAATTGTCGGGTTTGTGGTTCGGACGCTCAGTTGAGCTGGTGGTAGCTGATGGTTTTTACGCTCATGTCTTTTGTTATTGCTGTTTTTTTCCAATTGCGTCGCGTCAGTGCAAAGCATGCTTGTCATCTGTTTTTTTAGGAAGCCCGCCAGCGTTAGCGAGGGACGTTATGCCCCGATAATTATCTTCTATGTGGCTACTAATAAAATGATGCAGTCACTTCAGTTAAACTTTTAAAGCTAGCGAACACCGAAGCACCAGCTTCTTTAAACCCTCGCTCACGCTTGCGGGCTTCCCTTGACGGACGGCGTTTTAAATACTTTTAATTGCTACATTGTTGCCCTTTTTTAACTGGGAAGGGATGGCATCGCCATTTTTGAAATACAGCTGCGAGGGGGTGCGCGGTATGCACATCCATGTGCACCGCGCTCAAAGCGCCGTCCCTGGCGCTTTGACACAGCAGGATTTCAAAAAACAACAAAAAGCGTAGGTAAAGCATCACTTCGTGAGTGTCGGCACTCTCCATCGGCTTTTTTGGGATAGTGGCAATTGTCGGGTTGGTGGTTGGCGATGCTCAGTTGAGTTGGTGGTAGCTGATGGTTTTTACGCTCGTGTCTTTTGTTATTGCTGTTTTTTTCCAATTGCGTCGCGTCAGTGCAAAGCATGCTTGTCATCTGTTTTTTTAGGAAGCCCGCCAGCGTTAGCGAGGGACTTTATGCCCCGATAATTAACTTCTATGTGGTTACTAAAAAATTGACGCAGGTACTACAGTAATATTTTTAAAGCTGGCGAATACCGAAGCAACAACTTCTTTAAACCCTCGCTCACGCTGGCGGGCTTCCCTTGACGGACTG
>CALGKA010000088.1 GCA_937927895.1 uncultured Granulosicoccaceae bacterium | reverse complement strand
TGCAATAAGCCTCGTGCGTATTGTTAGAGTTACCAGTAAAAAATAGCAGAAAGGAATTTCGTAATTGCGTGAACATTTAGATTTTGAAAATTGGCCAATCAGTCAATCTGTCGAGAAGCTGACTGAGGAGTTTGACGGTCGCTACGCTGCTCTCATCGTCAAAGTTGCTGATTGTTCACCGGCGTCGCATATCGGACTATCGGCGGGAGACTATCTGGTTTCGGTGAACCAACAACCGGTGATAAAAATTAATCTGCTTGAATTTTTGACAGAAGGTAGCGGTGGGGTGGATTACCGGTTCTATTCTCATAGTCAACGCTCATATATAAACGTAACAACCAATAGATGCCCGCTTGGGTTTACACACGAACCAAGTTCTGTCGGGATAGTGGAAAGGTACAAACAGGACGGCTTTTCAGGGTGGGAAGATTTTGAGCTGCTTTGGAAGAGGCGCAACTGGGAGTATTTACTGCAAATAAGCAGTGATTCGTGGGCATTGCGGGCCTTGTCAACAATACTGGGTAAATTCTCTAGCGAGTTTGGTAAATCTGCAGAAGTATTGTTCAAGGGTGCAGCGCTCTACGAGCTAGGGCATGAGGAGGACGGCATGAGGGAAATATCCTGGTTCATAAATAATGAGCTGGATAATCATGAATCGTACATGCACGCCATAGCTTACTTCTACGCGGCTAAGTGGTGTGAACTGTTAGAAGACATTGATGGATGTAAAGAGTGGTTGTCAGCCGCCAATAGGAGCAACAGTGGTCGGTTAGATCGAATTTCTCAGGAAGTCTATTTAAAGAAATTTGAACTCCCCTCTGAAGACACTCATTGGGAGGGACAACAATTCCCTGCAATGTTCAGTCTTGAAACCATCGACAAGACTGCACGACACAAACTCGCGGACATCCTTGCCAGCATGAGTAATGAAGAGAGATTACCTGTGTGTGTGATGCCGGGTTATCGGGGTAATGGGCCTTACAACGAATCGATGCTTTGTTATAGAGCAATGTACAGGTACTTCTCTCACCGACTTCGTCCAATACACGTTTTAACCGATGAACTGAATAAGCGGCCGGATCGTCAATGGTGGTACGAGAATGAAGAGGCAGCAATAGATCAGAACATTCCGGTAATCATACTCCATGATGAAAAGCGGGCTGTTGCAGACAGTCTCGAGAACGATTTCACTCCGATTTTCTACTTGCTCGATAACACAGGAAAAATTGTTAGTGAGGGAAATTTTAGCGAGCCGTTTGACTATTGGACGACACTTGGCGAAAACGCCGAAAAGAGTAAAGCTGCCTAACAGGTGGCCCAATTTTACTTTTGTACCTCGTCATCGGATGAAGTGCGTGAGGGAGTAGTATGCCGATAGTGTAGTTGCACTTGCCAATATAGCGTATGAAGTGCGAGTTTATAATCAGAGTAGAAAAATGGCTGGCACCAAACACTTTACCAGAATGAACTATCACGTAAGTCGCGGTTTACGGGAAATCATAGCTCCACGGCAGACTATGCCGAATGAGAAATGGGAGGCAATTAAAAAGATTTTTGAAGGCAAGTGTGCTTATTGCGGTGAGGGGCCTACCAGGAAAAACCGGGGTATAGTTGCCGACCATGTTGTTCCGGCAACAGAGTTTGGTGAGTTTGTGGAGGGCAACGTTATACCGGCATGCCAAACATGCAATGACTCGCGTGGTAATAAGAATTGGTTGGAATTCATAAACAGTAAGGATTTTCCAGATCTACAGGCGCGAATTGAAAAAATTGAGCAATACTTAAATACGCACGCTTACTCCGCCCCTACGCTAGAGACAGCTCTAAGTCATGAAGAGCAAGATACTTATAATGAATTGGTTGAAATGTGGGCTGTCATTAATGATAGGGCAAAAGAGCTTTATAACTCAAAACGCCACGGTCCGAAGACATAAAGGCCGGAAAGAGTTCGGGTGTGTTTTATAATGTACCAAGCCAGAGTTGAACTTGGCCGTCGCGGCTTGATGCCGAGACAGCCAATAGCCTCTAAAAATGATTAGTGTACTGAATACCAATAGTTGAGTTGGAATCTCCCTCGGTATTCACGATACCTGATCGATCGTGCTCAAGTTGTAGGCTCAACTCATCGTTACCCATAACCCTGAAACCCGCGCCTGCTTGAAGCTGCAGTCCCATGGCTTCGTTTGGCCATGAGTGGCCAAGCCTTGCTGAGACGTGGTAGCGGGGTGATGCCGCTTGTGGGTAGTCAGAGCGAATGCCGCCACGGAACAGTGATGCACTAACGGCTAGTTCTTGCGATTCCTCCGCTAACACATTGTTGAAGGTTGATAGGGGAGAGAGGCTGCTAATGCTAATAGGCAGTTGCGCTTCACGATCGTTCTTTGATCCACTGGCGACAACACCCATTGTCCAGCTGTTGCTGCCTATTGTGCCGGTGGTGCCCAGCTCAATGCTTGCGCCAACGCCGCGTGCAATTCTTTGTGCAGTGTCTCTGGTGCTTAGTTCATTGACTTTACCGCTTAGGCGTACAAATTCACGACGACCGAGTGTTTGTTGAAAGGCCACCTCGGCTTTATCTTGCTTGGCGCCAATGCGGAACTCTGCACCAGTGTCGGCAACTTCATTGAATGATACTTCAGAGCTGATTTCACGCTTTCCGCTGCGGTCTCGAATGTAGTAGGCACCCGATGTGTAGTTGAGTTCGTCGGTGCCGTTCGATTGAACACCGGCGGTTAGTCGACCACCGCGTTCGCTGTTACCAAAGTGCGCCGATACCGCTACGTTGTCTTCAATATTGTTGGCTATGTCTAACGTACCAGAGCGCAACAGGTTGCGGCGATAGTCGATTTCAAAACCAAGATCAGCGGCTGATAGTGTGTGTCTTAGTGAAAGGCCAGACTCGGTTACGTTCAGTCTGCCCATTTCTCTTTGCGTGAGAACACCGGAATAATAACCGGGTCGTGAGCTGCGCATCGATATCATATGCTCACGTGCCATGTTGCGGTCATTTTCTTTGGCTGAGTTCTCAAGGGTGTTTTCTGCAAGCACATAGGCTTGTCGTTCAAACCCAAGTTTACGTAAGGCAAGTATTTCATCACCCGGTGAAAGCTGACCCTTCGAGCTTGCCAGTATTTCTTTAACCTCAGGTAAGTTGTTGTCGACCAGGGCGACAGCAAGTCGTTGCCATAGTGGTGACTTTAGGCGACGCTCATGCATTTTGGTCATTACCAAACGCGCGTAGTCGTTTCGTTGTGTGGCCAGGTACCAAGATGCCGCTAGCTCGCGGCGCCAGGCGCTTTCTTCTTCAGAGCTGTGCTCGATACCTTGTAGTAGTCTGTTGGTCCAGACTTCGTTTTCAGTGACGCTACCGTAGCTTCTTAGTAAAGAGATATAGTCACGGCTGATAGCGTCTATGTTGTCGCTGGTTTCGGCCATTGCCAGCGGTAGTAGTTCTTGCAATGTGTATTGGCGAACTTTATAAGCATGGTTTGCATTACCTGTTTGCTCGAGTGCATCTGCAAAGGCAAGTAACACGTTGTAGTCGTGATCATTGGTGGTCATTATTTTACTGAACCAACGAAGGCTGGACTCAGGATCTTTCGCGCGTAGGTAACCCACTGCATAGGAGCTCCACAGTTCCGGTACTTTCACTGCTAACGTTTCGAATTCGGTCAAAGTCGCAAGCAGGGTAGAGTCGTCTGTATCATCGCCTAACAGGGCCCAGATAAGGCCGGACATCGCATCGGTATTCTCTGGGTGTAGTGCTAAGGTGTTTCGATACGTTTCTATAGCTGATTGTGTATCGCCATTTCTGTTGTGATGTTCTGCAACCGTTAGCCAGTACTCAGGAATTTTACGTACCTCTATTAGATCGCCGTTGGCATCAAGATAACGCTCGTAGTGCGGGTACACATTTTCTGTTAATGCGATCTGTATGGCTGACAATAAGAAAGACATATCATCAGTGCTGCGCCAGGTATTTTCAGCAGTCTTAATGGCCTGATCGTAGTCTTTGGAATCAACCAGTGATTGAATGATGCGGCGAGAGATTACATCTTGTGCTGTTTGTGGGTTGTCTTTGTCGATGTAGGGTGCAGCTGCTATCACAAGTGTTGATTTGCGATATCGCCAACCTAGCTCTGTTAACAAAGATAACTGATACTGACTCGCAACGTTGCTGTTGTATGGTGTTATTTCATCAGTCATAGCAACCGCTTCAGTGGGTCGCTTCAAACGCCATAAAAGTTCCATGCGATTAAGTGACTCTTCCGCTGAACGACCAAATCGATTAGCAAATTCTTCCCAGCTCGCGAGCGCATCTTCGTATGCCGCGTGTCGATAATGCAGAACAGCCTTTTCACGTAGCAACATGGCATCTTTGGCGCTGCCGTCCATTAGATCATCAAGTGCTGCTGCTGCCAGTTGTGGTGAGCCGTCCTGTTCGTAGAGTTTGACAAGCTTTTGCAGGCCCTCAGCACTTAATGTAGTGCGTTTTGCGATTCTATTAAGCGCTTTGGCTGCTGTTATTGAATCCCAGTTAAGTTCAGCTACGCGCAACAGTTCGCGGTCATTGGCCATTGAAGAATCGTTGTCAGCTAGCCATTGACGCTGTTCCATGGCGGCGTTAACGTTGCCGTTCCACTCTTCGAGCTCTGCCACTCTTAAGCGATTGGCTGGATCAAGAGGGTCTTGGTCAAGTAGTTGTTTAGCGTACACCAAGGCATCAGGAAGTTGTTGGCTTGCTAATGCAAAGCCTACCTGGCGAGTTAGTGCATCGGTATCGTAAGGGCGAATGGCCAACAGAGCTTCGTTCCACTCCATGGCTTGTTGGGTGAGACCCATGCTTGTGGCAAGCGTCACGCCCTCTAGCAGTTCTTCACCGCTATCAGGATTCGATGCTATGCGCTCGTGCATGGCTGCGAGTGCTTCTTCGTTTCGTCCAGCTGCAACCAATAGGTTTTGACGGCGGCGGTTAAGATCTGTTGCATATTTAGCGTCACTGAGATCTCTAATAGACAGAACGTATTCTGCAGCGATTCCCGGGTGGTTCGCGCCTTCAGCCCACTTGGTGGCTTTCTCTAGCCAGAATATGGCTCTGTTGCTATCGATGTCAGCTAGCTGTGCGTAAAGAGGGTGAGCAAGATCTGGTCTGCCACTTTCCAATGCAAATTTGGCTACCATCTCTAGTGACTGCTGATCATTAGGAATATCTTGAGCCAGTGTTTCCAGTGTTGCTTTGGCTGCATCAATTTTTCCGTGCGCAATATGCAAATTACCGAGTCTTAAATTAAGGTTGGTGCGCTGCAGGTGATCTTCAGAATGTGCGATCGCGTTTTGATAGCAATCTAGTGATTGGCCGTACAGGTTATAGCGTTCAAGTACGCGCGCGCACTGATAGTAGAATTCAGCATCTTTGACGGTATCTTTAGAGGCCATCAGTTTGTAGTAGCGTGCTGATAATTCCGGCTGGCCCAGGTCTGCGCTAAATTCTGCAGCGTAGGTTAGGGTGTCTTCATCGTGTAAGACCGGTGTATCGTATAGGTCATTCATTAGGCCTATAAGATGCGCTTTATACGATACAGATTTACCTTCATTCCTGGCGCCGTAAAAGCCTGCTGAGGCAGTATCTAAGTCAAGCAGGAACTGATCTCTTGGTTCGAGTTCTATTTCCGGACGTTGAGCCATCAAAAGGCGAGCTTGCTGCCATCTTTTAGCACGAATGGTGTCGTGAATAATGGTTAGCATTTCTTCATCGGACAAGTCCCCGGATGCATCACGCGCTCTTAAGTAAGCGAGATCAAGATCATCAATATTTTTCTCACCCGCGGTGCTTGCAGACGTATAAGTAAAAGTCTCACGAGAGGGCATTAGAACAATAAAGGCTAACGCCAGGAGCAGCGCGATGCTAAGAAGATGTATTCGTGGAATCAGGCTTTCACGTTTTACAGTCGATAACTGCATTGCCAGTCTCCTTAGTTTTTAAAGTGAATCGGGTATTGCCTTCAGCGGTTAGCTTGCCGCGAACCTTGTTGCCGCGGCTAGTAATATCGCAGTAGGTTTTGTCGCCGTTAAGCTCAAAAGATACTGGTATGGCGCCTGTAAAACTAACACTGATGGAGTCATCGGAGCGCCGCTGCCAGTGATTGACCTTGGCATTGGCTGAAACTAAGTGTGGTAACCGTGGGGGTGCAGATTGCATGCTAAAGGTGATAGCGTCCGCACCATTGGTGTGAATGTACGTTGCGTCGTGTGTGACCTTGGTGCCAATCAGATGTATGCTGCTTGAAAGGTCAGGCCAGCTGTTTTTCTTTAATGTTCTCAGTGATTTTATATTGCCTAGTCCGCTGACTTTCCAACGGCCATCAAGGTGACGGGCAACACCTGCGGTTCTGAAATCAGGGACTTTCACTATGTATTCGCTTGATAACACGGGCAAAACATCTTGTTGCATTGTCCAGTCGTAGATCTCTTCCAGTGAGCGGAGTGACGCTTTTTTAGTGCCTGCATAAAAATGGTAATAGACATTCACAGGCTTGATGCGGCGTGGGTAGCCTGTCATGTCAAAGGTTTCTATAACCCGACGAAAACCATCAAAAGGTCCAAGCCACTCGTTGGTGTAAATATTTTCATTCATAATGGGTGCGTACACCTGGGTGTAGCCGCCGACCGTTCGTACGTTCGGGCTAATGGCCGATACCGTCGGGTATTGCTTTGAGATAATTGTGTTACCACCATTCATATTAATTAGGCCGTACTTTTCGCCGGTTGCGATGGCGTCTGCTAATGGCACAGCATCGCCTGACCAAAGTAGTACTTTGGTCTTTTTCCCTGGTGGTGCAAGTGTGGTGTCTATATACCGCGCTGAGCCACCAATCTCACGGTCAAGATCAAATTTGTAACCTGGAATAGGCAAATTGTGAGTGCCGCTAGGGGTGCCTGGCTTAAGATCTTGCCAATTAAAAGGATGGCTGTAAGTGTGAGTGGCAATTTCTACGTAGTCGAGTGCAAACAAGTCACGCGCCGTTTGTTCCATGCGCTCGCGTCTATCAGGCGTGTACATTTCATGTTCAACAACAGAAATAGTATGTGGCAGTTTATACTTCAGAATGATCTCATCGCGAATGACCTCAGAACCTAACCGGCGACCCGGTAGTTCAGCCCAGGAGGGCATGGCATCACCGTCAATGTGTGCAAACCAGAGTCGCGTGCCGTTTTCGGAAGTTATATCCGGCATCGGGGCATCAATGAGTTGTAAAGAAGTTTTTAGAAACTCAAACGGGTCAATGATCCAGTCTTTAAAAACATCTATACCAACATCAATAATGGTTGGGTGAAGTGCTAAACCGCCCCAGGGTCCAGTGATAACGGTGTCAATCTGCTGGTTGTTTTTGTCTTTAAATCGCAAATGGCTAGTGTTAAGTGAGCCTTCACTGATGAGTGACATGGCGAATCGATCGACACGCGAAGGCAAGGGCGCTTCAAAACCAATCAGGTTTGTACTAGACGCCGGTTCTAGCGAATACTGATCAATACGATTGACGGGTGTAACACCCATTTTTTCAGAGAGTGCTGGGGTTAGCGGTGTGCCAATTGAACCGAACATTGCAAGTGGGAGCTTATCGTCTAGTTGCTTGTTGAGCCAGGTTTCATAATCGCTGTGAGAAAGGTCCGTTCGGTTCCACATAACCACACCTGCATAGGCGCCTTTAAGCGTGCCTTGAGGTAAGCCTTTTTCTGCGATGTTATGGTATACCGGTACATAACCCATATATTCTAAAGGCATAGCCAATAACATATGGACTTCGCTTTCCTCTATAGAGCCATTCATTTCTGAGTCATATAGCATTATGACTTCACGTGGAATAACTTCTAAGTTACTAACACCAATGTAGTCAAGAGTCGGGTTTGCAACCCACGGTGTGAAGCCAAGTGCTGCAATTTGCTTTGCTACATCGCGCGCTTTACTGCGCTCAGCAGGAGACACATAGTCGATCGCAATAACATCAAGATTATGTTTGCTCTTAACTTCAATAAGTTTGCTGGTAAGCCACTGGTTGTCTGCGGCGGGTACTGGCTCATAGCTGCGGCTGTTGTTGTTCCATCGTGAAAAAAGTGATTCTGCAGCCACTGATTCAAGGTATCCCGCGACACTATCTATTATTTCAAAACCACGGTTTGCAATTAACCGCAAAGAAGGGTGCTTGCGTTTGATGCGATACAGCAGGTTAGCAAGCTCCGCTTGTTGTGCACTTTGCGATGCAGGATCTGTCGCGAACAAAAAGTAGCTATCCATGGTATCGAGAAACAACCCGTCATAGCCTTGTTGCACAAGTGCATCAACTCGTTGCAATAAAAAGCTCTGCCAGCCTCTGGCGGTAAGATCGAGTACCTGGCTGTTCCAACTGGTATTGGTACCCATCACCCATTCTGGCTGAATAAGGTTTGACCAACTGCGTTGAGGGTTGACTTCCCCTACACTTAAATACGCGTAAGTAGCGCTGCCGTGTTGTTTTAAGTCAGCGTGTTCGGAAGCGGTAACATTCTCTGATTCAAGTACCAGTCGATCAAACTGTGAAAGCGTATTGACAGGTGGATTAACACCATAGAAAAACGCAACACTTCCAGGCCCGCCATTAGCCGCTACCTGTCCAATGACCGTGAGTGAGATGCCGATAGCAACAATGACGTGCCGGCAGAATTTACGCATAGATAACATAATTAATAAACTCTTTAGGCAGTGGCATCACGTGGGCGCATGAATGTTCTGAATTCAATGCTTTCAAGCTCGCTAGAGAGTAGGAATATTCCAACGAACGCCGTCAGCGTCATTGAAAGACCAAAGCCGTAGCCGTAGAACTGTGGTCCCATCTGTAGGGTGATCCAGGTAAATGCACCGTTGCTGATTAACAGTGTAAGCGTTAGCCAGAATGCATCGGTCAGACGATCGAGATAGAATAAAACGTTTAACACGGCAAGCATTAGTACCTGCGCTGCCACACCGACTAAGTCAATGTAGTAAAGGTGTATAAATTTGTCAGATATCCCAAGCCAGGCAATAATTTTGGGACCTAATAAATAGAGCAGTAGTACCGTAATGCCCTGAACTTTAATGATCTGAAAAATACCTTCGCGTACAGCAAGGATCATTTCGTTGCCAAGTGTTTCTATCTCTTGCAAGCTAGCATTACCACGCACTGCATTGAAAAAACCATCGTAGGCTTCTGCAAAGTCTGTTTCGATACGCAATAAGAAAACCGCCATGCCCGGAATGATTGATAGGTACGCTAAGAAAATAGGCAGATCGTATATCAGTGAGGCGCGCAAAGGCCCAATGACCGCTTCTGATGTTCCGGGGTTGTACCAGAACATAAATTTATCAATCCAAATGCCCAGGTTGTAAAACAAGCCGATGAAAATCAGTGCAGGGAAAATCTGCTTGCGACGCAGGAAGTCAGCTCGTACAGTGCTCTCGTGGGTTAACGGGTGTTCTGGAATAACAACGGCAAGCATTGAAAATAGTAGTATTGCATGCCCCGCTAATAAGCCACAAAGTAGGCCATTAACGCCGTAAGGGATTAGCATAATGGATAAACACACGGTGGCTGTGTAGCCTGCTGCGAATGAATACAAAACCAGTTTGAATTTCTTAAGGCCGGCTACAAATATCACCACAATCCATACGTTGTTCAGGGTGACGAAGTTAGCAAGCATTAACGCTTCATAGTTAAAGCTTTCGTTGAATACGGTAACCAATAATGCAAGCCCTATAGCACCACTGACCAAAGTGGTTAGTAGCATCGCACCAAACAGGTTGGGGTTGATTAAATGGGCGCGTCCTTCAAACAAGCGGTCAGCAATAAAGCGCGTAAATACCAGCTGTAGAATGCCAGAGAGTATTAGTGAGGTTCCCATTATCCAGGTCACAGATGTGGTGAACTGCTCGACCTCGCGGCCACCAATTTTCTGTGATAACGCAACAATACCAATTAGCATGACGCCAAGGATTGACAATACCCATGGGCCCGCGCTAATTAAACCTGAGAACCCATAGGCCTTTAATGTGCCTGTGAAGGAGTCTTCGTCTAAATACTTGCGTAGCTCAAATCCAATACCAGCCATGTTATAGACCTCCCGCTTGCTTCAAGGGTTGTGCACTGGCTATCTGATCTTTATAAATTGCGTGATAGCGTTCGAGCATGTCGGCCTCGTCGTAGTATTTTTCAACTCGAGTAATGCCAGCGTCGCGTGCTTCGCGCCACTTTGTTTCATCGGTGAGTAACGGTATTACAGCCTCTGCAAATGCTGCAGGGTTAGCGATAGGTACAATGGTACCGGCTGAGCCAATAGCCCGATCTTCGTCCGTGTTGCCGTGGATTAATTCGCTGCAGCTTCCCACGTCTGTGGAGACACACGGAATACCTGCCGCAAAACCTTCAAGCGTGGTTAGCGGCTGACCTTCAGATACCGAAGTCAGCACAGTTAAACCCAGCTGTGGAAAGATATCAGTGAGCTTTTGAAAGCCCAAAAATTTAACTGAATCTTGTAGGCCATAACTTTCAAGTAACGCTTTGCACTCGGCAACGTACGCGGGATCTTCCTCTTCCGGGCCTACCAGCCAGCCTTGAGCCTCTGGTACCTTTGAGCAAATAATCCGCATGCCTCGAATAAAGGTTTTTATGTCTTTAATAGGTACGATTCGACCGATCAATGCTAATACCGGTGGAACAGGGGCGTCATCAGCGCGTCTGATTTGCTTGAGTGTTTTTACTGACACACCATTAGGAATAATAGTTAAGCGTGATTCAGGTGCGCCGTCTTCAATTTGCCTTAGGCGATTACCATTGTATAGCGTGTATATGTGATCAGCGGCACTGTATGACATACGACCAAGCGATCGGAAAAATCGAATCCAGGTTTGTCTAAGGTAGCCCATGCTGTCGTCGAGTCCAACGCGGAAGGGGTCGAGTTCTTCCGGAATCCAGTCAACGTGTGCAAGATCAATCTCGCGTTCTTTGGTGTAGATTCCATGCTCTGAAATTATGTACGGTGCGCCGGTTTTGTGTTTAAGCATGGCGCCCAGATAGCCTGCGTACCCGGTCGATACAGAATGGTACATATTGGCTGAAGGTGCGTTATCGACAATTTTAGCAAGCGTAAATAACGGTCCATGCATGGTCCGAACTGTCCAAAAGAAATGGTTGAAATCAAGCCCCGGAGGCGCATCTACGTATTTTTCTCTGATCGCATTCCATGCTTCGTCGCCATGAAAAAGATCGGATCGATTAATTGAATCTTTACCACTGACTAAGCTTGTAAAGTCTCTTACCACTTCACCTGGTACTTCTGCACTTTGCTGTTCTGAATCGCTGAGCATGTCGTGCAATTGGCTATTGCGTTCAAACAAAGCGACTTTGTCTGCTTTGCGACTAAAGATTTTATCTTTAAGGCTCGGTTTGTTTTCAGGGTCACTGTCTGAGCCCATAAGAAAATGGTTTTCAATGTGTACGACATTGTCGGGTATAACATATGCCGGCTCATCGTATTCGTCAGCACTTGCACCTAGGAATACTATTGAAAACGTCAGATTCGGCATGCCTTCTATAAGCTGCTTTACCCAGGTAGAGACGCCACCACGAACGTAGGGGTAGGTGCCTTCTAACAGTAGGCAAACATCTGCATGCGCTGTAGGGTTATATTTTGGAGAAATGCTCATGCCCAAAACTCAGATACGTGCGAAAGGGGAGGGTACGATTTAAAAGCCGGGTTCAGGTTTTTAAGTACACTGCGAACCTTTTGGAAATCTCGTGCAATAAATGCAGCTTCTGCCAAATAGGGGACTACCTTGTCGCGCGACATGCCAAGTCGGCCTGCTTCCTCGAAGGCATGAGTGGCTGTTTTTAGATCACCTTGCTGTAGCGAGATTTGACCATGTAAGAAGTGCGCATTAACGTTATTCGCCTGTATGACGATTGAGCGTGTTGTATGATCTGCTGCAGACTTAAGCAGTTGTTCGCGGGCGACGGGCTCGTCACCTTCAAGCGTTAGCAGCTCCCAGTAGTTGTTGGCAATCTGCAAGTGCAAGTTAGCTTTAGCTTGCCCTGCTGAATTGTGCGCTTCCTTTTCCAGGCGTTGAATTTCCTTGTTTAGGCGGTTCACTTTTTTGTCTAGCATTTGGTACGCAACCAGTCTAATGCGTTCATTAGAGTGACCTACAGCGCTCTTTAATATTGGCCCTGATTGGCTGTCGCGAATATGCCGTGACGCCACGACTTTGTTGTATAGGGTTTCAGTGTCGCCATCGAAAGCCAGTTGCTCTATAAAACCACGGCTATCAAGCTTTGGGTGAGGGCGATCAATAGGGGCGGCAAACGGCAAGTCAGCATTGTTAGTGAACTGCCAGAACTCGTTTACATGATGGCGATGATGAGCCATGATCGCGCCGAAGGTCATTGATAACCACGCACCTGCTGCACCAAAAAATGGAATGAATACGCTTAACAGAAACAACATGAAAATTAAGCCCATACGCCGCCCGGGTACCAGCTTTGTTAATAGTACTGAAATACACACGGCCGCGATCAAGCTTGCTATAAGATGAATACCCAATAGCACGGGCGGGGTGGCGAACTCAGTAATGCGGCTAACGATGGCACTTTCTCCACCAACCAGATATACGGCAATGCCTAGCTCTATTGCCAGAGCTAAGCACAGTATTGGAATGCCAAAGAAATTACGCAACACGTTTGCGTGACTCCCATAGTTTCTTGCGCGCTAAATTCTTACCTTGGGCTTTCTTCTTACTGCCTGCCACTTTGGTGATGAATTTCATGCACGTCTCTTCGGTGTCTCGAGACTTGATTTGCTTGGTGCTCAATAATTCTGTCATTGATGAAAGATCTATTTGGGTTTCATCAAACATTTTCTTAGCAACACGTTGCAAGAATGCTTGCCCTTGTTTCTCGTTCATTAGTGGTAGCAAAATTACCGTTGAAGTACCGCCAAGGGTTGCGTTTGGCTGCCATACGGTGTCAAGGCTTCTGACATTATCGTTGATATAGTCAATGGTAAATTGTGTTTGTTCGTTTGATTTAAGCTTTAAAGCAAGTAGTGCTGACTGCACGTTGTTGCTACGTGCAAAGCGCACCGCGTTGCTAAGTTCAGCCAAAAACCAACCACTTTGTGATTCACCCTCACTCTTAGAGCGGGTTAACATGTCACCGACGTAGCTGCCTAATAAAGAAAGTACATTTAGGTTTTCCTGCTGAAACGCCATAAAGTGCATGTCTTTAATAGCCAGCACTCCGTGCAAGTGACCGTGAGAGTCAACAAGGGGTACTACTGCAAGTAATTCACTTTCCCCGGATTCTGCCGCTTGTGCTTCAAGTTTTACACTAACTAATTGTTTGCTTTCTATGGCAAGCTTTATTAGTGGGTCAAATAAATTCAGTTCAGGCATGGCACCATGCGTGGCAATAGGTTTTGGATCTAGTCGATCCTTCTCTTTAGTGCCGTACATGCCTGCCACCTGCACTGCACCAAACTGTGCGAACACAGCCATGAGTTCAGGGCCTGCAGTAATTTCGTTGCTGGTGTTTGCAGACAACATTGGTTTTAACTGCTGCAAGGCTTGGCGCACGCTAAGTCGGTTGCCTGCCATAAACTCTTCAAGCTGACCGTGCGAGACTTTCAGCACATGATAATCTTTTGAGAATTCTTTTAGGCGATGGCGAAGGTATTGGTTTTCGGCATACTCCTGGGCGCTTTGTTTTTTTCCAGCTGAGGCGTAGTCACCTACCAGGATGCTCAAGATGGTTGTGCCAACACCCAGTGCAATTAATGAACTGGTTTGACCCGCGTAGGCGGCCCAGGGGTAGGCAAGTGTTGCGGCACTCGCTATCGCGCACAATACACCCCATACGGCACCGTAGCGCGCCGCAAACACCACTGCTGGAAGTATTATCCACGGGAACCCGGAGTTCATACCGACGGGATCATTGCGGAAAAAGAAATGGCCAACGACTGGTACAATTAAGGCAAAAACCACAAGCTCGATTACCTTGTGAGACCATTTTTTATTAGGTCCCGTATCAAGCCATGAAAATCCCTTCTTGTGTTTCTGTACCGCCGAAGAAGGCAGATTGAAACTGAGCATTTATACGCTCCCGCTTATGGTTGTTTTAAAAGGTTTGGTCTAATTGGCGCTGTTGTTCTATTCCCTGATGCTGGTATTGCAGATGTAGGGTTTGCTGCCGCCATTGTTGGACGACCGCGATTAGAACTGAACTGAACCTGTGTTAGGAGTTCATCAATGGTTTTACTTGCCGTAGTTGAAAGGTTGCTATAACCCCAACCTGTACGCGAGGCATTGGCAACCCACATCACTTCATCGGTCTGTAAATCAATGAATTTCAGGGTCATGGCAACTGACGGTTCGTTGTCTAAACCGTTTTTGTATTGCCACTCTTGTACATCACCAGTGATGCCGTAGCGGAAGCCATTATTGATGGCCCAGTCTTTTGCTTTGGTTAGTTGGCCGGCTTCGTCGAGCAGAGCAATAACGCTTTCACTACTGGTCGTTTTGTACACTTCCAGATTTTTGACGCCACGTGAGCGCAAGTGTGTTTCTACTAACGCGCTGGCACGACTACCTGCCAATGGCGTTTTAGATAAATTTACGATGGGTAAGACGGCCCATTTTTCGGCGGAGCTTACGATCACGCGATTAGATGATGTCATCGTTTCGCATGCAGTTAGTAAGGTGCTGGATAGCACAAGTACGCTGGCTAGAATTTTAAGACGCATGTTAAAGTCCGGTTCAAATCCACAGTTAAGTTGTAATACAACAGGTTGTTCGTTGGTGATCGCTTGTCGCTTCTCACCGTAACGCACTGCTGTCGTGACCCAGTGCACGGCCCAAGTGACTGGTACGTCACAGAATCCGGCAGAGAATGGAGCACGAACTGTTCCATGACCTTTAGGCCTTGAGCTTCTGCAACCCCAGGTTCCTACTAACAAGCCGCAAATAGAGCCATATCGGGTATGCTTCGTCGCATGATCGACTGGTTAAGCTCCTTAAAAGAATTGTTAAGTCAGTACCAGCAGGCGGTGTTGGTTACCGTGATTGCTGTTGATGGCTCTGTACCGCGCGAAATTGGTGCCACATTAGTGGTTAGCGCCAATAATCAAACGGGCACTATTGGCGGTGGCAATTTGGAGCACAGCGCAATCACCCATGCGCGGGAAATGCTCGAAAGTGCCAGTAAGCCCGCCGCCGACAGAGGCGTTATTGAATGCCAACAGATTTCCCTTGGGCCGAATTTAGGTCAGTGTTGTGGAGGTCGGGTTGAATTGCTTTATGAGCGGGTAGCGCTTGATAGCAGTTGGCTTAGTGCTTTGTTGCAAGCCACTGATTTGACAGGCCTGTGTCTTTACAGGTGCTTAGATGATTCAACGGCATTTATTTCCGCACCCGCAAAAGCGTCTATTGACCTACTGCCACTGAGCACGGCTTCAATATTTACAGCTGATGGTAAGCGCTGGTTCCGCATGCCGCTGGCATCCGATCTACCCGAAGTCTGGATTTTTGGAGCAGGGCATGTGGGACTTGCTGTTGTTAAGCAGCTTAGTCTACTGCCGTGTCGACTCACCTGGCTTGATCACCGGGAAGACTGGCTGGCAGCAAGCACCGAGCTTGTAATTACCCGAGTGCAGTCAGAATCAATGGCTGATGAAATTGATAGCGCACCGGATAACAGTCACTTTGTCGTAATGACCCATAGTCATGCCATTGATTTTGAAATTTGTCATGCGGTGTTACGGCGCGGGCGCTTTGCCTGGCTCGGCTTAATTGGCTCTGATACCAAACGCCACACTTTTAATAAGCGACTTATGCAGCGTGGCATTGATGAAAATTTGATCCGACAGTTACGCTGCCCAATAGGCAATTTAGGATTGCAGTCGTCGCATCCAAACATTATAGCGTTAAATCTGGCGTCAGAATTAGCCGCTCTATGGCAGCGCGATGTACAATTAAGCGGTGGTTTATAACTCAATACAGAGGCACGCATTGTCTGAAAAAACACTTTTTTTAGGGTCCATTTTGCACTGCACTAATGACCCTTGGACCATGGGTGCTGGTGCCATACAAGTAATAGATAATGGCTATCTTGCAGTGCAGGATGGGCTCATTGCAGCCGTGGGTGATGCTTCTGATTTATCAGCTGATAGGCTAGACGAATACACCAGTGTAGATTATCGCGGCCACTATATTGTTCCAGGTTTTATTGATGGCCACTTGCACTACCCACAGACAGGAGTAATGGCAAGCTATGGAACACAGCTACTTGAATGGCTGAATAAGTACACCTTTCCAGCAGAAGCTAAGTTTAGCGATGAACACTATGCAGCCAGTGCTGCAGAATTTTTTGTAAAAGAACTATTGCGCAATGGCACAACTTCAGCCCTGGCTTTTGCTACAGTGCATGAGCAATCAGTCAACGCGATCTTTAAAGCGGCCTCTGAGGTTAACTTACGGTTTGCTTCTGGCAAGGTAATGATGGATCGAAATTGCCCTGAAAATTTGCGTGACACTGCAGCCTCAGGCTATGAAGCGAGTCAGCGGTTAATTGATCAGTGGCACGGTACCAAACGTTTAAGCTATGCCGTCACCCCAAGGTTTGCACCTACATCTAGTGATGAACAACTCAAGCTATCAGGTCAGTTATTTAATGATAATGAAGGTGTTTATCTGCAGAGTCATGTGGCGGAAAACCAAACAGAGATAGCCTGGGTAGCAGAATTGTTTCCGTGGTCCAGAAGCTATCTTGATGTCTATGATCATTTTGGATTACTAGGTGAGCGTGCGGTATATGGTCATTGTATTTACCTGAATGAAACTGACCTCGATAGACTTGCCAGCTCTAATAGTGTTGCCGCATTCTGCCCGACATCCAATTTATTTTTAGGCAGCGGCTTATTTGATCTGGTTGGGGCTAGAGCGCGTGGTGTGAATACGGTGATGGCAACAGATGTTGGAGGCGGCACAAGCTTCAGTATGCTGCGAACCGCTGATGAAGCGTATAAGGTGACACAAATGGCGGGCAACACTGTGACCCCGCTACAGTTGTTTTACGAGATGACCCTGGGTGCCGCGAAAGCTTTATCGATTGACCATCAGGTGGGTAGTTTTGCAATCGGCAAAGAGGCAGACTTTGTGGTGCTGGATCCTAAAGCGACCCCCGTGCTTGAACAGCGCATTGATCTGGCGACCACCATTGACGAGGTTTTATTTGCCTTTATTGTCCTTGGTGATGATCGATGCACATTGGCTACCCATTTAATGGGCAATGCAGCCTACCTTCGCGCCTAAAATCTATTGCTGCCCTCTGGAAGCTACGCTTATTGGTGTTAGTTATTGGTAAGTCGCTATTCTAGTTGGTTATTTAGTGTTTATTTTTAGCGAATCCTTCGCTTATTTTTGATTCCTGCTGGCTAATTGTGATGCTCAAATACTGAGCTATACTCAATGTAAGTGGCATCTCTATGCCTGACAAAAATAACTAAAACAGTCACGGGCAACCGATATCTATTACCGATTACCCCCTTACCGACCTCTAATATGAGACTAAGGCTCTTCCAATCTGCTCAGGCGCAGTCGGACCTATTCACATGGCCGATAGCCTGCTTGCTTGCTGCTGCGTTGACGGTTTCAGTGAGTGTTGTGCAATCGGGTTTTGCCCAAAGCACAATCGCCACCACGCCAGAGGCCAAAGCGAAAGAAATTGCAGCACTCGCGCCTGCTACTGATAAGAAAGGCTTGCGCAAGGAAGAGATCAAGGAAATGTCGGTGGTGATGAGCGGCGTTGAAAAAACGTTGCGGAGCAATATAGCGAAGTTGCTTGATATTTGGCAGTTCCACGAAAAAGACATTCCCTCCGTTGCGCGTATGCGTTTTATGCATAGAAAAGCACCTGAACAAATAGCCGCAGCGTTAAGGCCGTATGGATACTACCGATCAACTGTTGATTCTCGACTGTCTGATCTGGGTGCTAAGTGGCAGGCCGTCTATAGAATTACACCCGGGGATCGAGTGGCTGTTAAGGAAGCTAAGGTAAATATTACAGGCCCGGGCGCTGACGAGCCGATTTTTATACGTATTCAAAGGTTTGCTGAAGAGAATATAAAAAGTGGTGGTGTGCTGGATCAGCAACTTTATGATGCGATAAAGCAAAACATTTTAAGTGCAGCTGCTCAACTAGGTTACTTTGATTCAGATTTTTTGGCACAAGAAATTCTGGTTGATCTTGAAGATTACAGTGCCAATGTTACTTTGAATTTTCAAACGGGTGATCGTTATAGATTGGGCAAAATAACGGTAAACCAAGATATTGATTGGTTGTCGGACGAGCTTCTGGCTAAGTTTATACCTCTGGAAGAGCAAAGCTACTTTGACGCCAACGATCTACAACAAGTACAAAATGATTTAAGCAGTACGTCTTACTATAGAAACGTAGAAGTGCGTGCCTCTGCAGATACAGCAGTTGATGGCGCTATTCCAGTGACCGTTAATCTTAAACATATGAACCCGAAGCAATATGTAACCGGTATTGGCTATGCCACCAATACAGGCGTTAGAACTCGCTTTGGTATATTGCGACGCCGAGTAAATAAGGAAGGTCATCACTATCTAGCTGAAGCGAAGTGGGCCGAGATTGGTTACGGGCTTGGTTTCGCCTACACCATTCCCACGCGTGACCCGCGTACTGATAGCTATGGGTTGTCGTTTAACTTTGAAGAGCAAGATCCAAAATCCGGTCAGTTCGGTAATATAACAAGGTTTCGCAATATCGGGGTTGGTGGAAACTTCCGTTACAAAGATAACTTATGGTTTAAAACCTATGCGCTGAATTATCAGGTAGAGGAAGACATAGATGACGATACTGTGTCTACCTTGCTTATTCCAAGTATAGAATGGGTACGGACTTCACCTGAGCCATTGGAACAGCGTATTAATGTAGATAACGGCACTTGGTTAAGGCTGTTTTTACGTGGTGCTAGTAATGATTTGTTTTCTGATACTTCTTTTCTTCAGGGACAAATATCTGCTAAAAAAATTATTTCTTACGGTAACGGCAACCGTTTAATCGGGCGGGCTAGCGTTGGTTCGACCTATGTTAGTGACTATTCAAAATTACCTGAATCACTTAGATTCTCCACGGGCGGAGACGGTACAGTCCGTGGGTATCGTTATGAAACTATAGCGCCAATTAATGCCGCCGGTGAACTTCAGGGTGGTAAGCATCTGGCTGAAATTAGTGTTGAATATGAAGTGCAATTCAGACCTAATTTCAGTTGGGCGGTATTTTCAGACTTGGGTGATGCCTTTGATGATAAACCAGATTACCGCAACGGGGTGGGGTTAGGTATTCGTTGGCGTTCTCCGATCGGTCCTATTCGTCTGGATGCGGGTCGAGGTTTAGATAGCCCGAGCGATGGCGATTGGGTTTTTCACTTAAGTATCGGGCCAGACTTATGATTTGGTTCAAGCGTATAGGCCTGTTGTTTTTACTGCTGTTGTTGCTAATATTCGGCGTGTTAGGTTATGTCACCATGACCAATGGCGGCATGAAAAGAATGTTCTCCTTAGGTGAAAGTTATCTAACCGATGATCTTACAGTTGGTAGTGTAGAGGGCAAGCTGGTAGGGCCGGGTAGCTTTAGCGACATTGAATTTAAAAACGGTAGTGGTTTATTCGTTGAAGTATCATCCGTTAGTTACGATTGGCAACCTAAGCAGCTTTTTTCTCGTAGGCTTAATGTTGATAGGCTCAATGTTACTGGTGTCACGGTGCGTTTGCCTGAAGTAAATCCTGAAAGCAGTTCAGAGCCTGCTGAGCCGTTCAAACTGAGTGACTTACGCATACCGTTGGCTGTCGAGTTCGAAGAGTTATCGGTAACGGATATTGCTGTTTTTCTGCCCGGGTCTGATGAACCTTTTATTATTAATGAGCTACTGCTACGTGCCGCTGGAGAAGACGATTCGTTAAAGCTGGTAGAGCTAAGCGCCACTGCACCACAGGGCAATCTGCAGCTTGGTGGAACATTGAACACAACCGGTGATTGGCCGTTGGCATTAGAGAGCGAGTGGAACTTTGATCACCAGCAGTTTGGTGCCTTTAATGGCAGTGGTTCTATGGTCGGTGATCTGCAATCGCTGAATGTCGTTCATACGGTAGAAGGTTTTGTTAATGCCACAGTGACTGCAGAAGTTAAAGATGTCACGGGCGATTTTTCATGGGATGGCAATATAGCCGCCAGCAGTGATGATCTAGGAATCATTTCTGAAGGCCTAAATGGAATTCCATTTGAACTTAACACTGATACCAACGGTTCACTTGCTGAGTATTTTGCAAGCGGCACACTTGCAACTGATCACGAACAGACAGGTCCATTAGAGACTGCCTTCGATATTCGCGGTGATCTACAACAGCTGGTGGTGAATGATTCAACCGTTGAATTTCAGAACTCGGCGGCTGAGCTGCGCTACAAAGGAACGGTCGATTTAACGTCGTTAGAGGCAGATATGGCTGTGGATTGGACTGATCTCGCATATCCAATAGTGAATGAACCTGCGATGGTATTGAGCCCGAATGGCTCCCTTAGGTTCACAGGCACTGCCGAGCAATACACAGTAAAAATGAACTCTAAAGTAGAGCACGATCAAACCGGTTTACTCAATGTGTTGGTCGGTGTGACTGGAAGCCCGGATAAAATAGTTGTTAATATGTTTTCAGCAGAAGGGCCCCCGACTTCTGTTTATGCAGTAGGTGAGATCGATTTGGCCAGTCGCGAAATTGACCTTAAAGGCAACTGGAAAGATGTCCGTTGGCCATTGGTCGGTGAAGATGAGCTGCTACGAAGTGCTGCAGCCGACTTTAGCGTTTCAGGCTCACTTGATGATTATCAAGTAAATGCAACAATGGCACTTGCCGGTAAAGATATTCCAGAAGGCGATTGGGCTCTCAGCACGAAAGGCAATACTGAATCGTTAAGTGATTTAAGCCTGCAAGGCAATGTGCTGGAAGGGCAAATTAACGCGCGCGGTGCTGTTGTATTGGTACCTACTCCGGAGTGGGACTTAGCAATTGATGCACGTAATATTAACCCTGGTGTGCAATGGAAAGAACACGCAGGAAAAATATCTTTTTCTACCACTACTAAAGGCAGTATGACTGATAGTGGCCCTGATTTAATTGCTAATATCGAAAACCTATCAGGTAACTATCGCGGCCAGCCACTGGCAGGTGGTGGGCAGGTGTCTTTTGCTGATGGCGAAATGTCTGCAGATGGCATGAGTGTAAAAGTGGGTTCCGCCACGATAGATATTGAGGGCGCTCTGGGTGATGAGCTCGATTTGGCACTACAACTAGACGCCTCAGATTTGGCGCATCTGGTACCCGGTATGAAAGGTGATATTGAAGTCGATGGAAAAATCACCGGTACACGTGAGGCTCCTGTGCTTGAGTTTGATCTAGCCGCCAAGGATTTTAATTCGGGCTCAGTGCAAAGTGACTCGTTTATTGGTAGCGGTCTAATTGACCTAACCGGTAAGAAAGCATCCCGTATAAAAATGACCGGTGAGTCACTCAAGGTATCAGGTTATCAGTGGCAAGACGTCAAGATTGACGGTGCCGGACGACCAGAAGAACACCAGTTGTCTATTTCTCTTGCCGGTGATGCACCCGATATAGCACTGGAAATGAAAGGCGGTGTTAAGGGTGAACGTTGGAATGGTTCTATTGATAACATGCAGATTCTACAAACGCCGATTGGTGATTGGAAGTTGCACGAACCCGTCACGATGGAGGCTACTAAGGAGTCATTCACCTCACAAATACTATGTTTAACCAATTTGCCGGCTGTGTTGTGTGCCGATGGCTCGTGGTTAGCGAGTACTGGTACCACAGGCAGATTGGCAGTTGAGAGTTTTAACTCAGATCTTTTTAGCGATCTAATGCCACCGGATATTGCGATTGATGCACCATTGTCTGGAACTGTCGATTTTACAATGAAAAATGGTGCTAACCCGAATGCGACTGCACGCTTTGATATACCCGCGGGTAGAATTCAATTTACCAGCAGCGGTGATGTTATCACTGCCATATTAGGTGAAAGTCAAATCAATGTTGATCTGCAAGATGATCAAGTAAAAACTACTGCAGATTTAGCGTTAGGTGAAATCGGAACAATCAAAGCGAATACTTTGATCACTGATTTATATGGTAAGCAAAACCTTAGCGGTATAATTAAAAGTGAAGTGCAAGATATCTCACTGGCAGGTATTGGTGCCACACAGCTGCAGAGCATTGATGGTGCATTCTTTTCTGATGTGATGCTTGGCGGTACGCTTATAGCGCCACAGATAACCGGTGATGTAAATCTTGCAGATTTTGCTGCAGAAGTACCCTCGTTATCGTTAAAGTTTACCGATGGAAATATTAAAGCGGTTAGTGATGGTCAAGGTCGGTTGAATATTGAAGGCAAGGTGTTTTCCGGTGAAGGTGATTTAGGAATTAGTGGTTTCTTTAATCCTGAAACAGGGCAAATGGAAATAGCTTTAAAAGGCGAAGACTTTCAAGTGGCTAATGCTGAGCGCCAGAAGGCTGTGATATCACCCGATATAGAAGTTAAAATCGATAATGAAACGATCTCTGTGTTAGGCGATTTAGGTATTCCATCAGCGTTTATTCAAGCTGGCGGCGATAGCGGTGTGATTGTTGAGTCGGCTGATGTTGTTGTAAAAGAAAGCACCGACGCTACTCTTGAGAAAGAAGCGAATGGCAGTGTTAAGCTGGGAGTGAAGGTCTCACTTGGCGATGATGTGCGAGTCAAAGTAGGGCAGTTTGATGGAGCTCTAGGGGGCGGTATTACGATAGAGCAGTTACCAGGCAAGGTGCCCACCGGTTCAGGGGTTATTGAAGTCGTCAGCGGTGACTTCCTGGTTTATGGTCAAAAGTTAACTATGGAGCGTGGCCGAATTTTGTTTGGTGGTGGCCCATTAGATAATCCGGCCCTTGATATAGATGTTGCACGTGATGTTCCTGCCTATGAGCTTAAAGCAGGTGCTGAAATTCGCGGCACGGCACAAGTGCCGATATTAGAGCTTAAGTCCGATCCAGAACAAACAGATGCTAATACACTTTCTTATATCTTGTTTGGAAAACCTGTTGGTACGGGCGCTAGTTATACCTTGGGCAAGTTTATAACACCTTCTTTGTATGTGAGTTATGGCTATGATCTGTTTGATAAGATTCATGCTTATAACTTGCGCTATCGGATTACTGAGCGACTGGCGCTGATTGCTTCTTCCAGTAAGGAAGCGCAGTCTAGTGCTGATTTTATTTATACGCTTGAGCGGTAGGGTTTCTTTTCTTTTTTTATTCGCAGCACTTGGCTGGGGGATTGTTCTTTTTTTGTCCTTCGGACGGCTGACGTTCTTGGCTTGCCCTGCGCGGGCGGCTTGTCGTTTTGACTTGCCCTGCGGGCGGCTGACGTGCGATGCATGCCCTGCCGGCGGCTTGTCGTTTTGACTTGCCCTGCGGGCGGCTGACGTGGGATGCATGCCCTGCCGGCGGCTTGTCGTTTTGACTTGCCCTGCGGGCGGCTGACGTGCGATGCATGCCCTGCCGGCGGCTTGTCGCTTTGACTTGCCCTGCGGGCGGCTGACGTGCGATGCATGCCATGCTGGCGGCTTGTCGGTTTGACTTGCGCTGCGGGCGGCTGACGTGCGATGCATGCCCTGCGGCGGCTTATCGTTTTGACTTGCCTTGCTGGCGGCTGACGTGCGATGCATGCCCTGCCGGCGGCTTGTCGTTTTGACTTGCCCTGCGGGCGGCTGACGTGCGACGCATGCCCTGCCGGCGGCCTTACTTTTTAAAAAGACCAAAAAGTAAGCAAAAAGTCTTCTTGCTACTTTGTTGCCCTAGGGTGGCTGGCGCCATTTTTTGAAATCATCTGGAATGGGGTCGCGCGGTATGCACATCCATGTGCACCGCGCTCAAAGCGCCGTCCCTGGCGCTTTGACCCCATTCCAGACGATTTCAAAAAACAACAAAAAGCGCGTTTAACTGCATTCACTTCGTGAGTGTCGGCACTCTACGTCGGCTTTTTGGGATCTCGGAAGGTTGGTGTTTTGTGGTTCGCGACGCTCAGTAGGGTTAGGGGGCTTTGATGTTTTTCGCGCTCGTGTTTGTAACTATTACTGATGCTCTATCCGACTTATTAACCAATTAAC
>CALGKA010000087.1 GCA_937927895.1 uncultured Granulosicoccaceae bacterium | reverse complement strand
CACATTCCCGTCAACATCGAAGCTCATGGAACTCCCCTTCGTCCACTTTACAGTTTCAAACACATTATGGGTTTTCCTGTGCTAATTCCAATCTTTGTTTAGCGCCTACGTTACTAGCTCCAGTAAGCAAATGTGCAAATGGATTGGCCTTATCATTCACAGATACAGTTAGAACTATTTTGGTTGGGAGACAACTGAAATTCGACTACGGCGAACCCTCATTGCCGTGCAGTTTTACTCCTGCCAAAAGCCGAGTGTCGTAGAATCAATCGCTTACAGAGCAAATGTACGTGTAGTTTTACCGGGAGTCACACGTTTCCGCAGCAAATATCAGGATTACCCGGTAAAACCAAGCACTCCAAAACCATTTTAAAGCGATAGCACAATACCCGCTCACTACCACAAAGATCGGGATAACTTTGAAATCGCCCAAGGATTACAGATTTGTACAACACCTCTTTATCCGTTCATTTTCGAATGAACTTGTAAAGTGCGTCGGTGCATCGTAATTTCAGCAGACAATACACTAGGAACGGTAGCCGACAATCTTGTGCGTCCTGAAAATCTGGCCAGTAAATACTAATTCACCACCCATAGGCCATCTAGGCCATCTAGGCCATCTAGGCCATCCATAGGATCGGTTTTCAATTGGTACCTGGGTTCTTCTCTATCCGCAGGTTTTGGTCAGGATATTGAATATACGGCTCGGTAAGCTGACCCTTTGACACACATGGAATACTAATTTTCCCGTATTCTTGTATTCCAACATTGTATCCCTAACTCTACAGCCGCTGCTATCCAATGACCCAATCACCGCTCGACACCGCCAATACTGAGCCATCTAGCACCAGTATTGATGAAACCAAAAACCGGGCTGGCCAAATCAAACCGGGCTGGCAACCGGTACTTGAGCAGCTAACTGAGCTAGAAAACGCCCAAATTGAGCGTCGCCAAAGCGAAATGAGCCGTCAACTGCGTACCAATGGTATTGCCTACAATACGGTATCTGAAAAACACGTTGAAGACCGGCCGTGGCAACTTGATCTAATACCTTTGATTATCGAGCCCGATGATTGGGCCACTTTGAGCCAAGGGTTAATACAAAGAGCACAAGTAAAGCGGCTTCTGCTACAAGATTTATACGGCGAACAGCGTATTCTACGTGAAGGTGTTATTCCGCCAGGTGCTGTATTGGCTCATGAGGGGTTTTTACGTGTAGCGCAGCAACTACCAGGCGTAGATGAATTACCTATGTGCAGCGTTGATGTTTCCCGCAGCCCGTCTGGAGAATGGCATGTGGTGGATGATATCTGCCAAGTTCCAGATGGTATCGGCTATGCGCTTGAAAACCGATTGGTTCTTTCCCGTGCCATGCCTATGGTGTTTCGGGGGCAAGCTGTTAAAAGGTTAGCTGGATACTTTAGATCACTGCAAAATCATATAGCCCAGACAACAACTGGCGAAGAACGGTGTGTAATTTTAGCCTACGGCAGTACTCATCCGTACTACTTTGAATATGCGTATTTGGCAAAATATCTTGGCTACACACTAGTTGAAATAAATGATCTCACCGTGAGAGATGAACGTGTGTACCTGAAAACCGTAGCAGGCCTTCAGCGCGTTGATGTCATTCTTCGATTTATTCATGATAAAAACTCAGACCCACTGGCTGTAAGTAATAATCAATCGATTGGTGTACCAGGCCTATTACATGCCGTGCACGCTGGCAACATAAGAATATTGAATCCGCTCGGTGTTGGTGTGCTTGAAAACCCTGCTCTTAATGCCTATTTGCGAGTATTGACCAGGTTTTATTTAAATGAAGATGCAAAATTATTAAGCACTCCAACCTATTGGCTTGGGGATCAAAAACATCGCGCCAGTGCAATGAAAAGACGCCATGAACTTCTTTATCGCGAACTAAACACCGTGGGCTCTCTGCTTGATCCCGCTACCATGAGAGACGCCGAGCGTGAGCAACTGTTCAGTAAAATAGACGCCCTCCCCGATCGCTTTGTGGCCCAAGAAAGAGTTGATCGCTCACATGCACCTTGCCTGCTTAGTGGCGAACGTTCGAATAGACAGCTCACCCTGCGCAGCTACTTAATAGACAGCGACGGTGACTATAAAGTAATGGACGGCGGGTTATGCGTCCTTGACAGTGTGCCCAATGGTGGGCGGCCACCGCGGGGTCTGCTAGAAGGCAGCAAAGATGTATGGGTTTTATCAAAGAGCACGGTCACAGACGATACTTTATCGCCAACGCCAAGTGAGTCATTGCAAATATCGCTTATTGAAGGCGAGCTACCAAGCCGCGTAGCAGACAATTTGTTTTGGCTTGGTCGCTATGCCGAAAAAGCCGAAAACACTATTCGGGTCTTACATACCGCTTTAGATGAATACCTTAATAATGAAACTCGATCTATCGCCGCACGCTTGGAAGCATCAAACGAGACTCCTATCACCATACGGGTATTACTAAAGACCTTGACCGAAGTCAGTGGTTCCACGCGCGGATTCTCAGGAAAAACTGATGAGCGAAGGCTTCTACGTCCCTGGCGAGATATTCAACAATTACTAACTGATGATCAACGCGAAGGTTCATTGGCAAAAACTATTTCGAACGTACGCGGCACATCAAATCAATTACGAGATCGCTTGTCACCAGAGTTAATGCGAGTTTTGAATGATCTAGATGACAATCAAAAACAACTGCAGAAAATGGTGTTGGCGGTTAACCATAGAGTGCTCGCGACCGACACAGAATTATTAGCTGATGTCAGTGAACAATTTGAATCCATGTTGATCTCATTAGCAGCCTTGACAGGGTTAGTGCATGAAAACCTAACGCACGGTGATAACTGGCGCTTCCTAATGTTAGGTAAGCGTGTTGAACGCGCGCGCCTAAGCGCTGGTATCATAAGAGTATTTATGCAGCACGATGTTAAAAATAATCGGCTACTAGAAGTGTTGCTGCGTCTGTTTGACAGTGTCATGACATACCGTACGCGTTATCGAAGTAGGCTCACTACCGTGTTAACAATGCACTTGTTGCTGTTAGATGAAAAAAACCCCAAGTCGGTTGCCTACCAATTTAAACGTATTGATAGTGATGTGCGCCAGCTGCCAGGCAAGCACAACTGTGACTTCCAAGACCCACTATTGCGACTTGCAACCGTTGGCTTAAGTCGGGTGCGCCTTGCCGACATTGAAATGCTCCTCGCTAAGGGTAGCGAGCGGCAAACGACAGAAACCTTCCTTAAGGTGCTTGAGCAAATACCAATAGATATAACCAACGCACTGACAGCCACCTATTTCACACATACCGAAGTCCAGCGCAGCTTAGTGCATACATCATTACTGAATACCGAGACCGAAACTGCACCTGGTAGCACTTTACCGAAAGGTTCTAAAACTACAAATGACAATGGTGACTCAAATTGAGGGTAAGAGTGAGGCACCAGACAGATTATCATTATAGTGCGCAGGTATCCCAAGCTATCAATCAGATATGTCTTACGCCACGCTCTACCAGTAAGCAGACATGCCTTTCATCTTCCATGGAAATTAATCCAAAGCCCGATACCATTAAATCGACGCTAGATTTTTACGGCAATTCTGTTTCACGGTTCAACTTAGACAAGCCTCACCGTGACTGTTCGATCATCGTAACGTCAATAGTAGATACTAACGACACCGTGCCGTCACTTCCTAACTCAGCAGCTGTTAGCGAGGTAAAGTCAATGATCGTCGATAATATTTCTAACAATGATCTAATGGCACACGACAGCCTATTGCCTTCGGTATATGTGCCGCAAACTTTAGAAGTCAACAGCATACTTTCCGAGCTGCCTGGTGTAGACGCACCTGTGCTTGAATTCGCACAAGCCTTAATGAACTGGATCTTTAAAAATTTCGAATACGACCCCAATTTTTCAACCCTGGTGACTCCTATTACTGCAGTTCTTAAAGAGCGAAAAGGAGTCTGTCAAGACTTTGCCCATCTAGCTATAGCCATACTTCGGCAAGTTGGAGTACCGGCGCGTTATGTGAGTGGCTATCTTGAAACAAGACCCCCGCCCGGTCAGAAAAAACTGCAGGGCTCAGATGCTTCACACGCATGGTATTCCGTATACGATCCAACCGAAGGATGGTTTGATTTTGATCCAACTAACGACAAGCGACCAGATGCACAATACGTAACCACAGCCTGGGGCAGAGACTACGCAGATGTAGCCCCATTGCGCGGTGTTGTTTATGGTGGTGGTCAAACCATTCTAAAAGTGGCTGTTGATGTCGATCGTATTGAGAAAGGATTGAGTGCTGTTAATAATCAATAGAATCGAACGATATCGATGAGTTCGTAGCACATTCTGAATAATAAATCACTATGCAGAAGAGTAATGACCGACGCCAAGTGTCTTCTTAGCGCGTATTACTTTATCCGAAGCTTTATTTCAACGTATTAAATGTCGTTAAAAAATACTTCTTTATAATTTCACTTAACGCATTTTTTCATCGGTTGCTTGATTGATACTTTATGTGTCAGTATTAATCAACTTTAGCGAAACAGTGATTGCATAACATCCAATAATGTTTAAATACAGCAGTCCTACCTCAGATGAAGTTTTCAACAATGACGGCTCGCCTAGGCCTGCAGCTCGTGCACTAATTGAACACTTAAGCCAACTAAGCGGTAGTGAACTGGCCGAGCGAAAACTCGCGGCCGAACTTGCAATAAAGCAAATGGGTATCACTTTTACCGTCTATTCCGATGAAGGCAATATTGATCGTGATTGGCCCTTTGATATTATTCCCCGTGTAATAGATTCAAATGAATGGCTACAAATAAAAAGTGGGCTCATTCAACGCCTTGAAGCATTGAACCTTTTTATCAATGATCTTTACAACGACCAAAAAATTATAACCGATGGCATAGTGCCAGCCTCACTTTTAGAAACCTCTTGCAACTTCCGCGAACAATGCCGAGGAATAACCCCGCGCTACGGTGTGTGGGCGCATATTTGTGGGAGTGATTTAGTACGTGATCACGATGACACCATGTATGTTCTTGAAGACAACCTAAGAGTGCCATCGGGAGTCTCGTACATGATCGAAAACCGTGAGGTAATGAAGCGCACCCTACCCGAGGTTTTTAGTAGCTGCAAAATCTTACCTGTAAATGACTACGTCGGAAACTTAGGTCAAATGTTGCGTGCACTTAGTGACAAACCAGAGCCTGTGTTGTGCGTTTTAACTCCTGGCGTTTTTAACTCAGCGTATTTTGAACATAGCTTTTTAGCTCGAGAGCTAGGCGCCGAATTAGTCGAAGGCCGTGACCTGGTAGTTGAAGCAGATGAATGCGTTTATTTTCGCAATGTTGACGGCCTCAAAAAAGTAGATGTTATTTACCGCCGCATTGATGACGAATTTCTTGATCCTGAGTGCTTTAACCCAAAGTCTACATTAGGCGTAAGTGGCTTAATGCGCGCTTGGCGTGCAGGAAACGTTGCCATAGCCAATGCGCCAGGAGCAGGTGTTGCAGATGACAAAGTCATCTACTCCTACGTGCCAGATATCATCCGTTACTATCTTAACGAAGAACCACTTATCGATAACGTGCCTACTTACCGCTGCGAAAATGACGAGCAACGCGAATATGTATTGAACAACATAGAAAAACTGGTGGTAAAACCTGCCAATGAATCCGGTGGCTACGGCCTATTAATCGGGCCACACAGCACAGAGGACGAACGCAAAGAGACGCGTAAAAATATACTAGCTGATCCACGAAATTATGTAGCGCAACCGACACTCGCAATATCTACCTCCCCCACATTAGTCAATGAAGAACTCGTACCAAGGCATGTTGATCTACGCCCGTTCATTTTGCAGTCAGACGTTACAACCGTCACAACAGGCGGCCTAACTCGCGTAGCGTTGGTTGAAGGCTCGTTAATTGTTAATTCATCACAGGGAGGTGGAAGCAAAGACACATGGGTTGTGCAAACTACTCACGCCGCCTCTGAATCACCGAAAAATGATACGCACAAGACCTTAGCGCAGTCGCAGTCTCAATCGCATTCAGGTGGGCAATCACACGCTTCAGACAACGGCACGGAGCAGAACTAAATGCTTGCTAGAGTTGCCAGCAACCTATTTTGGTTAAACCGTTATCTACAACGCGTTGAAAATACTTCTCGCTTGATTCGTATTCATGCGAACTTGTTAATGGACCTTCCAACAGCAGATTCAGCAGCATCTTGGTCGCCACTGGTATCGATCACAGGCGGTGACAAAGAGTTCGCCGAACTTGGCAGTTCATCAGATGAAACCAGTGTGTGTAATTTTCTTATCAGTGAGAAAAAGAACCCGGGGTCTCTGGCATGCAACTTAGAAGTGATCAACGCTAACTTGCGTTCAACGCGCGATTGTATGTCTACCGATCTATACGAGGCAATTAAAAGTTTAATCAATCAAGGAAGAGCACGTGCCACTCCAAACTTAAGCACCAATAGCCGACAAACTTTATTAAAATATTTTGAACTTCAGTCATTGGCTATTTCAGGTGCGATGTCTAGCACTATAAGCCGTGATACCGGCTATTTATTTTTGCGCGCTGGCGGCATGCTTGAGCGCGCTGACATGACCACACGAATATTAGACGTACAAGCAGCAAACCTACTGCCTGTAGACAGCCAAAGTGACCTAATGCCATTTGAGAACCTTCAGTGGGTGTCTGTTTTGCGTTCATTATCAGCTTTTCAAATGTATATGAAACATGTAAAGCAACCTGTTAATGGGGCTGACACCCTGTCGTTTCTTTTGCAGGACAACCAATTGCCGCATGCTTTTCATTTTTGCCTGTCAGAATTAACTCATTGCATTGAATTAATTGAACAAAACAATAACAACGTTCATAACCCGAGCGCCATACCGCAACTGGTCAAGCTAATTGATACAGTCAGAGATGCCAATATTGCATCGCTTGCAAAAAACAAACAGCAGTTGCATGAGTTTTTAGATCAATTGCAAATTGAATTAATAAGTATAAGCGGTGAAATTGCATCGCGGTACTTCCCGCCAGAAGAAGGAATTAATTAAAAATGGGTATTCGTGTCGCACTGAATCACAACACAGAATATCACTACGATAAGCCCACAACTCTAGGCGCGCATGTTGTGCGGTTAAAGCCTGCCGCTCACTGTAGAACGCTTATAGAATCCTATACGCTCAAAATAACACCAGACACACATTTTATTAATTGGCAGCAAGACCCATTCGGAAACTACCTGGCTCGTCTAGTTTTTCCCGAACCAACAACGGTTCTAAAAATAGAAGTTGAGCTAATTGCCGACTTAACAGTGATTAATCCGTTTGACTTTTTTGTTGAAGACTACGCAGAGAATTACCCGTTCAAATACAACAAAACCACTAAGGCAGAATTACAGCCTTATCTTGAGCATGAAAAAGACAACAAAGCAGTAAGTGAATGGCTAAGTAAAAATCGCCCTGCCGATGAGCTACCAATAATAGACTGGTTAGTAGCTGTAAATCAGTCTCTAGAGCGCGATATTGAATACCAGGTACGTATGGAACCCGGGGTACAGACCAGCCTTGAAACCTTAACGCTTGGCAGTGGCTCATGTCGCGATAGCGGTTGGTTGTTAGTAGAAATACTTCGTAACTGCGGCTTGGCGTCGCGCTTTGTGTCTGGCTATCTAGTGCAACTGACTGCCGATGAAAAGTCACTCGATGGACCGTCAGGTCCAGACGCTGACTTCACAGATTTACATGCCTGGGCCGAAGTCTACCTCCCAGGTGCTGGCTGGGTGGGTATGGACCCTACTTCGGGACTCTTTGCAGGAGAAGGCCATATACCTTTGGCTTGTACTCCGCAGCCTGTAAGTGCTGCAGCAATCTCTGGTGGAGCAAGCAATGAGGCTTCTGACTTTAAGTTCAGCAATACCGTCACACGTATCGATGAAAAAGTTCGCATAACCAAACCCTACACAGAGACCGATTGGGACAATATTCTTAAGTTAGGTGCACAGATAGACGCAAGGCTCCAGGCTCAAGATGTCAGGCTCACTATGGGTGGTGAGCCGACCTTTGTCTCTATTGATGATATGGAGTCACCTCAGTGGAATGTAGAAGCGTTAGGCGACGAAAAGCTAGAGTTATCGAATCAACTGATGGTCAAGATGCGAGAACATTTTGCACCAGGTGGCCTGCCACTGTTTGCGCAGGGCAAGTGGTACCCGGGTGAACCGACACCACGCTGGGCATTAACTTGTTATTGGCGAACCGATGGTGCGGCAATGTGGCACGACGACAGTCGGGTAACCTTGCCTGGCAACGGCAATAAATATACCCGTGATCAAGCAAGCCAGTTTTCCAAACTACTAACCAGCACTTTGGGCATTCAGCCACAGTGCTTGCATGAGTGTTTTGAAGATCCTCTTTATCACCTACAACTCGAAAGCCTATTGCCTGAAGACTCGGAGCTTACCGATCTAAAACTCAAAGATAGCCGCTCAAGGCGTAATCTTGTTGACCGACTAAGCAAAGGGTTAGACGAACCAGTCGGTTGGATGTTGCCATTACGTCGAACGGTAGGCGGTTGGCGCAGCAGTGTGTGGCCATTGCGCCGCGAACATGTATTTTTAATGCCTGGTGATTCACCGATTGGTTTACGTTTGCCTTTGGAGTCTATCACCGCTGATGATGAAGAAGCGCTGCTAGCCTACCCAGAAGATGGATTCGAACAGCAGCAGCGTTTGCCTGAGAGCTCGAGTGCGGCAAAGGCATCACAGCAGCCACTGACAGCGCCGTTGCCTCATCCAATTCGTTCTTCACTTTGTATTGAATGGCGTGATGATGAAATATATGTGTTTCTGCCACCAGTGCGAAGCGCTGATGCTTTTATAGAAGTGATAAACGCAATTGAACTTGCTGCAAGTGAAGCGAAGGTAGCCGTAATTATAGAAGGCTATGAACCGCCGCGAGATAGTCGCCTGAAGTCATTTCGCATCACCCCTGATCCAGGTGTTGTAGAGGTCAATGTTCACCCTGTCGATTCATTCGATGAGCTAGTAGAGCAAACTGAAAGCATTTATAAACTAGCAAAGTCAGTAAGACTGGGGGCCGAAAAGTTTATGGTCGATGGACGCCACACCGGCACAGGTGGTGGCAATCACATTACCTTTGGTGGGCCAACACCGGCAGATAGTCCGTTCTTGCGACGCCCGGATTTACTTGCCAGTATTATCACCTTCTGGCAGCACCATCCCAGCTTGTCTTATTTGTTTTCTGGAATGTTTGTTGGTCCGACCAGCCAGGCTCCACGAGTAGATGAAGCCCGCTCAGACACCTTGTACGAACTTGAAATGGCGCTGTCTCGTATCCCTAATGGTGATGTACCAGAGCCTTGGTTAGTTGATCGACTGTTACGCCATTTACTTATAGATGTAACCGGCAATACCCACCGTGCCGAAATTTGCATAGACAAGCTTTATTCACCAGATGGTCCCGCCGGCCGTCAAGGCCTGGTGGAGTTTCGGGCCTTCGAAATGCCACCGCACCCGCGTATGAGTATTGCCCAAGGGTTACTGCTGCGCAGCCTGATAAGCCGTTTTTGGGATCACCCCTACAGAGCGCCATTAAGGCGTTGGGGCACCCAGCTACATGATCGATTTATGCTGCCATACTACCTTCACCAGGACATCACCTCAGTAATTGATGATCTCCGTTTACACGATATAGATTTTGGACAACACTGGCTAGACGCCTTTTGGGAATTCAGGCTCCCAGTCTACGGCACTCGCACCGTGGGCGATATTACGCTTGAATTAAGATCTGCTATTGAGCCTTGGCATGTATTGGGTGAAGAGGCATCTGGCGGTGGCATGTCACGTTTTGTAGACTCATCAATGGAACGCCTTCAATTGAAGGTGACGGGCCTAAATGACGAGCGCTATCAGATAGCGTGTAACCGAAGAATATTGGCACTGACCCCCACTGGTGCACCCGGAGAGTATGTAGTTGGGGTGCGATTTAGAGCGTGGCAACCGCCTTCCTGCTTACACCCTGACCTACCCGTCGATGTGCCTTTGGTTTTTGATGTAATCGATACGATGCACAAACGCAGCTTAGGCGGTTGCACTTATCATGCAGCGCACCCAGGTGGCAGAAGTCACGACGATGTGCCGGTTAATGCCAACGTAGCAGAGACTCGTCGGCTGGCTCGTTTTGATGCGGATCATCACACGCCGTTTCCATCAAACACTGTGCGGCACGATAATAAAACCGGCGCAACGTTTAAAGCTACTGATGCAAATGAAAATGCATCGCTCGGTCCGATGCCTGCTAATGCCGACTTTCCATACACTGCAGACTTACGATTTGTAAGATCATTTACATAAAGCAGATTTTAGTAACGGTAACGGCATTTATAAAGTTAGTAAAAAATTACCCGGCTAGTAGTTCAATCAGTCAATAGAGTAGCTCCAGGCGCTCAAGCTTGAGCGCCTAGCGTACTGAGCAGACCTTTGTTTGATCTCACAGGCGTGCAAGCAGTTCTTTTTTCTTTGCATCAAAATCTGTGTCAGTGATTGCACCGGCGTCACGAAGCTTTGCTAGCTTTTCGATCAATCCAATAATTTCATCTGAAGATTCAGTATTTGTCTCTGAAATATTCCACTGCACATCTGATTGATTTTGATCAGGTTGCATGCCGTGAGAAACCGTTTGATCAATAAAATTTGTATTTACGATCTCGGGAGCCGCCATTGCAGCGCCTGAAAGTATCGGCAACTGATCAACTGAAATAGTGCCGAACTGACTGGAAAAAGTTAACGAGGTATTGCCACCTTGCTGTTGACTAACGCCGCCAATATTATGGTTAAGAGTGTCGTATACCGTTACCTGGCCATTCAGCTGCACGGCTAACTTACCCGGAAACACTGCATACTTAGTATTATTTTGTGCGCCACTGCTAAGCGGGCTGCCGCAATCACTAGGCCACCACTGATTACTGTCAGGTGAACCGGATGGAATGGCCGGAAAAACCTGTGTGTCTGCGAGGGCTCTTGACAACTCTGAGCATAGATTGTCAACTGTTGTTTTTAACCCATGGTTAAACATATCACCCACCATGGTCATGCCACCACGCATCCACTGACCCGAGCCACCCAATTCAGGACAGTTAAACTGGGCCATTGTTCCGCCACCATTGTTTACCGCCACCAGCATATGTACAACAGCATCGCGACTGAGATTGTAGCGACCTGAAATGTCGCTTACGAGGCCCTCCCCTGCGGGTGTTAGATTCTGCATATTGTCTTCCAAAAAGTGTAATGCGCAAAGAGTGCATCGCTATACAAGCATTTTGGGAGTCTCAGAGAGTGATGTCCAACACTATATTTCTTAGATGATGCAAAACGAACTGGAAAGATGGACGCAAGACCTGAATTGAGACACGATCACAATTGATACAGAGAACTAATTACGCAGTAGATATCACTTCGCTGTGAAGCCCATCCTGAGGCTGCTCAGGATCAATCGCCTGTACGGTAATAGATGTGAGCGTTGCTTGCCCAATTAGTGTTGCGAACGCTACGTCTGCCGCATCGCGACCAGCACCAATGCGCACGAAACCACTCACGGGCGCGAGCTTGGTAGCATCAAAGAGGATCCAGTCTCCACCTAAAAAGGCTTCGAAAAAACCGTGAAAATCTGGTGGTTCTAAATTGACCGCATAGCCCGATACATATCGAGCGGGTATGCCTAGTGATCGGCAAAGTGCGATTGCCACATGTGCGAAATCACGGCAGACGCCAGCGCGCTGTAACAATACATCGCAGGCGGTCGTACTGGGGCCTGTGCTTCCAGGTGAATATGCCAAGCTGTGGTAGACCCAGTCTGTAATTTTGCTTACGCGGTCGAAACCACGTTCCAGGTTGCCAAAGGTATCGACTGCAAATTTTCCGAGCTTGTCAGATTCACAATATCGACTCGGATGTAAGTAGGTCAACACGTCTGCCGGGAGCTCTGTGTAATCCAGTTCGCATAGATCGGCATTAGCGGCTTGCTTTGGCGCAAGCGTAGCGGTTGAAGAATAATGAATAGTAGTGAAGCCGGGCTGCAAACGTAGCCTGCTGGGTCGATTACCTAGTGGTCCTGTCTGTAAATAGTCCACTGGAGTTGAAGGCATGACAGTTAGCAATTCATCTGTGATGAACTGCCTGGCGGTGTGCATGGCGGCTACCTGCAACAAAATGGTGGTTGGCGTCTCCACGGAGTAGATCAACTCACTGTGTAAATTAACTACGCGTTCGTTCATGGCGACAACTTTTTTCTGTTCTAAGGCTTTTTAGCGAAACCCGCGATCTTTGGATTCAAGGTTTTAATACTATACAGAGAATTTTCAAGCGATCACACAACGTTGCCTGAATTCACCTACTGGATTCTACTATTTAACTATTGCTTGGCGTGATCCTTAAAACAGCACCGAAAAGCAGGCGACAGGGAATTTGCTATCGTAATTTGAACAGAAATGTTGACTATCAAGCCTGCAATATGAACGTCAATTTATAGAAACTAATGTGTTCAAAATAGTAGTAAAGTAGCCAATCAGTTTCCTAATGAAGTCGCCTATATATGCCCTCCCTGCAGACACAATTAGAATCAGCCTGTCATTCAGTTCAACATGAAATTGGTGTTGGCAAAGTAGCCAATTATATTCCCGCGTTGGCTCAGGTACCGCCAGGCAAATTCGGTGCAGCCATCATTTCAATCAGTGGAGAAAAAGCCTCGTTTGGAGATGCGCAAGAAGCTTTTTCCATACAGAGTATCTCTAAGCTATTTGCACTGACCGCAGCACTGAATGTGCACAATAATAATATTTGGGATCGAGTGGGACGAGAACCATCGGGCAATGCATTTAACTCAATTGTACAGCTGGAAAAAGAGAACGGTATTCCACGTAACCCGTTAATCAACGCTGGTGCATTAGTGGTTACAGATATGCTACTTGGTGAGCAAACAGCCACCGACACTGTTACCCAACTGTTGTCACTAGTTCAGCGCTTAGCTGACAACGAATCTATAGCGATCGATAAAACAGTAGCCGAATCCGAACGCAACACGGCTCACCGCAACGCAAGCCTTGCGCATTTCATGAAGAGCTTTGGGAACCTTGAATGCACTGTTAGCGATGTACTCGATGCTTATTGTCAACAGTGTGCTATTGCAATGAGTTGCGAACAGCTCGCACGCAGCGCGCTCTTTTTAGCAAACAACGGTACAGACCCATTAACACGGCAATGCATTGTTGATGAAGAACGCGCACGCCGACTTAATGCCATGATGATGCTATGCGGCCACTATGATGCATCGGGCGACTTTGCCCACCGTGTGGGCTTACCAGGTAAAAGTGGAGTGGGTGGAGGAATTGTTGCGGTTGTTCCAGATGTGGGTGCAGTAGCTGTGTGGTCACCGTGTTTAAATGAGAACGGAAACTCACACGCAGGCACTGCAGCACTTGAGGCACTGGTACGCGCAACTAAGTGGAATGTGTTTTAGATGAAGAGGTAAAGCAAGCCTACAGCACCAATTCTCGCTAAAGCGTACAATCTTTACCGGGGGTATAACGCGCGCTTAATGGCGGCACAGTGACTGATTTGTGGACTTACGTTTACGAGGCCAGGCCATGAGATACTGCCAGTGAAGTTCAATCAACTACTGTTTCCTGTTTCAGCGACTTAATTTAAAAATTTTACAAAAGCACCGACTTTTTTACGCGCCTGAAAAAAACCATGTCAGGCAAAAGCTCTCGATAAACAGCAGCTCATAAATAGTAAGTTTGTGACAATATCACACACCAAAATATATGATAATCTTTGTTATTTATCTATCGATTTACTTTTTTCGAGCTGATAGGGTTAAAGCAACTCAGGAATGGTAACTGAAAGAACATGAAACTATCTATCTTCATTTTTTCTACATTATTTTTGTGTCGGATAGCTACTGCAGCGTTTCCTGATATTGCAGGCATCTACCTTATAGATTCCCAACAACAAGAAACGAAAATCGGTGAAGTAGTTTTTACTGACAATAATAATGGTACTACTGCTGTAACAGTCAATCTGGATACAGACCAATTTACCGAACACTTTTTATCAATGAGGCCATTTCGTTGTATCGAAGGTGAAAACGAGTGGTTTTGCTACTTGAGTTACCCGTACGACCTTCGTTCACAAGTTACAGGCGATGATCTTACTGATCTGGAATATCAGTTACTCTTCATCCGAAAAACCCCTTCTGAATTCGGTATTGATGCATGGAATGGCTTATATTACCGCTTGCAATTAGAAGCAGATGGAACACTGACCGGAACCCTATTGGAAGGAGATCTAAACTCACTGCAAAGTCCTCCGACAGAGCAGTATGCAAAGCCAATTGACCTGGATGAATTTATTCCGGCAGATCCATCCAGAAGATTGTTTCCTACACTGCGAATCTACTGAGCCGTGCTTAAAGGCAACAAGCAATGCAACAGCTTGTTGCAGGTGGCGAGCCTACCATTCAAGTACTTCGGCCACGTTCCACCCACGAAAGATCAGCATTAGCATGTAAAAATTAAGCTGATCAGCGCTATCGAGAATATGCGGAAGAGTTGCACGGGGCAAAACTACCTATTGACTCCATCAACTCAGAACCTACTGAATAGAAACATCGGTGTACATACTAAATCGTGACGGGTCGAATCTGGCGACCGAAACTTCCATCACCGTATCATTCTGTACATACAGTGTTGCATCAATTTGCAGTACAGAAGTACCCGCCTCCAACCCCATAACTTGAGCATCTCCCTCGGGGCATGGAACAATACTGGTCAACTGTGTCACCCGACTCACAGAAACTTCAAAGGCCTGTTCAATCGCTTGAAATACAGATAAATTTGTCGATGACTTCAAGAGCGGCTCTATGCCTGCAAAACGCGCTGGCACATAAACCTGATTGATACAAAAGGGCGTCGCCTCGTCTTTCATGGTTCGCGAACCGAAGACTGCCAACCAATGATCGGTCTCACTGTGATAACCGTCTAAGGCATCTACATCTTTGGTCGGCAGGGTTTTTATATCGCTAATATGAAACTCTGCATCATGGCCGATACTGAGCAACTCATGGATGCTGGCCGTCGACATATGAAACTTCGGCTGCGGAATTGCCGCAATAATCTCTGTGCCAGCCCGCTTACGCCTGCGCAGTACTCCAATTGACTCAAGCTCGGTAAACGCCATTCTAACGGTAGAGCGACTGACGCCTATTTCATCTGCAAACTCTGATTCTGGTGGCAGGCGGTCACCCACTTTGCGCACACCTTCAGAAATTTGCTGCAACACCTGGTCACAGACTTGTTTATATAATGCGCTCATCCTAATGTTCTCGGTAACCAAAGCGCGATATCCGGAAAAACCGCCAGTAACAAAGCAAATGCCAAAAGAATAAAAAAGAAGGGCAATGCAGCCTTTGCAATAGTGGCAATACTTTCTGCTGTCTGTGATTGAATAACAAACAGATTAAATCCGATTGGTGGTGTTATCTGACTTATCTCTACAGCGACGACGACAAAAATACCAAACCATATAGGGTCATAGCCAGCACTGGTCACCAGCGGCAATGTAATTGGCAGTGTCATCACAATGATCGATGTGCCATCTAAAAACATTCCCAGCACTGCATAGAAAATCAGTAGCACAAAGATTAAAACAAACGGCGATAACTGCCATCCGGCTATGAGTGTTGCGACGGCTTTAGGAATGCCTAAAAATCCGAAAGCGGCATTAAGCAATGCCGCACCGATAATAATTAACCCTATCATGGCCGAGGTTCGCACCGCTCGCCTACCCGCTCGAATCAGTGCTGTAAAACTAAAGCGCCCCATGACAATGGAAATAAGTACCGCGCCGAGCACACCCATCGCGGCCAGTTCACTGACACTGGCAAGACCCATGTACAGAGAACCCATAATACCGACGATCAAAAACGCTATTGGTCCGATATCTTTGATTGACTGTAAGCGCTCACCCCATGTTGGTTTAGCGACGACTGGTTGAGTGCCGCTAAAGTGCTGATGCAAAGCGATATATAACATGTACAACAGGGCTAATAACAAGCCCGGAATGACACCGGCTACAAACAGTTCAAGAATAGACTGCTCGGCAATCACACCGTAGATAATCATGATTATAGATGGTGGTATAAGAAAGCCCAGCGTACCGGCACCGGCAAGTGAACCCATGGCCAACTGTCTGTCATAGCCCCGTGCTTCCAGTTCGGGGAGACTGACCTTACCGACAATGGCAGTCGTAGCAGCTGATGATCCCGACACTGCTGCAAACAATGTAGAGCCCACAACATTAATATGCAGTAGCCCTCCTGGAAGGCGACCGAGCCAGGGAGATAAACCGCTGAACAACGAACGACCGAGTCCGGCTGTGACCAACACTTCACTCATTAAAATAAAAAGCGGCAATGACAATAAGGGTTTGGGAATCATCGAGCCCCATATAAGGCCACTCGAGAAGATATCCATCGGAATATTGGGTTTAAAAATCGACAGCAGGGTAAAGCCTGTCGCAAACAACGAAAGACCAATCCATACAGACCCTGCAAGCAAGGCAACAAACAGCAGTGCTGTCACGATGGCGATATCAAACATCGCGCACCTCGGCGTCCATACCAATCCACTCATAGGGGACTTGTTTGTATCGTCGGTACAGACGTGCGGCAATATCGAGCCACAACTGCATAAAACCCCACAGCACAAAAACCTGCGGGATCCATAAGGGTGTTTTAGTGACTGTGGTCGCGAGAATGTTGCGATCAAACGAACGACCAACTTTCTCCCACATGGCCCAGACAATCATTGAAACAATAACAAGCGCTACTACACTTGCAACAATGTCCATCCATCGGGCTGCAGTGGCAGGCAAATACTCGCTAATTGCACCGATGCGCACATGCACACCGGTACGGATTGCGGGGCCGGATGCTAATGCAAAAATGGCCGCCATTGCATATTGACTGTACTCCCATGAAAAGGAAAAACTCTGCGCCTGCGATCTGGCAAATACTTCTGCAAGCATCAACACACAATAGCCAAAGATAAACAGCACTGCCACAGATTCGGCGAATCGTGACAGCCTGTCTATCCAATGTAGAACACGGGTTGAGCTAAGCACCGTGATTTAACACACTGTGCTTGCAAAGCCCATAACACACGACACTACTTCTTGCCGACTTTTGCGGTGTAGGCGTCTACCACTTCTTTGGCATCGGGTACATCCGCATAGAACGCTTCCCACATGGCTTTACCTGCCTCTGCCATTTTACTCTTTAAGCTGTCATCAGCCATAGAAACAGTCATGCCGTTTTCTTCGAGTACTTTCATTTTAGAACTGTCTTCATCTGCAGAAACAGTCCAGAACCCGGCTTCCATTTCATCAGCAAGCGACTCAATGGTGCTGCGCTCTTCACCACTGAGTGCATTCCACGCATCTAGATTAACCGTGACCGCATCAGGTGAAGTCGACCAGTTCAGCGGGTTAAAGTGCCCGGTGAATTGATACAGTTTTGAATTAACACCAGTGGATGTTGACGTTGCTGCACCGTCAACAGTACCCGCTGCGACTGCTGCCGCCAGTTCACCGAATGGTAGCTCTACCGGCGCTGCACCGAGCTTGGTTAAAAACTCAAACGATGTGGCGTTAAAGGCGCGAATACGCTGCCCTTCAATATCTTCTGCACTGACTACTGCATCTTTTGTGTATATACCGGGCGATGGCCACGGCACGTAATACAACACTTTCTGGTTGTGAGAGGCAAAAATCTCGTCGTACTTGGGGCCGGCTACTTCAAGCCAGGTTTTCATCTCATCCTGGCCCTGAATCAAATACGGCAGTGTATCAACACCCAGAAACGGCGCTTCACCAGCTTGCAAAAACAACAGCATGTCGGCCATTTGTACAATGCCGTTTTCAACGGCTGAGAGTTTCTCCGTTATCTTCACGCCGATTTCACCTGATAGGTGAACGGTGATATCAACCGACCCATCGGTTTTTTCGCGCACGGCGTCGGCAAATTTAATTGCACTCTGTGCATGAAAATTATTCGCACCCCATGCCGTGCTTAAATCCCACTTGGTCTCAGCGTAGGCTGCTGTGTTAGCAAAACACATTGCAGCCGCAACAGAGATAAAAGTCTTCATCAATTTCATTTGTATTAATCCTCGCTACCGTTATTTGAAAGGTGATAGGTGTGTTCAGCTGCCTCATCAGAGATCAGACCGTGTGCCAGATCGTGCTTTACTTTTGATCTGTCGCGATGGAGAGGATCACCAAACCCACCACCACCCGGCGTTTGTAAAACCAAAGTCTCACCTGCCGGAATTCTATGAATACCTTTGTGTTCTATACGTGTGCCGTCTGACAAATAAACCTTGCCTGCAGCGCCTCTGTGCCCACCCTGCCTGCCGGCCGGGCCTTCGTTCAAGCGTTCAAATGCGGCCGCAGACAGGCTCAACTCTTGACCCGAACGCGAGCCAACCTCTAAACGCTGTGACAAACCACCACGATACTTGCCTGCACCGCCGGAGTCTGCGATAAATTCTTTGGAATGATAAATAAGTGGCGCCGCCACCTCAGCTGCTTCTACCGGTACCGCACCCACCCCGGATGGAAAAGCTGTTGCAGATAATCCGTCTACTGTCGGGCGAGCACCCATACCACCGAGCACAACATTTAAAGACGTAAATGGATTATCCCCTGTACCGGATAGCGACAATGTCCACAGTGCGCCAGCGCTTTCAGCCAGTACCTGATCTGGCAGTGCCTTTTCAAGACAGCCAAACATCAGATCGGGTAAAGCCTGCCCTATAACATGACGAGCCGACACAGGCGCAGGTCGCTCCGCACTGACGACTAGTCCGGGTGGTGCAGTGATGCGAATAGCATTCAACGATGCTTGATTGTTGGGTACCTGAGGTGTTAAAAGCGCGCGTATACCAAATGCTGCATAGGCGGCAGAATAGTTCAATGGACAGTTGATGCCGCGCGCAATAGCAGGTGATGACCCGGCCAGATCAACTTCAATATGTTCATCAAAAATACGCATGCATGCGCACAATTTTATCGGGCTATCATAACCATCAAGCGACAATTCACTGTGGTACTCACCGTTGGGTGCATTTTGCAAAGCGGCTTTGGTACCTTGTTCCGAGCGCTCGAAAATAAAAGCAGACAACTCGCACAGATCCAAAAGAGAGTACTCTTGCATCAAGTCTTGTAATCGCCTGGCACCAGTATCGTTGGAACTGAGTAATGATAAAATATCGCCGCGCGCCTCATGCGGAACTCGCGAATTAGCAGTTACGATGTTCAGTAAATCTTCATTGATTGTATCGCGCTTACGCAAATGCATAACCGGAATAGTAACGCCCTCTTCATAGACAGATCGTCCTTCCGCCGACCACCCTAGCCCGCCGACATCAACGATGTGACTGGTTGATGCAAGGTAGGCAACAATTTTGTCGTCGATGAAAACCGGGGTGACGACAACAAAATCAAATACGTGACCGGCACCGAGCCACGGATCATTGGTCACCAATACATCACCATTGGCAAGCGTTGACGAAGGCACGATCTTAAGCATCGCATTCACCGATGCCGCCATGGTATTCACATGACCCGGTGTGCCGGTCACCGCTTGAGCCAACATCTGTCCTTCGGCATTAAAAATACCTGCCGATAAATCACCGGCCTCACGCACGATAGCACCAAATGCTGCACGCATTAATGCATTAGCCTGCTCTTCACATACCGATATCAAGCGATTCCACAAAACATTTCTGGCCACATAATCAAGAGTTGGCTTTGTGTTTAATGTTAAAGAAGTAGCGGTATTCACCAGGCTTCCCGCTCCAGTATCAAGTGGCCCTGCAGCGATTGTTGAACCGTCCATGGCGCGGGTACAAGTGTAGTGGTTTGTGTTTCAGTAACGACAGCAGGGCCGACTAAAGTACTGCCGTTAAGTGTTGATCGTGGAACAACCGTCGATGTTTGAAATATTTTTTTCTGTTGGTCGTAAACCTGTCGTGTCGAGTTGTCTGCAACAACTTTTGTGTCTATTGAGGCATCCTGTTGAGTTATATCCGGACCTGGCTTTGGATATGAATTTTCCGCTGAGCCAGTGCGGTCATTCTCTGTTGCTGCAACACTCAAAGACACCAACTCAATATCAACGTCCGGCAAAGTAAAGCCTGACATTACGCTGTACTGTTTAATAAATCGTTGTTGCGCGCTTTGTAGCACCTGTTGCAGACCTGTATCGACTTGCAATGGTATACGTAGTTCAAGGCCCTGACCTTTGTAGCGCATTTCAGCCATTACTGTTGTCGATATCTTCGACGGCTCAACAGCTTGCGAGACTATCTTTTGAACATAGTTCAACGCGGTTTGCAGCCGTTTATCGAGAGCCTCACAGTCAATGGCATCAATCGATTCGATGACTGACAGCGCAGTTTCGAAAGCTATAGGTGATCGCAGGAAACCGACAGCTGAACCAACACCCGCGTGTGCCGGAACGATAATACGATTGATACCGAGTTTCTCGGCAATGCGTGCCGCGTGTATTCCACCACCACCGCCGGAAACCAGTAAATCATAGCCGGATACATCAAGCCCTAACTCAATCCCATGTACCCGTGCAGCATTAGCCATTGCCTCATTGGCAAGCTCGATAACTCCAGCTGCAGCCTCTGCAACATTGTCAAGACCAAGAACCGTTTCGACCTCTCTTGTTAGCGCCGAAGCTGCACGTTCGAGGTCAAGCTCAATCATGCCGTCTGCAAACCCTTCGGCGGCAATACCTCCAGTCACCAAATGTGCATCAGTGACTGTAGCGTGTTCACCACCACGGTTGTAGCACGCAGGTCCGGGTGACGAACCCGCGCTTTGCGGGCCGGTTTTTAAGCGCCCTAAACTATCAACGCTCGCAATAGAGCCACCCCCGGCACCGAGTTCAACCAACTCGACCGTGGGTACTTTAACCGGTAATCCTGAGCCTTTGATATCACGCCATGAGCGGGCCACTTCAAATTGACGAGTCGTTTGGGGCTTACCATTCTGGATGAAACATATCTTCGCAGTAGTGCCGCCAATGTCCAAAGATAAGGTTTTATCAGACTGCAACTCTTTGGCAACGTGGGCGCCCAGGCTCACGCCACCGGCAGGTCCGCCTTCTATCAATCGAATAGGAAAACGTTTGGCCAGTTCTATCGTGGTTAGCGCACCGTCAGACAGCATCATTAGAAACGAGCCGTGAAAACCTCGCTGCCTGAGCTCTGTTTCCAAACGGCCTAAGTAGTTTGTCATCAATGGACGCACATAAGCGTTGGCACAAACCGTTGAGAAGCGTTCAAACTCGCGAATCTCCCCGGCCACTTCTGCGCTTTGGCAGATCGTAACACTATCGCCAAGCTTGTCTTGTATTCGTGATGCTACGTACTGTTCATTTGTATCATTGCGATAGGCATGTAAAAACCCGACCGCCACTGACTCAATATTTTGCTGCGAAATCTGTTCGCACAGGGAATCTATTTCAGCATCATCAGGAACGCTCATGATGCTGCCATCCGCCAGTGTGCGTTCCCGTATACCAAACCGTAGCGGTCTTGGTATCAGGGGTATGGGTAATTCGATATTGAGTTCGTATTGATCGAAACGCTTTTCATTGCGCATCTCCAACACGTCGCGAAAGCCGGCAGTTGTGACCAGCGCAGTTTTAGCACCCTTACGTTCAATCAATGCATTAGTGGCAAGCGTAGTTCCGTGTACCACACTATCGACCTGGCCAAAATCTGCAGATAGCCGCTCTAACAGGGTTGACATGCCGGCCAGAGCCGCAGTCTCCGGCGCGTTCGAACTGGTCAATATCTTGATCGACGACAGCCCGGACTCGGTCTCTGCGACTACGTCTGTAAACGTACCTCCGATATCTATTGCAAGCTTCAGCATATCGATAAGGTACGTACTTATTTTTTATGTGTCAACAATAGGATGGGCTTG